>NZ_JARVSR010000010.1:0-819027 GCF_030209075.1 Pseudomonas sp. lyk4-R2A-10 | reverse complement strand
ATTACTCCCTCCTGAGAATGGGTCAGAAGGTGTAAACCTTATTCAGGACGAGACAAACAGCAAAAAAAAGGCCGATTCAATCGGCCCTTTTTTTGTTCAGACGAAGGCTTGCCCAGTAAATCCTCTAGGCAAACGCTGAAGTCCGGCCATCGCGGTCAACCGCTCGATCCACTCGGAACGCCAGTCGGACGCCGTGTGCGCATCCTTTGAATGGCGAGCCGCGCGCCGCGCTGCGTTGCGCTGGTCTTTGCGCGCATCCTTGTACGCGTCAGTATTGCGGCAACTGCGGCACTTCACTCGATTGAGTTCGCTGCTGGCGGAGAGGTTGTTGCCCTTGTGCCCGCAGGCCAGGTGCCCGTCGACTTTGAAATGAATGACCATAAGACGCCTCCTTGGTGACGTGTAAAGGTATTGACCTCTCACGACCAAGGGCGTTCTTTTTCGTTCACCGTGGATCGATGACCTACCTGAAACGTGGCAACGGCCGGTCGATCGGTTTGAGCGATGACAGGGTGCTGCGAATCAGCGGGGTATCTTTTTCGATATCGTTCAGCCGGTCGCGGATGCGCAGGGCGGTGGGGTGCCCGCCTTGATGGTCGACCCAGTCGGCGATCTCTTTGCAGGCCGCGGCGAGGCGTGCTTCGCGGGCATCGAGCAAGGTGAGGAGAGTGGTGATGGACTCTCTTTCGGACATGGAACACCTCCGTTCATTAATCCGCTCGGTGGCAGCAAAAAGCCCGCGATGGGCGAGCTTTCTGCCGTTGGGGCGCTGCTCCTTCAACTGGTTTGAGTATAGACCCGTAAATGACAGCTATCAGCCCGATGACTCGGGGGCGGTCACTCGCGAGCTGGCGACGTTGAGCCGATGACATTCCTTGCGGGCGTCTTCTTCCCGGTCGTAGCCGTCGCCGATGAAACCGCCGGTTCGTGTGTCGCAGATGCGATACCAGCCCAGGGCTTCGGCGGGCTCATGGAGAGTTTCTCCGGCGCGCCGGCCGTGGATGACGATCTTGTTGCAGCGCTTCACGACGAATATGTCTTCCATGGCGTCACCGCGGCTGATTCGTACCAGATCAACTATAGAAGCCCTGAGCAATCGTGCAAAAAATAGCCAAGTCAGTTCGTCGGGTGCAGTTGCCAGCCTGATGGGTGCCGGCGCAGGTGGTGGGTCGGATTCAATGCCTCAAGGAAGTCCTGATCGTGGGAAACGGCGACAATGGCACCCGGAAATGACTGCAACGCCCGTTCGAACGCTTCCACCGACGGCAGATCCAGATGGTTGGTCGGCTCATCCAGCAGCAACAGCTGCGCAGGATCCGTTCGCCACAAAGCCAGCGCCAGTGCGGCTTTCAGGCGCTCGCCACCGCTCAACGAAGCGCAAGGGGCCGTGGCGCGGCTCGCATCCAGCTGCAAGTGCGCGAGATAGCTGCGCAGGGTGCCCTCGGTCAGTGCAGTACCTTGCATCATCAGCTGTTCGGTAATGGAGCGCTGATCGTTTAGTTGGGCCAGTTGCTGATCCAGGAATGCGAAGGGCACGTGAGTCGCGGCGGTTCCATCGACGGGCATCAGTTCCCCGGCGAGCACTTTCAACAGCGTTGATTTGCCGCAGCCGTTGGGCCCGCTGACAGCGATCCGCATCGGGCCATGGATCGTCAGATTCAGTGCATCGCTCGACAGCCAGGGCAGCCGAGCGTCAATCAACGTACAGATCTGGCGGTTGTTCGGCACCGCGCTGGCAGGCAAGTTAATCAGCACGCCGTCCTCGGGCTGCACCTTGGCGTAAGCTTCGCGCACCTGGGCATCCAGTTCGGACTTGCGGGCCTGATGGCCCCGACGGACATGCCCCATGATCTCCCGGGCGGCGCCCTTGATCGCCACGTATTCGAAACTGGCAATGTTGGCGGTTTCGGCGTTGCGTCGAGAGTTGGCAGCGTGTCGCTGTATCGTGTCGTGCTCGCGTCGTAGCCGAATCCGCTCGCGCTGACGTTCGCTTCTGGCGTGGTCGAGACGTGCTTGCGCCGCGGCTTGATGAATTCGCTGATGTTCGCGGAATGCCGAGTAATTGCCGCCGAATTCTATTGCACCCGATGCGCTCAACTCGACGATCCGCTGCATCCGGTCGAGCAATTGCCGATCATGGCTGACGACGATCAAACCGGTGTGCCAGCGTTCCAATGAGTTCATCAGCCATTTCCGTCCTGATGTATCCAGATGGTTGGTCGGTTCATCCAGAATCAGTAACGACGCACGACTCAACAATGCCCCAATCAGGGCAACACGTGCTTGCTGGCCGCCACTGAGTTTGCCAGTCTCGTCGGTGAAAGAAATTTCTGTCAGCCCGGCGTCATCGAGCAGGCGGCGCAGTCGGTCCGCCAGATCCCATTGTTCGCCAATGAGATCGAAATCCTCGACTGATCCGCAACCCCGGTTCATTCGCTCCAGCGCCTGAAGAATCGCGGCGCTGCCGGTGGACTCGGCGACCGTCTCGCCGGGTGTCGCGACAAAGGTTTGCGCCACGTAGGTTGGCGCCACGGTACGCGTCACGCTGCCGCTGGTGGGTTGCCATACTCCGGCGATCAGACGCGCCAAAATGCTTTTGCCAACGCCGTTGCGCCCGACAATGGCGGTCGGGGTGTGATCGAATTTCAGATTGAGTGCAGTGAAAATCGTCTCGCCATTGGCGAACTGAAAACCCAGTTGATTCAGGGAGACGAGAGCAGGCGTACGCGAGACGTGAGTCATCGGCACCTCCAAAAAATGTCGTGAACACTGACAAGCGCCATGAGCGGCGTGTCGCGATTACATTTTTGAAGGCTTAGTTGTTCACTTCTGCGGTCATCCCGAGGAGGTAGGAAGGCGTAGCCTAGTCGAGACGGCCGAAGGCTTCAAGGCGTGTCTGCCTGCTCGACCATCCGTTCAAGAAACAGCGCCAGTGCGACTTCTTCCTTGCGCAGGCCCTTGCGGATGCGCGGTTTCGGCAACTCGGCCAAGGCGCCGAGCATGAAATGCTCGACCACCGCCGGGTGGATGTAGCACTTTCGACAGACCGCCGGCGTGTTGCCCAGTTGGCGGGCGACGCCTTTCACCATCTCGACCACATGCCGCTTGGCCTCGGTTTCGGACTCCCATTGCAGCTCCCGCAGAACCGCCAAAGCGAGGGCGCTGCCGGCCCAGGTCCGGTAATCCTTGGCAGTGAAGTCCGCACCGGTCAGGTTTTGCAGGTAGGCGTTGACGTCGGAGGAACTGACGGTGTGCCGCTCGCCGTTTTCATCCAGATACTGAAACAGGTTCTGCCCGGGAATTTCCAGGCAGCGCTTGATGATCCGCGCCAGACGCCGGTCCTTCACCGTGATTTGATGTTCGATGCCGCTCTTGCCGCGAAACTGGAACAGAATAGCGCTGCCGTTGACCTCGACATGCCGGCTGCGCAGTGTGGTCAGGCCGTAGGAGCGATTGTCCCGCGCGTATTGCGTGTTGCCGACGCGGATCAGCGTAGCGTCGAGCAGCGTGATGACCGTCGCCATGACTTTGTCGCGACTGAAGCCCGGTGAGGCCAGCAGCGCTTCCAGCTGTTTACGCAGTTTGGGCAGCGCCAGACCAAATTCACGAAGACGCGAATACTTGTCCGCGTCGCGCACCTCGCGCCAGCGAGCGTGATAGCGATATTGCTTGCGCCCACGGGCATCGCGGCCGGTGGCTTGCAGATGGCCGCGCGGGTCGGCGCAGATCCAAACGTCGACGTAGGCCGGTGGAACGGCCAGTGCGTTGATGCGTTTGATCTCGTCAGGGTCGGTGATGCGCTGGCCAGCGGGGTCGAAGTAGGCGAATTTTCCGCGCAGTTTTTTGCGGGTAATACCGGGCTGCGTGTCATCGACGTAATGCAGGTCCGAAGGCAACACTTCGGTGAGCGCAGTATCGGGCATGGCGGACTTCCTTCGCGGCAAATCAGGCTGTTAAAGCCATTGACCGCACGCCATGACGGTCGTGCCCGCGGATTTACGCCAACACCGCGACGGCCTTGATCTGGGCCCACAATGACTGGCCCGGATGCACGCCAAGCTGATCCCGCGAGTAGCGAGTGATGCGCGCCAGCAACGGTGTCCCGCCGGCATCGAGGCGAATGAGCACGTGGGCGGCGTTATCGGCCGGCTGCTCGCTGACGACCGTGACTGGCAGGCGATTGAGGATGCTGCTGAATTCGCTGTTTTGCAGGGTCAGGCTGATGTCGCGCGCGTGAACCTTGCAGCGCAGTCTCTGGCCGGTCGTCATCGGCGCGTGTGTCACGCGGATGTTCAGTGACGAGTCCGGCAGTTGCAGGGTGAGCAATTGATAGTCGGCATCGTAGCCGCTGACCAGGCCTTCGATGATCACCCCGGCGTCGTTGTCCATGGCCAGGGGCAGGTCGAGTCGCGCCAGGGTTTCGCCAATCGGTCCGCAGGCCAGCGCTTTGCCGTCGCTGAGCAGCACCAGATGATCGGCGAGCCTGGCCACTTCGTCCTGAGCGTGGCTGACATACAGCACCGGGATTTCCAGTTCGTCGTGCAGGCGTTGCAGGTAGGGCAGGATTTCGCTTTTGCGCTGACTGTCGAGGGCTGCCAAGGGCTCATCCATCAGCAGCAGTCGGGGGCTGGTCAACAGCGCCCGGGCGATGCCGACACGCTGACGCTCACCGCCGGACAAGTGCTGCGGGTGACGATCGAGCAAGTGGCCGATCCCCAACAGTTCGGTGGCTTGAGTCATGTCGACCCGACGCTGCGCCTTGGCAATGCGCTTGAGGCCGAACTGCAGATTGGCCAGCACCGACAGATGCGCAAACAGGCTGGCTTCCTGAAACACATAGCCGAGCGCGCGTTTGTGCGGCGGCACGAAAATGCCTTTCTCGCTGTCCTGCCAGACCTCGTCATTGATGCGGATAAACGCCTGCGGCGCGCGTTCGAGCCCGGCAATGCAGCGCAGGCACGTGGTCTTGCCCGAGCCGGACTGACCGAACAGCGCCGTCACGCCGCGACCGGGCAGCTGCAGATCAACGTCGAGGCTGAAGCCCGACCAGGCCAGTTTCAGGCGTGCATTAATCACCGATCAGCTCCAGCCCGTGCGGGTTTTGCGGCTGGAATACAGCGCCAGCAACACCAGAAACGAAAACACCAGCATCGCCCCGGCCAGCCAGTGCGCCTGCGCGTACTCCATGGCTTCGACGTGGTCGTAGATTTGTACGGAAACCACCCGGGTTTTGTCGGGAATATTCCCGCCGATCATCAGCACTACGCCGAATTCGCCGACGGTGTGGGCGAAGCCGAGGATTGCCGCAGTGATGAAACCGGGACGGGCCAAAGGCAGGATCACGCTGAAGAAGGTGTCCCAGGGATTGGCGCGCAGGGTCGCGGCCACTTCCAGAGGACGAGTGCCGATCGCGGAGAAGGCGTTTTGCAACGGCTGCACCACGAACGGCATGGAATAGAGCACCGAGCCGATCACAAGGCCGGTAAAGCTGAAGGTCAAGGTGCCAAGCCCCAGCCACTGGGTGAAATGGCCAATGAAGCCATTGGGACCGAGCGCCAGCAACAGATAGAAGCCAATGACCGTCGGTGGCAGCACCAACGGCAGCGCGACAATCGCGCCGATGGGGCCGCGCAGCCAGGAACGGCTGCGCGACAACCACAGGGCAATCGGAGTGCCGATGACCAGCAGGATCGCGGTGGTCAGGGACGCCAGTTTCAGGGTCAGCCAGATCGCCGCGAAATCGGCACTCGTCAGCGCCATTTACAGTTGGTAACCGTAGGACTTGATGACCGCAGCGGCTTTCGGGCCTTTGAGGTAATCAACCAGCGCCTTGGCAGCGGCGTTGTCCTTGCCTTTGTTGAGGATCACCGCGTCTTGCTTGATCGGGTCGTGCATGCTCGCCGGAACGATCCACGCCGAGCCGCTGCTGACCTTGCCGTCCTTGTAAATCTGCGACAGGGCAACGAAGCCCAGCTCGGCGTTGCCGGTGGATACGAACTGGTAGGCCTGGGTGATGTTCTGGCCTTCGACGATCTTGGCTTTGGTGGCGTCGGTCAGTTTCAGCTTTTCCAGCACCTGAGTGGCGGCCAGACCATAAGGGGCGGCTTTCGGGTTGGCGATGGACAGGTGCTGGTACTGGTTTTTCTTCAGGACGTCGCCTTTGGCGTCGACGTAACCTTCCTTGGCCGACCACAGTGCCAGGGTGCCGATGGCGTAGGTGAAGCGCGAACCTTTGACGGTGTCGCCTTCTTTCTCGAGTTTTTCAGGGGTGGTGTCATCGGCCGAGAGGAACACTTCGAACGGTGCGCCGTTTTTGATCTGGGTATAGAACTGGCCGGTGGCGCCGTACGCAGCGACCAGTTTGTGCCCGGTGTCTTTTTCGAAATCGGCGGCAATCGCCTGGATCGGTGCGGTGAAGTTGGCCGCGACAGCGACTTGCACTTCATCGGCCTGTGCCGCGCCGATGGCGAATAACGCGAGCAGGGCAGGGGCAAAACGTGAGGCACGATTGATCATGTAACGGCTCCGTGGGTGGCAAGTGCAGTGGGCAGTTGTTATTGGAAGGGAAGACTGCGCCGATGCGAGGGGGTGAAACGCTATGTATCGAAATATATAGCGAAATGCCGTCAAACGGGAAGCACTGGATTAAAACCGGGCGAGGGCGCCACGCTCCTCACCCGTTCGGGTTCATCATCGCGTCAGTTTTGCCATAGCGCCTTCAGCCAGTAGCCGGGTCAATTCGGCGGTGCCGAGGTCTTTGCCGAGCGTGAAAGCCTGGCCGGCCCAGAGGTTGCTGAATTCGGCTTCGCCCTTCGCGCGCAGCGGCATCAAGGCCCCACCCGCCAGCGGAAAGGCAGGAGCCTTGTCCGACATCGGGCCCAGCTCGCGCATCACTCGATTGAGAATCCCCCGCGCCGGGCGCCCGGTAAACAGATTGGTCACCGCCGTTTCGCTTTCCTTGGCGGTGCGCAGGGCCTTGTGGTGCGACGCACTGACTTTCGCTTCCGGAGTAAACAGATACGCCGTGCCGACCTGAACCGCCGAAGCACCGAGCAGGAACGCTGCCGCCACGCCGCGCGCATCGGCAATCGCACCGGCGGCAATCACCGGCACACTCACGGCGTCGACCACTTGCGGCACCAAGGCAAACGTACCGACCTGGCTGCTCAGGTCGTCGCTGAGGAACATCCCGCGATGACCGCCGGCCTCGTAACCCATGGCGATGATCGCGTCGCAGCCGTTCTGCTCCAGCCAGATCGCTTCGTCGACGGTGGTTGCCGACGAGATGATTTTCGCACCGGTGGCCTTGACCCGATCCAGCAAGGTTTTTTCCGGCAGGCCGAAGTGGAAGCTCACCACTTCAGGGCGAAATTCTTCCAGCACTTCGCAGGCAGCCGTATCGAACGGCGCGCGGTTGGACACCGGCGTCGGTGCATCGAAATCCACGCCCAGTTCGCGATAGTAGGGTTCCAGCAGGTTTTTCCAGTCACGCGCCTTTTGCTCATCGGCGGCCGGCGGCTGATGGCAGAAGAAGTTGACGTTGAACGGCTTGTTCGTGCCCTGGCGAATGGTCTTCAGTTCTTCGCGCAGTTGCTCGATGGTCAGCATCGCGGCCGGCATCGAACCGAGGCCACCGGCGTTGCACGCTGCAATGACCATGGATGAGTTGGTGGCACCTGCCATGGGGCCCTGGATGATCGGCAGTTCGATGCCGAACAGGTCAAGAATGCGGGTATCAGGCCATTGGCTCATGGAATAGCTTCTCCGACGACAAAACAGGGCAGGGACGGTAGCAGCCGGTTTTTTAACGCAAAGCCAACCCCATGACCAGCACAGATTTGTAGCTTGAACAGCCGACGCTGGCTCGGCGTTGGGGCGCGATTGGCTAAAGGTCGAGTGGGGCAAAATGTTGCAATGTGCTATTCCAATGCCTCGATATCCTGAATTCCACCCGTGAGAGGCAGTCATGTTCAAAGGCATTTTGATCGACAAAGACGACAGCGGTTATCGCGCCAACCTGCAAGAGATCAGTGATGAGCAACTGCCGGACGGCGATGTGACGGTTCGGGTCGCGTACAGCACGCTGAACTTCAAGGACGGCCTGGCGATCACCGGCAGCAGCCCGGTGGTGCGCAAGTTTCCGATGGTGCCGGGGATCGATCTGGCGGGCACCGTCGAAGTCAGCTCGCACCCGGATTACAAGGTTGGCGATGCCGTGCTGCTCAATGGCTGGGGCGTCGGTGAAAGCCACTGCGGCGGACTGGCGCAGAAGGCGCGTCTGAACGGTGACTGGCTGATTCCGCTGCCCAAGGCATTCACCGCCGCGCAAGCCATGGCCATCGGCACGGCCGGCTATACGGCGATGCTGTGCGTCATGGCGCTGGAGCGCAACGGCGTGACCCCGCAACAGGGCGAAGTGCTGGTGACCGGTGCCAACGGTGGCGTCGGCAGTTTTGCCATCGCATTGCTGAGCAAGCTGGGCTACCGCGTGGTCGCTTCGACTGGTCGGGTGTCGGAACACGAATACCTGAAACAACTGGGTGCCAGTGAAATTATTGATCGCGCCACCCTGTCCGAACCCGGCAAGCCGCTGGCCAAGGAGCGCTGGGCGGGCGTTATCGATTCGGTCGGCAGCCACACGCTCGCCAATGCCTGTGCCAGCACCCGGGCCGAAGGCACCGTGGCTGCGTGCGGTCTGGCTCAGGGCATGGATTTCCCGGCGTCTGTGGCGCCGTTCATTCTGCGTGGCGTGACGCTGGCCGGAATCAACAGCGTGACCCAGCCCAAGGCCCGCCGCATCGAGGCTTGGGATCGTCTGACAAAGGATCTGGATTTCGCGCTGTTGCCGCTGATCAGCCATGAAATCGGCCTCGGCGAAGCCCTCGAAGCGGCCCCGAAGTTGCTGGCGGGGCAACTCCGGGGGCGAGTTGTAGTTGATGTGAATCGCTGATTACTGCCGTGGTTTGCCTTCACGCTCGAGCAATTCGCGCTTGCGCTCCACGCCCCAGCGGTAGCCCGACAGATTGCCGTCACTGCGCACAACGCGATGACAGGGGATCGCTACCGCCAGGCTGTTGGCGCCGCAAGCCTGGGCCACTGCGCGTACGGCTTTTGGTGAGCCGATACGCAAGGCGATGTCCGCATAGCTGGCGGTGCTGCCGACCGGTATTTCGCGCAGTGCCTGCCACACCCGTTCCTGAAACGCCGTGCCGCGCACATCCAGCGGCAAATCCAGGCCGATGGCAGGCGCTTCGATGAAGCCGACGACGCGCGCGATCAGTTGTTCGAACTCGGTGTCGGCGCCGATCAGGTTGGCCCGGCGAAACTGGTCCTGCAGGTCGCACACCAATTGGTGCGGATCGTCCCCCAGCAGAATCGCGCAGATCCCGCGCTCGCTCTGCGCCACCAGAATGGCGCCGAGCGAGCACTGGCCGACGGCGAAGCGGATGTCGTTGTTCTGCCCGGCGGATCGGAAGTCGCCGGGTTTCATGCCCAGCACCTGATCGGCCGCCTCGTAGAACCGGCTGTTGGAATTGAAACCGGCGTCATACAGCGCCTCCGTCACTGAGCTACCGTCCGCCAGACGCTGGCGAACCCGACGCGAGCGATGCGCGGCGGCATAGCCTTTGGGCGTCAGGCCCGTTGCGGCTTTGAAGACCCGGTGAAAATGGAAGGCGCTCAGGCCGGCGGTCTCGGCGAGATCGTTGAGCGCCGGCAGGCTGTCCGACGCTTCGATCTGGCGACAGGCTGCCGCAACGGTAGCGGCGTGCTGCGCTGCGACTTCGGTCTGATCCTTGCTCGCCCGTTTGCTGGGGCGATAGCCCGCGGCTTCGGCGTCCTCGGCGGTATCGAAGAACTCGACGTTCTGCGGTTTCGGCAAGCGCGCCAGACTGCTGGGGCGGCAATAGATGCCGGTGGTTTTCACGGCATAGACAAACTGGCCGTCCGCCCGAGGGTCGCGTGCCACGACAGCCGCCCAGCGTGGATCGTCTTCAGTGCTCAGCGAGGTTGAAAGCGTTTTCATGATGGAGAGTCCGTTGACCTGTTGAATGTCAGGTTAACCAGTGCCACCGGCCGGAACACTCCGACCCTTGCGGTCAAACTTTGCAGGATTATCCAGCGGTGCGAAACGTCAGGTTGAAACGCTGTTCGCCAAGGCGCGGGTGCCGGCCAGGCTTGATCGGCAGGATGCCGTGATAGCGCAGCCGGTCAACGCCACCCCAGATCACCATGTCGCCGTGCAGCAGCGATATTTTCTGGCTCCTGTCGCCGCGCGCGAAACCGCCGAACAGGAACGTTGCCGGCAGGCCCAATGACAGCGAAACGATCGGGGCTTCGTAGGCGTTTTCGTCTTTGTCCTGATGCAACGACATCTTCGCGCCTGGGACATAGCGATTGATCAGGCAGGAGTCCGGCATGAAGTCGGCAAATCCGGCGCGTTTCGCTGCTGCCTGGGCCAGCTCGCGAAACACCTCGGGCATGGCCGGCCAGGGGCGATGGCTTACGGGATCCTCGGAGGAATAGCGGTAGCCGCTTCGATCGGTGATCCAGCCCAATGCGCCGCAACTGCTGGTGGCCACCGACATGCTGAAGCCTCCGGGTGTCATCATGTGGCGCAACGGAGCGCGGGCGATGATCGATTCCAGGGCCGGCAATAGCTGCTCGATTTGCGGCAGGGCAAAGCCGCGCAGCACCCAGGATTGCTCGCCGATCTGTTCGGCGCGCCGGGGCTGCTCGGATTCTGTGTCGGCGAACAGATCGAAGGTGGTTTGCATGATCGTCAGGTCGCGTCGTGGAAGATGATGCCCAGAGTATGCCGTTTTCCGCTGTGCAGTCGGCTGACGCCGTGGCGCATGGTCACCCGATAGTCGCCGCGCACGCCTTTGACAGGGCGCTGGTTGACGGCAAAGATCAGCGCGTCGCCTTTTCTCAGGTCCATTACCAGCGGGCGCGACTGCATTCTCGGACGCTGTTCAGTCAAAACGAACTCACCGCCGGTGAAGTCTTCGCCAGGTTCTGACAGAAGAATCGCCACTTGCAGTGGAAAGACATGTTCACCGTACAGGTCCTGATGCAGGCAGTTGTAGTCCTGCGGGCCGTATTGCAGCAAGAGCGGGGTAGGTCGCAGTTGACCGGCGGCGTGACAGCGCGCGAGAAATTCGCTGTGTTGCTCTGGAAAGCGCGCTGGCAGGCCCATTCGTTCATGCCAGCGGTTGGCCAGAGGCACGAGTCGCGGGTAAAGCGCGCTGCGCAGGCGTTCCACCACGGGGGGAAGCGGATAGCGCAGGTATTTGTATTCTCCGCGCCCGAAACCGTGGCGGGCCATGATGACTTGGGATCGAAACGGTTCACTTTGCGGGTAAAGCGCACTCAATCGATCACAGGTGTCCGGGCGCAGCAGCGTGCGAATGACGGCACAGCCGTCCTGATCCAGTTGCTGCTCCAGGCCGATCCAGTCGAGCGCATCGAGCGGGGAGGCGGGTGAGGGTGACATGCTGATTCCTTGGCTCACATTCAGGTATCAGTCTGAGCCGTCCACCCGGCTGCAACACTCCGCCGCTTGCGGTTGAATTGTCACCCGAGTTTTACAGGGCCTTGCTGACGCTGATGTCGCTGATCACATCGTCGCTCTGGCCGTGCAGGGCATCCAGTGCTGCCTTGGCTTCTTCCGGCGTGCCGTTTTCCAGTTGGGCGAACTCGAAGCGGCGTTCACCGTTGAGTTTGTACTTGATCACGTATTTGGTCGTTTGGGCCACGTTGATGCTTACCTGTCTGCGTTGGCGGAACCGCTCAGCTGAGTTTGGAGCTCGAGCGGCGAATGATCTTGATCGAATGCGTCAGGGTCGGCTTGCGGGTCACGCTGATCGCGCGGCGGTTGACGGTGTCGATGGTAATGTTCCAGAAACCGGTGCTCGGCGCGGTGATACGGGCCGGGAACGTGTCGAAAGCACCGCCGTGATAGGTGTGTCGGCCGCCATTCTTGAAGCTGCGGAAGTTGGCGTCGTTCATCAAGCGGATGTTGCAGGTTTGCGAGCATTGAATGACGACGATGTCGTCTTCGTTGAGGTGCTCGCGCTGGTGAATGAATTTCATGGGCGCCTCCAGAAGGGCTTTTTCTACAAAATCAAAACGATAGCATTGTCGATTGGCGCAGTTTATCAGCCCGGACAGGTTATTATCCGGCCGTCGGGCACCGCTTTGACAATTTAAAACAGATATTCACGTTTCCATGTGGGTTAAATGCAGCAGGCCTCGGAGAAAAACGGCATTCGTGCTGTCGGAGGGTCTTTATCGGAGGTTTTGTATGAAGTGGGGTGTGGTGATTCTGCCGTTGGCATTGGCAATGGGCGGTTGCGCAAGCGTTTCGGAAATCAATGAAACGCTACCCACCATGGTCGTTATTTCCGGCAAGAAACCCCATGAGTATGCTCAGTGCCTGACCGAAAAGCTGTCCGACAGCCGAGGCGCCTTGCAGGTAGAGCGGCACAAGGACGACGTTCGGGTCATCGTTCCGGGCAAGCTGGGATCGGGGCCGGCAGCGGTATTCGACATCGAGGATCGTTCGGGTGGCAGCAGCATCAAGCTGCACGAGCGGATGTCCAATGTACCGCTGCGTCCATGGGATGTGCGCAAGGCGGCCACGGCCTGTATTTCCGGCTGATAGACTGTCAACAGTCAGCATTGATGCCGTCACAGCGTTGCTGTGGCGGCATTGTCATTTCTGGAGTGGTGAATGAAGAGAGAGCAGGTGCGGGAGCGACACAAGGAAGGGCTCATTGCGGCGACCCATTTAATCCAGAACCCGGCGAATCCAGGGGAGTGGATCGTGTTTTTCAAGAAATGCGCCGGTCGCAGCTACTTCCTGGTCGACGATAACGACGAAGTCGAGTCCTTCAACCGACTCGACGACCTGATCGAGGTCGTGCGCGGGCTGGGGATCAAGTTCGCCGAAATTCACATGTAAGGCTATTTACACACCACCACTACGCTGCGGTTTTTGTAGTTGCCGACGTCAACGCCCAGCGTCTTGTCGTCTTCCTTGGGCGCCGGTGTGCCGTCAGTCCCGACGATCCGATAACCGGTTCCGGCACAGGACGCGTCGGCCTTTTCATAACAGCTGGCCCAGGAATTGGCTTCGCCGGAGCAGTCGATGCTAAGCCCTTGTTCGCCGTTGTTCAGGTAGGTGGTCTGCGAGGTGGCGCAGCCGGCCAGGGCCGCGAGCGCAATAAGGGGCAGGAAGCTGATGATGGGGCGGTTGATCATGGCAATGTCGTCTTCAAGGAGGAGGGGCTAGACGCTATGACAGCGCTGGCATGAAAAGGTTATAGCGATTGGCCACTTCTTTGTGCGCAACCCAAAAAAAGCCCTGCGCGAAGGCAGGGCCGGGATTTGCAGTCGCCGATCAGTCTTGATTCTTGCCGCGACGCTTCGGTGCGGCAGGCGTGTAATCAAGCACCGCGGCCACTTCAATCGCCATTGCTTCAGTGGGCAACGGGCCGGATACATCTTCGCCGTTGGCGGCAGTGATATGCCACTGACCATCTTTCGCCTTGGCGACGGTGTACCCATTGATGATTTTTGCTGCGGACATCTAACGGCCTCGTTGGCTGGTTCAAAGGTCCCATGATAACGGTAAATCGGCGAACGGGCGCAGGTCGATGAGCTGTTCCGAGATCTTTGGGCTACGCTGATTGCGCAGCCTCTGTGTGCGGATTGAACTATCCGCCAGATTATTTCTCTATGTTGACATCGGTTAGCCAGTGCGGGGCATTGTAAGGTGCACGCCGCCTGATTAGACTGCGCCGAAACTCGTACACACAGCCCTTTCAAGGACTTATATGATCAAGAAATGCTTGTTCCCAGCAGCCGGTTACGGTACTCGCTTCCTCCCAGCGACTAAGGCCATGCCCAAAGAAATGCTGCCGGTGGTAAACAAGCCACTGATCCAGTACGGCGTCGAAGAAGCTCTGGATGCTGGCCTGAACGAAATCTCCATCGTGACCGGCCGTGGCAAGCGCGCCCTGGAAGACCACTTCGACATCAGCTATGAGCTGGAAAACCAGATCAAAGGCACCGACAAGGAAAAATACCTGGTCGGTATCCGCAAGCTGCTGGACGAGTGCTCGTTCTCCTACACCCGTCAGACCGAAATGAAAGGCCTGGGCCACGCGATCCTGACCGGCCGTCCGCTGATCGGTGACGAGCCGTTCGCCGTGGTGCTGGCGGACGATCTGTGCGTCAACCTTGAAGGCGACGGCGTGCTGACCCAGATGGTCAAGCTGTACAAGCAGTTCCGCTGCTCGATCATTGCCATCCAGGAAGTCGATCCGCAGGAAACCAGCAAGTACGGCGTGATCGCTGGCGAAATGATCCGCGACGACATCTACCGCGTACACAGCATGGTCGAGAAGCCAAAGCCGGAAGACGCACCGTCGAACCTGGCGATCATCGGCCGTTACATCCTGACCCCGGACATCTTCGACCTGATCGAGCAGACCGAGCCAGGCAAGGGCGGTGAAATCCAGATCACCGACGCCCTGATGAAGCAAGCCCAGAACGGCTGCGTGATGGCCTACAAGTTCAAGGGCAAGCGTTTCGACTGCGGTGGTGCTGAAGGCTACATCGAAGCAACCAACTTCTGCTTCGAGAACTTCTACAAGACTGGCAAGGCTTACTGATAAAGCCTGATCTGCCTGTACGAAAAAGCCACCTTCGGGTGGCTTTTTCATTTTCTGCCCCTATATCGGCAGGAGTGCTTGCCCAACGGACGACGGCGGGTATGCTGATTGCCTGCCGAGGAGATAGAAATGGCCTACGATTTTGACCTTTATGTGATTGGTGCCGGTTCCGGTGGTGTGCGGGCTGCGCGTTTTGCTGCCGGGTTCGGTGCGAAAGTGGCGGTGGCCGAGAGCCGTTATCTTGGCGGAACCTGCGTCAACGTCGGTTGCGTACCGAAAAAACTGTTGGTGTACGGCGCCCATTTTGCCGAAGACTTCGAACAGTCCTCGGGTTTTGGCTGGAGCCTGGGCGAGGCGGATTTCGATTGGGCCACGCTGATTGCCAACAAGGATCGCGAGATCAATCGTCTGAACGGCATTTATCGCAATCTGCTGGTCAACAGCGGTGTGACCTTGCATGAGGCTCACGCGAAAATCGTTGGTCCGCACGAAGTCGAGGTCAACGGTGAGCGATACACCGCGAAGAATATTCTGATTGCCACCGGTGGCTGGCCGCAGATCCCCGAGATTCCGGGGCATGAGCATGCGATCAGCTCGAACCAGGCGTTCTTCCTCAAAGAATTGCCCAAGCGCGTGCTGGTCGTCGGCGGCGGTTACATCGCCGTCGAATTTGCCGGGATTTTCCATGGCCTGGGCGCCAACACGACGTTGTTGTATCGCGGGGATCTGTTCCTCCGTGGTTTCGATGGTTCAGTGCGTAACCATTTGAAAGAAGAGCTGACCAAACGCGGGATGGATCTGCAATTCAATGCCGACATTGCCCGTATCGACAAGCAGTCGGATGGCAGCCTGAAAGCGACCCTCAAGGATGGTCGCGTACTGGAGGCGGATTGTGTGTTCTACGCCACCGGCCGACGTCCGATGCTGGACAACCTGGGGCTGGAGAACATTGATGTGCAGCTCGACGACAAAGGCTTCATCAAGGTCGATGAGCAATACCAGACCACCGAGCCATCAATCCTGGCGCTGGGCGATGTCATCGGTCGCGTTCAGCTGACGCCAGTGGCGCTGGCTGAGGGCATGGCGGTGGCGCGACGTCTGTTCAAGCCTGAGCAATATCGTCCGGTGGATTACAAGATGATCCCGACGGCGGTGTTCAGTCTGCCGAATATCGGCACCGTCGGCCTGACCGAAGAAGAGGCGCGGGAAGCGGGTCACGACGTCGTGATTTACGAAAGCCGCTTCCGTCCAATGAAGCTGACTCTGACGGATTGCCAGGAGCGCACGCTGATGAAGCTGGTGGTCGATGGCAAATCTGACAAGGTGCTGGGCTGTCACATGGTCGGGCCGGATGCCGGCGAGATCGTGCAGGGTCTGGCGATCGCGCTGAAGGCTGGCGCCACCAAGCGTGACTTCGACGACACCATCGGGGTGCACCCGACGGCGGCCGAAGAGTTTGTCACCATGCGTACGCCGGTCGGCGCTTAAGTCTTTTCCGGTTCTGCTGCGTCTGGCGCTGCCACAACGGCAGTGGCCAGGCGCAAGCTGGCTTGAACCTTAGTCAATTCCTTCTCCAATGACTGATTGAGCTGCGACTGCTCGTCGACGTTCTGTTTAAGCGTCTGACTTTCCAGCAGGGCCACGCGCAGGCGTTCCTGGAGGAGGGTGCGTTCGCTGTCGGCGCGCGACGCTTGCTCCAGCAGTTGATCCTGTCGTTGATTACTGTGCTTGAGCTGATCCTGCATCAGGCTCAGTTCGCGCACGGTGCCGCGATTCTCGGTCAGCAGGCGTTCGTTGTCGCGGTGCAGCTGGGTGATTTCGTCCTGGCGCACCAGGGCGCTTTGCTGCGCCTGACGCAACTCCATCTGCAATTGTTGCACCTGGCTTTCATGACGGCTTTGCTCCTGCTCGCGCTGCTCCTTGATGGCGTTGCGATAGTGCTCAAGTGCATCGCGGGCGTGCAGGTGCTTCTCTTCCAGCGAGCGGATCTGCTCGTCCTTGTCCTGCAGGCGCAATTCAAAATCCGCCAGTGCCTGATTCAACCCGGCGTTGCGCGTCTGCTCGGTCTGCAGCATTGAGCGTGTATCACTCAGTGCTTCGGATTCCTTGGCCAGCGCGGCAGTTTGAATGTCGTGTTTCTTCTCCAGTTGCGCATGATCCTGACGAAGCTGATTCAGTTCGTCCTCCAGTGCCTGACGCTGTTGCTCGTACTGCTCGCGTGCCTGATCAATCGGCTCTTGCGCCTGTTCTTTCAGGCGTTGTGCAAGGCGCGTGACGAGAGCCAGCAGTTCGTCATCGATGGGTTCTGCCGACGGATCCGCTGGCTCGCTGCCGTCATCCAGCTCTTTTAGATAGCGATGAATCGTGGTTTTTGAGCCCGTATTGCCCAGCTCGATGCGTACTGCATCGATACTGGGGTGTTCGCCACGGGCGAGGATCGCTGCGCGCGCGATCTGGACTACTGCTTTGTTAACGCCGCCACGGGCCATATCTGCTCCTACCATTTCGTACTGTGGTACATGCCACTAAAGTACGCAGTGTACCATGTTGAAAATAAAGTGAAATAAGCACCGATAAACGGGCGGGATATACTGGTATTACCCCATGTGAAACCCATAAAATCCGTTTCTGCACGAACCCTCAGTACGCCACGAGAAAATCAGCCCATGAGCGATATCGATCGCTATCTGCAAGCCGCCACCCGCGACAACACCCGCCGCAGTTATCGCGCGGCCATCGAACACTTCGAATCCGCGTGGGGAGGGTTCCTGCCGGCCACAGCGGACAGCGTCGCGCGGTATCTGGTGGCGCATGCGGGCGTGCTGTCGGTCAACACGCTGAAGTTGCGTCTGTCGGCACTGGCGCAGTGGCACAACAGCCAGGGCTTCGCCGATCCCACCAAGTCGCCGGTGGTGCGCAAGGTGTTCAAGGGCATTCGCGCCCTGCATCCCGCGCA
Organism: Pseudomonas sp. lyk4-R2A-10; assembly: GCF_030209075.1. Classification (NCBI taxonomy): domain Bacteria; kingdom Pseudomonadati; phylum Pseudomonadota; class Gammaproteobacteria; order Pseudomonadales; family Pseudomonadaceae; genus Pseudomonas; species Pseudomonas sp. lyk4-R2A-10. The sequence continues at coordinate 801,393 of NZ_JARVSR010000010.1, read as the reverse complement.
GGAAAAACAGGCCGAGCCACTCCAACTGCGCGATCTTGAGCAGACCGTCGCCTGGCTTGAGCAGGAAATGAAAGACGCCCGGGAACAACAGGACCGGCCGCTGCTGCTCCGAGCTTGCCGTGATCGGGCGTTGATCCTGCTGGGCTTCTGGCGCGGCTTCCGCAGCGATGAGCTGTGTCGGGTGCAGATCGAGCATGTGCAGGCGCACGCCGGCAACGGCATCACCTTGTACCTGCCGCGCAGCAAAGGCGATCGGGAAAACCTCGGGCAGACCTATCAAGCCCCGGCGCTGCTGAGGTTGTGCCCGGTGCAGGCTTATATCGAGTGGGTCACCGAAGCGGCTCTGGTACGGGGCCCGGTGTTTCGCGCCGTCGACCGCTGGGGCAATCTGAGCGAAGAGGGGTTGCACGCCAACAGCGTGATTCCGTTGCTGCGTCAGGCCCTGGAGCGGGCCGGGATCTCCGCCGAGCGCTACACCAGCCACTCCCTGCGTCGTGGCTTCGCAACATGGGCCCATCAAAGCGGCTGGGATCTTAAATCATTGATGAGTTACGTGGGCTGGAAGGATATGAAGTCCGCCATGCGCTATGTTGAAGCGAGCCCCTTTCACGGGATGGCCCGGATTACGGATAAACCGCTGTCGCCGTAGATATCGTTTTCTTCTATTAATACCTTCAGCTAATAGCGAAAACAAATCAGCAGCATCAGGTTTGCCAATGAGCCATCCGTCGAGTGACTGAGTAGGATTCACCCATCGAATTCACAACCCTGACGGAGAGTCATCAATGCCTATCATCAACAGCCAAGTAAAACCGTTCAAAGCTACCGCGTTCAAAAACGGCGACTTCGTACAAGTCTCGGACGCTGACCTGAAAGGCAAATGGTCCGTAGTGTTTTTCTACCCGGCCGACTTCACTTTCGTTTGCCCAACCGAACTCGAAGACCTGGCTGACAACTACGCCGCCTTCCAGAAACTGGGCGTAGAGATCTACAGCGTTTCGACCGACACCCACTTTGCCCACGCTGCCTGGCACAACACTTCGCCAGCCATCGGCAAAATCCAGTACACCATGATTGGCGACCCGACTCAGGTCATCTCCCGCAACTTCGACGTGCTGATCGAAGAAGCTGGCCTGGCTGACCGTGGCACCTTCGTGATCAACCCTGAAGGCCAGATCAAAATCGTTGAACTGAACGATGGCGGTGTTGGCCGTGACGCTTCCGAGCTGCTGCGCAAAATCAAGGCTGCTCAGTACGTCGCTGCTCACCCAGGCGAAGTTTGCCCAGCCAAATGGAAAGAAGGCGAGGCCACGCTGGCTCCGTCCCTGGACCTGGTCGGCAAGATCTAAGTCTGTGGCACACGCAATACAGGGCGGGACTCCGCACCTACTCAAGTAAGCTGCACCGCCCAATAGAAAAGCCCGGGCGAGATTCGCTCGGGCTTTTTTTCGCCTCAAATAAAGTCAGGAGATCGCCCGTATGTTGGACGCCAATCTTAAAGCCCAGTTGAAATCGTACCTGGAACGGGTCACCCAGCCGATCGAGATCGTTGCTTCACTCGACGACGGTGCGAAATCCCGTGAAATGCTCGACCTGCTGAAAGACGTTGCCAGTCTTTCGCATCAGATTACCTTGATCGACAGCGGCGACGATGCACGCAAACCGTCGTTCTCGATCAACCGCCCCGGGGCCGATATCAGCCTGCGTTTCGCCGGCATCCCGATGGGCCATGAATTCACTTCGCTGGTGCTGGCCCTGCTGCAAGTCGGCGGCCACCCTTCGAAGGCCAGTGTCGAAGTGATCGAACAGATCCGCTCGCTCAAGGGCGAGTTCAACTTCGAGACGTACTTCTCGCTGTCCTGCCAGAACTGCCCGGACGTTGTTCAGGCATTGAACCTGATGGCCGTGCTGAACCCGAATATCCGCCACGTCGCCATCGACGGCGCGCTGTTCCAGGACGAAGTCAACGATCGCAAGATCATGGCTGTGCCGAGCATTTACCTGAACGGCGAAAACTTCGGCCAGGGCCGTATGGGCCTGGAAGAAATCCTCGCCAAACTCGACACTGGCGCCATCGAGCGTCAGGCGGAGAAAATCAGCGCCAAGCAAGCCTTCGATGTGCTGGTGGTTGGCGGTGGCCCGGCCGGTGCTTCGGCGGCGATTTATGCCGCACGTAAAGGCATTCGCACCGGTGTGGCGGCCGAGCGCTTCGGCGGTCAGGTGCTGGACACCATGGCCATCGAGAACTTCATTTCCGTGCAGGAAACCGAAGGCCCGAAACTGGCGACCGCGCTGGAAGAGCACGTCAAGCAGTACGACGTCGACATCATGAACCTGCAACGCGCCGACAAGCTGATCCCGGGCAAGAATGGCGAGCTGCATGAAGTTCGCTTCGCCAGCGGCGCGACCCTCAAGGCCAAGAGCGTGATTCTGGCCACCGGTGCGCGGTGGCGTGAAATGAACGTGCCGGGCGAACAGGAATACCGTAACAAAGGCGTGGCGTACTGCCCGCACTGCGACGGCCCGTTGTTCAAAGGCAAGCGTGTGGCGGTGATTGGCGGCGGTAACTCCGGCGTCGAAGCGGCCATTGACCTGGCCGGTATCGTCTCCCACGTGACTCTGCTGGAGTTCGACGTTCAGTTGCGCGCCGACGCCGTATTGCAACGCAAGCTGCACAGCCTGCCGAACGTCACCGTGATCACCAGTGCGCTGACCACTGAAGTCACTGGCGACGGGCAGAAGGTCAACGGCCTGCGCTACAAGGATCGCAATACTGACGAGCTGCGCACTGTCGAACTGGAAGGGATTTTCGTGCAGATCGGTCTGCTGCCCAACACCGACTGGCTCAAAGGCACCATCGAGCTGTCGCCGCGCGGCGAGATCATCGTCGACAACCGCGGCGAAACCTCGATCCCCGGCATCTTCGCCGCCGGTGACGTGACCACCGTGCCGTACAAGCAGATCGTGATCGCGGTGGGCGAGGGTGCCAAGGCTTCCCTCAGTGCTTTCGATCACCTGATCCGCACGTCGGCTCCGGCGTAGATCCAGGGTCTGAAAAAGAAAACCCCCATCAGTGATGATGGGGGTTTTTCTTTGCGTGATGCTTTCTACCTGCGTTCAGCTTTACAGCGGCGCCGGCTGGATGATCTCGACCCAGTAGCCATCCGGATCCTTGATGAACGCCAGGCTCTTCATGCGGCCATCGGTCAGACGCTTCTGGAAGTCGCAGCCCAGCTCTTCAAAGCGCGCGCAGGCAGCGACGATGTCCGGTACCGAAATGCAGATGTGGCCGAAACCGCGCGGGTCGGTGTTGCCGTTGTGGTAGGCGAAGTCTGCGTCGTTCTCGGTGCCATGGTTGTGGGTCAGTTCCAGAATGCCGGGAATCGACTTCATCCACTCGGTGCGAGCAGCGGCGTCGGCCGGGATCTGCGATTTGTCCACCAAGGCGAGGAAGTACAGGCTGAATTCCGCTTCCGGGAAATCACGCTTCTCTACCAGCGAGAAACCCAGTACGCGGGTGTAGAAATCCAGCGACTTGGTGATGTCTTTGACGCGCAGCATGGTGTGGTTGAACACGAAGTTGCGGGTTGCGCTGTCCGGGGTGGCGGTGACGCCAGGGAAGGTGTTCAGTTCTTGCAGGCTCATGGGCCCTCCGTAACAAATTGGGGCGAGTGAATGGGCGCAATGATACGCATGCCTTGCGGCATCGCCAAACCGAAAGCGCGGGCTTGCCCTGCAAGCGGGCGAGCCTCAGACTTTACGGCTCAATCCGCGAGTGCCTCTGGTAATGATCCGACCGTTCAAATCGCTGTTCGTTTTCCTGGGTTTTTCTCTTCTGGCGCTACCGGCTTTTGCCGAGGCGCCGAGCATCACCTGGCCTGCCGGCTGGGAGGTCGAGGCGCTGCCCGAAACCTCGCCTGAAGTCTCGCGTCAGCGCGCAGTGAAAACTGACGCCGATGGCAATCAGGTGATGGTGATGGAGTTGACGATGACCCGTGTGGAAAGTGGTCATCAGGTCAACTTGCAAGGCGTGTTGCTTGAGATGCGCAAGTCGGTGCAGAAAGACTTTTTCCAGAGCGGTTATCAGAGTGTCTGCAACAAGGTTCACGCGAGTACGCTGGGCTCGCTGACAGCGCTTGAGACCACTTGTACGGTGACTGAAAACGGCCGTCATGTGTTGTCGCAAACATTGGTTGCAGCGGTCGAGGCGGATAAGGCCTATGTACTTTCGTATGCAGGGCAGGCGGAGGTTTATAAGGCCAGCGGCGACGACATAGTGGCTGCGCGAAACAGCTTGAAATTCTAGTCGTCTGTTCGGGGGCAGTCTGGTGTTAGATACCGGAAATGATTAAACATAAAGTCAATTCCGGCTAACGGGGCAACATTCGGAAGCATAGTTTCAGCGCGAGAGCGATTTGAAACTCAACTTGCCCGCCAGAAAAATCGTTGCATTTGTTAAATATTGTCCGAAAAAAAGCCCTGCATATGCAGGGCTTTCATGTTTGCGAGGGATTAACCGCGCAACCAGGAATCAACGGTGGCTGCACCGTATTGTTCTTTCCAGGCCTTCAGGCCGCGGTGATTGCCACCTTTGGTCTCGATCAGCTCGCCGGTGTGCGGGTTCTGATAGACCTTGACCACGCGAGCGCGGCGGGTTTTAGGTGCGGCGGTCGATTGCAGACCGGATTTCGCCGGGTTCGGATCGAGAATGGCGATGATGTCTTTCAGGCCTTTGCCGTAGGTTTTCATCAGCCCCTGGAGCTTTTCTTCGAATTCGATTTCTTTCTTGAGCCCGGCATCATTCTTCAGCGATTCCAGCTGCTTGAGCTGTTCCTGAAGGGCCTTTTCAGCTGCACGAAATTCAGCGAGTCTGGACAATATCTTTACTCCAATAGTGTGTTTGGCTGATACCAACCGCAAACAAAGCTATAAGCCAAGAGCCTTGAAGCGACTCGGTGATAATGGCTCACCTGCCCATCTTGCAACAGGTAAGAAAAATTGTAGTAGTTAATGCGGCAAGAGTAAATCCTGACTTTTTCTTCATGTAACAACAACGCTGTTTTGTATCAATTTGGTGCGGGCTGTCGGCGAGTCCGGATTTATCCAGAGAAGTTAATGATGAGTTAATGCTTCGATGAAGTCCGCAGCCGGCATCGGTTTGCCGAAAAGGTAGCCCTGCAGAAAGTTGACATGGTGGGCGGCCAGATAATCACACTGGGCTTGCGTCTCCACACCTTCGGCCACGATGCCCAGATCCAGCTTGGTCGAGAGCTCGATGATGCTGTCCAGAATATGCCGTGACAGCGCATCTTTATCGATCATGGCGACAAATGTCTGATCGATCTTGAGGAAGTCGACATTGAACGTCCTCAAGTAACCGAGGCTTGAATGGCCGGTGCCAAAGTCGTCAATCGCGATCTTCACGCCCATTGCACGCAGCTGCGCGAACAGTTGATGGGTAATGTCGGACGGCTCGATCAGCTCACGTTCGGTGAGTTCCAGAACCAGGCTGATGCTGCCCGGCTGAAAAGCTGACAAAAATTCACGGCAATCCTCAACCAGCTCCAGATCGTTGCAATGGCTGGCGGTGATGTTGATGCCAATGTGGAACGGCGCGGTAAAGGTCGATGACAGCGGCCCCAGCACGACAGCCGTCTGCTGCATCAAGGCCCGAGTCATCGGCACGATCAGTCCGGAGTGTTCGGCAAACGGGATGAACAGGTCCGGACGCACCAGCCCCTCCTTGGGATGGTTCCAGCGCATCAGCACTTCCGTGCCCGACCACTGTTTACTGTCGCCGTGCACCACCGGTTGAAAGTAGGGAATGAACTCTCCCGCCTCCAGCGCCCGAAGCATTTCATGGCTGGGCGACGTGGATCGTTTTTGCACGATGTAACCGATTGCTCCCGATACTGCACCGAAGAACATCAGCAGGCTGAACAGCGGCGGGTATTCATCTTTCATGTAGCGCCAGGTTTCGCCTTCTGGAAAAGCGGCTGTCACCGAGAACGCATAGTGCGACGAGTGCAAGGTACTTTGCGCCACCGGCAACGCGGGCAAGGCGCCTTGATGCACTTTGCCGTCGGCGCAGAGCCAGTTGTTGCCGACTTGCAGCAACAACAATGTGTGCCGGCCGATCAGGCGCAGGATGTTGCTCAGGTGATAGCCGTCCAGCGTGGTCAGTGCGCCACCACGGCCTTCGCTGAGGCGGTACACCAGCAGCGCGGTGTCAGGCGTCACCGGGTTGCCGTTCATGAGCCACAACTTGCCTTGGGCGTAGTCGCCTGGATTGACGGCTTCCTTGAAATCGCCGAACAAGGAGCTGCAATAGAGATTGTCGTCCCACACCAGATTGGTCGAGCGCACGAACGGGCGGCGGGTGACTTGTTCGCGCAAGGCCAGTTTGACGGTCTCGCAGGTCTGGCCGGCCAAAGGCAACAGTTCGCGGGCGGCCTGGGCAGTGTTGTCGAGCATCAGTTCGAACTGACGCAGGGCTTCTTCGGCGGTGTGTTGCGAACTCTGCTGAAGGGCGCGTCCGGCCTGCATATAGAGAATCACACTGCCGAGTACGATCGGCAGCAAGCCGCACAGCAAAGTCATTATTATCCGGGTGCTGCGCTTGCGGCGGGGCCTGACAGTCAGTGGCATGGGCGCATCCTGTCGCAATGGAGTGGGGCTCTAGATGGCAGGCGAAGCGTGCGCGCAAAGCCCAGGGTCTGAGCCCATGATAGATGGCCAATGACGCCTGCGCTGCTCAACGGTAATCCAGCCGTGTTGCCAGTTGAATGAATGCCAGCGTGGCGGGCGATGCCTGGCGCTGATCCAGTACCGCCAGTCCGACCTGCCGTTTGACGGGCGGTGACAATGTCCGTTTTACATAGCGCGGGTCGGAATCGAAGGGCAACGAGCCTTCCGCCACCACAGTCATTGCATCGCCCCGGCCCACGGTGTCGAGCGTGCTGAGCAGCTGCGAGCAGCGATAGCGGATGTTCGGGTTCAACCGCGCCGTGTTGAACAGGCGCGATACCAGCTCCGACGAACCGGCCTCGGTCAGCACGAACGGATCGTTGCATAAGTCTTTCAGCGTCACTGATTCGTGCGCCGCCAACGGGTGACCGAGCGGGAGCAGGGCGACCATCTGATCTTCGATCAAGGCAAACGTGTCGAAGCGTTCCTCGGGCAGCACCACAAAGCCGATGTCGATCCGTCGCTCCTCCAGCCACTGGATGACCTGCCGATCCGGGCCTTCATCGATGTGCACTTCGATCCCCGGATGCGCCTCGCGATACTGCTGCAGAATCCTGGGCAACAACTTGATCGACGATGTCGGCCCGAACGAACCGATGCGCAATGTGCCGCGCTTCATGCCGCGCGCATCCGCCGCCTCTTGGCGCAGGGTATTGGCCAGCCCAAGCATCGCCCGGGCCCGCAGCAGCAATTGCTCGCCGATGTCGCTCAGTTCCACTTGCGATTGGTGCCGGCGCAGCAGTTCGACGCCCAGTTCCTGTTCCAGCGACTTCAAGGCGTGGGACACCGCTGACTGGGAAATCCCGAGGCGATGGGCGGCGAGAGTAAAACCTCGCAGTTCGGCCACCAGCGAGAAAATTTCGAGTTGGGTCAGGGTCATGAGTAAAGACTCATTTTACGATGATGAGGAATCAATCGAATGATACGTCATCCCTCAGTCTCATCGTTGGGAGCGTTATGAGTTGTCATGAACCTGTCCGTCCGGCCGCCTCGGACATGCCCGTCTATTTGAACCTGGCCCTGGTCACCATGATCTGGGGCGGAACGTGGGTGGCCGGGCGGTTTCTGGCCGGCAGCCTGAGTCCGGTCTTCGCCGCCAGCTTGCGATTTCTGCTGGCCAGTGTGGCGTTGCTCGGGTTTCTGCGACTGGCCCGGATTGCGCTGGCGCGGCCCACGCCCCGGCAATGGCTGCAACTGGCGCTGCTGGGGTTCTTCGGGATCTTCTTCTACAACCTGTGCTTCTTTTACGGGTTGCAATACATCAACGCTTCCCGGGCCTCGTTGATCGTGGCGCTGAATCCGGCGGTGATCGGTCTGGCATCGTGGCTGCTGTTCAAGGAGCGGCTGAGCCGGCTGAGGGTCATCGGCATCGCAATCTGCATCGGTGGGGCAGGTGTGGTGATCGTCAGTCGCAACCCGCAGTTGTTGAGCGAAACGCCGGACGCGTGGATTGGCGACCTGCTGATCCTCGGCTGTGTGCTGAGCTGGGGCGTCTATTCGCTGTTCTCGCGCAGCCTCAACCAGAGCATCGGCCCGGTGCAGACCGTGACCTTTTCGATTCTGCTGGGCACCTTGATGTTGTGGGCGTTGGCCCTGAGCCGTGGCGAAGTCGACGTTGCGGCGCTGGCCGCACTTGGCTCGCGCCAATGGCTGAGCCTGGCCTATCTGGGCGTACTCGGCTCGGCGCTGGCTTACATCGGTTACTACGATGGCATCCGTAAAATCGGCGCCACGCGCTCTGGTGTGTTCATTGCGCTCAACCCGCTGACCGCCGTGCTGGCCGGCGCAATCCTGCTGGGCGAACAGCTGACGGTGGCCATGTGCCTGGGCGGCGCGCTGATTCTGACGGGCATCTGGCTGTGCAACAAACCCCTTGCACCAGCCGGAAAAAAGCGGATTTTATAGAGAGGGCAGACAACCCTATTTACGCTGTGTAGAATCGGGTTACGCATACAATAATAATCGTCTTCTGGCAGCAGAAGCCTCGCCCGCAAGAGCCTTGGGTCGACAATGAAGATATTCGGGTTTCAACTGATCTACGGTGACTTCCTCGCCCGCAGTGTGCGTGGCATCTCCTGTGCGCCACCCACCGGTCTCAGCATTACTGACAAATAACTTTGGTTAATTGATTAAGAATGATGAGGCGCCAACCATGGCAGATTTATACGAAAACCCAATGGGCCTGATGGGCTTCGAGTTCATCGAGTTCGCATCGCCGACCCCTGGCACCCTGGAGCCGATCTTCGAGATCATGGGCTTCACCAAGGTCGCGACCCACCGTTCCAAGAACGTGCACCTGTACCGCCAGGGCGCGATCAACCTGATCCTCAACAACGAACCCCACAGCGTGGCCTCGTACTTCGCGGCCGAGCACGGTCCATCCGTTTGCGGCATGGCGTTCCGGGTCAAGGATTCGCAGAAGGCTTACAAACGCGCATTGGAACTCGGTGCCCAGCCAATCCACATCGAAACCGGCCCGATGGAGCTGAACCTGCCGGCGATCAAAGGCATTGGCGGCGCGCCGCTGTACCTGATCGACCGTTTCGGCGAAGGCAGCTCGATCTATGACATCGACTTCGTGTTCCTGGAAGGCGTTGATCGCAACCCGGTCGGTGCCGGCCTGAAGATCATCGATCACCTGACCCACAACGTGTATCGCGGTCGCATGGCCTACTGGGCGAACTTCTACGAGAAACTGTTCAACTTCCGCGAAATCCGTTACTTCGACATCAAGGGCGAATACACCGGCCTGACCTCGAAAGCGATGACCGCGCCGGACGGCATGATCCGCATCCCGCTCAACGAAGAATCGTCGAAGGGCGCCGGGCAGATCGAAGAGTTCCTGATGCAGTTCAACGGCGAAGGCATCCAGCACGTGGCGTTCCTCACCGACGATCTGGTCAAGACCTGGGATCAGCTGAAGAAGATCGGCATGCGCTTCATGACCGCGCCGCCGGACACCTACTACGAAATGCTCGAGGGCCGTCTGCCGAACCACGGCGAGCCGGTCGATCAGTTGCAATCGCGCGGCATCCTGCTCGATGGCGCATCGGATAAGGAAGACAAGCGTCTGCTGCTGCAGATCTTCTCGGAAACCCTGATGGGCCCGGTGTTCTTCGAATTCATCCAGCGCAAGGGCGACGATGGTTTCGGCGAAGGCAACTTCAAGGCACTGTTCGAATCGATCGAGCGTGACCAGGTGCGTCGTGGCGTTCTCGCTACCGAGTAATCCGCATCAGATGTAAAAAAGCCCGGCCTGCAGAAATGCAGGCCGGGCTTTTTATTGCGCGTCTTACGGGCGCCGTTGGCGCATCAGATGCTTGAAGCCTTCAAACACCAGCACCACCACGGCGAGCCAGATCGGGATGTAGGTCAGCCATTCTCCGGGCTTGATGCTCTCACCCAGCAGCAGCGCCACGCCGAGCAACAACACTGGCTCTACGTAACTCAACAAACCGAACAGACTGAACGGCAGAAGGCGACTGGCAATGATGTACACCACCAGCGCCGATGCACTGATCAGACCGAGCAACGGAATCAGCCATGTCAGCGCCGGGTACTGATCGAACACGCCGAAACCCTGTTCGCCGCCGCGCACAAACCAGTACGCCACCGGCAGCATCAGGGTCATGTCGACCCACAAACCGCCGAGGTTGTCGGTCTTGAGGTATTTGCGCAGCACGAAGTACAGCGGGTAACCGACGACCACCACCAGCGTCGCCCAGGAAAACCCGCCGACCTGATACAACTCGTTCAACACACCGAGGCTGGCAAAAAACACCGCGACTTTTTGCAGGTATGACAGGTTTTCGCCATAAGCGATGCGTCCGGTCAGGACCATGGACAACGGTAGCAGGAAGTAGCCCAGCGACACATCGAGGCTGTAGCCGTTGAGCGGCGCCCACATGAACAGCCACAACTGCACGCCGAGCAACGCTGACGAGAGGATCAGACCACCGATCAACTTCGGCAGTGCAGGGAGCCCGCGCAGCAGCTCCAGCACCCGCCGCCATTCGCCGGAAACCAGCATGAACACGGTCATGCAGGGCACGGTCAGCAGCATCCGCCAACCGAAGATTTCCACGCCGCTCAAAGGGGTGAGCAGCGAGGTGTAGTAATACATGACGGCAAACAGCGTCGATGCTGTCACCGATAGAGCAATGCCTTTAGACAAACTGTCCTCGCGGGGGGGGATGGTGAAACGGGGCGCGCAGGATACGTGGTTTTTGTGGTGAATATTGGCCAGATGGTCATTATTTTCAACAGATCCAAAAGCCCCTCACCCTAACCCTCTCCCGAAGGGAGAGGGGACTGACCGAGGTGTCTCAGGAGTTTCAGCGACGTGAAAGTCCGAGTCGATTGTGGATTCACCACGAGAGCTTCAGGCAAAAGCTTAGCTTCAATATCCCCCAATCGGTTCCCTCTCCCTCCGGGAGAGGGCTAGGGTGAGGGCAGCGGTCTCAAGCCGAACGCGGTTTGCGGCCCGACACAAAATGGCTCACATCATTAAACCCCGGCGTAGACGCATGCCCCGGCGTCACCAGCGAATCGATAAACGCCTCATCCTCCGCCGTAATCTTCACCGCCTGCGCCTTGGTGTACGCATCCCACTGTTCTTCCGTGCGCGGCCCGACAATCGCCGAGGTCACCGCGCCGTTGTTCAGCACCCAGGCAATCGCAAACTCGACAATCCCGACCCCACGCTCCCGGGTGTATTGCTGAATCTGCTGGGCAATGCGCAACGATTCCACGCGCCATTCAGTCTCCAGAATCCGTTTGTCCTGGCGCCCGGCCCGGCTGTTGGCGTCCGGGGTCACGTCCGGTGCGTACTTGCCGCTGAGCACGCCACGGGCCAGCGGGCTGTAAGGCACGACGCCGAGGCCGTAAGTCTGGGCGGCGGTGATCTGCTCGGTCTCGGCCTGACGGTTGACGATGTTGTACAGCGGCTGGCTGATCACCGGGCGATCGACGCCGAGTTTGTCCGCCACGCGGATCACCTCGGCAATCCGCCAGCCGCGATAGTTGGACAGGCCCCAATAACGGATCTTGCCCTGGCGAATCAGGTCGCCAATCGCCGAGATCGTCACTTCCAACGGCGTGTTGTGGTCTTCGCGGTGCAGGTAATAAATGTCGAGGTAGTCGGTGCCGAGCCGGGTCAGGCTGGCCTCCAGACCATTGAAGATGTGCTTGCGGCTCAGACCGCTGCGGTTTGGCACACCATCCACCGGGCCGAAACCGACCTTGGTCGCCAGCACCCATTCATGCCGATGACGGGCGATGGCCTCGCCGACGATCTCTTCCGAGCGGCCGTTGGTGTAGACGTCGGCGGTGTCGATGAAATTGATGCCCTGATCCCAGGCCTTGTCGATGATGCGCAGCGAATCTTCTGCGCTGGTCTGCTCGCCAAACATCATCGTGCCGAGGGTGAGGGTGGAGACCTGCAACCCTGAGTGACCCAGTGTGCGATAGCTCATGCCGAAATCCTTTTGTCGGTGGGAAAGCTTCCATCAAATACCAGAAGCGCCCGGCGCGGCAAAGTGAATTTATCGGCGCAGTGCCTCGCAGCGCTGGCGCAAAAACGCTTGCAACACCTTGACCCGTTCCGAGACTTGCACGCGATGCGGGCACAAGAGATTGAACGGTACGCTCTCGCCGTGCCAGTCATCGAACAGCGTCACCAGCCGCCCGGCGCGTACGTCTTCGGCCACGTCGAGCCAGGCCTTGTAGGCAATGCCGTGTCCGGCGAGCGCCCAGCGGCGGGCCACTTCGCCGTCGTCGCTGAGGTAGTCGCCGCGTACTTCGACCTCGACCGTTTCGTCGTCGCGATGGAAACGCCAGGTGTTGTAGGGACGGCCGTTGCGCAGGTAGAGCAGGGGGCTGTGCTCGCTCAATTCGGCAGGATTTTGCGGTGTACCGTGGCGTTCCAGATACGCATGACTGGCGCAGGCTACACGGCGATGCTCAGGCAGAATCGGCAACGCCACCAGCGTCGAATCACTCGGCACGCCAAAGCGCAGCGCCACATCCACCGTCTCGCGAAACAGATCCGCATGCCGGTCGTTGAGCAGCAATTGCAGCTGAATGTGCGGGTGCTCGCGCTTGAAATCGTCCAGCCACGGCAACAGCACATTGCGCCCGAAGTCCGACGGCGCCGCCAGTTGCAGCACGCCGCTCAGGCCTTCGGTCTGTTGCTTCAGCGCCTGTTCGCCCTCGGCCAATGTGGCCAGTGCCAGGCGCACGCTTTCCAGATAGCGCCGGCCCTCTTCGGTCAGGCGCATGCTGCGGGTGGAGCGGGCGAACAGGCGGATGCCGAGGCGGGTTTCCAGGCGTTTCAAGGCGATGCTGGCGGCGGCCGGGGTCAACTCCAACGCCCGGGCGGCGGCGGAAATGCTGCCGGAGTCGGCGGTGCGGACGAAGATCTCAAGATCGAGAATCGAGCTCATTGGTAAAAATCCTTTAAAGATCCTTCCGATTTACCGGGATTTTTCTGCGATTGGCAACCGGGGAAGATGCAATCTCCTCAAGCCCACCGGAGAACTCTCATGAAACCATTCGACAACCAGACTGTTGTGGTCATCGGCGGCAGCAGCGGCATTGGCGCCGCCGTCGCGTCGAACGCCGCTGAACGAGGCGCCCGTGTTTATTCGGTTGGGCGCCGTGTTGAAACGTCAGAAACCCATGACGGTGTCCGCCACGAATCCGCCGATGTCACCGATGACGCCTCGCTGCGTCAACTGTTCGAACGCATTGGCGCCCTCGATCATCTGGTGATTACCGCCGGGCCGAGCGTCAGCGCCAAGCTGTTGGCCGACAGCGATCTGCTTCAGGCGCAGCAGGCCTTCGACGTGAAATTCTGGGGCACCTTGCGCGCGATTCAAGCGGCGCTGCCGTACCTGAGCGAACGGGGCAGCATCACCCTGACGTCGGGTTTGTTGTCGCGCAAATTTGTCGCTGGGCAGTTCATCAAGACCACGTTGAACGCCGCGCTTGAATCGCTCGCCAAACAACTGGCGAAGGAGTTGGCGCCGCGCCGGGTCAATGTGATCAGCCCCGGTGTGACTGACACCGAAGCTTACGCAGGCATGGACGAAAGTCAGCGCAATGCAATGTTCGTCCGTACCTCGGCGGCGCTGCCGGTGGGTCGGGTCGGCAAGCCGCAGGACCTGGCCGCCGCTTTTATGCTGGTCATGGAAAACGGCTTTATCAGCGGCAGCATCATCGATGTCGACGGAGGTGGATTGTTATGACCTGGCACTTCGATCACCTGGCGTTCAATGCGCCGGACGGGCAGCCGATTCAGGACGCCTTCAATGTATTGCTGGGATTGACGCCGGGGCGGCGGCCGCCGTTTCCGTTTCCCGGGCGGTGGTTGTATCAGAATGGGGAGGCGTTGGTGCATGTGATTGAGCAGCCTTCGTTTGAGGACGCTGGTTTGAGTCATATTGCGTTTCGTACGGATGAAGACGCGGCGGTGGTTTTGAAGCGGGTGCAGGGCAGTGGGTTGCCGTATCAGGTGGCGCAGGTGCCGGAGGACGGGATCTGGCAGATTTTTGTGCAGATGCCGGGAGGCCTGGTGCTGGAACTGGATGCAAAAACGGGGATTTTGTGAGTGTTTAATCGTGGCGTTTAAAGGACACGTTCAGACACGCACCCCAGGCTACACAACCTTGCGCCGTTGCCTACGACTGCGCCAGAATCCGCCGGCTTGTGCGCTTGGGGGCCGGGTTTTATCGTTGTCCCGTCGCTGAAAAGAACAGCGATCGGGTTTGGTAGCCCGGGTCTTTAAGTGCAGAGTGCTCCATTTTGTAGAGTCTTTTGTCTCTGTTTTATGGTGGTCATTCGCAGGGCACCTTCGGGTGCGCCGTTTCTCCTAAGGCCCGGTCTACCAACCTGCGTCTGGCCACCACCATCGTTTGGTAGCGAGAGTGGTGGCTCCATATATGTGCCTTAGGAGTTCCACCATGATCAAACCAACACCCAACCCACCCGAAGCCGATTCAACGTCTCCCTACGAAACCCTCGATTCAAAGAAATTCCACGAAGCCGCCGAACGCGCCCTCGATCACTACCTCAATCCGCTGCTCCCCAGAAAACCGCTGCTCAAACCCAACGCCCGCTACCTCATCGCCCCCGGCATCGACAGCGAAGAACTGCTGGCCGATGCCTGCGAGACGCTGACCTCTGCCAAAGTCATGGCGACCGACTTCGCCGGACTGGTGGACGGCTCGCAGAGGCATGTGCTGCTGGGCATTGCGCAACTGATCATGCTGAGTGAACTGGCGGTGAACCGGGCGCTGGATAATCTGGAACTCAAGACTGAAGCACCGCTGTAGCTAGATCCAAAAGAAAAACGGCCCGAAAAGGGCCGTTTCTGTATTTCGACTAAGGCTTAAGCCCGCAACGTCCGCGTCATCCGCAACGCCAGCAGACTCCCGCCAACAATCACACCCGCCAGCAGATACAACGCCGCGTCGGTCGACCCGGTGCTGTCCTTCACCCAACCCACAAGGTAAGGGCTGAGGAACCCGGCCATCTGCCCCATCGAGTTGATCAACGCCAACCCGCCCGCCGCAGCACCTGCACTGAGCATGGCAGTCGGCACCGGCCAGAACATCGGCAGACCGGTCAACGCGCCCATGGTCGCGATGGTCAGACCGAGAATCGCAATCGCCGGATTCGCCGCGAAGTTCACCGCGATCAGCAGGCCGACAGCGCCCATCAACATTGGCACCACCAGATGCCAGCGACGCTCTTTGCGCAAGTCCGCCGAGCGACCAACTACCAGCATGAACACCGCCGCCAGCAGATACGGAATCGCACTCAACCAGCCAATCACCAGGTTGTCGCTGAAGCCGAGGTTCTTGATGATCGACGGCAGCCAGAAGTTGATCGCGTACACGCCGCTCTGGATGCAGAAGTAGATCAGGCCGAAGGCCCAGATGGCCGGGTTCTTGAATACGGCAATCAGCGAATCGGAAGTGGTTTTCGGTTTGTTCGCCAGGTCCTCTGCCTGATCGGCTTCCAGCACCGAACGCTCGTGCGGGGTCAGCCATTTGGCAGCGGCGAAGTTGTCGCTCAACAGGAAGTAGGCGAGTGCGCCCAGCACCACGGTTGGAATGCCTTGCAGCAGGAACATCCACTGCCAACCGGCCAGACCACCCTGGCCGGCGGCGAAGTGATTGAGGATCCAGCCGGAAAACGGGCTGCCGAGCAGGCCCGACACCGGAATCGCCGACATGAACAACGCCATGATCCGGCCACGGCGGAAGGTCGGGAACCACTGCGAGAGATACAGCACAACACCTGGGAAGAATCCGGCTTCGGCGGCGCCGGTGAACAGGCGCAGGGTGTAGAACTCGGTCGGCGTGGTGACGAACAGCAGGCAGGTAGACAATGTGCCCCAGGTGATCATCATCAGCGCAATCCAGCGCCGTGGGCCGAATTTGGTCAGCGCCAGGTTGCTCGGTACGCCGCACAGCACGTAGCCGATGAAGAAGATCCCGGCACCGAGGCCGTACACGGTTTCGCTGAATTTCAGCGCGTCGAGCATCTGCAGTTTGGCGAATCCAACGTTGACCCGGTCGAGGTAGTTGAACAGGTAGCAGATGAAGATGAAGGGGATCAAACGCAGGGTGATGCGTTTGTAGACGGCATTTTTATTGTCAGCGATGGTCTGGGCGGCAGCGGCGCTCTGCGACATGGCGGCTCTCTCTTTATTATGATTTTTTGCGATGCAAAGGGTAACGTTGATCGCCCTGAGAGTCTCGGCCACCTTTGGCCGGATTGTCTTTGTGCCTGAGCACAGGGTTTGCTGCCAGACCCTGTGCGGGTGAACAACCGTCCGCGCCTGTTTTCAAGGATTCCAACCCTTATGTTCGAACTCGATCACGACCTCGCCCAGGACATCGTCGACCGGGCCATGGCCATTTTGCCGTACAACGTCAACGTCATGGACAGCCAGGGATTGATCCTGGGCAGTGGTGAGCCGGAGCGGATCAACACCCGCCATGAAGGCGCGCAACTGGTACTGGCCAACGGGCGAGTGGTGGAGATAGACGCGCAGACCGCCGTGCATTTGAAAGGCGTGCAACCGGGGATCAACCTGCCGCTATTGCTCGATCAGCGTTTGATCGGTGTACTCGGTATCACCGGCGAGCCGGAGCAATTGCGCACTTACGCCGAACTGGTGCGCATGACGGCTGAAATGCTGGTCGGCCAGCGCAACCAGCAATCCGAACAGCAATGGCGGCGGCAGCGTTGCGATGATTTGCTGGCCTTGCTGCTGAGCGAGGCGGGGGATTCGCCAAGGCTGGTCGATGAGGCCCAGCAACTCGGGCTCAAACCGCAACTGACGCGGGTGCCGTATCTGTTCGAGTTGGGCCTGGAACATGGGCCGCGGCAAACCGTCGAGGCGCTGAGTGCCTGGCTGATGTCGCGTTATCCGGACAGTTGGTGCGTGAGTTCGGCCAAGTCGTCACTGCTGTGGTGCCGGCCGGCGAGTCAGAACGTCGAGCATGATCGACTGCTGGAAAAACTCGATGGCTTGGGCTGGAACATCCTGCGCATTGCGGTCGGCGGGCAGGCTGATGGGCTGACCGGGTTGCGCCGTTGCTATCGGCGGGTCGGCGATTTGCTCGCCTATGGCCGCGAAGTGCTGCCGCGCTCACGGCTGTTGACCCTCAATCGCTATCGCTTGCCGGTGATGCTCTGGCGCCATCGCAACGACGATGCGCTGGATGAACTGCTCAAACCGTTACGCAAAGTGATCGCCAAGGACAGCAACGGCCAGTTGCTCGCGACCTTGCGCAGCTGGTGCGATCACGACGGGCAGAGCCAGGCCTGCGCCGATGCCTTGGGGATTCACCGCAACAGTCTGCGTTACCGGATGGAGCGGATTGCCGAGTTGAGCGGGGTCGATCCGTTGAAGCTCGACGGGATGCTGGCGTTGTATCTGGGTGTGCAATTGCTGCCACAGACCGACGATTTGTCGAAATGAACAATAAACGCCTGCGCCACTTGTGCAGCGGACAGGCGTCAACGGGCAAGGCGACTGGCAGCATGAGGGGCATTGGAACTGGAGAATTCGCATGAAAATCGTCATCGCCCCCGATTCGTTCAAGGACAGCCTGAGTGCTCAAGGCGTTGCAGAAGCCATTGCGCTGGGCCTGGCGCAGGTCTGGCCGCAGGCGACGCTGGTCAAGTGCCCGATGGCTGACGGTGGCGAAGGCACGGTGGAGTCGATTCTCGCCGCCTGCGAAGGCGAACTGCGCCGCACCCGTGTGCGCGGCCCGTTGGGCGCAGCGGTTGAAGCCGCGTGGGGCTGGCTGCCGCATAACCACACTGCAATCATCGAAATGGCCGAAGCCAGTGGATTGCAATTGGTGCCGCCGGGGCAGCGTGACGCATGCATAAGTAGCACGTTCGGCACCGGTGAACTGATCCGCGCGGCGCTGGATGCTGGCGCACAACGAGTGATTCTGGCCATCGGCGGCAGCGCCACCAATGACGGCGGCGCCGGCGCGATCCAGGCGTTGGGGGTGAAGTTGCTGGATGCTCAAGGGCAAACATTGGTGCCGGGCGGATTGGCGCTGGCGCAACTCGCACGACTGGACCTGAGCGAACTCGACCCGCGACTGGCGCACGTCCGGTTCGACATCGCCGCCGACGTCAACAATCCGCTGTGTGGCCCCCACGGTGCCTCGGCGATTTTCGGCCCGCAGAAGGGCGCATCCCCGGCGCAAGTGCAACAACTGGATCAGGCCCTCGGCCACTTCGCCGAACTCTGCGCGCAAGTGCTGGGCAAGGATGTGCGGGATGAGCCGGGCAGCGGTGCCGCGGGTGGATTGGGCTTTGCGGCCAAGGCGTTTCTCGGTGCGCGATTCCAGGCCGGTGTCGAAGTGGTCGCCGAGCTGGTCGGTCTGGCCGATGCTGTGAAGGGCGCTGACCTGGTGATCACCGGCGAAGGGCGCTTCGATGCCCAGACCCTGCGCGGCAAAACCCCGTTTGGCGTGGCGCGGATCGCCAAGCAACACGGCGTACCGGTGATCGTCGTTGCCGGGACTTTGGGCGAGGGCTATCAAGCGCTCTACGATCACGGTATCGACGCCGCATTCGCCGCCACCAGCGGCCCGATGACCCTCGAACAGGCTTGCGCCGAAGCACCGCGTCTGTTGCGCGAACGCGCCACCGATATTGCCCGCGTCTGGCGCATGGCGACTCCGGCCTGACCTGTCACCCATCATCTAAACCGTCGGGTGTTTCAATAGCGAAACACTCGCAATAATTAGAAAAATATTTGCTCTTTACCTGCAAAATTCCTCAAGCCTGGCCGATACAGAAATCAGGCGCACACAAGATTTTCCAAAACAGTGACGCCGGACTGACGCCCACTCCAAGGGCCAGTGATCACGGCATGGACGCTCGTAGTTTCAATCATCCGAGAGTCCTCCTATGTCCTTGCGTAATCTGAATATCGCGCCCCGTGCCTTCCTCGGTTTTGCCTTTATTGCCTTGCTGGTGATTGTGCTCGGCGTGTTCGCCGTCAACCGCATGTCGATCATCCGTCAGGCTTCCCTGGAGATGGACTCTACGCAGTTGCCAAGCGTCACCCAACTCGCGGTGGTGACGGAGAACGTGCTGCGCCTGCGGATTCTCTCGTTCCGCATTCTGGTCAACCGCGACCCGGCCGGTTTGCAGGAAGCCCAGACCCGCATCGGTGTGCTGGTGGACAAGGTGCGCACTGCTCAGGCCAGTTACGCGGCATTGCCGGCCGGTCCGCAAGAGCGCGCGTTATATCAGGAGTTCTCGACGACCCTCGACAACTACGTGCAGGCGCAAAACCAGATGATGGAGCTGTCGCGCCAGGACAAACTCGACGAGATGCGCGCCCTGATCAATACGAAGATCAAGGACGGCACCGACAAGATGGGCGAACAACTCAACAAGCTGATCGCGATCAACGCCGCCGACGCGAAGACCGCTTCCACTCAGGCGGGTGAGTATTACAACAGTGCCATTACCGGCATCATCGCCGTGTCTGTGATTGCCGCGTTGTTGACCGTATTGCTGGCCTGGCTGCTGACCCGCAGCATCGTCACGCCGCTGAACCGCGCCGTCGCTGCCGCGCAAACCATCGCTGGCGGCAACCTGACCAAAGCCATCGAAGTCGACGGCAAGGACGAGCCGGCGCGCCTGCTTGAAGCCTTGGCCGCGATGCAGACCAACCTGCGCAAGACCATCGAGCAGATTGCCGGCTCCGCCACCCAACTGGGCGCCGCCGCCGAAGAACTCAGCGCGGTGATCGAAGAGGCCTCCCGTGGCCTGCAACAGCAGAACGATGAAATCGAACAGGCCGCCACCGCCGTCAACGAAATGACCGCTGCGGTGGAAGAGGTGGCACGCAACGCAGTGTCGACCTCCGAAGCCTCGAACCAGTCGACCCACGCCGCCCGTGAAGGTCGCGATCAGGTGGTGAAAACCGTCGACGCGATCCAGACCATGACCCACGACGTGCAAAACACCGCGCAAATGATCGAAGGCCTGGCCGCTCAGGGCCGCGACATCGGCAAAGTGCTGGACGTGATTCGCGCTATCGCTGAGCAGACCAACTTGCTGGCGCTCAACGCCGCCATCGAAGCGGCCCGTGCCGGTGAAGCGGGACGCGGTTTCGCCGTGGTAGCGGACGAGGTTCGCGCCCTGGCCCATCGCACCGCGCAGTCGACCCAGGAAATCGAAAAAATGGTCGCCGGCATTCAGAACGGCACCGGTGAAGCAGTCGAGTCGATGCAGCAAAGTAACCAGCGCACCCAGACCACCCTGGAAATGGCCCGCGCCGCTGGCGTTGCGCTGGAGCAGATCACCCAATCGATTCACCAGATCAACGAGCGCAACCTGGTGATCGCCAGCGCTTCGGAAGAGCAGGCGCAGGTGTCCCGCGAGGTCGACCGCAACCTGGTCAACATCCGCGACCTGGCCACTCAATCGGCCGCCGGCGCAAATCAAACCAGCGCCGCGACTCACGAACTGTCGCGCCTGGCGGTGGATTTGAATGCGATGGTGGCGCGCTTTGTGATTTGAAATGACGGGCTCGGATATCGAGCCCGACGATTGGTTTTAGGGAATTAGCACCGTTACCCGTGCAGGATGTGATAGCGGGCTTCGAGACCCGTCTGGGAATATCCAATCGTAGTTAAAATAGCGAATTCCATTGCCTTTCTCTTTGAATACAGCCTTTGAAAAAGGGACCTTGATTTCCTCTGGGTCTTTGAATTGACCGGAGTACACCGGGGTGGTAGGTACGTTGACATTCGCTTCTAGATAAACTTGGATAATATCGGGTGGGAGGGCAGTACCGTCATGCTTGAAGGTGACGATAAGTTCTCCGTTATGTTCATCGAGATACTTTGTATCGACGAGGCCATTTTCCAGATCAGGCGGAAGTGTTGGCGCTGGCGGGGTGGCTTGCATATCAATTTCTCCTTGGCGTTAAAAAATGCCTTGATTCAGATAGGTGCCACGGAACACTAAAACTCTTTCGCGTGCCTCGATACTGTCAACTCTGACAGTAGACATCAGTGCATTCGGAGGTCGAAGGTGTTTAGTTTTCCAAGAGTTTCATCGCATCCGCTGGAAGGAGGGAGCGCGATGGTGGCACGCTTCGTGATTTGACCTAGGGTGAAGGCTGGAGACCGCGCAATCAGGAGACGTACATGCGCTATTCAGCCTTGACCCAACGAATCGCCGGGGAGGGAGCAGCGGCCTGGCGGATTCACGACCGAGCGCTGGAGCTGCGCGCCGAGGGCATTGATGTCTTGCTGCTGTCCGTGGGCGATCCGGATTTTGATACGCCGCTGCCGATCATCCATGGCGCCATCGACAGCCTGTTGGCGGGCGATACGCATTATTCCGAAGTGCGCGGCCGACTGGAGCTGCGCAAGCGGATTGCCGAGCGCCATCGGCGCAGCAGCGGTCAGGACGTCGATGCCGAGCATGTGATCGTGTTGCCCGGCGCGCAATGCGCGGTGTATTCGGTGGCGCAGTGTCTGCTGGATCCGGATGATGAGGTGATCGTCGCCGAACCGATGTACGTGACTTATGAAGGCGTGTTTGGTGCCTGTGGTGCAACCGTGGTGCCGGTGCCGGTACGGCCGGAAAACGGCTTTCGAGTCGATCCGGTGGACGTTGCGGCGCGAATCACCTCAAAGACTCGGGCCATGTTGCTCAACAGTCCCAATAATCCTTCCGGCGCCAGTCTGTCGCTGTTGATCTGGCAGGAGCTGGCGGCGCTGTGTATCCGTCATGACCTGTGGCTGATCAGCGATGAGGTCTACAGCGAATTGTTATACGAAGGCGAGCACGTCAGCCCGGCAAGCCTGCCGGGCATGGCCGAGCGCACCGCGACCATCAACAGCTTGTCCAAATCCCACGCCATGACCGGGTGGCGCATCGGCTGGATGATCGGACCGAAACCCTTGGCCGAACATCTGGTGAATCTTTCGCTGAGCATGCTGTTCGGCCTGCCGGATTTTGTGCAGAAGGCCGCGCAGGTCGCACTGGAAAAGGATCTGCCGGAAGTGACGCAAATGCGCGAGGAATACCGCTTGCGCCGGGATCTGGTGTGCGAACGGTTGCGCGGCTGTCCGGGGTTGTACCCGATCAAGCCGGATGGCGGGATGTTCGTGATGGTTGATGTACGTCAGACCGGGCTCGGTGCGCAGGACTTTGCCGAGCGGTTGCTGGAGGGCTATGGGGTTTCGGTGCTGGCCGGTGAAGCGTTCGGGCCCAGTGCGGCGGGGCATATTCGCATCGGGTTGGTGGTGGATCGGGTGAAGCTGGCGGATGCGTGTTCGCGGATTGCGCTGTGCGCTGCGCAGCTTCTCCAGGTGCGCAGCGCCTGACCAAGATCAGAGTGGGGGATTCACCAGATTGGCGGGCCTTTGTCCCGCCAGCGCCGCCAACAGATTCTCCACCGCACACCGCGCCATCGCTTCGCGCGTTTCATGGGTTGCCGAGCCCATGTGCGGCGTCGCCACCACGTTGTTCAACTGCAACAACGGCGAGTCATGATTCAACGGTTCACGCTCGAACACATCCAGCCCCGCCGCGCGAATCCGGTTATGGCGCAAGGTGTCGATCAGCGCGGCCTCATCCACAACTTTGCCTCGTGAAATGTTGATGAAGATGCTCTCCGGTCGCATCAACGCAAACTGTTCGGCGCCAATCAGACCTTCAGTCTGCGCCGTCAGCGGCAATGTCAGGCAGATGAAATCCGCCTGCTGCAACAAGTCTTCAAGGCTGCGGTACTGTGCATCGAAACGTTCTTCAACCGCCGGTTTGCGCGACTGGCTGTGATAGATCACCGGCATCCCGAACCCGAAATGTCCACGCTGGGCCAGCGCCTCACCGATCCGCCCCATACCGATGATGCCCAGGGTCTTGCCGTGCACATCGGTACCGAAATGCGCCGGGCCGATGCTGCGGTGCCAGTGGCCGCCGCGCACCATGTTCGCCAGCTCAACCACGCGCCGGGCGGTGGCCAGGATCAGTGCGAAACCGGTGTCGGCGGTGGTTTCGGTGAGCACGTCCGGGGTGTTGGTCAGCATGACCTTGCGTTGGGTCAGGTAGTCGATGTCGTAGTTGTCGACACCCACCGAGACGCTGGAAATCGCTTCAAGGTTCGGCGCCAGATCGAGCAGCGCCGCGTCCAGTTTCAGGCTCGCACCGAGCAGGCCTTGGGCACCGGGGAGGGCGTCGCGCAGTTTCATCAGGCCGTCGGCGTCGAGGCTGTCGATCAGCGTCACATCGACCTGTTCCTCAAGGCGCGCCATCAGCGCCGGCGACAGTTTCTTGTACAACACAACCTGCTTTTTCATCGCAGTCATCTCTCTATCAATTCAGGAATGGGCCGGCAGCGGACGCGGTGCGACGCGCTTGGTCGTCACCCGGTCGCTGGCGCCGGGCTTGAGAAAAATGGTCAGCACCACCGAGAGCATCAGCGCGCCACTCATCAACAGATACGAAGCGCCGGGCGAACCGGTGGAGCTGTTCAGGTAACCGACCAGATACGAGCCGCCGAACGAACCGAGGGCGCCCATGCTGTTGATCAGCGCCATGGCGCCACCGGCCACGTTGGCCGGCAGAATCTCCGGGACGATGGCGAAGAACGGCCCGTAAGGCGCGTACATGCAGGCGCCGGCAATCACCAGCAGCGTGTACGACCACCAGAAATGCTCCGCGCCCAAAGCGTAGGAACCGTAGAACGCCACCGAGGCAATCAGCAGCGGTGGCCAGACGAAACGTTTACGCTTTTGCAGCTTGTCCGAGCCCCACGACACCAGCAGCATGCCGATCACCGCCGCCAGATACGGCAACGCCGACAGCCAGCCGGCCTCGATCATGTCCATCTGCGCGCCGGCCTTGAGGATCGACGGCAGCCACAGTACGAAGCCGTAGACGCCGATGCTCCAGCAGAAAAACTGCAGCGCCAGAATAATCACCTTCGGCGAACGGAAGGCTTCGGCGTAGTTCTTCACCGCTTTGATCCCGACCTGTTCGGCGGCGAGCGCGCTTTCCAGATCGTGCTTCTCCTGATCGCTGAGCCACTTGGCCTGGGCCGGACGATCATCGGCGAGCTTCCACCAGATAAAGGCCCAAAGGACTGCCGGCAGACCTTCGATGATGAACATCCAGCGCCAACTGAAATGCTGCACCAGATACCCGGAAACCACCGACATCCACAGCATCGTCACCGGGTTGCCGAGGATCAGGAAGGTGTTGGCCCGCGAGCGTTCGGCGCGGGTGAACCAGTGGCACAGGTACACCAGCATCGCCGGCATCACCGCCGCTTCGACCACGCCGAGCATGAAGCGGATGACAATCAGCCAATAGGCGTTGGAGACCACGCCGGTCAGTGTGGCGAGCCCGCCCCAGAGGATCAGGCTGACGAAGATCAGCTTCTTGACGCTGTGCTTTTGCGCGTAGATCGCGCCGGGCACCTGGAAGAAAAAGTAACCGAGGAAGAACAGCGCGCCGAGCAGCGAGGACAGGCCCGGCGTGATCATCAGGTCTTCAGCCATTCCGGAGGCAGCAGCGAATCCATAATTGGCGCGGTCCAGGTACGCCAGGCTGTAGGTGATGAACACGATCGGCATGATGTACCACCAGCGGCGGGTGGCGAGGGTTGCGGTTTTCATGGGTCTTGCTCCTGAGCTTGTTGTTTTTGTCGCAGCAGGTTCAAAAAATGTGTTGTCTGTCAGGGCCTCATCGCTGGCAAGCCAGCTCCCACAGGTTTTGTGTACTCCACGGACACTGTGGGAGCCGCGGTGAGACGATTCGACTTGCCAGCGATGGCGGCCTCGAATTCAACGGCTAGTTCGGAACGGGTCGGCAAACCCTCCATGTCACCCCGGCTCTGCACCGCCCGACTGCCAATCCAGTTGGCACGTCTGACCGCCTCGGGAAAGCTCTGATGCTCCAGCAGGGCACTGATCATCCCGACCGCAAATCCATCGCCGGCGCCGACCGTATCGACCACAGTCTCGACCGGCACCCCGGCGACAAACCCCTGATCCAGATGCGTGCGGTAGTAGGCGCCCTGCGGCCCGAGTTTGATCGCCACGGCTTCGGCACCCTGATCGAGATAGAACGCGGCGATATCCGCCGGATCTTCAAACCCGGTCAGCAGCCGGCCTTCGCTCAACCCGGGCAACACCCAGTGGGCGAGGGCGGCGAGGCGGTTGATCTCGCGGATCATCTCCCGCTCGCCGGCCCAGAGGCTCGGGCGCAGGTTCGGGTCGAACGACACGCTGCGCCCGGCGTTGCGCATGCGGGTCATCAGTTCACGGGACATTTCCCGGGCCGACGCGGACAGCGCCGGCGGAATACCAGTGGCGTGCAGATGCCGGGCGCCTAGCAGTTTCGGGGTGATCGACTGCGGCGACAGATGACTGGCCGCCGAGCCACGGCGGAAGTACTCGACCGTCGGATCGTTGCCGTCATCGTTGCGCGACTTGAGCTGGAAACCGGTCGGGTGCGCCGGGTCGACTTCAACGTGACTGCAATCCAGCCCTTCGCGGGCCAGGGTCTCAACGACAAATCGTCCCAGCGAATCGGCACCGACACGGCTCAACCACGCGACCTTGAAACCAAGTCGGGAAAGTCCGATGGCCACGTTGCTGTCGGCCCCGGCAATCCGTTTGTGGAACTGGTCGATGAAGGCCAGATCGCCGCTCTGTTCGGCGACAAACATGGCCATGGTTTCGCCGAACGACAGAATATCGATCTCAGACATGAGCAGGCTCCAGACGGGATTGGCCGAGGCGGGCGAGGGCGGCGACGTGTTCGGTGGTCAGCTGCACCAGATCATCGCCCTGCAACGGGTATTCGGCGGCGCGCATGACCCCTTGGGCCATGTGCCGCAGCAGTTGTTCCCACAGATGCAGGTCGGTGGCGGCGGGCGGCACAGCTACAAGTTTGCCGTCGGCGCGGCGGGCCACGGCTTTGCAATGCACGTAACCGACATGACGGCCCAACAAGCGCGCGGCGCTGGTGGCGGACTGGTCTTGCCACTGCCAGTTGCCGATGTCGAAGGTCATCTTGATCGGCAGGTTGTGTTGCTCGACGGCGGCGAAGAACCGCTGGAACGGTTCGATGCGCCCGCCGTGCAAGGTCTGGTCGTTCTCTACCAGCAGATGCACCGGGCTCTGCGCGAGTATTTGCCCCAGTGTCTGCAGGTCGTTGTTGTCGGTGAAGAAACCCAGGGAAACCTTCAGCCACTTCGAGCCGAACGCTTCAGCGTTTTGCAGCGCAGTGATGAGTTCGGGATTGGGCCGTGACTGACCGACCAGCCACAGTTCGGTGGGCGAGGAATAGACGCTTTGCAGGCCTTCGGCTTGTGTGGCGGCGGCGAGTTGTTCGGGGACTTCGATGGTCAGCAGTTCTTCGCGCCATTCAATGCGATTGGCGCCGGCGGCGGCCAGCACTTTGATGAACGAAGCCTGACCATTGCGGCGGACGAGGTCGGCGCCGTAGCTGGACAGGCTGATGGAAACGGCAGGTCTATTCATTGTTATCTACCTCTGAAACCGGTTTCATTTTGTTCAAAAATTTTTTGGTGGCCCCGTAGGGTCTTATTCCGCCTTGCTGAGCGTTGAGCCGCGCTCGATCAGCATCGGTGCAAAATCCAGAGTTCGCGCGACTTCATCATCCCCACGCAACCGCTTGAGCAAACACTCAAACGCCCGCGCCCCAATCTCCTTTGTAGGCTGAGCGAGGGCGGTGATCCCGCTACCTACCAACGGATACCAATCCAGATCATCCAGCGCGATCATCCCGACATCCTCAAACAACCGGCAGCCGATCTCGCGCAGGGCCCGGGTGCAAGCCAGCGCCGCCACGCCATTGGCGCAGAACAGGGCTTTAGGGCCCGAATCAGGTGTGTCTAAAAAGGTTTGAAGATCGTTCGCAAGGCTTGGGCCGGTTTCCAGCACCGCACCATTCATGCTTTTGCGCTGGCCAACCTGCTGCTGAAAACTGCTGACCCGCTCGATCCGCGAACTGGTGCCGTCATAAGGTTCCGTCACCAACAGCACATCGCGATAGCCGCGTTGCTCAAGATGTTCCATCGCCAGCTCGATGGCTCGCGGGTTGTTCAAACCGACCATGTCGCTGTCCAGCCCATCGACCTTGCGATCCACCAGCACCAGTGGCATTTCCCGCTTCAGCTCATCCAGTTCATCCCGGTGGTGGCCCAAGGTGTTCACGATCAGCCCTTCGATGTTGTACGAGCGCAACAGCGCCAGGTGCTGGCGTTCCTGCTCGTCATCGCGGTCGGTGTTGCACACCACCAGGCTGTAGCCATGTCGGCGGCAGGCGGTTTCCACCCCGTGCATCACGGCAATCGAATAAGGGTTGCGGATATCGGCCACCAGCATGCCGATCAGTCGGGTGCGTCCGCGTTTCAGGCCTCGAGCCATTTGATTGGGGCGATAGCCGAGTTCGGCAATCGCCTGCTCGATGCGCTGGGCAATGGCATCGGAGAGCAGGGCGCGGTCATCGCCGATAAAGCGCGAGACGCTGGCCTTGGACACACCGGCGTGTTCGGCGACGTCGAGCATGGTGACGCGGCTGCGCTGGGCGGCGGAGAAGTCGTTCATAGGGTGAACCTTGTTTTTATGTCATGAAACCGGTTTCAGGAGACCCGTTTCTCGGCTCCTCGTCAAGCCAGAAAAACCGCTTCCCCACAAAGAAAACCGACCGACGGTAGAAAGACCTGTCAGATCTGACAGTTGGCGATCGCTTCGACACGGCGCTTAATCTGGTCAGCGTCCAGTCAATGCAATATCTGACATTCAGCCATGTTCAAGAGGGGGATTGCTCGTGATCTCAAGTGGTCCGTTGGATTTCGATCCGCCGCAGGTCGACGGCGTAGAAGATCCGGCAATCGATCCGGAGGGATGGATTCCGCTCGAGTTACTCCGCACGGGGATTGACGTTGTCGTCCCCCTCTGGAAAGAGCCGGCCACCGATCCCGGGGAGCGGGATATTCTGACTGTGAACTTTGAGCAGCCCGGTCAAACCCCGGTAAAAATCCAGAACATCTACCGACCCGAAGATATGCGGCCTGAGTTCAGGATACATATCGGCCCCGAGCACTTGTTGAATGATGGCGTCGGAGAACTCTGGTATGACCTTTTAGACACGGCCGATAATCCATCCAAATCACAGCGGCGGAACCTGACGATTGATCGCACGCCTGTAGCGGTCGATCTGGAAGGTGCCAAATTTTTGAATACCGATATTTGGGGTTACTACCACTGCCAAACCACTCCGCCGATTTGGGAAGGCATACATATTCATGTTCCGCCATTAACTTTATTTAGAACAGGCGATCGATGTGAAGTGACCTGGCGAGGGTACTCTTCGCTAAATGGCAGCGGCCCGGAGATCGTTGGCGCGAGATGGGGAAATGTACGGAATAGTCTGACTGACAAGGACATTCGTGAAGGATATCCGCTCTTGGTGGAGCCCTACAATGTACATATAGAACCCATGGAGAGGGAATCCTCAGCCACCGTCATTTATCGAATGTTTCGTGGAAGCCGACTAGTAGGAACGTCCGAGGTCGCACTGGTAAAAATTGACAGAATTCTGCCAGGTCAAGAAATGCCCTGCGGCCCTTGAAGTTTGACGATAAGTGAGTTTTGAGCAGCACTGTTGGGAAGCAGTAATCGAAAATATCACGTCTTGATTAATTTAATAGCGGGAGTTTTAAAATGAACAGTCGGGTTGAAAAGGCTATATTGTCCAGGAGGGTTTTACTTCAGAAAAGTTATGGCGCAGCTGGAGTGTTCGCAGATCCTCCAGCCGTCGACATTCCTGCGCAAACGCTGCCTGGCGGCGATTTGCGTATTCCGGTGTCAGCGCTTTCCGCACCACTTGAGTACACGATCCCAAAGCCAACTGAACCAGAAGATAAAGATGATTTGATCGAGTTCAAAATTCGCGAAAAAGGCACAACCCTTTGGAGCGACATCGAACCCATGCAAGCGCTGGGGCCGATTGCCGAACGCAAGTGGCCTTTGCCAAAAACCATTCCGTTAACGCCATGGATGACCGAAAAAACGACACCGGAGGCTCCAACAGAATACGAAGTTCAATATATCTACTGGTACGGCGCGGTCAACCAAGGCAATTCGCTGATTAAGACATACGCCATTGACCGGACGCCGCCTTACAGAGTCAAAAACCCGGCTTCCAATCTTTCTCCCAAGGCGGCCAATTATCCGGCCTCCATCCCGCCGGGCAGTGTCATCGATGAAAAGGTTATCGCGGATAATCCGGGCGGTATCGTGTTGACTGCTGCGGCTTACGACAATTATCACGCCACGGACGAATTGTGGGCCTGGTTTGGCAAGGCTCCGGATACGGTGCGTGACGAGCCGGTAGTTAAAGTCACCTTGCCTGCTTCCCGTGAATTTACGATACCCATCCAGACGTACGTTGACGCTGAAGAGGGTAGTAACACGGTTATCTATAAAGTACGGGACCTTGCCGGTAACGAGGGAAAAAACTCGAATCCCGTCTCCCGTGAAATCAGACGGATTGCCGATCCGACGAAGTTTGATATTCCGGTCGTGCCACTGGCTGCAGACGACCTGATTGATCTGGCCGACTGCAGTGTGGGCGTTACTCTTGAGGCCGAAGTGCCTGTTCCGAATGCGCCAACAGACACCTTGGCGGCTTTTTGGGGTAGTGAGGAGTTGGGTGAGAAACCCGTCAGTGGCGCCGTCGGTGGAAAGCTGACCTGGGATGTACCCTATGACAAGATCAAGAAGGTATACGGCAATACCGACGGTGATGAAGAAACCGAGTTCAGTTATGCCATGTTCAGAGGCAATCGATATATTGGTGGCAACAAGGACACGACCCTTGTCAACATCTTCTACCGCGGCCCCGTCAATCCCGATGAGCCCAATCCGGTCAACCCTGTTCTTGAGAAACCTGTACTGCAGTTTGCGGGCGGTAGTACAGACAAGGTAGAGGAGTCGGACTACGGGAATGATGCGACACTTTCCGTAGAACTGTTCACGGCCCCTCCTGCCGAAGAAGGTTGGAAAGCTACGATCTACTATGACAATGAGTTGGTCAAAACCTTCGAGCTGCGGGGCGGTGATGAGGGCACAACGCTAGAGGCGACTTTACCCTGGAACACTATATTCACTCACGGTCCAGGCACCAAACCTGTCCACTGGATACTTCATAGTGATAACAATCCCAACCCGATTTCCTGTACTCCAAAAGATATTCCTGTTGCTGCGTTTCCAATCCAGACACCGGCACCTGAAGTGCAAAATCTTGCTGGCCCACTGAAAAGAATCGGTTGTACAACATTGAACTGGGGCACCGGTGACGGAACTTCTCGCCGGAACTTGCGCGTCATCATTCCGAAAAGTGCCTACACCGTTTCTGGCGAGAAAATTACGTTGAGTTTCGCTGCGTATACTGATGCCACTCCTCCGGTACTGGTTCCAGGGACGGACACTACAGCACAGCTAGACGTACCTGATCCTTATCCAGATGCAGGCGCAACCATTGACATTGGTGTGTATGAAACACACTTCAAACCAGCCAACCGGGCCAACGGAGTGCTGTCTTATACCATTACTCGTACGGGCACAACACCGACTCCCGATTCAGCAAAAGCGCAGCATTTCATCCTGCTGACTAACAGCGAAGGACAATACTGTGACGAAGTTTACCCCGCACCTTAAAGCGGGCGGCAGACAGTGCGGCCGGGGAGCCGGGCGTGCTGTCTGCTGTTACTTTGTTCACCGCATAAAAGTTTTATGGTGGGTTTTTCCGACAAAGAAAGAGATTAATCCTACATAAATCTACGCTACTTCAAGCTAGCTTAGCGACCCTCGTTTTCATGGCCCTTTCCCCGTGGCTCGTTTTAAATAACAGGTGTTCACTATGCAAAGAAAAATATCGAATGTACGTCTACGCGATATCCGTTGGGGGCTAGTGCTTTCATCGTTTCTAGCTCCGTTTTCGCAAATCGCCATCGGAGGAAATCTGATCGGAGGGACTACAACGATTACTGGAGGCACTCCCGAGGACTGGACGCTCAGTTCCAATGCAACCTTGAATGTCAATGGTGCTGACACCTTGTTTATCAACACGGATGCTTCAGTCCTCAATGTCAATTCGGGTAATACTCAACAAATTGCTGCCCGCAATGGTTCACAAGTCAATCTGAGCGGCGCGAACGTTTCAGGTGCAAGTGGTTTGGCAGCGGTGACACTTGTCAACAGCGATGGCAGCATCAAAAACAGCACGATCAATGGTAATCGTGTCGGGCTTCAGGTTGTGCGTGACGCAAGTACCCTGACCGGATCGACTGCCACCGTAAGCGGCAAAAGCGTTATAACCGGCGTGACGGGCGGCGCATTGGTTAGCGCGTTCAGTCGTCTGGATATTGTCGACTCAACCCTTCAGGCAACGGGTGCCAGCAGTTATGGGGTGCGCCTGGCGAGCGGTCAGGCAACGGCAACGGACAGCACAATCATAGGAGGACAAAACGGCGTAATCATTGGTCTGGACGGTAACTCCGTTCAGCCTGCGACACTGACCCTTACCAAGACAACCGTTGAAGGCGTAACGGGCTCCGCCATTCTGGTCGACTTCGCCAACGCTGGATCGTCCAGAGCGACCATCACTCTGGACAATGCGAATCTGTTGGCAGGCAACGGCACGATACTGGATGTACGGGGCGGTGCAACGGCCTCGATGACGGTGAATAACAGTACCTTGAATGGCAATGTCATCAATGAAGCTGGCAGCACGGCTGAATTGGTATTGCAAAACAACTCGGCGCTGACCGGGCGTTTGGAAAACGTTTCTCATGCAACCATCAACGACACATCTCGTTGGGTTCTGGTGGGCGATGGCCAGATTGAAAACCTTACTTTGAACGGTGGCACCGTGCGCTTCGGCGCTGACAATGCTTTTTATCAATTAAACGTCGGGCAACTGGCGGGAACTGGCCATTTCGAGTTGGGCACTGACTTCGCCACGGGTCAGACAGACTTGCTGAATGTGACGGGGACAGCGACGGGGCGCCATGAGCTCGCAATCAGCAGTTCCGGTGTCGATCCGGCGGCCGGTCAACCGATCAGGGTGGTGCAGACTGCCGGGGGCGATGCAGAGTTCTTCATAAATCATCCTGTCGACCTTGGCACCTACTCATACGGTCTGGAAAAAAACGGCAATGACTGGGTTCTTGATCCCACAACCAAAACGGTCAGCCCTGGAACGCGTTCGGTGTTGGCGCTATTTAAAACTGCGCCAACCGTGTGGTATGGCGAACTTGCCTCACTGCATTCGCGCATGGGCGAGTTGCGTTTCAACGGTGGGCAAGGTGGTGCGTGGGGGCGTACCTATGGCAATAAATACAATGTCGCCGATGCCTCAGGTGTCGGCTACCAGCAAACCCAGCAGGGTTTTACGTTAGGCGCTGATACTCCACTGCCATTTGGAGACGGACAATGGCTGATCGGCGTGATGGCAGGGCACAGCAAATCGGATCTGAACCTGGATGGCGGCACTTCCGGCACGGTTACAAGCAATTATCTGGGAACCTACCTCACCTGGATTGACCCGCTCAGCGGTTATTACGTTGATGCTGTACTCAAGGTGAACCGCTTTCGCAACGACGCAAAAGTCGGCTTGAGTGACGGTGGCAGGGCCAAGGGCGATTACGACAACACGGGATTGGGTGGTTCAGTCGAGCTGGGGCGGCGCATCAAACTGGAAGATGGTGTTTTCATTGAGCCCTACACCAAGTGGTCCGGCGTGGTCATTGAGGGCAAGCATTTTTCCCTGGATAACGACATGCAAGCCGATGGCGACCGTACTCGATCACTCCTGGGCGAGGCCGGCATGACCGTGGGACGCACATTTGCGCTCGAACGCGATTTGAAAGTTCAACCCTACGCCCGTGTCGCGATGGCGCACGAGTTCGCGAAAAACAATGAGGTCAAGGTCAACAACAATGAATTCAACAATGATTTGTCGGGGAGTCGAGGTGAACTGGCCGTTGGCGTGGCAATTGCCATGACCGACCGCCTGCAGGTGCACTTTGATGCGGACTACAGCAACGGGAAAAATATAGAGCGGCCAATAGGCTTGAACATCGGTGCCCGTTATAACTTCTAGATAACGCTGTAATAAGAGATCAATAAAAAAGGAAGCCAATGCTTCCTTTTTTATTGCGTGCCAATATTCATGCGTCTCAAGCAACCTTCAAATTCTTTTTGAGTCCTGCGATATAGACATTACCCTGCGCACTGAAATCCAGGTTGACCAGCAGCTCTAAGTCATCTTCGTCCTGATTCAGCAGTACGATATTTGTCAATTTTCCCGAAAAAATGCCTTCTTCATTGTCAAATGCCAACGTTGCGACTCCGCTTTTCTGCGAATAAATCAAAGGCTCTGTCGATAAAGTGTTGTCGACAAAGGTGATACGAACCTGATTGGACTCTGGCGTGACAATGTATTCATCATTCGCCAAACTTCTACCGAACGAAATATGGATTTCTTTTGTCTTGTAGCTCGGGTGTGGTTCTCGATGCCTGGCAAACATGACCAAAGCTGTACCAAATGGAGGGGGAAATACTTTTGATGTCAGCTCGACCAGTTGGGCATTGAAGGGTTTGTCAGTGCCAACGGTTCCAGAGCAATTACCGGCCTTGGCCATGCTTTTGATATTTTTCATAAAAGTTGTCTCTGCATTGATGACATTGGATATCCAGGTAATGGAACTTCCCGGATTCCCTATCAGAGCGCTTAAGACCGACGTTTGTAAACTGTCATACCTGACAGTTTACAAACGTCGGAAAAGGTGAAGCATGAGTGCTGTTCATGCAGTATTTTTTGTCAACCAAACAACCCTGCCGCAATGTTGATCGAGAACCCGAGAATCGCCGTGTTGAACACAAACCCGATCAACGACTGTGCCAGCACGATCTTGCGGATCTCTCGCGTGGCCACGCCGACATCTGCCGTCTGCACAGCGACGCCGATGGTGAACGAGAAGTACAGAAAGTCCCAGTAATCGGGTGTCGTCAGGCCTTCGGAAAAGCGTAGCGCCGGCTCCTTGCCGTCCCAGGTGTAAAACAGACGGGCGTAGTGGACGCAGAAGATCACCCCGATCAGCAGCCATGAGCCAATCACGGTCAATGCGGTAAAACCGTAGTGCAGGAGTTTTCGGGTGGTTTCCAGGTCCTTGCTGCCAGCCAGTTCGACAGTAATGGTCGCCAGGCTGGCCAAAGCGGCGATACAGACGACGAACAGCACCAGCCCGGCATTTTCATCCTCGACTTCGGCGATGCGTTTGACGTCCGGCGCTTTGGCGCGGATGGTCAGCCAAAGCATCAGGATCAGGTACGTCCAGATCCCGGCATTCCAGCCGATGAGGATTTTGCTGATGACGGAGTCGGCGGGTGTGAGCAGGCCGACGGCAAGCCCAAACAAAGCAGCGGCAGACAGGCGAGGGTGGGTGCGGGCGAGGAAGCGCATGGGGACTCGATGGGCCAGGGTGGTTCAGACACCTTAGCCCAGCGCGGCGACCTGTGGCCACCGCGCCGGGAGCGCTCTATCAATCAGGCTTGGCGAACCTGCGCACAAGTTTGATCACGACTACGAAGAACACCGGTACGAAAATCACCGCCAGTGTCGCGGTAATCATCCCGCCAATCACCCCGGTTCCGATCGCCTGCTGACTCGCAGAGCTCGCGCCGGTGGCAATCGCCAGCGGCACCACACCCAGAATGAACGCCAGCGAAGTCATGACAATCGGCCTCAACCGCAGACGCGCCGCTTGCAGCGTGGCATCAATCAGGTCATGACCTTCGTCATACAGGCTCTTGGCAAACTCGATGATCAGGATCGCGTTTTTCGCCGACAGGCCGATGATGGTGATCAAGCCGACCTTGAAGAACACATCGTTGGGCATCCCGCGCAGGGTCACCGCCAGCACTGCGCCGAGCACGCCGAGCGGTACAACGAGCAACACAGACGTCGGAATCGACCAGCTCTCGTACAACGCCGCCAGACACAGGAATACGATCAGCAGCGACAGCCCGAGCAGAATCGGTGCCTGACTGCCGGACAAACGCTCCTGCAGCGACAGGCCGGTCCACTCCTGACCGAGACCTTTCGGCCCTTGTGCCACCAGCCGTTCGATCTCCGCCATGGCTTCGCCGGTGCTGTGGCCGGGTTTCGGTTCGCCTGAAATCGAGATCGCCGGGTAACCGTTGTAGCGGGTCAACTGCGCCGGACCCTGGGTCCATGTGGCTTTGACGAACGCCGACAGCGGCACCATTTTCCCGGCATCATTGCGTACGTGCATTTTCAGCAAGTCATCGACCTGACTGCGGCGATCACCTTCAGCTTGGACAACAACCCGTTGCATTCGCCCCTGATTGGGGAAGTCGTTGACATACGAGGAGCCGATGGCGGTTGACAGCACGTTGCCGACGTCGGCGAATGAAATCCCCAGTGCATTGGCCTGCTTGCGATCCACTTCCAGCTGTACTTGCGGCGCTTCGGCCAGCGCGCTTTCACGCACGTTCATCAGGATCGGGCTTTTCTCGGCGGCGGCGAGCAGTTGGGTGCGCGCTTCCATCAAGGTTGCATGACCGAGGCCGCCGCGATCCTGCAGGCGGAACTCGAAGCCGCTGGACGTGCCGAGGCCATCCACCGGCGGCGGCAGTACGGCGAAGGCTACAGCGTCCTTGATCTGGCTCAGGGCAATGTTGGCGCGGTCGGCAATCGAACTTGCCGAGTCGTCGCTGCCGCGATGCGACCAGTCCTTGAGCGTGGTGAACGCCAGCGCGGCGTTCTGCCCGCTGCCGGAGAAGCTGAAACCGAGAATCACCGTGCTGTCGCCAACACCCGGTTCGCCGGCGTTGTGCGCTTCGATCTGCTCGACCACCTGCACCGTACGGTTCTTGCTCGCGCCGGGTGGCAGTTGAATGTCGGTGATGGTGTAACCCTGGTCCTCGACCGGCAGGAACGAGGAGGGCAGGCGCGCGAAGCACAGGCCCAGGCCGACCAGCAACACAACGTAGATCAGCAGATAACGACCGGTGCGTTTCAGCGCGTAGCCGACCCAGCCTTGATAACGATCGGTCAGTTGCTCGAAACGGCGGTTGAACCAGCCGAAGAACCCGGTTTTTTCGTGGTGTTCGCCCTTGGCAATCGGCTTGAGCAAGGTGGCGCACAGTGCCGGGGTCAAGGTCAGGGCGAGGAAGGCCGAAAACAGGATCGAGGTGGCCATCGACAGCGAGAACTGGCGGTAGATGACACCTACCGAACCCTGCATGAAGGCCATCGGAATGAACACCGCCACCAGCACCAGCGTAATGCCGATGATCGCGCCGGTGATCTGGCTCATCGCCTTGCGTGTCGCTTCTTTGGGCGACAGGCCTTCGGTGGCCATGATCCGTTCGACGTTCTCCACCACCACGATGGCGTCGTCCACCAGAATGCCGATGGCCAGCACCATGCCGAACATGGTCAGCACGTTGATCGAGAACCCCAGCGCCAGCATGGTGGCGAAGGTACCCATCAGCGCCACCGGCACCACCAGGGTTGGAATCAGGGTGTAACGGATGTTCTGCAGGAACAGGAACATCACCGCGAACACCAGCAGCATGGCTTCGCCGAGGGTATAGATCACTTTGGTGATCGAGACCTTCACGAATGGCGAAGTGTCGTAGGGGATCTTGTATTCCACGCCCGCCGGGAAGTAGCGCGACAGTTCATCCATCTTTGCCCGGATCAGCGTGGCGGTGCTCAAAGCGTTGGCGCCCGGCGACAGTTGCACGCCGACGGCGGTGGACGGCTTGCCGTTAAGACGGGTGCCGAACTGGTATTCCTGGCTGCCGATCTCGACCCGCGCCACATCCTTGATGCGCACGGTGGAGCCGTCCGGGTTGGCCTTGAGCACGATGTCGGCGAACTCTTCCGGCGTCGACAATTGGCCCTTGACCAGAATCGTCGCGGTGATTTCCTGGGTGCTCGGGTTCGGCAGATCGCCGATGCTGCCGGCCGACACCTGGGCGTTCTGCGCGGCGATGGCGGCGTTGACGTCAGCGGGTGTCAGGTTGAAACCGATCAGCTTCTGCGGGTCGACCCAGATCCGCATCGCCCGCTCGGCGCCGTACAGCTGGGCCTTGCCGACCCCGTCGATGCGTTTGATCTCGTTCATCACGTTGCGCGCCAGGTAATCGCTGAGCGCCACGTCGTCGAGCTTGCCGTCGCTGGAAGTCAAAGTGATCAGCAGCAGAAAACCGGCGGAGACTTTCTCCACCTGCAAACCTTGCTGATTGACCGCTTGCGGCAGGCGCGACTCGACTACTTTCAGGCGATTCTGCACATCAACCTGCGCCAGCTCCGGGTTGGTGCCCGGCTGGAACGTCGCCTTGATCGTGGCGCTACCCAGGCTGCTCTGGGATTCGAAATACAACAGGTGATCGGCGCCGTTGAGCTCTTCCTCGATCAGGCTGACCACGCTCTCGTCGACGGTCTGCGCCGAGGCGCCGGGGTACACGGCATAGATTTCGATCTGCGGCGGCGCGACGTCGGGGTACTGCGCCACCGGCAATTGCGGGATGGCCAGCGCACCGGCCAACAGGATGAACAACGCGACGACCCAGGCGAACACCGGGCGGTCGATAAAGAACTGCGGCATAGAAGAGCGTCCTGCTTACTGACCAGAGGTCTGGGCAAGTGGAAGAGGGGTGTCGTCGATCTGCACCACTTCGCCCGGACGGGCGTGTTGCAGGCCTTCGATGACAATGCGGTCGCCGGCCTTGAGGCCGCCGGTGACGATCCAGCGGTCGTTCTGTACCGCGCCGAGCTGCACTGGCTGCTGGGCAACGCGCATCTGGTCGTCGACCGTCAGGACCTGCGCCACACCGGCGCTGTCACGTTGTACCGCGCGTTGTGGCACGGTCAGGCCATGCTGGATCACGCCTTGCTCCAGACGCACGCGAACGTAGCTGCCCGGCAACAGATCGAGATCCGGATTGGGGAACTCGCTGCGCAAAATGATTTGTCCGGTGCCCGGATCGACCGTGATATCGCTGAACAGCAATTTGCCCGGCAGCGGATAGAGGCTGCCATCGTCCTGGATCAGCGTGGCCTTGACCTGATCCTGGCCGACCTGCTGCAACTGGCCGGAACGGAATGCCCTGCGCAACTCGTTGAGTTCGCGGGTCGACTGGGTGAGGTCGGCGTGGATCGGGTTCAGCTGCTGGATCAGCGCCATGGGCGTGGTTTCGTTCTGGCCGACCAGCGCACCTTCAGTCACCAGGGCACGCCCGACGCGCCCGGAAATCGG
The DNA here is from genome assembly GCF_030209075.1 of Pseudomonas sp. lyk4-R2A-10. NCBI lineage: Bacteria > Pseudomonadati > Pseudomonadota > Gammaproteobacteria > Pseudomonadales > Pseudomonadaceae > Pseudomonas > Pseudomonas sp. lyk4-R2A-10. The sequence goes on along the minus strand of NZ_JARVSR010000010.1, from coordinate 762,740 downwards.
CGCGGTGACGGTGGCGTAACCGAGGTTCAGCTTCGCCCGCTCGACGGCTGCCTTGTTGGCGGCAACATCGGCGGCGGTCTGCCGGGCGTTGGCGCGGGCGTTGTCGTAATCCTGAGCGCTGATGGCCTTGTCGTCGATCAACTGGGCGTAGCGCTGTTCCTGAAGTTTTGCCTGGAACGCGTTTGCCTCGGCCTTGCGCAGGGCCGCTTCGGCGCTATCGAGGTCAGCCTTGAACGGCGCCGGATCGATACGGAACAGCACGTCGCCCTTTTTCACGTCGCTGCCTTCGCGGTAGGTGCGTTGCAGCACTACGCCGGCGACCCGGGCGCGGACTTCGGCGATGCGCGGGGCGGCAATCCGCCCGCTCAGTTCGCTGCTGATCGACAGGGGGCGCGCCTCAAGGGTTTCGATCCGCACGGTGGCCGGCGGCGCCTGTTCCTCGGCGTTCGAGGATTTATCACAGGCACTCAGCGTCAGCGCCAATGCGATCAGGCCGAGCCCGGCCAGCAGATTCTTCGACATGTACAACCCCCAATATTGATCTGCGCATCCTACGGACAGTCGCCGAGGGTAGCGGTGAAGCTTTGTAGGTGCTGTGTGAAATTGTGTAAGGGTTTTGCTCAGGGACGGGCGAGGGCGTATATCCTTCAGGCCTTGAAATTTTTTGCGACATAGCAGTCGCCACCGCCTGTTCTGGATCACCTCAATGCCCAACATTCTTCTGGTCGAAGACGACACCGCCCTCGCCGAACTGATTTCCAGCTATCTGGAGCGCAACGGTTACTCCGTCAGCGTGATCGGCCGTGGCGACCATGTGCGCGAACGGGCGCGGCTCAATCCGCCGGATCTGGTGATTCTCGACCTGATGCTGCCGGGCCTCGACGGCTTGCAGGTTTGCAGATTGCTGCGGGCCGATTCGGCAACGCTGCCGATCCTGATGCTCACCGCCCGTGACGACAGCCACGATCAGGTACTGGGCCTGGAAATGGGCGCCGACGATTACGTCACCAAACCCTGCGAGCCACGGGTCCTGCTGGCGCGGGTACGCACCTTGCTGCGGCGCAGCAGCCTCGGCGAGCCGATGACCGCCAACGACCGGATCCTGATGGGCAACCTGTGCATCGACCTGTCGGAGCGCACGGTGACCTGGCGCGAACAACCGGTGGAACTGTCCAGCGGCGAATACAACCTGCTGGTGGTGCTGGCCCGTCATGCCGGTGAAGTGCTGAGCCGCGACCAGATCCTGCAACGCCTGCGCGGTATCGAGTTCAACGGCACTGACCGTTCGGTGGACGTGGCGATTTCCAAGCTGCGACGCAAGTTCGACGACCACGCCGGCGAGGCGCGCAAGATCAAGACCGTGTGGGGCAAGGGGTATCTGTTCAGCCGTTCCGAGTGGGAATGCTGATTCGATGTTCAGAATCCTGTTTCGCCTCTATCTGGTGACGATCGTCTCCTACAGTGCGGCGATCTATCTGGTGCCGGATCTGGTGGTGATGGTGTTCAAGCAGCGGTTCGTCACCTACAACCTCGACTATTCCCGTGGTCTGCAATCGCTGATCACCAAGCAGTTTCGCGCGGTGCCGCAGGATCAGTGGCCGGCGCTCGCGGCGTCGATGGACAAGGACTTCCAGCCGCTGCACATCGTGCTCGCCCGTATCGATGACCCCGGCTTCACCGCCATCGAGCAAGAGCGGCTGCGGCGCGGAGAGAACATGGTGCGGGTGGGCGACTGGGGCTGGCGCACGTTGGCGGTCACGCCACTGAACGACGAAATGGCGGTGCAGATGGTGGTGCCGCCGGATCCGATGGACGTGAACCTGTTGTACTGGAGCATCAACGTGCTGATCGGCGCGAGTCTGCTGGCGTGCCTGTTGCTCTGGTTTCGTCCGCACTGGCGCGATCTGGAACGCCTCAAGGGCACGGCCGAACGTTTCGGCAAGGGCCATTTGAGCGAGCGTACGCAGATTGGCCCGAGCTCCAACATCGGCAGCCTGGCCCACGTGTTCGACACCATGGCCGGCGACATCGAAAACCTGCTCAACCAGCAACGCGATCTGCTCAACGCCGTGTCCCACGAACTCCGCACGCCGCTGACCCGCCTGGACTTCGGCCTGGCGCTGGCGCTGTCCGATGACTTGCCGCAAGCCAGCCGCGAACGCTTGCAAGGGCTGGTCGCGCACATTCGTGAACTGGATGAACTGGTGCTGGAGTTGCTGTCCTACAGTCGCCTGCAGAATCCGGCGAAGTTGCCGGAGCAGGTCGAAGTGTCGCTGGACGAGTTCATCGACAGCATTCTGGGCAGCGTCGATGAAGAACTGGAATCCCCGGAAATCGTCATCGATGTGCTGCTGCACAATCAGCTGGAGCGCTTCTCCCTCGACCCGCGCTTGACGGCCCGCGCGATTCAGAACCTGCTGCGCAACGCCATGCGCTACTGCGAAAAGCGCATTCAGATTGGCGTGCAGGTCTGCCCGAAGGGCTGCGAGATCTGGGTGGACGATGACGGAATCGGCATTCCGGAAGACGAGCGGGAGCGGATTTTCGAGCCGTTCTATCGACTGGACCGCAGCCGCGATCGGGCGACCGGCGGGTTTGGCCTGGGGCTGGCGATCAGCCGGCGGGCGCTGGAAGCCCAAGGCGGGACGTTGACGGTGGAAGGTTCGCCGTTGGGTGGGGCGAGGTTCAGGCTCTGGCTGCCAACCCCGATCTGATGATCGTTCCGTACGCCGACAACGAGGCGGCCATCGGCCTCTACCGCAAGTTCGGCTTCGAGACCGCGGGCCTGTTTCGCGACTACGCCGTGCGCGACGGGCAGTGGCTCGATACCTTGAGCATGGCGCGGCTGCGTCGCTCAACCCGAGCTTGAGTCGCTTATCAGAAAACCTCCTCTGGCGGGGCACTCAAATTATTGAGTGACCGCCTGATCCCCGGCGAGAAAGCTGAAGGTGGCTTTGTCGGTCACGCTGTTCGCGGGTGTCAGTGCAATGATCGGCACGACGATTTTCGGGTTGGTCGAGTTGTAGAAGTCCCGTTGGTTGTACTGGGCATCCGCGAGACCGGCGTTGGTGCCGCCAGCGATATAGAAAAAAGCCATGATCGGAAAAATGTTCGGGTTTCTGGATGTCCAGGTTTTGATGATGACTTCGTTATGCTCCACGAATCCAGCCGCTCCCCTTAGCGTTTTGGCTCGGACAGATTGATAAAACGCAATGCCGCCGAGCGCATTGCGCTCGTCACGAATATCGAATCCGCACTGACGCAGATTCGGGTTACCGCCCGCGATGTTCCAGACAGCGAGCCACTGCTCCGCAGTTGTCACTCCGGCGTTCTGACAAAGCTGACTTTGCACTGGGTAGTCTTTATGAGGACCGCAGACACTGTTCGGATCGCGATGCCAGGTCCAGGCATCCTGGGGGTAGGCACACAGATAATCCAGATCGATCTTGTCAGCGGGGGCTTCGAAAATCGGGTACAGGATGTAGCCATTCTGATTACCCCACGCGAGACGGCCGAAATTGGCATCACTGCGCAGATAGGAGAAAGAAACTCCACCTGACCCGACCGATGTCGGGCTAGGGTCCCAGACTTTGTACTGATTGTTCGGATCTTTTACCGTGACCCGCAGTGTCACCCCTGAACACAGGAATGCTGGCTGCGAGTCGGATTTGTTGCAGTTGGGGAAGGTGCGACTGTAAAGGGTGTTGAGTTGCGCCGCGATGGCCGGGCCGCTGAGTACTTGTGCGCCGTTGCCATTGATCGTGTCGGCCGGCGGAGTCGCCACTTGTGCGCAACCGACCAGCAGAGCCAAAAGTAGTAAGTTGATTATCTTGTGCACGACCGGACCCTCGGCCCCTGTTAACGGGCCGGTGAGTGATTGGCGTTATTGCTGAAGATGAGTCTTCCTAGAGGAGGACCTTCACATACGGCGAAAAAATGATGAGGTCCGTGCTACCCGTACGCCTGATGGAATAGTTGAAATAGCCGGTTTTGCCTGGGTTGCTGCTCACCCAGCCTCGCGGAACCCCGAAGTCCATGTAGGAACCCTGGACGTAAGGGATCTCTTGGCTGTCGAGACGTGTCTGACCATCGATGGTCAATGAAATACGTACCGTGTATTGCGCTTCGAGGGGATTTGGGGCGTAAAGCCTGAGGTTGTCTCTGGCAGCGTTGATCGTGGGTACGCCACAGATGTGCTTCTGTCGGGTGATGTTGACGTCGAGGTCTTTGGAGGGACGCTCGGGTTCTGTGTTCGGCAGAATAACGGTGTAAGAGAATTGGATCTTGTTGGCGATGGAGTCGACGATCACTCGACGCGGGATCAAAAACGTCAATTTTTGCCCGGCTGAAGAAACTGTCTGGGTCTCGCTGCCGTAAGTTTCCGCGCGTCCGATGCAATAGACTCTGACTTTCTGTCCTGCGTTGGAACCCGTGTATTGCACTTCTACGGTGGCGTGGGTGTTCTGATAAAAATCCTTCTCGAAATTCAATTGCGTACCGTTCGCTTCCTTCGCTTCCAGTACTTTGGGGGGGATAAGATCGAGGGCAGGCTGTTTCACCTGCACATCGATGTTGGTGGTTGCCGACCAGATCGCCAGCGGGCCCGATGTGTTGCCGAGACTGTCAGTCACCCGGAAACGAATGGCGAACTGTTTATTGTCCTGCCAGAAATCCTTGGCGAAGAGCTTTATGACCACTTGGCCAAGCAAAGCCTGTGTTGCGGTCACTGTATGCGGATAGGATCGACCGTCCAGATCAAGGCCAATAACGTCACCTTCTCGCATGTAGGTGTAGCGCAAGGTGACATCGACCCCGTTTGCAGCCTCTGTGGGACCTACGCTCGTGTGGGACACTGTAAAAGTCAGATTCGGATTGGGTCCCGAACCCGCCACTTCTCCTCCCGGGCGCGGAATGTGGACCAGTGTTAGCAGATCAATCGAATCCGTTCCTCCGGGCTGGACCTGGTTAGTGACCCGCACCACCAGCGTGTTGAGGCCATCATTTAAAAAGGCTTTAGGCACGTCATGGAAGAAAGTCTTGCCGTCTTCCCCCGTTTGGATGGTTTTCATGAATAGGGGAGCGCCCTTGTTGATGATCAACCATCCACTATCGTTCACCGCCTGCTTGTCCCAGGGAATAATCTCAAGGCGCAGCAAATCGCCGGGCACGGAGAAGAGTGCGAGCGGTACGCCGTAGTGTGGTTTCACGTTGGGGTCGGGGTAGTAAATGGGGCTCTTGACTCCCCCAACAATTTTGGCGGGAAAAACCGTAAACGGACTGCTCATCTTCTGCGCCCTGGTATTCGAGATAGTGGTTGCGTGAGCTGCAACGGGTACCGTCATCAAACACCGCGCGTCCGTGCCTTGCTACTGTCAGATCTGACAGGTGAACCCCGAAAAATCAACCGTTCGTCGTAATCTTCCCGTTGCAGACCGGTTGACACGTCCCGGGTTTGTCGTACGCCTCGACGCTGAACCTGCCATGATCGACCTTCGCGGTATCGCTCCTCTACGAGAGCAATCAGGTGGACGACGTACAGCAACTGGGCGAAATGCTTCGCCACCGAATTGCCTCGCACAACAGTTACAGAGCCTAATTCCCCGCGACCGCGGTCAGTCCAGAGTGTGGGAACGATCAGTGCGCTAGGCGGGAACGGGCATCATCAGAGCAGTTCAGTCGACTGGATCAGCCCGACCCCGGCCACCTGCATCCGCTCGATCGCTGCCGCCAGCGAGCCGTTCAAATCAATCGCCCGGCAAGCATCCAGCACCACAAACGCATTGAACCCCGACGCTCGCGCGTCCAAGGCGGAGAACATCACGCAAAAATCCAGCGCCAGGCCGACCATGTACACCGTGTCGATGCCGCGTTCCTTCAGATAACCCGCCAGACCCGTGGTCGTGACGCGATCCGCTTCCAGAAACGCCGAATAGCTGTCGATGTCCGGGTTGCAGCCCTTGCGGATGATCAATTGCGCATGGGGCAGATCGAGTCCCGAGTGAAACTCGGCACCGCGTGAGCCCTGAATGCAGTGATCCGGCCACAGTGTCTGCTCGCCATACGGCAGTTGAATCACGTCGTAAGGCTGGCGGCCGGGGTGGCTGGAGGCAAACGAAGCATGCCCGGCCGGGTGCCAGTCCTGGGCGATCACCACTTGCTTGAACTGCCCGGCAAGCCGGTTGATCAGCGGGACGATCAGGTCACCTTCGGGCACGGCCAACTGGCCGCCGGGAATGAAGTCGTTCTGCACGTCGATGACCAGCAGGGCGGTGCGTGGCGAAATCGGCATAAATCCATCCTTCTGGGAAAATCACCCGAGCAGCATAGTGACAAAATTCTTTAAACGTTCAGCCGGGTCTTAAACATTTTCGCCATGTCTTCCAGCTCGGAAGCCGGGTGATGGCCGATCAGCATCCAGGCGTGTTCACGCTCGGTCCAGTACACCACGTTCATTCCGTGCCGGCGCTCATGGGCCAGCGGCTGGCTGCCGCTGTTGGTTCGGGTGACGCACAGCGCCAGCGGGCCATGTTTGGCATCGAGCCAGGTCATCTGCGCAATCGGCACACCGCCATATTCAAGCAATTGCGCACGTTTGAACTGCGCACCGGGCAGTTTCAGTTTCGCCGGCGACAGACTCACGCCGAGCCGCGCATCGACGGTTCGCAACTGCGCCAATTGCGAGGCCTCGTCGGTAGATAAATGCTCAAGGGTCTGCGGCACATACAGCGCCATGTAATCGCCCACCAGCTCGCGCCAGTTGTGCGATTGCTGTGCCTGCCAGGCCAGAAACAAGCGGTCCGCCGCGACAGCGGCGAGTGCAACGCCCGCTGCCGCTGCGCCGATGAACCAGCGCCGGCTGAAACCGGGTTTCTGCGGTGACGGCGCGGCGTCGAGCCGGGCCTGCAAGCGATCAAGCGGCGCCTGTTGCGCGAGTTCGTCGTAGGCCGCCTTGAATGGCAGACTGCTGCGACTCAGCCATTGCACCCGCAGGCTCAGCAGCGGATCGTCGGCGATGAGGTTGTCGAGTTGGCTGCGCTGTTCGCGATCCAGTTCATCGTCCAGATACGCCACCAGTTGCTCGTCGGAAGGCGCATTCATTGCCGGTCTCCTGCGGGGCTGTTCGGTACCGCTTGCAGCGGCGGGTATTCGGCCAGTTTCAGGCGCGCGGTGGCCAGCCGGCTCATGACCGTGCCGATCGGTACTTGCAGGATTTCGGCGACTTCGCGATAGGACAGGCCCTCGACGTAAGCGAGATACACCGTTTCACGTTGGGTTTCCGGCAGCGCATCGACCCGGCGGATCACCTGCGCGGCCATGACGTGGGTTTGCGCGGCGTATTCGCCATCGAACGTCAGCTGGCTGTCGGCGTCCGCCACGCCCTGGCCCTGGCGCACCCGGCGGGCGCGCACTTCGTTGAGCCAGATCGAATGCAGAATGCTCAGCAGCCAGCGATCCATGCGTGTGCCGGCCACGTACTGACCCGAACGCTCCAGCGCCCGCACGCAGGTGGCTTGCACCAGATCCTCGGCCACGTGCCGGTTGCGCGACAGCAGCAAGCCGTAACGCCACAGGCGCGCCAGGTGTTGCCCGAGTTCGGCCCTGAAGGCCTGATCGCTGAAAATGTTCGCCTCCACGTGTCGTGTCAGGTTTTCGATGAATCGTTGATGGCTTCGGCCAGGTCCCGGTATTCCTCGCAGGTCGTGCCGCAGATCTTCTGGATGTGCTGCAACTGCTCCTGCGCCAGATCGACGCGGCCCTTGATCACATAGGCTTCGCCCAGGTACTCGCGGACTTGCGCGTACTGCGGATCGAGTTTCACCGATTGCAGGTAATAACCGATGCCTTCGTCAGTGCGCCCCAGTTTGCGCGTGGCGTAACCGCGATAGTTGAGGGCCTTGGCGGTGTTCGGTTGTTCCAGCGTATCGAGCAGGGCCAGGGCTTCTTCATAACGGCCGGCCTTGGCCAGACGGTAGGCGTAGTCGGTCCGGTCGGCGTCGGGCACCAGATGGCTGGTCTGCATCACGCACTTCTGCGTCTTGGTGTCGAACACCTGGCCTTTGGGGCAGTTGGGTTTCTGCACCGGCTCGTCTTCATCGCCGTGGGCCAGGGCCAAAGGGCTGGACAACATCGCGGCCACCAGCAACGGGGCGGCGAACATAACGGAACGGATAGTCATGGGCAAGGCTCCACAGGGGGTCATGTTTCACTTTGAACACCACAGGGTGAAAATTTATTCATTGCTTTGTCAGGCTTTGTTAAAGGAAAGCCCTTTTTCCGGCGCTATGCTCGTCATCGTTCGTCGTTGATCTGCAGTTCTACCATGGGAGTTTGGCCATGAAAGATCAGGTTCACCACGCGGCCGCCAGCGGCTACAAAACCGCCGCCGACACCTACGTCAAAGGCCGGCCCGACTATCCGCCGGCGGTCAGCGAATGGCTGACGGGCACACTGGGCCTCAATGGTCACAAGACCGTTATCGACCTCGGCGCCGGCACCGGCAAGTTCACCGGACGGCTGGTGGCGACCGGCGCCCAGGTGATTGCCGTGGAACCGGTGGCGCAGATGCTGGAAAAACTGTCGCTGGCCTGGCCGCAGGTGCTGGCCGTCAGCGGTACGGCAACGGATCTGCCGTTGCCCGATGCCTCGGTGGATGCGGTGGTGTGCGCGCAGGCCTTTCACTGGTTTGCCAGCACCGAGGCGCTGGATGAAATCGCCCGGGTCCTCAAACCGGGCGGCAAACTGGGCCTGATCTGGAACCTGCGCGACACCCGGATTGACTGGGTGCCCAAGCTGGACGCCATCGTCAATGCGCTGGAAGGCGATACACCGCGCTTCTATACCGGCGAATGGCGCAAGGCTTTTCCCCATCCGGCGTTCGGGCCATTGCAGGCCCAGCACTTTCAGCATGGCCACACCGGCTCGCCGGAAGATGTGATTTTCAACCGGGTGCGCTCCACCAGTTTCATTGCCGCGCTGAGCGATCAGCAGCGCGCGAAGATCGACGAGCAGATTGCTCAACTGATTGCCGGCGAGCCGCAGCTGCGGGGCAGGGAGATAGTGACGGTGCCTTACGAGACCGCCGCCTTCGTTGCGGTGAAGAACGGCTAGAGTCCCGCATTTGGCCGAACCGCCGTGCTGATGCCTTGTTATAGTTCGGGCCTCATTTTCAGCCCGGTAAAGGATTTCTGCCATGACTCAATACACCGCCTTCAGCGTCGAACTGGCCGACAACATCGCCCATGTGCAGATCAATCGTCCGGAAAAGATCAACTCGATGAACGCCGCGTTCTGGAGCGAAATCGTCGAGGTGTTCCAGTGGATCGACGACACCGACGAAGTGCGGGTGGTGGTGCTCAGCGGTGCCGGTAAACATTTCTCCTCGGGCATCGACCTGATGATGCTGGCCGGTGTGGCCAATGAGCTGGGCAAGGACGTGGGCCGCAATGCGCGCCTGCTGCGCAAAAAGATCCTGACCCTGCAAGCCTCGTTCAATGCGGTCGACGATTGCCGTAAACCGGTACTCGCGGCGATCCAGGGTTATTGCCTGGGCGGCGCTATCGACCTGATCGCCGCCTGCGACATGCGCTACGCCGCCGAAGACGCGCAATTCTCGATCAAGGAAATCGACATCGGCATGGCGGCTGACGTCGGCACCTTGCAACGGTTGCCACGGATCATCGGTGACGGCATGCTGCGTGAACTGGCTTACACCGGTCGCACCTTTGGCGCCGAAGAAGCGCGCAGCATCGGCCTGGTCAATCGCGTCTACAGCGACAAGGACGGCTTGATCGAAGGCGTGATGGACATTGCCCGGGACATCGCCGGCAAGTCGCCGATCGCGGTCACCGGCACCAAGGAAATGATCAGCTACATGCGCGACCATCGCATTGACGACGGTCTCGAGTACGTTGCCACCTGGAACGCCGCCATGCTGCAATCCAACGATTTGCGCGTGGCCATGGCCGCCCATATGAGCAAACAGAAACCCGAATTTCTGGATTGAGAAACCATGACATCTCGCTGGACCACTGCAGTACTGGACACCGATCAACCCGGCGGCTGGGCCGTGGCGCGCAGCCCCGAGGGTTTCCTGTTCGATGACAACGGCGTGCTGTTCCCCCGGGAATGGCTCAAGCGCCAGGACTTGTCGATCCTCGCCGAACACGGTATCGGTCATCTCGATGGCGAACCGGTGTATCTGCTGGAACTGCACAGCACCAGCGAGGTGCCGGGTTGCAACTGGAAAGGCCTGCGGGCGTTCATGCTCGACGGCGATCACACGATCTACAAAGTGCTGGGCTACGCCGCGCAAATCGGGACGTGGGCTCGCGAACACCGGTTTTGCGGCAATTGCGGTCAGGCCATGACCCAGGTGCCACGGGAGCGGGCGATGTATTGCCAGCCCTGCGATCTGCGCAGTTATCCGCGAATTTCGCCGAGCATGATCGTGCTGGTGACCCGTGGCGATGAAGTGCTGCTGGCGCGCTCACCGCGTTTCGTCACCGGGGTCTACAGCACGCTGGCCGGGTTTGCCGAACCGGGGGAGTCGGCCGAGGATTGTCTGATCCGCGAAGTGCGCGAGGAAGTGCAGATCGAGGTGAAGAACATTCAGTACATGGGCAGCCAGTGCTGGCCATTCCCACACTCGATGATGCTCGGCTTCCATGCCGAATACGCCGGTGGCGAGATTGTCTGCCAGGAAGACGAGATCGAAGACGCCCAGTGGTTCAACGTGCACGATCTGCCGCCGTTGCCGGCGTCCAAATCGATTGCCCGATACCTGATCGACGTCTATGTGGCGCGGCGCTTAGGCCACGCTGAACCAGTGCTGCCAGGCTAGGCGCACGGTCAACCCCAGCACCACGGTGATGAACACCGGACGAATGAACTTGGCGCCGCCGCTGATCGCGGTGCGCGCCCCGAAGAACGCGCCGACCATCACCGACAGGCCCATGCTCAGGCCGATGATCCAGTCCACCTGCCCGGAAAACACGAACACCGACAGCGCCGCAATGTTGCTGACGAAGTTCATGCTGCGCGCCACGCCGCTGGCCTTGACCAGATCAATCGGGTACAGCAGCAGACTGCTGACAGTCCAGAACGCGCCAGTGCCGGGGCCGGCCACGCCGTCGTAGAAACCGAGGCTGAAGCCCTGGGTCGATTGCCACTTCTTTTTGATCGGTGCATCGCTGTCCAACGGCGCTTTCGGCGTGCCGCCAAACAACAGGTACAGGCCACAGGCGAAGACGATCACCGGCAGCATCTTGTTCAGCCATTCGGCGGGCAGGTAATGGGCGACGATGGCGCCGGTCAGCGCACCGACCAGCGTGCCGACGATGGCGTGCATCCACTGCTTGGGATGGAACAGCTTGCGTCGATAGAAGGTGAAACTGGCGGTGGCCGAGCCGAAGGTCGAACTCAGTTTATTAGTGCCCAGCACCAGGTGCGGCGGCAGGCCGGCAGTGAGCAGCGCCGGTGTGGTCAACAGACCGCCACCGCCGGCGATGGCGTCGATGAATCCGGCAATGAAAGCGACAAGGGCCAGAACGGCCAGGGTGGTGAGGTCAACGCTGAGTTCGAAAGGCATGGAATCGGCTTATTTCGGCAGGGCGCAGAGCTGGGCTGCGGGGAGGGCAGTCATGTTACTCATTTCCGAATGTTGCGGCGACCCATAAGACTCGACCAGCGACGGCTCAACTGTTGCCCACCCAACACGCACCCAACAATTCACCCTCTCACCGTGCATTCCTGTTGCCTGAAACCCCAATAAAACCGGGTCTCCCGCCGCTGGCATGCTTGCTGCTCTAGCTCACTCATCTTCATCAACTGTCCCGAGGACACGCCAATGAGTCAGCAAGCCGTGAAATTTGCCTACTGGGTGCCGAACGTCAGCGGTGGGCTGGTGGTCAGCAAGATCGAGCAACGCACCGACTGGGGCATCGACTACAACCGCAAACTGGCGCAATTGGCCGAGGCGGCGGGTTTCGAATACGCCCTGACGCAAATCCGCTTCACCGCCGGTTACGGCGCCGAGTTTCAGCATGAATCGGTTGCCTTCAGCCACGCGCTGCTCGCGGCCACCAGCAAGCTCAAAGTCATCGCCGCCATTCTGCCCGGGCCGTGGCAACCGGCGCTGGCGGCCAAGCAGTTGGCGACCATCGATCAACTCACCAACGGCCGGATTGCGGTGAATATCGTCAGCGGCTGGTTCAGGGGCGAATTCCAGGCCATTGGCGAGCATTGGCTGGAGCACGACGAGCGCTATCGTCGCTCGGAAGAGTTCATCCGTTCATTGCGAGGGATCTGGAGTCAGGACAACTTCACCTTCCGTGGCGATTTCTATCGCTTCGACAACTACAGCCTCAAACCGAAGCCGCTGGGCCGCCCGGAAATCTTTCAGGGCGGCAGCTCCCGTGCCGCACGTGACATGGCGGCGCGGGTGTCGGATTGGTATTTCACTAACGGCAACAGCGTCGAGGGCATCAAGGCACAGGTCGACGACATTCGCGCCAAAGCGGCGGCAAACCACCATTCAGTAAAAATCGGGGTGAATGCTTTTGTGATCGCCCGAGATACCGAAGAAGAAGCCAAAGCGGTGCTGGCGCAGATCATCGATCAGGCTGACCCGGAAGCGGTGAATGCCTTCGGTGATGCAGCGAAACAGGCGGGCAGGGCGTCGCCGGAAGGTGAGGGCAACTGGGCCAAATCGACCTTTGAGGATCTGGTGCAGTACAACGACGGCTTCAAGACCAATCTGATCGGTACGCCGCAGCAGATTGCCGAACGGATCGTGGCGTTGAAAGCGGTGGGGGTGGACCTGGTATTGGCGGGTTTCCTGCATTTTCAGGAAGAGGTGGAGTATTTCGGTCAGCGGGTGTTGCCGCTGGTGCGGGAGCTGGAAGCCAAAGCGCAATCGGCCCGGACTGCCGAAGTTGCCTGAAGATCCCTCCTGCACACTGAGCAGGAGGGATCGGCTGCTGAATTACAGACCCAGTTCCGACAACCCCGGATGATCATCCGGGCGCCGGCCCAGCGGCCAGTGGAACTTGCGTTCGCTTTCCTTGATCGGCATGTCGTTGATGCAGGCGTAACGCTGGAACATCAGGCCGTGCTCGTCGAACTCCCAGTTTTCGTTGCCGTAGGAGCGGAACCAGTTGCCCGAGTCGTCGTGCCATTCGTAGGCGTAGCGCACGGCGATGCGGGTGTCGGAGTAGGCCCAGAGTTCCTTGATCAGGCGGTAATCCAGTTCCTTGGCCCATTTGCGGGTCAGGAAACCCTTGGCTTCTTCGCGGTTGTTGGCGAATTCGGCGCGGTTCCGCCATTTGGTGTCCAGGGTGTAGGCCAGCGACACGCGCTCCGGGTCGCGGGAGTTCCAGCCATCCTCGGCCAGACGAACTTTTTCAATGGCCGATTCACGGTTGAACGGTGGCAATGGCGGACGAACTTCGGCTGCAGTAGACATGTTTGTCTCCCGATCTATTAACAGTTAAACAACGTGTCAGGCTTATTAAGGCGTTACAGGTCCAATAACTTTCGCGCCATGCATTGCGCATTATCGGCGGCACTGTGATCACCCATCACAAGCGCTACGGTAATGGCGCCGTCAATCAGGATCAGCAGCTGTTTGGCCAGCAGTTGCGGATCCTCGGCACCATGTTCGGTACACAGCTCGCACAGGTAGTCGAGCAGTTTCTGTTTGTGGTCTTTGGCGACCAGGCGGACCGGATCCTCGGGATCACCGGTTTCGCCACTGGTATTGATGAAGGCACAGCCCCGAAAGCCTTCCGAGGCGAACCAGCCCTTGAGCACGGTAAACAGGTTGAGCAGGCGGTCGGCCGGGGTTTCGGCCTGATCGACGGTGCTTCTGTACCAGTGCATCCAACGCACGTCGCGGCGTTGCAGGGCGGCGACGGTCAGCTCCTCCTTGTTGGCGAAGTAGCGGTAGATACTCTTTCTGGAAACGCCGGCGGTTTTCACCAGAAGATCCATGCCGGTGGCCGCGATGCCACTTTTGTAGATCAACTTTTCGGTGACATCCAGAATGATGTCTCGGGTTGTGTCGTTGCGTGTGATTTCGTTCATGTGGTGAACAGTAGAACGATCGTTCTCCTTGGTCAAGCAGATATTTTGTTCATCTGGAAGTTAGCGATCGCCAGCAGGCTGGCTCCCACAGGAAAATGCATTTCAGCCGAGGGAACCTGGCGGCTGGTGATGAAGTCATTACAGACACTCACAAGACCCGAAGGAGTTGATGGTGTAAGCTCTCGGGTTCTTCGGATTCGACCCATTGCGAGCCCTATGCCGTTGCTTTTCAAACGCTCTCTGCTGCCCAAACTGCGCAGCTTTCCGCTGACCGCCGAGGCCGTGACGATCCTGCCCGGTGCCGCCGATTTCCGCCGTTGCCTGCTGGAGAAAATCGCCCAGGCGACCCAGCGCATCTACCTCGTCGCGCTTTATCTGCAAAACGACGAAGCCGGCCAGGAAATTCTCGATGCCTTGCACGCCGCCAAACTCAAGCGTCCCGAGCTTGAAATCGCGGTGGTCGTCGACTGGCTGCGGGCCCAGCGCGGCTTGATCGGTGCCGGCAAGCAGCCGGGCAACTCGGCGTGGTATCAGGAAATGACCCGCACCCACCAGAGCGTGGTGCCGGTCTACGGCGTGCCGGTGCAGACCCGCGAGTTGTTCGGCGTGCTGCACCTCAAAGGCTTCGTGATCGACGATTGCGTGGTCTACAGCGGTGCCAGCCTGAACAACGTCTACCTGCACAAATTCGACAAGTACCGTTTCGACCGTTATCACGTGCTGCAAAGCCGCGAACTGGCGGACTCGATGCACCATCTGGTCAAGCACGGCCTGATCGAATCGAAAGCAGTGCATCGCCTCGACCTGCCGAACCTGCCGACCACCCGCAGCCTGCGCAACGACATCGGCGATCTGCGCAGCCGTCTCAAATACGCGGCGTACGACACCAGTGCCGGCAGCACGGCGCATACCGGCCTGTCGGTCAGTCCGTTGCTCGGCGTGGGCAAGAACAACCCGCTGAACCGGGTGATTCTGGAGCTGATCGCCAGCGCCCAGAAGCAACTGACCATCTGCACGCCGTACTTCAATCTGCCGCTGGGGGTGATCCGCGAGATCAACCGGGCGCTGGCTCGCGGCGTGAAGATCGACATCGTGGTCGGCGACAAGACCGCCAACGACTTCTACATCCCGCCGACCGAGCCGTTCAAGGTGATCGCCGCGCTGCCGTACCTGTACGAGATCAGCCTGCGCCGTTTCGCCAAGCGACATCAGCGCAACATCGACAGCGGCCAGTTGAACCTGCACCTGTGGCGTGAGGGCGACAACAGCTATCACCTCAAGGGCATGTGGATCGACCAGCGCTATACGCTGCTGACCGGCAACAACCTCAATCCGCGGGCGTTCCGTCTCGATCTGGAAAACGCCTTGCTGATCGATGACCCGAAAGGCGAGTGGCTGGAGCCGCGCCGCGTGGAGCTGGAGAACATCTTCGTTCACACCACGCGAATCGCACGCTTCCAGGATCTGGAAGCCTTGCCGGACTACCCGGCGGGTGTGGCGAAATTTCTCAAGCGTGTGAGCCGGGTGCGGGTCGAGCGGTTGCTCTATCGCATTCTTTAAAACCGGCCCACAAAAAATCCCCCGAACGCAGGACGCGTCCGGGGGATTTTTTTATGCGCGGACTCAGTTCAGACCGAGCTTGCCACGCAGTGTCGACAGGTCTTCCGCCAGGGTATTGACCGGGCCGACCAGCGCTTTGCGGTCGTTGTCCTTCACCTTGTCGTAAGTCTCGAAGCCACCGTCCTTGGTCTTGTACTTGGCCAGGATCTTGTCCACGGTGGCGAAGTTCTTGTCGACTTTGGCGACGAAGGCCTTGTCCTGTTTCTCGATCTGCGGACGGAACAGGTCGACGATTTTCTTCGCGCCGTCGATGTTGCCCTGGAAGTCGTACAGGTCGGTGTGGCTGTAACGGTCCTCTTCACCGGAGATCTTGGTCGCGGCGACTTCTTCGAGCAGCGCAGCGGCGCCGCCGACGACTTTTTCCGGCGGGAAGGTCAGGCCGGCGACGCGGGTCTGCAGGTCTTTCACGTCCTTGTTCAGGCCATCGGCCAGGGCGTCGAGGTCCTTGGTGCTTTTTTCCGAGAACAGCGAGTATTCGATGCGGTGGAAACCGGTGAAGTCTTCGGCTTTCACGCCTTGCTCGTGGTCGTCAACGCGGGAGTCGATGGACGCGTCGAGGTCACTGAACAGCTCGGCGATCGGCTCGATCGACTCATAAAAAACGCGGGTTGGCGCGTAGAGCTTTTGCGCGGTGGCCAGGTCGCCTTTTTTCACCGCGTCGGTGAACTGCTGGGTATGGCTGGCCAATTCATTCAGTTGTTCGGTGACGTAAATCTTGTAGTCCGACACCGGCCCCACCAGATCCAGTGGCGCGGTCGCGGCGAATGCCGACAGCGGGGTGTTGAGCAAACCAAGGGTCAGCAATAACGCGAGTGGCGTCTTTTTCATGGGGGCGGCTCCTGTTGAATGCTATGCAGTTGTTTTTGGTTGAGTAGCGTTGAGCAGCGAGCGACCGATGAAGTCCTTGTCGCCCGTGACACCCGGCAGGGTGAAGAAGTAACCGCCGCCGACCGGCTTGAGGTATTCCTCTAGCGGTTCGCCGTTGAGGCGGGTCTGCACGGTGATGAAGCCTTTTTCTAGGTCGGCCTGGTAACAGATGAACAGCAGGCCCATGTCGAGCTGGCCGTTCTTGTTCACCCCGTTGGAGTAGTTGAACGGCCGGCGCAGGATCAGGTTGGCCTGGCTCGCGGCGGTGCGCGGATTGGCCAGGCGAATGTGCGCGTCGAGCTTGGTCAGCTTGCCTTCCGGGTCCTTGCTGTAATCCGGGACTTCGGTTTCATGGCTGGCGCCCATCGGCGCGCCGGTGGTTTTCACCCGGCCGATGATGCTTTCCTGTTCCTGCAACGGCGTGCGGTCCCAGCGTTCGACGAAGTTGCGGATGATTCGCACCGCCTGATAACTGCCGTGGGCCGCCCAGGCCGGTTCGTCGCTGCCCGGTTGCACCCAGACGATGCGATCCATGGCCTTGCCGTCGTTGGAATCCGGGTTGGCCGAACCGTCGCGAAAACCCAGGAAGTTACGCGCCGATTGCGCCGGCACACCGGGTTTGGCCGGCGCTTGCGGCGGCACGCTGCCTTCCTGTTTCCAACGCACCAGCAGCAGGTCCGGCAGGTTTTTCACGATGTCGCGCAGGGCGTGGATGTTGGTGTCGGCGGTGTTGGAACAGAACTGCAGGCTCAAATCGCCGTGGCAGCAATCGGCTTCCAGCGCATCGTTGGGGAAACCGACCATGCGCACCAGACGCTTGGGTTTGGCGGCGGCCAGACCGAAGCGCTCGTCGAACAGTGACTCGCCGACGGACACGGTGATGGTCAGGTTGTCCGGCGTCACCACCGGGCCGAGGATTCCGGAATCCGGCGGCGGCAACTTCGGATCGATCTGCGCCACCGGGCCGCCTTTCATCAGGAACGCGATGCGCTCGTTGAGGGTGCGGAACAGCCGCTCCAGGTCTTCACGGTCGCTGGCCAGCACATCGAACGACACCAGCATGCCGGCCGCCGGACGCGGGGTGACGATGCCAGTCTGGTGCACGCCATGGAAATCGTGGTGATCCTGGGTCTTGTCGCTGCTCGGCGCTTCGGTCACTTGCGCAGGCGCGGCGGCCATCGCCGGGCAACTCAAAGCGGTGCCGGCCAGTGCGACACCGGCGGCGCCCATGCCCATCAGTACGCGGCGACGTTGCAGGTTGAAGTGTTCGGAATCGTTCATCGGTAGTCGTCTTCTGCTTACAGGCCGGAGAGGCCGAGGGCGGGATCAATGGCGTCGAGGGCGTCGGCCAGGGCCTTGGCCTTGTCGGCGATCTGCTTGCGTTGTTCACCGTTGACGGTGTCGTAACTGGCGTAGCCGTCCTTGACCCTGAAACCGTCCAGCGTGGTATCGAAATCAGCCAGCGCGCCGTCGATTTTCGGCAGCAGGTCGGCGGCGGATTTGCTCAGCAGCGGGCGCAGCAGTTCGACGACTTTGCGCGCGGTTTCCTGATTGGCCGCGAAGCCGTTGAGATCACTGTGACTGTAGCGTTCCTCTTCGCCGCTGGCGGCGCGCACGTCGGCGAGGGTGTTGAGGTTGCGCACGACGATTTCCACCAGTTGCTCCGGCGGCAGCGACTGAACAAGCAGCTGTTGTTTCAGCGTGGTGACGTTGTCGAGCAAGCCTTGGGCAATCGGTGTCAGCCCGTCGAGTTTGCGTTGCTGGAACAGCGCGTATTCGAGACGGTGGAAACCGACGAAGGCCGGATCCTGCTCGCGTTTTTCGAAGTAATCGGCGCGGGCGTTGATGCTGTTGTCCAGTTCCGCCAGGCGTTGTGCGGCGGGGGCCAGACGCTGATACGCCGCGCGGGCCGGCAAATACAACGCCTGGGCCTGGGCCAGATCGCCGCTGTCGATGGCTTGATTCAGCGCCGTCACGGCCTTGATCAGCGCGCTGCCCTGGCTGGCCAGGTAGACGCGAAACTCCGACAGCGGCCCGACGAAGGCAACCATCGACGGCTTGGCCTTGGCGGCGGCATCCGAGGCGGCGGTCGGCGTCACGTGCAGGGTGCCGCGCGGGTTGCTCAGCAGGCCACAGGTGATAGCGTAGTCGCCGGGTTGCAGGTTGGCGTTGATCACCTGGCTCAGGCCCGGCGCGATGTTCTCGCGCTCTTCGATCACCAGCACGCCGTCGAGGATTTCCCACTCCACCGCCCGGTCGGAGCGATTGACGATGCGGAAACTAGCGCGACCGGCCGGCACCGTCAGGGTGTTCGGTTCGCAGCTGTGCGGATGAATGTTGACCACCACTTCGTCACGGTTGTGCTGACGTTTGGCGGCGGCCAGTTTCGAGGCGTAGTAGAACAGGCCACCGGCGGCGATCATCACGACCACCGAACCGGCCACCGCCCAGCGCAAGGCGCGGGGAGGCGAGGCCTGAGGAGTATTAGGCTTTGACATGAAGGCCCTTATTGGCTGGAAACGGAAGACGATTGGGCAGCAGGCTTGGGTGCCGGCATGAAGAACATGACCAGCGCCACCAGCAGATAAATCAGGTACGCGCCAAGGGTGCTGACGGTCGGTGCATCCTGATAACCGAACATGCCGGCCAGCACCGAGCCCAGCGGGCCGTCCATCGGCAGCGTCGCGCTGAAGTCGAAGAGCACGGCTTGCAGGTGGTTCCAGACCCCGGCTTCATGTAGGGCCTGCACCGAGTTGGCGAGAATCCCGGCGGCGACCACGAGGATGAACAGCCCGGTCCAGCGGAAGAACGCCGACAGGTTCAGGCGCATGCTGCCGCTGTAGATCAGGAAGCCGACGACAATCGCCAGGATCAGGCCGAGCAGGGCGCCGATCGGCGCGGCCGGGCCTTCGCTCTGCTGGAACACGGCGAGCAGGAAGAACACGGTTTCCAGACCTTCCCGAGCCACGGCGAAGAACACCATGGCGATCAACGCGATAACCTGATGCTTCGACGCGGTCAGCGCGTGATCGAGAGAGGCTTGCAGCGAATGCTTGATCGAACGCGCCACTTTGCGCATCCAGAACACCATGGAACTGAGAATCCCCACGGCGACGAGGCCGACCACGCCTTCGAAGAGTTCCTGCTGTTTTTGCGGGAATTCGGCACTGACCAGTTCCAGGCCACCGCCGACCAGCAATGCCAGCGCGGCGGCGAGAAAAACCCCGATCCACACCGCCGGCATCCACTGGCCACGGCCGGTCTGTTGCAGGTAGCTGGCGATGATGCCAACGATCAGCGCGGCTTCGATGCCTTCGCGCAACATGATCAAAAAGGGAACGAGCATTCGACGATCACTGTGTAACGAAATGAGGTTACAAGTTGTAACATAATGAAAGTCATTCTCACATGGCATTCATTGACATTTAGCTGAACCGGAGCTGAACGAGTCTGAACATCCACGCCACCGAGTCAGCTGCGCTAAGATGCCCGCCACTCGAACAACAACAGGATTGCGCGCGTTCCATGTCGGAAAAAGACACCATCGCCATTCAACTGGTGCGCGAAGCACTGCTGCAAAGTTGTGCCCCGGGCGTGGCCACGGAGGAAGTCTTGAGCAAGGTCGGGATTGATCCGGCGCTGCTGTCCACCGATGACGCCCGTGTGCCGGCCAGTCAGTACGCGCGGTTGTGGCGCCTGCTGGCGCGGCGCGGCGATGACGAATTCTTTGGTATGGACCCACGCAAGCTGAAATCCGGCAGCCTGGAGTTCCTCTGCCGCAGCGCCATGGCCCAGCCGAATCTGGCTGCGGGGCTGAGCAGCGGTCTGAATTTTCTGTCGTTGATGCTTGAACGTCTGCCGGCGCAACTGGTGCACCAGCAGAGTCTGGCAGAGATCGTTCTGCTGGAAGACGCCCCGGAACCGCGCCGCGCCTTCACCTATTTCACCTACTGGATGATCGTCCATGGCGTGGCGTGCTGGCTGGCGGGGCGACGGATCCCGATCCTGGCTATCGAGCTGCGCTGCCCCGCGCCGGATTTCTGCGATGACTATCGGGTGATGTTCTCGGAAAACCTGCGCTTCGACCGGCCGCGCACGCGGATGATCTTCGCCGCCGATGTGCTCGATCTGCCGATCAAGCGCAGCGCCGAGGAGTTGAAACGCTTCTTGGCCCATGCCCCGGCCAACATTCTGGTGAAGTACCGCGACCCGGACAGCCTCGCCAGCCGAATCAAGCAGGATCTGCGTCAGTTGTCCGCCGATCACTGGCCGGAAACCGACGCACTGGCCCAGCAGTTGTGCATGTCGGCCTCGACCCTGCGTCGGCGACTGGCCGAGGAAGGGCAGACTTATCAGGGCTTGAAGGACAGCGTGCGCAAGGAGCTTGCGATCACCTGGTTGGCGGAGCCTTCGATCAGTTTTGCCGAGATCGCCACGCGCCTGGGGTTTGCCGATGCGAGCTCGTTCTACAAGGCGTTTCGCAAGTGGTCGGGGACCAATCCGGGGCATTACCGCAGCTTGATTCTCAACGAAGCGGTCTGATCCACCACAGACTCACCGCCCACCGCCCACCGCCCACCGCCAACTCTCGTTCCCACGCTCTGCGTGGGAATGCAGCCCGGGACGCTCCGCGTCCCTTCCAGAGCTGGAACGCGGAGCGTCCCTTGAGGCATTCCCACGCAGAGCGTGGGAACGATCATCGCGGCACGGCGTGGGAGCGATCAAAGTCCGGAACCTTGGCCAAACCAGTCATCCACTTTGAGGGCTTTGACCATTGCCGCAGCCAGCGTGCGGCGCGAGTATTCCTCTGTTGTTTACGGTTCCCCAACCTAATAAGAACAGAGGGATTCTGGCAATGCGCGATTACTTGTCTGCCACCGCACAGTTTGATTATCAGCACACCGTGGACGCCGCACTCAGCGGCTCGCTCGAGGCGCTCAACGCCTGCGTCGAATGTTGTGACCGTCACGCCTTGCCGGGGCGCATCGCGTTGTTCTGGGAAGGCCGCGAGGGCGCCAGTGCGACTTACACCTTCAGCGACCTACAGGACAAAGCCGCGCGTTTCGCCAATTTCCTTCTCTCCCAGGGCGTGCAGAAGGGCGACAAGGTCGCCGGCCTGCTGCCGCGTAACATCGAATTGCTGATCACCGTGTTCGCCACCTGGCGCATCGGCGCGGTGTATCAACCGCTGTTCACCGCGTTCGGCCCCAAAGCCCTCGAGCATCGCCTGAACAGCTCCGGCGCCAAGGTTGTAGTCACTGATGCAGTCAATCGGCCAAAACTCAGCGAAGTCGCCGATTGCCCGACGCTGGTCACTGTCGGTGGTCCGAAAGGCCAGGGCATCGTCCGTGGCGATTTCAGTTTCTGGGCCGAGCTGCCCAACCATTCCAGTGTCTGCGAGCCGCTGATGCTGACCGGCGAAGACCCGTTCCTGCTGATGTTCACCTCGGGTACTACCGGCCCGTCGAAGGCGCTGTCGGTGCCGCTCAAGGCCATCGTCGCGTTCCAGAGCTACACCCGCGATGCCGTGGATCTGCGCCCGGAAGATGCGTTCTGGAACGTTGCCGATCCGGGCTGGGCCTACGGCATTTATTTCGGCGTCACCGGCCCGTTGTCGATGGGCCATCCGATCACGTTCTACGATGGCCCGTTCACCCTCGAAAGCACCTGCCGGGTGATCAACAAGTACGGGATCACCAACCTCACCGGTTCGCCCACGGCGTATCGCCTGCTGATTGCCGGTGGCGATGAGTTCGCCAAGTCGATCAAGGGCAAGCTGCGCATCGTCAGCAGCGCCGGCGAGCCGTTGAATCCGGAAGTGATCCGCTGGTTCGCCGACAACCTCGGCGTGGCCATTCACGACCACTACGGCCAAACCGAACTGGGCATGGTCCTGTGCAACCACCACGGCCTCGAACACCCGATCCACCTCGGCGCCGCCGGTTTCGCCTCGCCGGGCCATCGCATCGTGGTGCTTGACGAGCAGAACAACGAACTCGGCGTCGGCCAGCCCGGCATCCTCGCCATCGACCGCACACAGTCGCCGATGTGCTGGTTCGCCGGCTATGAAGGCGTGCCGACCAAGGCCTTCGTCGGCAATTACTACCTGAGCGGCGACACCGTCGAGTGGAACCCGGACGGCAGCATCAGCTTCGTCGGCCGCAGCGATGACGTGATCACCACTTCCGGCTATCGCGTCGGCCCGTTCGACGTGGAGAGCGCACTGATCGAACACCCGGCCGTTGTCGAAGCCGCCGTGGTCGGCAAGCCCGATCCTGAGCGCACCGAACTGGTCAAAGCCTTCGTCGTGCTCAACCCGCAATACCGCGCCGAACCGGCGCTGGCCGAAGAACTGCGGCAACACGTGCGCAAACGTCTGGCCGCGCATTCGTACCCCCGTGAAATCGAATTTGTCAGCGAGTTGCCGAAAACCCCGAGCGGCAAATTGCAGCGCTTTATCTTGCGCAACCAGGAAATCGCCAAGGCTCAAGAGGCTGCGGCGCACAACGTTTCAGCTTGAACCCAAGGAAACAGTCATGCAGATCGAGAACAAGGTTTTTATCGTCACCGGCGGTGCGTCCGGGCTGGGTGCAGCCACCGCTGAGCTGTTGGTTGCCGCCGGCGCCAAAGTGATGCTGGTGGACATGAACGCCGAAGCCGTCGCCGCTCAGGCCCAGCGCCTCGGCGCGCAAAGCGTGGTGGCCGACATCAGCAACGAAGCCGCCGCCGAAGCCGCCGTGCAGGCGACCGTTAAAGCCTTCGGCAGCCTCAACGGGCTGGTGAACTGCGCCGGCATCGTTCGCGGCGAGAAGATTCTTGGCAAGAACGGCCCGCACGCCTTGTCCAGCTTCGCCCAGGTGATCAACGTCAACCTGATCGGCAGTTTCAACATGCTGCGTCTGGCAGCCGCTGCGATTGCCGAAAGCGAAGCCAACGCCGACGGCGAGCGTGGTGTGATCATCAACACCGCGTCGGTTGCGGCGTTCGACGGCCAGATCGGCCAGGCCGCGTATTCGGCGTCCAAAGGCGCGATCGCCAGCCTGACTCTGCCTGCCGCTCGTGAACTGGCGCGCTTCGGCATCCGCGTGATGACCATCGCCCCGGGCATTTTCGAAACCCCGATGATGGCCGGCATGACCCCGGAAGTGCGCGACTCGCTGGCCGCCGGCGTACCGTTCCCGCCGCGTCTGGGCAAACCTGCCGAGTACGCCGCGCTGGTGCGGCATATCATTGAAAACAGCATGCTCAACGGCGAGGTGATCCGTCTCGACGGTGCCTTGCGCATGGCTGCCAAGTAAGGAGGATTTCCCATGACCATCTCCAACGATCCGATTGTCATCGTCAGCGCCGTCCGCACCCCGATGGGCGGTTTCCAGGGCGAACTGAAAAGCCTGACCGCGCCGCAACTGGGCGCCGCTGCAATCAAGGCGGCGGTTGAGCGTGCCGGTGTGGCCGCCGATGCGGTCGATGAAGTGTTGTTCGGCTGCGTGTTGCCGGCCGGTCTTGGTCAGGCGCCTGCGCGTCAGGCTGCACTGGGCGCCGGGCTGGACAAGTCCACCCGCTGCACCACGGTCAACAAGATGTGCGGTTCGGGCATGGAAACCGCCATTCTGGCCCACGACATGCTGCTGGCTGGCAGCGCCGATGTGGTGATCGCCGGCGGCATGGAAAGCATGTCCAACGCGCCGTATCTGCTGGATCGCGCCCGTGCCGGTTACCGCATGGGCCACGGCCGGGTGCTGGATTCGATGTTCCTCGACGGCCTCGAAGACGCCTACGACAAGGGCCGCCTGATGGGCACCTTCGCCGAGGATTGCGCTGAAACCAACGACTTCAGCCGCGAGGCTCAGGATGCTTTCGCCATCGCCTCTACCACCCGCGCCCAGCAGGCGATCAAGGACGGCAGCTTCAAGGACGAAATCGTTCCGCTGACCGTGACCGTCGGCAAGGAACAGGTTGTGATCAGCAACGATGAGCAGCCACCAAAAGCCAAGCTGGACAAGATTGCTTCGCTTAAACCGGCGTTCCGCGAAGGCGGCACCGTGACCGCTGCCAACTCCAGCTCAATCTCTGACGGCGCCGCTGCGCTGGTGCTGATGCGTCAGTCGCAAGCACAAAAGCAGGGTCTGAAGCCGCTGGCGGTGATTCACGGACACGCGGCGTTTGCCGACACCCCGGGCCTGTTCCCGGTGGCACCGATTGGCGCGATCAAGAAGCTGATGAAGAAAACCGGCTGGTCGCTGGATCAGGTCGATCTGTTCGAAGTCAACGAAGCCTTCGCCGTGGTCGGCATGGCGGCGATGACCCACCTGGAAATCCCTCACGACAAGCTCAACATCCATGGCGGCGCCTGCGCCCTCGGTCACCCGATCGGTGCGTCCGGCGCGCGGATTCTGGTGACCTTGCTCTCGGCCCTGCGCCAGAAAGGCCTGAAACGCGGCGTCGCGGCGATCTGCATCGGCGGCGGCGAAGCCACGGCGATGGCTGTCGAGTGCGTCTGAACCCGAGTTAAGGATTTGCCATGATTCCCAATGACGACCAACAACAAATCCGCGACATGGCCCGGCAGTTTGCCGAGGAACGGCTCAAACCGTTCGCCGCCGAGTGGGATCGCGAGCACCGCTTTCCGAAAGAAGCCATCGGCGAAATGGCCGGGCTGGGCTTCTTCGGCATGCTGGTGCCGGAGCAGTGGGGCGGTTGCGACACCGGTTACCTGGCCTACGCCATGGCCCTGGAAGAAATCGCCGCCGGCGACGGCGCCTGCTCGACGATCATGAGCGTGCACAACTCGGTGGGTTGCGTGCCGATCCTCAAGTTCGGCAACGACGACCAGCGCGAACGCTTCCTCAAGCCGCTGGCCAGCGGCGAGATGCTCGGTGCCTTCGCGTTGACCGAGCCCCAGGCCGGTTCCGATGCCAGTAGCCTGAAAACCCGTGCGCGGCTGGAAGGCGATCACTACGTGCTCAACGGCTGCAAACAGTTCATCACTTCCGGGCAGAACGCCGGGATCGTGATCGTGTTTGCCGTGACTGATCCGAGTGCCGGCAAGCGCGGGATCAGCGCGTTCATCGTGCCGACCGACTCGCCGGGCTACAAAGTCGCACGCGTCGAAGACAAGCTCGGCCAGCACGCCTCGGACACCTGCCAGATTCTGTTCGAAGACGTGAAAGTGCCGGTGGCCAACCGGTTGGGCGAGGAGGGTGAGGGCTACAAGATCGCTCTGGCCAACCTCGAAGGCGGCCGTGTCGGTATCGCTTCGCAATCGGTGGGCATGGCCCGCGCCGCGTTCGAAGCGGCACGCGATTACGCCCGCGAACGCGACACCTTCGGCAAGCCGATCATCGAGCATCAGGCCGTGGCGTTCCGCCTGGCGGACATGGCGACCCAGATCGCCGTGGCGCGGCAGATGGTGCATTACGCCGCCGCCCTGCGCGACAGCGGTCAGCCAGCACTGGTCGAGGCGTCGATGGCCAAACTGTTCGCCTCGGAAATGGCCGAGAAGGTCTGCTCCATGGCCTTGCAAACCCTCGGCGGTTACGGTTACCTCAACGACTTCCCGCTGGAGCGCATCTACCGCGACGTGCGGGTCTGCCAGATCTACGAAGGCACCAGCGACATACAGCGCATGGTCATTTCGCGCAATCTTTGAGAAGGAATCTGCACATGAGTTACGAAACGATTTTGCTGGAAACCCATGGCCGCGTCGGCCTGATTACCCTCAATCGCCCGCAGGCGCTGAATGCCCTGAATGCGCAACTGGTCAGCGAAGTGAATCGCGCGCTCGATGGATTTGAAGCCGACGCGAACATCGGCTGCATCGTCATCACCGGCTCGACCAAGGCCTTCGCCGCCGGCGCCGACATCAAGGAAATGGCCGATCTGACCTACCCGCAGATCTACATGGACGACCTGTTCAGCGACAGCGATCGCGTGGCCAACCGGCGCAAGCCGATCATCGCCGCGGTCAACGGTTTTGCCCTCGGCGGCGGCTGTGAGCTGGCGCTGATGTGCGACTTCATCCTGGCCGGCGACAACGCCAAATTTGGCCAGCCGGAAATCAACCTCGGCGTGCTGCCGGGCATGGGCGGCACCCAGCGCCTGACCCGCGCGGTGGGCAAGGCCAAGGCCATGGAAATGTGCCTGAGCGGCCGCATGATCGACGCGGTGGAAGCCGAACGCTGCGGCATCGTCGCGCGGATCGTGCCGAGTGCCGAGTTGCTGGACGAAGCGCTGAAAGTCGCCGCAGTGATCGCCAGCAAATCGCTGCCGATTGCGATGATGGTCAAGGAGAGCGTCAACCGCGCGTTTGAAGTGAACCTGACCGAAGGCGTGCGCTTCGAGCGCCGGGTGTTCCATGCGGCGTTTGCGACGCAGGATCAGAAGGAAGGGATGGCGGCGTTTGTGGCCAAGCGTGCGCCTGAATTTCAGGGCAAGTAAAACGGCAAAATCAAGAGCCCCTCACCCTAACCCTCTCCCAAAGGGAGAGGGGACTGACCGGGGGATATTGAAGAGATACGCCGACTTGAAAGATCGCCTGTGAATCCAGAATCGACTCGATCTTTCAGGCCGATGTATGACGCCAGGCACCTCGGTCGGCTCCCTCTCCCTCCGGGAGAGGGCGGGGGTGAGGGAAAGGGGCCGACACGATCACAACTGATAGTTCTTCAGCTCACGAGCAATCACCATCCGCTGTATCTCGCTCGATCCCTCGTAAATCTGGGTAATCCGCGCATCCCGGTAGTACTTCTCAACCGGGTAATCCTCCAGATACCCATACCCGCCATGAATCTGAATCGCTGACGAGCACACCTTCTCGGCCATTTCCGACGCAAACAGCTTGGCCTGTGAAGCCTCCGACAGACACGGTTTACCCGCCGTACGCAGCCGCGCCGCATGCAGGATCATCAAGCGCGCCGCGTTGATCTGCATCTGCATGTCCGCCAGCAGGTTGGCGATGCTCTGATGCTCGACAATCGCTTTACCGAACTGCACCCGATCACGGGCATAACCCAGCGCCGCTTCGAACGCTGCACGGGCGATGCCCAGTGCTTGCGCCGCGATGCCGATGCGTCCGCCTTCGAGATTGGAGAGGGCAATGGCCAGGCCTTTGCCACGTTCACCCAGCAGATTCGCTTCAGGAATGCTGCAATTACTCAGCGTCACCGCGCAGGTGTCGGAGGCGCGGATGCCCATCTTGTGTTCGGTCCGGTCAACGATGAAACCCGGCGTGTCGGTCGGCACAAGAAACGCCGAGATGCCACGCTTGCCCAGATCCGGATCGGTCACCGCAAACACGATCGCCAGTTTCGCCCGCTTGCCATTGCTGACAAATTGCTTGGCGCCGTTGATTACCCATTGGCCGTCGCGCAGTTCGGCGCGGGTGCGCAGGTTGTGTGCTTCGGAGCCGGCCTGGGGCTCGGTCAGGCAGAAGCAGCCGATCACTGCACCGCTGGCCAGATCCGCCAGCCAGGTCTGCTTCTGTTCTTCGCTGCCGTAGTTCAGCACCGGCCCGCAGCCCACCGAGTTGTGAATGCTCATGAACGCGCCGGTGGCGCCGTCACCGGCGGAAATCTCTTCCACCGCAAGCGCATAAGCCACGTAGTCGACGTAGGTGCCGCCCCATTCCTCCGGCACCACCATGCCCAGCAGACCGAGTTCGCCCATCTTTGCCACCAGACCGTCATCGATCCAGCCGGCCTTTTCCCAGGCTTGCGCGTGGGGCGCGATTTCGCCGCGCGCAAAGTCCCGGGCCATGTCGCGGATCATTACCTGGTCTTCAGTCAATTCGAGATCGTGCATGGCTCAGCTCCCGCTTTCAGCGAAACCGTGGAAGAAACTTTCGACCTGCTCGGCGTGCAGCGCAGCCAGGGTCGGCGGGTTCCAGCGCGGTGATTTGTCTTTGTCGATCAGCAGGGCGCGTACGCCTTCGATCAGGTCGCCGCGTTCGAACCACTGGCGATCCAGATGCAGTTCGAGGGCGAAGCAGTGTTCCAGGCTCAGGTGGCGGCCGCGACGCAGCATTTCCAGGGTCACGCCCATGGCCAGCGGCGAGCGGGTTTCCAGCAGGTCGGCGGTAGTGGTCGCCCATTCGTGGCTGTCGGCGACGGTCACGGCACGCAGTTGCTCGACAATGCTCGGCACATCAGGCAAGGCGAAGAAGTGGTCGATGGCTGGGCGCAAGGCTTCCAGCGGCGCATCCGGCAGGGTTTGCACGGCGTGGCGGGCCAGCAGGTTTTGCAGGTCTTTAAGCGGCGTGTCGTGCCACTCCAGGTGATCGAGTTGTTCGTCGAGGATGCCGAGTTTGCTGCTGTCCAGATACCAGTCGGCGAGGCCGCAATACAGCGCATCCGCCGCACGGATCTGCACGCCGCTGACGCCCAGATAAATCCCCAGCTCGCCGGGAATCCGTGGCAGGAAATAACTGCCGCCGACATCCGGGAAATAGCCGATCGCCACTTCCGGCATCGCCAGACGGCTCTTCTCGGTGACCACCCGCAGATCGGCGCCTTGCACCAGGCCCATGCCGCCGCCGAGAACGAAACCGTCCATCAGCGCCAGCACCGGTTTGCGGTAATGGTGGATCGTCAGGTCGAGGGCGTATTCCTCGACGAAGAAATCTTCGTGCAGCGTATCGCCGTTTTTATGACTGTCGTACAGGGATCGAATGTCGCCACCGGCACAGAAGGCTTTCTCGCCGGCACCGCGTAGCGCGACCGCGTGGATATCGGCATCGGCGGCCCAGGCGTCCAGGTGTTGCTGGAGCTGGCGCACCATGTCGAGGGTCAAGGCATTGAGGCCGGCGGGGCGGTTGAGGGTCAGATGACCGATGTGATTGCGAACCTCGGCCAGCACTTCGTGCGGCGTGGCATCCATGGACGAAGTCCGCGGGGATGAAGCCTGAGCAGTCATCACTAACTCCCTGCTTTTATTGTCTTTATTCGAGAAGCTCGCGCGCGAGCGTTAGCGGATCGTAACAGTGCAAATTTGCCGTGTACAACGGGGATATGTGCACGGGCTGTCTGCATTTTTGCCTTGTCTGGAAAGCCGCTCGCAGACGTTGATTCCAGTCCCGGCCATCATTCGCCGCGAAGCTGTGCCTGAAGGGTCCGGGCGCAAAGCAGCAGGGCGCGTCTGGCCTCTTCATGCGCGGCAGGGTAGTTCATGAAACCGTGACGCATCCCCGAAAACTCTTTGTGTTCGACAGTGACATTTGCTGCTCGCAATCGCTTGGCGTAGGCACGTCCCTCATCACGAAGAACGTCAAGTCCGCAGGTGATGATCAACGTTCGGGGCAGTCCATGCAGCGAGTCACTGAGCAGGGGCGACAGCCGTCTGTCCACGCGCGATGTACCGGGCGGCAGGTAGTGACCGAGGTACCATTCGAGCAGATCGACAGTCAGTCCATGTCCTTGCCCGAATCTCGTGTGGGAGCTGCGGCGAGTGTTGCAGTCGAGCAAAGGGTAAAGCAGCAGCTGAAAGCAGATGCATGGTTCGTCACATTCGGCGTCGCGCTGGCTGATGACGGCGGCCATCCCGCCTCCTGAACCACCTCCTGCGACTGCAATGCTTGAAGTATCCAGTCCGCAACCGGCGCCTTGCCGTGTCACCCACTTGAAAGCTGTCCAACAGTCTTCCAGGGCTGCCGGAAACAAGTGTTCCGGAGGGCGGGCGAAATCAACGGCGACCACGGCGCAACCAGCCCACTCACACATAAACCGACAGAACCCGTCATGCGTGTCCAGGTCTCCTGTGACCCAGCCCCCGCCATGAAAGAAAACCAGCACGGGAAACGGTCCCTTGCCGGGTGGTGTGTAGAGGCGCAGCGGCAGTGAACGGCCATGGCTCTCGATCGCCAGATCATGAACACAGGTGACTTGCGCCTGCCGCAACGCCGTTCTGGCGTCCTCTACAGTCAACGAAGTTTCATCCATGGCCGCAGCCTCTGCCCGAACGGGCCTCTGCCTCGATCTCGATAACGTATTCAGGGCTGACCAGTCGAGAGACTTCCAGCAACATTGTCGTCGGTGGATGCCCTTCGAAAAACGTTTTGTGCGCCCGCGCGATTTCTGGCAAGAGATCCATATTGGTGGTGTACATGCGCGTGGCAATGATGCGGGTACGATCCTCACCCAGTTGCTTCAGCGCCTGTTCGATGATTTTCAGGCATCGCCGTGTCTGGGCATAGGCATCGCCGGGTTTGAAAGGCTTGCCGTTCTTGCGAAATGCCACCGTACCTCCAACCAGAATAGTGTTGCCAACCTTCACGGCTCTGCAGTAACCGGCGAGGCGTTCCCAAGGCGCTCCGGAATAAACACGTTTGAATTTCATGGTTCAGACTCCTGTTCCCAGATCGACCGGAAGCGTCTTCAGCCCCCGAAACTGCAGGTTGCTGTTGCGCCACTTGGCAGGCCGGCGCGCGATGAGTTGCAAGTCGGGGAAGCGTTTTAACAGCGAGGTGAACACGATCTCGGCCTCAAGCCTGAATAGCGACGTGCCCATGCAAAAATGTTCGCCTTTGCCAAACGTCAGGTGTTCGTTCCTTGCTCGACGAATGTCGAATGTGTTGGGGGCGTGGAATTTTTCCGGATCTCGGTTGGCGGAGGCTCGTATCAGGTAAACCAGATTCCCCTTTTTCATCGTAACGTTGTCAATGGTGACGTCTTCCAAGAGGATCCGATGGCTCAGTGAACCGGCAGGATCGAAGCGCAGCATTTCTTCAATGAAGGAGCCGATCAATGTCGGGTCTGCCAGTAGGGCTTCGAGTTGTTGAGGATGTTTCAGTAAATGCAACAGGCCGAGGCACATCTGGTCTGCACTGGTGGTGTAGCCTGCCACCAGAATGAACACGATCTGTGCCAGCACCTCATCAAGACTGGCGGCGCTGTTCTGGCCACTCTCCAGTACCCGGCTCACGAGATCATCCCCGGGTTGCCTGCGCCGCTGTTCAACGAGCTCAGCGAAACAGGCGTACATTTCCTTGATGCCTTCCAGGGCCTGGTCCGGTCCCTGATCCGCGTCCTGGCTGCCGCCTAGAAACATGACGATGTCTCGTGTCCAGTGGCGAAGCCTCAATGCCTCGTCATCCTTCATGCCGTAAAGCCTGGCCAGAATCCGGGCGGGGACCCGGTCGAAGAGCGCGGTCTTCAAATCGGTCTGTCCGTGCAGGCGGGACAGCTCTCGATCAGTGATGTCTTGAATGACTGTCCGCAAGGACTCGATGGAGCGAGGGGTAAAGGCATTGCCCAGCAAGTGGCGACTGGCCTTGTGAGTATCGCCATCCTGGGAATACATCCACCTGGACGCCAGCTTGATGAATTCGTTCAGATGCGTGCGCTTGTTTTCAGGTACACGTGCGTCGATCAGTTGTTGCATACGGTTTGAAGAAAATCGTCGGGAATCGGCCTGTGCGGCGATGACATCGCAATAACGGGTCAAAAACCAGGCCTGTAAGTGTTCGCACCAGTACACCGGCTGATGTTTTCGCAGCCACGTATACGCCCGGTAAGGGTTACGAATCGTGTTGCGGTTCGAGAAGTCCGGCTTGTTGTCGTACAGCGGTTTTGTGAAGTGCTTTACGTAGTTCTTTTTGTCGATGGGGGCCCTGACCAGCTCTGACGGCGGTTTGAGCAGCTTGTTTAACAAGATCAGTTGAGCTTCGGTGGCGTTCTGCTCCAGCTTGGTGCTGGCAACAAGCTCCCATTCGTAAAGTTTCGGCGAAAAGACGTGGACGATGTCTTCGAATATCTCGGATGTCACGAGCGGATGGTGTTTACCCTCATTGATGATCAGATCCAGCGCTCGAGCATAGGTGAGCGCAACCGCCTGGCGATGGGAAAAATCGCCGGCACGGCGACACTGATCGACAATCAGCGATTCAATTCGCTGGGCGATGTTCTCGTTGGCAAATCGTGGCCGGTTGATGGCGTCCCGTGCAACCTGACAGCACAGGATGTTGTTATCGCCCGCGAAGGTGGTGCTGATGCCGTGATCCATGACCAAGGTGACAATTCGGTTGTGATGGTGGAAGCCTTGCGAACCACAAAGCTCCCTGCATGCACTCATGACTTCGAGACCCAGCCAGGTGCCGACACTTTTGACGACAGCGGCGAGAATATGCAGCTCCTTTCGCCGTGCTGGCTGATGCCAGCACGCTTCGAACCGCGACAGAACCGCCTGCTCCAGCAACTTCAGGGCCAATACCTTAAGTTGTTCGGCATACAGCCGTTGTCGGAAAAGTGCCTTGGTCAGGAGAGACTGGCTTCCCTCGTTCCCCTTGACCAGGCGATGGCAAGCGAAACGGTACGCCAGATAAACACACATGCTGGCGGCACCACGGGCGCCAGCGATGAGGAACAGGCGCTCCTGGATGAATGTCTGCATAGCGCTTTTCAGGCGCTCCTTTGGCGGGATCTCACTGCTGAAAACGCCTTGCGCAGAAAACCTGGCATAGCGTTGCATCAGTGCGTCGAGTGGCAGCTTCATGTTGCAAAAACGGATGCCGGCAACTTGATTGGCGTGAATCCCTCCCTTGGGATCGCAGGTGGTGATCCTGACACCTGGCAGGAGCGGGCCATTCTCTTGCTCGCGAATGCGTACCCGAAACCAGTGCAAGCCCTCATCCACACCCTTGACGATCAGACGTCCCAGCACCATGACCACCACCGCCGCGTGCAATGCGTTGCCGATCCAGAACTTGCAGGACTGCGGCGTGGGTGAGTTCAGAATCAGGCAATGTTTGTGTGGGTCGTAGTTGATCGTGGTTTGCAGGTTAGCCACATCGGAGCCGCTGGCGATCTCCGTGCAACCAAAGGCGTAAACCGCTTTCAGTTGGCAGATTTCCTGGTGGTACTGCGCAATCTGGTGCTGACTGCCGTGTGCAAAAAATGCGTCGCCGGCAATGAAGTGGTCGACGATGCAGGCAAGCAGGGAGTAATCCACGGCACCGATCAATGCTGCACGTTCAAGCATCAACCGGAATTCAGACTGACGGGGTTGGCTCAGCCACATGGCATTGGTCATGAGCCCGTTGCCGATGATTGCGCGCATCCGATCGATATTCAGATCCATGTATTCGCGCAGAGACACGCGATGGCGCTTTTCGGGGTCGAACAGGGGCTTTTGCAGCAACTTCAGCAATGGGTCGCTCATGAAACGTTCCTCTCGCAGATTTCGAAACCATGGATTCGAAAACCACCAGATTCACGGAGCTGGCGAAAAACACACGTGCCCGCATGCTACAGGCGGGGCATTTGGGCGGACTGCTGGTTACGCAGAAATGCGGTGTTTGAGGAAAGTAACGTTTCAGTCAAAGCGCAAAGCCAGCTCGCTTCTCAACAACGTTGAGCGTTTTTCCATAGCCAGACTACCGATGTCATCGCTACTGGACATTACAGCGGGCCAGACTTCCAAGTGAAAGGCAGACAAATCTGTGCGGTACAAAGCTGAAAGGTAGTCGTTGGTCATGTCTTGGCAAGGGCGTTCGACAACCTTCGGTCGGATCACGTATTACCTGCGACCAGCCAGCACTTCACCAATACTGCGCCGCCTGGCGTGCAGTTCACTGGCATGAATCAACTGCTCCAGATCTTCCGGCGTGACATCGATGAAGGCCTCCATGTCCGCCAGTGCCAGTTTCAGGTCCTCGGCCGTGATGGCCTGAATGTCGACCGGTGCCACAGCCGGCGCGGGCTCCGCAGGGCGTTTCGGGTAGCGGATGCGGGTGAGGTTGTTGTAGGCCAGTGCGGCCAGCAGCAGGCAGGCGGCGCTGAGCATCACCGGTTCCAGGGCTTTCCAGTCCATGGCGATGGTCATCGGGTCGGCCAGCACCATGGTCAACGCGACGGCGCCGGCCGGCGGGTGCAGGCAGCGCAGCCAGCACATCAGGATCAGCGCCATGCCTGCCGCGAGGCACGCGCTGCCGAGGGTTCGGCCGAGGACGTGGGCCACCAGCAACGCGACCACGCCTGCACACAGGTAGCCGCCGATGATCGACCACGGCTGGGCGAGGGCGCCGGAGGACACAGCGAACAGCAACACCGCCGAGGCGCCCAGCGGGCCGATCAAGTGGTAAGCCACTTCAATGCCGAATACCTGACTGCACGCCCATACGCTGAACAACGTGCCCAGGGCCATGCCGATGGCGGCGCGGCTCCATTCGGTGGGGCGGGTGTTGATGGCGGCGGGCAACCAGCGAGCGAGCATGCAGAATCGATCCTTTGCGAAATTCAGGGCAAAAAAAAGGACTTGTCCGTAAACGCGGAAAGTCCTTCGAAGTGTTCCAACTATTGGGGGAGGAACGCGCACAGTGTGCCAAGCATTCACGATGCTGACAAATTCATATAAATGCAGTTTCAGTGCATTATTTATGCAGTAAAGCTACACGGCGCCCGCTCATGAAACACAGGAACCCGCCCATCGCGGTCAGCGCGCTGAGGGCGTAGAACATGGTCGGCGCCGGCGTGTGCATCAGCAGGAAGCCGCAAATTACCGGGCTCAGCGCGCCACCCAGCGCCGCCAGGTTCTGCGCGCCGTAATAGCTGCCGCGCAGTTCTTCCGGTGCCAGGGTGTCGACGAACAGGAACTCCGACGGGTAAATGATCATCTCGCCGAGGGTGAAGATGAACATCGCGATGCACCACGTCACCAGGCTGTCGGCGAGGCTGAAACCGATCAGGCCGAGGATGAACAGGCTGGTGCCGGCGGCGATCCAGTAGCGCAGTTTTTCCCGGTTGAGGAAGCGACCGATCTGGTATTGCAGCAGGATCACCGCGATGGCATTGCAGGCGAGCAGGGCGGCCATGGTTTGCAACGCGCGCTGCGAGTCTTCGACCACCAGCAGGTATTGCGACAGGTACAACGTGAAACGCCCGTGAACCACGGTGCTGAGCAGACAGCCGCAGGTGAACATGATCAACGTGCGGTCGTTTTTCAGGGTGATCAGGGTTTTCAGGAAGCTTTGCGGCTGGCCGATGGCAGCAATCGGGCTGGCGTCCTTGGGGATGCCGATCATCAGGAAGATGCTGCCGAAAGCGATACCGGCAGCAATCAGGAACGGCGCAATCGGGTACACCCCGGCGATCACCACACCGAGCATCGGGCCGGTGGCGTAGCCGATGTTGGTCAGGGTGTAGCGCAGGGAAAACGCCTTGGCCCGCTGACCCATGGGCAGGTTTTCACTGAGGATCGCCTTGGAACCGATCAGGAACAACGCCGAGGCGGTTTCAGTGATGACCAGGGTGGCGGTCGTCAGGTACAGGTTTTTGGCGAAGGTCAGCAGTACGAAGCCGATGGCGCTGGAGAGCATCGCCAGAATCAGCAACCGGCGCTTCTCGAGCCGGTCGATGATGTAGCCGCCGTAAAGCGCAAGCAGGGTGGCGATGAACACCGCGATGCCCAGCAACAACCCGACGTCCTGTTGGTTGAGGCCGAGCTTCTTACTCAAGAACAAGGTGAGCAACGGACTGGTGATGGCGCGGCTGACGACGATGGTCAGCGAGACGATCATCAGGCGGCGGATAACGAGCGAGTAGGTAGCCACGGAAAATCAAATGTCCTTATTTGGTTAACAGGTGCTCGAGATCGCGCACGGAATCCAGCGTTTGCAGTTGCCGCAGCTGCGCCAGTAACGGCTCGGCCTTGACCGGTGAAATTATCCGCAATGCCAGACTGAAAAACTTCTGCTCCAGCGCCGCCTCGCTCAGCGGATTGCCCGGCGCGCCCAGCGGCACCTCGACACACAGACTCGCCTCACGCCCGTCGCGGGTTCGAACAATGACCACCGGCTCGCCATCCTCCGACAGTCGCTCATCCACTTCAAGGCGAATGCGCGTCAGCCAGTGGGCTATGCGCGGATCGTTGCGCGGCTGTTCGTCGTAAGCCTCGAGTCGGCAATGACCGTGCACCAGTCGCGCGGCGAGGGCGTAGGGCAGGCTCATCTGCGCAGCGGCCAGACTGCGGGTGTCGCGACCGCCGCACATGTCGAGCAGAAAGCCGCACAGATTCACCTGGACGTCTTCCACCTGATCCGCGCCGACCTGCAATTGCTCCAGCAACAGCCCGAGCGCATCAATCGCCGAATGGGTGCCACGGCAAGCGGCGTAGGGTTTGATCGAGCAGCGCGCGAGTTTCCAGACCTTCCCCAAATCGGCATCCAGCGCATCCGGTTGCGCGCTGCCCGGCGCCAGCGTCTTGAGGAATCCACCCCAGACATCCTCGAACAAAACCGACGGCCCACTGACGCCTTCACGTGCAAAACGCGCCGCGAGCAAGCCACCCTCGGCCGCACGGCCACTGTGCAGTTTCTTGCTTTGCGAGCCGTCGTGAATGAACGCCCACAACCCGCCGCTGAAGCTGCCGGCGATGCCCAGCGCCGATACGGTTTGCCCTGCATCCAAGGCAAAGATCCGCGCACAGGCCGCCGCCGCGCCGAACACGCCGCAGGTGGCGGTTGAATGCCAGCCAGCGCCGTTGTGCGCCGAATAACTGCCGCAGGCTTCCAGCACCCGCCGGCCGATTTCGTAGCCGATCACCACGGCGGTGATTAACTCGCGACCGTCCACCGGCCGATCCACCAGTGACAGCGCCGCCATCACCGCCGGCAGCACTACCGCGCCGGAGTGATCGCACCCGCCGGTGTCGTCCAGCTCCAGCGCGTGGGCGGCGATGCCGTTGAGCAACGCCGCATGCCCCGCGCCGACCCGCAACGACGAACCCCAGACCAGCGCGGTGCCCGGCTCGGCGCCGAACACCTGCCGCGCCTGAAGCGCCACCGCGCTGTCGGCCCCGGCCAGTGCTGCGCCGAAGGTGTCGAGAATGTGTCGCTTGGCCTGTTCCACCAACGCTGGCGGCAGATCTTCAAAGCGCGTTTCGACGCAAAACTGCGCCAGCCGCTGCATGCGTTTGGTCATACGAGATAGTCCCGATAATGTCGCTCATACACCGACGCCGGATGATCCTGCGCAACCGGCGCCGCCGTTTGCGCCCACCACTGCGCGACTTCGGCACCGCTGGCGATCCACACGTCGTCATGCTGCTGAATGCCTTGCAGCAATTCCCGCAGCACACCGATGCGCCCCGGCGTGGCGATGATTTCCGGGTGCAGGCGCAGCACGTAGCACAGGCCGAAACGGTGGAATCCAGCGAAGTCCATTTGCAGGTTGCCCAGGGTGTGGCTGTAAGAGGCGATTCGCGATTGTGCCGGCGGCACGGCCGGGCTCAGATTGAAGGCGAAGTAAGGCTCGTCTTCCAGTTCGTAATGCAGCGGCAACTCGACCACCTCGGGGGCCGTCGGGTGCAAGAACGGCAGGTCATCGCCACGCCATGATGAAGACCAGAGAATGCCGTGATCTTTCAAGGTTTCGATGAAGCCCGGCGCGCCGTTGCCCGCCGGAATACGGAAACCGGTTGGACGCACGCCGGTCAATGCTTGCAGCGCTGCACAGCCCTTGGCAACTTCCGCGCTCTGCGCCGACAGATCCAGCGTGTCGTAATCCTGGTGGCGGTAACCGGCGCAGGCGATTTCATGGCCGTCAGCCTGAATCGCGGTGATCTGCTGCGGGTTTTCCTCGGCGACAATGCCGGGCACGAACCAGCTGCTGCGCACCCCGAGTGCCCTGAACAGGCCGAGCAATCGCTCGACGCCGCGTTGGGTGCCGTAGCGCCACACCGACAGTGTCTTGTCGCGCCCGGCGACTTCCGGGGCCTGAGTGAGAATGCCGTGGATGTCGTTGTAATCGACGGTCAGCACCACTGCGCAGCGTTTGCCGGCGGGCCAGAGGTTGTTGGCGTCAGCCATGGTGATGCTCCTTCAGCCACCAACGGGCGACGTCGCGGCAGGTGGCGAACCACACGTCATCGCGCTGGCGCATGTGTTCGAAGAGTTTCTCCAGCAACAGGATGCGCCCCGGTTTGCCGGTGATTTTCGGGTGGAACAGGGTGGTCAGGCACAGACCTTCGTCCATCGCCCCGTCGTACTCGCGCTGCCAGTTGTCGAGGGTCAGTTCGTAGCTGGCGGTGCGGTCGAGGCCGGACGGGAAGTTCGGTGCGCGGGTGTAGGCGAGGGAGGCGTAGTCGTCCATTTCCCAGCGGCCGGGGATTTCCACCAGCGGGGTGTCGTGGCCGGGGACGTTGACCAGATACGGGCGATCATCGCCGCGCATGCTGCTGGAATAGATGACGCCGTTGTCGGCCAGCATCGCCGGGGTTTCGGCGCGCCAGTCGCCGGAAGGGGTGCGAAAGCCCTCGGCGCGGATGTGCAGGTATTGCCAGAACACGTCGCGGGATTTGTTCATCACGGCCTGCTGCTGGTCCAGCGTCAGGGCGTAGAAGGATTCGTGTTTGTAGCCGTGGTAGGCGACTTCATGACCGCGCTCGACGATGGCCTGGCACTGTTTCGGCCAGTTTTCCACGACCCAGGCGGGGACGAAGAAGGTGGTCGGGATCTTGAAGGCGTCGAGCAGGTCGAGCAGGCGGGGCAGGGCGCGGTAGGGGCCGTAGCCGCCGAAGCCAAAGTACTCGGGTTTGTGCCAGATCGAGTTGTTGAGCATGGCGTCGCCGGTCGGGCCGTCGAGGTCGAAGGCCAGGGCGAGGCAGGCTTTGTGCTGGTCGGGCCAGATGGATTGCAAGGAGGACATCAAGGGCGCTCCGGCTGTTCATGAAAAAGGCGCCGACCGGTTGGGTCGGCGCTGACCGGTTTACTTGCCCGCGTTAATGGTCACATCCTTGATCGCACCCAGCTCCAGATCCCACTTCTTCAGAATCGCGCCATAGCTGCCGTCATCCACCATGCTCTGCAACGCCACCTTCACCGCTTCACTCAGCTCCGGCTTCTTCTTGCTCACACCCAACCCGGTGAACTGCACGGAGATCGGCTGGCCGACCGTCTTGTACATGTCCTTTTCCTGAGTCTTGAGGTACGACAGGGTTTCGCTGCCCTGCATCGCCGCATCGATGCGGCTCTGGCGCAGTTGCGCACGGGCGTCGGCCGAGCCTTCGGTGCCGATCACGTTGATTGCAGGTTTGCCGGCCGCTTCACAGTTTTCCTTGCTCCACGCAGCGATTTCCGCCGGGAAGGTGGTGCGGCGGCTGGTGCCGACTTTCTTGCCGCACAGGTCGATGATTTCATTGGTCGTTGCGTTCTTCTGCAAGGTGTAGAACTGCGGGCCGCTGGTGAAGTAGTCGACGAAGGTCACGCTGGCCTGGCGCTCGGCGGTGTCGGTCATGCCCGACAGAACCATGTCCACGCGCTCGGTGGTCAGGGCGTTGATCATTTGCTCGAAGCCGGTTTCCTGCCACTTGATCTTCACCCCGAGGCGTTCGGCCAGGGCGTTGCCCAGGTCGTAGTCAAGGCCGGTGAGCTTGTTGGTGGCCGGGTCCTTGAAATCCATCGGCGGATAGTTGGGCATGATCGCGACGACGATCTCGCCTTTTTCCTTGATGCTGGCCGGCAACTCGGCGGCCACGGCGACACCGCAAGACATCAGGGAGGTGAGTACTGCTGGAATGACGAAATTCTTCATGGACGTTCTCTTATGAGTGTTGTGAAGGCCAAAGGGGCCTCAGGTTCGAACGGCAGAAATGAAGCTTTGGGTGCGCGGGTTTTGCGGACTTATTAGTATTTCTTCGGGGCTTCCAGCCTCCACGATCTGCCCGCCGTCCATGAACACCATGCGGTTGGAAACCTCCCGGGCGAAGCCCAGTTCATGGGTGACGACGATCATGGTCATGCCGGTCTGCGCCAAATCGCGCATCACCGACAGCACCTCACCGACCAGTTCCGGGTCGAGTGCCGAAGTGGGTTCATCGAACAGCATCAGCTTGGGTCGCATGGCCAGGGCGCGGGCAATCGCCACCCGTTGCTGCTGACCGCCCGACAGTTCGATCGGGTAGCTGTTGCGTTTGTCGGCCAGGCCGACCCGGGCCAGCAGTTCCAGGGCTTCTTCGTGCGCCTCCTTGGGCGAACGCTTGAGCACCTGGCACGGGCCTTCGATGATGTTTTGCAGCACGGTCATGTGCGGGAACAGGTTGAAGCGCTGGAACACCATGCCGGTGGCCAGGCGCTGGCGGGCGATCTGCGACTCGTTGAGTTCGTGCAGTTTGTGCCCGACGACGCGGTAGCCGACCAGTTCGCCGTCGACCCAGAGGCCGCCCTTGTCGATCTTTTCCAACTGGTTGACGCAGCGCAGCAGGGTGCTCTTGCCCGAGCCGGACGGGCCGATAATGCACAGCACTTCGCCTTGCTCGACTTCGATGTTGATGTCCTTGAGCGCGTGGTACTGGTCGTAATATTTGTTCAGGCTCACGGCCTTGACGATGCTTCTCATGTTCGACTCCTCAAGAACGCTTGCCGGCGCCGCGAGCGAAACGACGC
The DNA here is from genome assembly GCF_030209075.1 of Pseudomonas sp. lyk4-R2A-10. NCBI lineage: Bacteria > Pseudomonadati > Pseudomonadota > Gammaproteobacteria > Pseudomonadales > Pseudomonadaceae > Pseudomonas > Pseudomonas sp. lyk4-R2A-10. The sequence goes on along the minus strand of NZ_JARVSR010000010.1, from coordinate 721,804 downwards.
TCCAGACGGCTTTGACCAAAGGACAGGACGGTGACGGTGGCCAGGTACCAGATACCGGCGACGATCAGCAGCTCCATGACCCGGGCGTTGGCGTAGTAGATGTTCTGGGCGTTGTAGAGCAGTTCCGAGTACTGGATGACGCTCGCCAGCGAGGTCATTTTCACCATGCCGATGAATTCGTTGCCGACCGGCGGAATGATGATCCGCATGGCCTGGGGCAGGATGATCCGGCGCAGCGCTTGCAGGCGCGGCATGCCGATCGACTTGGCCGCTTCGTACTGGCCGGTGTCCACCGACAGCAGGCCGGCGCGCACCACTTCAGCGGTGTAGGCGCCCTGGTTGATGCTCAAGCCGAGCAGGGCGGCCACGAACGGGGTCATCAGGCTTACGGTGTCGAGTTCGAACAGACCGGGAATGCCGATGGTGGGGAAGATCAGCGCCAGGTTGAACCACAACAGCAGTTGCAGAATCAGCGGCGTACCGCGAAACAGCCAGGTGTAGGTCACTGCCACGTAACGCAGGATCGGGTTGGCCGACATGCGCATGATCGCGGTGATCACGCCGAACACGATGCCGAGTGCCATGGCCAGCACGGCCATGATGATCGTGTTGAACAGGCCCCACATGATCGCTTCGGAGGTGAGGAACTGGCCGATGTACGACCATTCGATCTTGCCTTCGGCGAAGGCCCGCACCAGGCCGATGATGGCGATGACGATCACGGTGGCGAAGAAGATCCGCCCGTAATAACGCCGTGGCACATGCTGGTACTGGGTAATGTCGAACTGGTTTTCCGCCAGTTTGCGCTCCGCCTGGAGTCGTTCTGCCTGAGTCTGGCTCATGGTGTTTCTCCGTACACTGTACTTTTCGATCAACCCCCTCCCGGTGGGAGGGGGACCCGGCTTAGAGGCGGAAGCCCTGGTAGTTTTCGGTCCACTGCTGCTGCGCGGCGAGGGCGGTTTTCAGGCGGCCGATCTGCTCGCGCACCTGTTGCGGCGCGGTGCCGCCCCAGCCGCTGCGGGCCGCGATGGCGGCTTCCAGGGTCAGGCTGTCACGCACGTCTGCCGTGAGGCGCGGGTCGATCTCGGCCAGCAATGCCGGCGAGGCTTCCCACAATTCAAGGTCGTGTTTTTCGCAGGCCTGCACCAGTGCGCCGGTGATTTCGTGCGCTTCCTTGAACGGCACGCCGCGCACCGCCAGCCAGTCGGCGACTTCGGTGGCGAGGGTGAAACCCAGTGGTGCCTGACGGCGCAGTTCCTCGACGTTGACGGTCATGGTCGCGACCATCCCGGCCATCGCCGGCAGCACCAGCAGCAGGGTGTCGACGCTGTCGAGCACGCCGTTCTTGTCTTCGCTCAGGTCGCGGTTGTACGACAGCGGCAGGGATTTGAGGGTCGACAGCAGACCGGTCAGGTTGCCGATCAGACGCCCAGCCTTGCCGCGGGCCAGTTCGGCGATGTCGGGGTTTTTCTTCTGCGGCATGATCGAGCTGCCGGTGGCATAGGCGTCGTCCAGATCGACCCAGCGGAACTGGCGCGACGACCACAGGCAGAATTCTTCGGCCAGACGCGAGATGTTGATCCCGAGCATGCTGGCGATGAACAGGAATTCGGCGACGTGATCGCGGCTGGCCACGGCGTCGATGGAGTTTTCGCAGACCCCGGCATAGCCCATTTCCTTGGCCGATTGTTGCGGCTGACGAGCGATCGCGGAGCCGGCCATGGCTGCGGCACCGAGGGGCGACAGCGAAGTGCGGGCGTCCCAGTCCATCAGTCGCTGCACGTCACGCAGCATCGATTGCGCGTGGGCCAACAGGTGATGGGCGAACACGATCGGTTGCGCTTGCTGCAAGTGGGTGAAGCCCGGGCAGATGCTTTCGACGTGCTGCTCGGCCTGATCAACTAGCGCCGTTTGCAGGGCCAGCACTTCCACGGCCAGGGTGCGGACGTGATCACGCAGGAACAGGCGCAGGTCGTTGGCGGTCTGGTCGTTGCGTGAACGGCCGGCGCGCAGCTTGCCGCCCAGTGCGCCGAGGCGTTCGGTCAGCAGGCGCTCGATGAAGGTGTGAACGTCTTCGTCGTCCAGCGTCGGGGCGATGCGCCCGGCAGCGAAATCGGCACCGATGCCGTCCAGGGCTTCGATCATCGTGCGGGTTTCCTGCTCGTCCAGCAGACCGGCACGTTGCAGTTCCCCGGCGTGGGCCTTGGAGCCGGCCAGATCGTACGGCGTCAGGCGGAAATAGCGCTCGGGGCAACGGGACAGGGCCGCCAGGGCAGCGGACGGGCCGCTTTTGAAACGGGCACCCCAGAGACGGTCGGTGGTTTGAGACATTTGTTGTTTTCCTCGTCGGTAACGCGAACTGAAATCGGTGTGCATGGCCCTGAAAAAACGTGCCGAACAATCGGCAGACGGAATCAGGCCAAAGCAGTTTTCAAGAGGGCAGTTGCAAAGTGACAAGAGCTGATCGAAGTGTCAGCTTTTAATGTTTGGCGATCAGTGAGTTGGCACTGATGTTCGGAATTTTCTGGCGGTTGCCAAGGCTGGTTTTCTGTGATCATTATTATTAGCCGGCGATGTTTTTGTTGTTGGACACAGATTGTTGAACATTGCGCCAGAGGTAAATCAGCATTATGGAAACCCCACTTTCCAATTCCGGAAACCCACCGGTCAAAACCGCTCACCGGGCACCGTTGGCCCTCAGCGGACTGGATTTCAAACTGCTCAAGGTGTTCAAGGCGGTGGTCGAGGCCGGCGGCTTCAGCGCGGCGCAAAACGAGCTGAACGTGGGCCTGGCCGCGATCAGCAAGCAGATCTCCGACCTCGAAATCCGCATCGGCATGCGCCTGTGCACCCGTGGCCGCGAAGGGTTTCACCTGACCGAGGAAGGGCGTCTGGTGTATCAGGCGTCAATCGATCTGTTTGCCTCGGTCGACAACTTTCGTGACCGGCTTAGTTCGGCGCAGAATGAACTTATCGGTGATCTCGGAGTGGGGGTGATCGATAATACGATTAGCGACGATAATTCACCGTTAGTTGCCGCGCTTAGAAAGATAAATGAACATTCTCCGAAAGTAAGGTTTCAACTTCAGTCGACCCAGTTGGATGAAGTGGAAAGAGGCGTGGTGGAAGGTCGCTTAGTTGCCGGAATAGTCCCGGTATATCAGAAACGCGAAGAGTTCGATTATTACCCGCTCTATGAAGAACGCTCGCAGGCTTACTGCGCGGTCGGCCACCCGTTGTTCGAGATGCCGGCGGAGCAGATGGGCGGTAACGTGCTGCAGGATTACGAGTGCATCAACCACCGCTACGCGATCCATCGCGACAAGCTCAACTTCGCCCGCTACGACAGTTTTTCCGCCTCGGCGACCCAGGTCGAAGCGGTCGCGTTGCTGATCAAGACCGGGCGTTTCGTGGGCTTTCTGCCGCAGCATTACGCCGCCCCGCTGGTGGCCGCCGGGCAGTTTCGCGCGGTGTGCCCGGAGCTGATCCACTTCGACACGCCATTCAATCTGATCCTGCGCCACAACACCGTGCGCAGTCCGCTGGTCAAGGCGTTTGCCCAGGCGCTGGGGGTTGATCTCAAGGCGACGGCGTGAGCATCAGGCGCATGGCGCAACGTCGCTCGCCGGGCAATCCGTGAGTGATTTCATCGCGCAATACTTCGTTCAGACGCTCGTCGCTGTCGTCGGCGTTCAATAGCGCAAAACCCATGCGTTGATAGAACGGCGCATTCCACGCCAGATCGCGAAACGTCGTCAGCGTCACCGCCGGAAGTTGCCGCAGACGCGCCTGTTCAATCGCCGCCAACAGCAACTTGCGACCGACGCCCCGGCCCTGAAAGTGTTGGCTGACGGACAGTTCCTCAATGTGCAACTGTTGATCGACAGTCACCGCCTTTAAAAAACCTGCAAGTTGTCCGTCGTTGTTTTCCGCCACCCACAGTTCGCCCCGCTCAATAGCCGGTAAATGCGCCGAGGCCTTCGGCACGTCGGCATCTGCCAACCAGGCCAGTGACGGGTCAAGGCGAAACAACTCGGCGGCCGAACGCTCGATGGCGGGAAGGGCGATGGCATCGGCTGCCAGGGCCTGTCGCACGGTAAAGGTCATCAGTCAGCGGTCCCTGTGGAAATCACGCCGCGCAGGTTAAGGCGTCAGCCACAGCAACACATAATCGTTTTTATCGAAACGCCCGCTCAGCACCGGTTGCAGCGCCCCGGGCGGCGTGCCTTGCAGGGCTTGATAGTCGCTGTGATCCATCATCAGCCACGCCGGCCCCTTGAGTGCTTCGAGCGCTTGCGTGGTTTCAGTGAACAGCGGTTGCAGATCCTGCTCGACGTTGACCATGAACTTGATCGCCTTGGCATCCTTGCCCATGCCGTGCAGCACCAGCGGCGCGGGTTGCTCGTGGATCCGCACCATGGCTGCCTGGCTGAAGGATCGCGTGTCATACAGCTGGCGCTCCACCGGCTCGAACACCAGCGCGTACGCCGACCAGACCGCCAGAACAGCGCTGAACGCGAGGACTTCGGTTCGCCAGCGCGGCAGCCACAACCGCGACAACGCGGCTACTTGCAGCAATCCCAGCACGATCATTACCGACGTCAGGCCGGTCAACGACTCGGGAAACCGTCGCTTCGCCACCCATAACAGGACGATCAGCAACGCGGGAATCAACAACCACAATCCCTGCATGGCGACGCGCAGCCAGGCAAACACCCGGCCGTGCAACACCTGAAACGGATACGCCGCAATGATCGCCGCCATGGGCAGCATCGGCAGCAGGTAACGGGCCTTTTTCGCCTGTGGAATCGACAGCCCGAGCATCACGATCAACCCCGCAGCGGCGCAATACTGCACCAGTCGCAAAGCCGGGCCGCGTTGCCGGGGCTTGCTCAACCATGCCGCCGCCAGTGCCAGCAAGGCCAGCGGATACGCCAGCGCGTAGTTGCCCAGTGAGCTGGTGAAGTAATACAGCGAACCGCTGACGCCTTCGCTGCCGTCCATGCGCCCCATGAACTGCATGCGGATCACGTCCTGACGAAACGCCGGCCCACCGCTGACCTCCGCCAGCCACAACAACAGCCCGACGCAGGCCGCCAGCAGCAGCGAAGCCAGCACCCCGAAGAGCAACAGGCGTGACCATTGGCGATCCAGCAGGTAATAGCTGCACAGCATGCCGGTCGGCACCACCAGCCCGATCGGCCCGCGAATACCGAACCCCAGCAGTAACAGAATGAACACCAGCGGCCAGCGCCGACCGGCAGCGAAATGATCGTGGGCATAGCCGAGGTAGAGCACCGAAAACGCCACGGCGGCGAGCATCAGGTCCTGCGACACCGCGCGCGTTTCGGTGATGAAGGTGCTGGTGAGCATCAGCAAGGCGATGCTGACGATCGCCCAGCGCACGGACGAGGGCGCGAGCAAGCGATACATCAACGTCACGATCACCGCGCCGGCAACCGCGCTCGGCAGCCACGCTGTCAGGCTGTTGACCGTGCCGAAGGGCAACGACAGCAGCCAGATGAACAACGTCGAGAGCGCCGAATAGTCGGCGTACGGCTCACCATAGGTGGTGGGAAATACACTGGGCCCGTGGCGCAGCATTTCCTGGGCGAACAGCACGAAGCGCGAGTCGAAACCGATGGGCGCCTGCCCGTACACGCCGGCGATGAACAGCACAAACGCCAGCAGCCCTGCGATCAGGGACTGCCGGCGAATGGCACAGGACAACCCGATCAAGCCACGTCCGAGGCGTGCGGCCATTGCTGCAACGGAATCGGCAAGGTGCGCGATTCGCCACGGCCCATCGGGAAGTAGTGGAAGCCGTTACGGGCCAGGCGTTCGGCGTCGTAGAGGTTGCGGCCATCGAAGATCACCGGGGCCTTGAGGCGTTGCTGGATCAGGTCGAAGTCCGGCGCCTTGAACTGCTGCCATTCGGTGCAGATGATCAGCGCATCGGAACCGGCGAGTACCGATTCCGGGGTGCCCATCAACATCAGCTTCGATTCGTCCGGGTACAGGTTCTGGGTTTCCTGCATGGCTTCCGGGTCGAACGCCCGCACATTGGCGCCAGCGGCCCACAGCGATTCGAGCAAGACCCGGCTTGGCGCGTCGCGCATGTCGTCGGTGTTCGGCTTGAAGGCCAGGCCCCAGACCGCGAAGGTCTTGCCGCGCAGTTCGCCCTTGTAAAACGCGTTGATCCGTTCGAACAGCTTGTGTTTCTGCCGCTGGTTGATCGCTTCCACGGCTTGCAGCAAGTCGCTGGAGCAGTGCGCCTCTTCGGCGCTGTGGATCAGCGCGCGCATGTCCTTGGGAAAACACGAGCCGCCGTAACCGCAGCCGGGGTAGATGAAGTGGTAGCCGATGCGGCTGTCGGCGCCGATGCCCTGGCGTACCGATTCGATGTCCGCGCCCAGGTGCTCGGCCAGTTCGGCGATCTGGTTGATGAAGCTGATCTTGGTCGCCAGCATGCCGTTGGCGGCGTATTTGGTCAGCTCGGCGCTGCGCAGGTCCATGAACATGATGCGGTCGTGGTTGCGGTTGAACGGCGAGTACAGGTCGCGCATCACGTCGCGCACTTCTTCGCGTTCGCAACCGATGACGATCCGGTCCGGCCGGCGGCAGTCGGCGACGGCCGAACCTTCCTTGAGAAACTCCGGGTTGGAGACGATATCGAACTGCAACAGACGTCCGGCCTTGACCAAGGCTTTATCCAGATGCGCACGCAAAGTGTCACCGGTGCCGACCGGTACGGTGGATTTCTCCACCAGGATCAGCGGTTTCTCACGGTGCCGGGCCACGGCGTCGCCCACCGACAGCACATAACGCAGGTCGGCCGAACCGTCCTCGTTGGACGGGGTGCCAACGGCAATGAACGCAACCTTGCCATGTTGCACCGCAAGTATTTCATCGCAGGTGAATTGCAGGCGCCCGGCATCCAGGCCTTCGCGGACCAGACTGGCCAGCCCCGGCTCGAAGATGCTGACGTGGCCCTGGCGCAACAGTTCGATTTTTTTCTCGTCGATGTCCATGCACACCACGTCGTGACCCACCTCGGCCAGGACGGCAGCCTGCACCAGACCGACATAACCGCTACCAAATACTGTGATTTTCATGGCGAACTCCTCAACTCCGGCGCACGGGCCGGACGAGTGTTGATAGTGATGACCCCGAGCATGACCAGCGCCACGCCCAGCGATTTGGAGAAACTGAAGGATTCGTTGAACAGCGGCAGGCTGGCGGCCAGCAAATACACCAGCGCATAGCTGATGCTCAGCAGCGAATAGGCCCGGCCCAGCGGCAGATCGCGCAGGGCGGCGAGCCAGCAGAGCATCGAGAGTGCGTAGGCGAAGATCGCCGCCAGCACCACGGCCAGCGCGACTGAGTCGACACTGGGCGTGGCCAGCCACTGATCCGGTCGGGGCAGGCGCGTCATGCTCCAGCGCATGCTCAGTTGCGCCACGCTGACCAGCAGCACGCTGGCCAGGGCGAAGAGGATTCCACGACGCCGGTTCATGACTGTTGCCCCAACAGCGCCACGCCACCGATCACCAGCAGCACGCCGAACCAGTGTTGAACGTCGACGGGTTCCTTGAACACGAAGCGGGCGATCAGGGTGATGACCACGAAATTGAGGCTGAGCATCGGGTAGGCGACGCTGACCGGCAGGCGCTGCAACACCAGCAGCCATACCAGCAGGCCGGAGCCGAGGGCAAACAGCGCCAGCCACAGCCACGGCGAGCGCCATTTGCGCGACCACGACAGGTCCGCGCCGCGCCAGTTCTCGACAGCGCATTTCTGCGCAACCTGGCCCAGGCAGGTCAGCAGGCAGGCGAGCAACAGCAGCCACAGGCTCATGAGGCCTCCTGCGGCAGAATCATGATCACCAGGTTGCCCTGTTCATAACGAACGCCGTCCTTGGGCAGTCTGTCGAGTTCGTCCAGTTCGTCTTGCCCCTTGACCCGCATCACCACGCCGACCGAACCGGTCTTGCGGGCTTCGCGCATCCACTGTTGCACCTGATCGGGATCGACCCGTTGTTGTATGCCGTCAGGATAGGCAAGCCCATATTTCAGTTCGCCTATCGTGTTGTACAACGCCACCTGCGGGCGTTTGACCCGCCAGGACAGGGCCGAGGCGGCGCCCAGGTCGTTGCTCAACAGGTGGGTGGTGGCTGCCAGTTCCTTCTGGTGGGCGAGGACGAACTGGTCGGGCATCTTGTTCGCCACCACCGATCTGGGCAGCGCCGCTGGCAGTAACGCGATCAGCAGCAAACTGCCGACCGCCGGCGCCGCCCAGCATTGCAAAGGACGAAACGCTTGCAGCAGGTTGCTGATGATCCAGCCGGTCAGGGCGATGAACACCAGCACCAGACTGTGCAATTCGTGGTCGTACAGCGGACGCTTGAGCTGTACGTAAACCAGCCCGATCAACGCGACCAGTCCCAGCAACAGGTTCAGCATGCCATTGAGGCCCAGCGCCCGGCCTTGCTCCAGACGCAAGCGATCGGCCAGCGCGTGGCCCAGCAGCAACGCCAGCGGCAGCAGGCACGGCAGGATGTAGGTCGGCAGCTTGCCGTTGCTCAGGCTGAAGAACAGCAGTGGCATCAGCAGCCACAGGCCAAGAAACGCGATGCCGGTTTCGCGGCGGGTCTGCCACGCTTGCTTGAATGCCACCGGCAACATCCCGACCCACGGCAGACTGAACGCCACCAGCAGCGGCAGATAGAACCACCACGGCGCGTCATGCTGGGCATCGTCGCCGGCAAAGCGGCGGATGTGTTCGTGCCAGAAGAAGAACCGCCAGTAATCCGGTTCCTGACCATGCACCGCCAGCGCCCACGGCAGGCTGACGATGATCGCCACCGCGATGGCCACCGGACCGTACAGCAGCAATTCCTTCCAGCGTTTTTGCCAGAGCATCCACGGCAAGGCGATCAGCACCGGCAGCAACCAGGCGAGAAAACCCTTGGTCATGAACCCCATGCCGCACGCCAGACCCAGCACCGCCCAGCCGGCGATCCGCTGACCATTGGAACGGCTGTCGAGGGCGAACCACAGCGCCACCAGACTCAGGTTGACCCAGAAGGTGAATTGCGGATCGAGGTTGGCGTAACCGGCCTGGCCGGCGACGATGGTGAAACTCATGTAGAGCAGGGCGCAGACGAAGCTTTTGCGCGGTTCGTTCCACAAACGGCGGGCGATGAGGAAGCACAGCAGCACGCTCAGCCCGGTGCTCAGGGCCGAGGCAAACCGCACGCCGAACAGGTTCTGGCCGAACAAGGCCTGCCCGATGGCGATCATCCAGTAACCGGCCGCCGGTTTTTCGAAGTAACGCAGGTTCATGAAATGCGGCGACACCCAGTTGCCGCTCAGCAGCATCTCCTGGCTGATCTGCGCATAACGGGTTTCATCGGGAATCCACAAACCATGGCTGCCCAGCGGCAGCAGATAAGCCAGCAGAAAAATCCCCAGCAACAGCGGCAATGCCCAGCGTTTGCTCATGCGCCTTGCACTCCCAGCCAACCTTCGCGGCCTTCGAGGGCGCCGCGTTGCACGCGGCCGACGGGCAAGGAGTTGAGAAACTCGGGCAGCAAATCGCCCAACGGTTGGAAGTGAATGTTTTGCTGGCGTGCCTCGGCCAGCAGTCGACGAAAATCATCGGCCATCAGAATCCCTTCTACTTCGGCGTGAATGGTGTAGACGTTGAGGTTTTCAGGGCGGAACCGGTCGAGGATGAAGGCGTTGAAATCCTTCGCTGCCACGCTCGGCCCGACCACTTCATCGAAGGTCGGCAGGTCCACCGGAATCTGCGGCGCACCGACCGAGCCATCGGCCAGCAACGGACGGAACACCCGCTGCCCACGGCAATCGCTGTTGTAGCGAAAGCCGAAGGCCTGCTTGGCTTCGATCACACGCTCGTCCGCACGCCAACCGGCGGCGGCTGAACACGTGACCTTTTCTCCGAGGATGTCGCTCAAGGTATCGACGCCCTGACGGATCTGCTCGACCAGTTGCGCAGCGCTCCAGTGCCCGGCATTGGCCTGCCAGCCGTGGTGATCCCAGGCGTGCAGGCCGACCTCGTGGCCGGCGGCCCGGGCCTGACGCATCAGGTGCCCGAGGTCGCGGCCGATCGGCTTGCCCGGCCACGCCGTGCCCGCCAGCAGGATGTCCCAGCCGTACAGGCCGGCGGCGTTGGAGCGCAGCATCTTCCAGAGGAACTGCGGACGGATCAGGCGCCACAGATGCCGGCCCATGTTGTCCGGGCCGACACTGAAGAAAAACGTCGCTTTGATCTGCGCTTCATCGAGGATTTCCAGCAAGCGCGGCACGCCTTCGCGGGTGCCGCGAAAGGTGTCGACGTCGATGCGCAAACCGGCCTGCATTAACGCTTGCTCTCGATTTCGGCCATGGCCTCACGCAGGAAGAAGTCCAGCGTGTTGCCGATCGTCTCGCGCATTTCCACGGTCGGCGTCCAGTCCAGCAGGCGCTTGGCGTTGGCGATGCTCGGTTTGCGGTGCTCGACGTCCTGGTAACCGGCGCCGTAGAACGCCTTGCTTTCCACGTCGCGGAAACCGGCGAACGGCGGGAAGTTGCTGCGCAACGGGTGAGCCTCGAACTGGCGCAGCAGTTCTTCGCCCAACTGCCGAATGCTGGCTTCGTTGTCCGGGTTGCCGATGTTGATGATCTGGCCGTTGCAGACGTCGTTGTCGTTATCGATGATCCGCGCCAGTGCCTCGACGCCGTCGGCGATGTCGGTGAAGCAGCGTTTCTGCTCGCCGCCGTCGAACAGGCGGATCGGCGTGCCTTCCACCAGGTTGAGGATCAACTGGGTGATGGCGCGGGAGCTGCCGATACGGGCCGAATCCAGACGGTCGAGGCGCGGGCCCATCCAGTTGAAGGGACGGAACAGGGTGAAGTTCAGGCCTTTGGCGCCGTAGGCCCAGATCACCCGGTCGAGCAATTGCTTGGACACCGAGTAGATCCAGCGCTGCTTGTTGATCGGGCCGACGGTCAGGTTGGAGCGGTCTTCGTCGAAGTGCTTGTCCTGGCACATGCCATAGACTTCCGAGGTCGACGGGAAGATCACGCGCTTGTTGTATTTGACGCAGTAGCGCACCAGCTTCAGGTTTTCTTCGAAGTCGAGCTCGAACACCCGCAGCGGGTTGCGCGTGTATTCGATCGGCGTGGCGATGGCCACCAGCGGCAGGACCACGTCGCATTTCTTGATGTGGTACTCGATCCACTCCGAGTGAATGCTGATGTCGCCTTCGACGAAGTGGAAACGCGGGTGGCTGCGCAGGCGGTCGATGGCATCGGAGCCGATGTCCAGGCCATAGACTTCGTAGCGCTCGTCACGCAGCAGGCGCTCGGACAAATGGTTGCCGATGAAACCGTTGACGCCGAGGATCAGCACCCGTGTGCGGCGTGGCCCGCGACCGGATTCGGCACCGCGCAGCAGCGAGCCGTCCACCAGACCCAGTTCACTGGCCAGTTGCGGGCCGCTCAGGTACAGCCCGTTGTCGTTGCGCTGGCCGGCGTTGATCACCAGCGAATCTTCACCGCAGGCGATACGCAGCGGATCGACACTGATGACTCGGCCCGGCGCCTGACCTTCGTTGCCCTTGACCACGTCGGCGCTCCACACGATCAGCTTGTGCTCGCCCACGGCGCAGAAGGCGCCCGGATACGGACGGGTCACGGCTCGCACCAGGTTGAACAGTTGCTCGGCCGGTTGCGCCCAGACCAGTTTGCCGTCCGCCGGGGTGCGACGACCGAACACCGTGGCTTGGGATTCGTCCTGCGGGGTTTCGGTGATCTTGCCCTGAAGCATCGCTGGCAGCGCGTCGCGCAGCAGGTCGCTGGCGGCCGTGCGCAGTTTGCCGTGCAGGCTCAGCGCGGTGTCGCTGCGTTCGATGGCTACACGTTGTTGGGCGACGATGGCGCCGGCGTCGGCGCGTTTGACCATGCGGTGCAGGGTGACACCGGTTTCGGTTTCGCCGTTGACCAGCACCCAGTTGGCCGGCGCGCGGCCACGGTAACGCGGCAACAGCGAGCCATGCAGGTTGAACGCGCCTTTTTTGGCGAGGGCCAGCAAGGGCTCGCTCAGCAGGTTGCGATAGTAGAACGAGAAGATGTAATCCGGATCGAGCTTGGCGATCCGCTCGATCCACAGCGGATGGTTGGCGTCTTCCGGTGCATGAACCGCGATGCCGTTGTTGGCGCACAGTTGCGCGACCGAGGCGTAGAAGGTGTTCTCCTTGGGGTCATCGGCATGGGTAAACACCGCCGCAATGTCATAGCCACTGTCGAGCAGGGCTTGAATGCCGGCGCAGCCAATATCGTGGTAAGCGAAGACAACGGTTTTTGCGCTCATGAGAGAACCTGATCAGACGTGGAGTTGGAAGTGAGGCCGTCAACGGTGATGGCGGGGGCCGGCGTGGCGGGATGGCCGCGCAGGACTTTTTCAATGAAGAAACGCGGGCGGGCGCGCACGTCGCTGTACATGCGGCCCAGGTACTCACCCAGCAGCCCCATGCCGATGAATTGGCCGCCGGTGAACACGAACAGCACGGCGAACAGCACGAACAGGCCATCGCCGGCCCATCCGGCGCCAAACGCCAGGCGCATGAAGATCAGCGCCGCCGCGAACAGCACGCCGAGCCCGGCCATGGCGAAACCGACAATGCTCAGCAGGCGCAGGGGCGTGGTGGTCATGCAGGTGATCAAGTCGAACATCAGGTTGATCAGGCGCATCGGGCTGTATTTCGAATCACCGTGTTCGCGCTCGGCGTGGGCCACGGGGATTTCCGTAGTGTGGCGGGCGAAGCTGTTGGCAAGGATCGGAATGAACGTGCTGCGCTCGCGACAGGCGAGCATCGCGTCGATGATGGTGCGGCGGTAGGCGCGCAGCATGCAGCCGTAGTCGCTCATGGCGACGCCGGTGGAGCGCTGCACCGCGAGGTTGATGAGTTTCGACGGATAACGGCGTAGCGCCGAATCCTGACGGTTGCCGCGTACGGTGCCGACCACGTCAAAGCCCTTTTCGGCCTCGGCCACCAGGCGCGGGATTTCTTCCGGCGGGTTCTGCAGGTCGGCGTCGAGGGTGATCACCACGTCGCCCTTGCACTGTTCGAAACCGGCCATGATCGCCGCGTGCTGACCGTAGTTGCGGTTGAGGATGACTGCCACGAACGGGCTGTCCACGACCGAGGCCGCCTCTTCGAGCAATTGCGCGGAGGCGTCGCGGCTGCCGTCGTCGACCAGCACGATTTCGTAGTCATGACGCAGTTGCTTGCAGGCAGCCTGGGTACGGCGCAGCAGTTCCGGCAGGCTGTCTTCTTCGTTGTAGACCGGGATGACGATCGACACGCAATGAATCGGATAAGGTCTCACGGGCGTTTCCCCATCAGGTGTTCAATGGCCCCGACGACCCGGTCCAGATCCTGGTCGGTCATGTCGGGAAACAAGGGAATCGAGCACAGCCGCGCCGAGTTCCACTCGGTGTCGGGCAGGGACAGGTGCGGATCACGCTGGCGATACCAGGTGTGCAGGTGGGTGGCGATGAAGTGGATGCCGGTGCCAATGCCTAGCTCCTGCAAACCCTTCATGAAGGCTTCGCGATCCATGCCGCAGCGCTCGCTGTCGATGCGCAGGATGAACAGGTGCCAGGCGTGGGTTTGCGCGTAGGCAGGCACCGCCAGCGGTTGCACCGGCAGGCCTTCGAGTTTTTGCAGGTATTGCGTGGCCAGTTCGGTGCGACGGGCGTTGATCGCGTCCAGACGCTCCAGTTGCACCAGCGCAATCGCGGCGTTGATGTCGGCCAGGTTGTATTTGAAACCGGGCTCGATCACCTGGGCCTGGGGTTTGCGGCCGTGGGTCAGGCGGTCGTAGGCATCGACACCCAGGCCATGGAACTTGAGCATGCGCACGCGGTTGGCCAGGGCTTCGTCGTCGGTGACGAACATCGCGCCTTCGGCGCAGGTCATGTTCTTGATCGCGTGGAAAGAAAAGATTGCGGTGCCTTGCGAGCCGACGTGACGACCCTTGTAGCGGGTGCCGGCGGCGTGGGCGGCGTCTTCGATCACGGCGATACCATGCTTGTCGGCCAGCGCGTAGAGCGGGTCGAGATCAAACGCGGCGCCAGCGTAATGCACCGGAATGATTGCTTTGGTGCGCGGGGTGATGGCGGCTTCGATGCGCGCGGCGTCGGTCATCAGGGTGTCGCGGTCGACATCGACGAACACCGGCGTGGCGCCGAGCAGCGAGATCATGTTGGCGGTCGACACCCAGGTCTGCGACGGGGTGATGACTTCATCGCCGGGGCCGATTCCCAACGCCAGTAACGTTACATGCATGGCACCGGTGGCCGAGGAAAGTGCCACGGCATGACGACTGCCGACGTACTGGGCAAATTGTTCTTCGAGGGCCTGGTTTTTCGGCCCGGTGGTGATCCAGCCGGAGCGCAGGACTTGCTCCACGGCGGCAATTTCTTCATCACCGATACTGGGGCGGGAGAAGGGGAGAAACGCCTGACTCATGCACACCTCATTGCAAAGAAAAAAGAAATAGATCCACAGAAAAATCGGATCCAATCAAAGCGTAGACGCGAAAAAATCCTTTGCATCAATAAGTTGCCAAGACGACATAACGTCGGGTTCGGTTGACTTTTCAGGCATTGCCCGGCAGCTTGGGCGGCGCCGGCACAGGACTCAGTGGAATTAAGGTTATGCCCGTTTTTGTGAAAGGAACATGAAAAACCGGTCGGCGAATCGTTTATCTGAAACCCATACAGCCACTGTTCAGACTTCTACCGTTTATCGCGGTTTTTAGTAGAAAAGTCCTACGGAAGTGTTCCCCTTATATTAAGAATGTTGCAGTTGTTAGTTGCTGTGTTGAACTGTTTTTACTCAAGGCCCGACGTTTGATTGACTTACCCGTTGCATCCCCCGAACCCCTGAAAACCAACCCGATGACCGTGTATCTGGCGCGTCTGGCTCCCTCCAGCCAACTCACCATGCGTTACGTTTTACAAGATGCCGCCGACCGTCTCGGTTTCGAAGACATGAACGTCGAAGAAATTCCCTGGCATGCGCTGCAACCGGAAGATGTGGTTGCATTAGTCGCTGCATTGCGCGCCGACAATTACGCACCGAATACTTCTTCGCTGTATGTAAACGCCATTCGCGGTGTAATGAATGAAGCCTGGCGCATGAGCCTGATCAGCCAGGAACATCTATTGAAAATGCGCTCGGTCAAAGGCATTGCCGGCACACGACTGTCTCAGGGGCGCAATTTGAAGCGCACGCTGATTCATGAATTGATGGAAGTCTGCGCCGCTGATCCACGGCCACAAGGTTTGCGCGATGCGGCGGTGATTGCGCTGTTGTACGGCACTGGCATGCGCAAGTCGGAGTCGGTGGATCTGGATCTCAATCAGGTCGATTTCAACGAGCGCAGTCTGTGCGTGACTGCCAAGGGCAATAAACAACTGATCAAATACGCGCCAGCCTGGGCGTTCGCCAAACTCAATGCCTGGCTGGAGTTTCGTCGCTCGGAACTCAAGGAAGGCGAGAGCGACGACGCGTTTCTGTTCAACCGCATCCGCCGTGGCAGCCATATCACCCGCGAGCGCATCACCAAGCACGCGATCTATTACATCGCCCGCCAGCGCGGCACCCAGGTCGGGGTGAAGATCATGCCCCATGATTTCCGCCGTTCGTTCATCACCCGGGTGATCGAAGAACACGACCTGTCGATTGCCCAGAAGCTGGCCCACCACAGCAATATCCAGACAACCGCCAACTACGACGTGCGCGACGACAACGAGCGTCGCCGCGCGGTGGATCGCTTCGACCTGTAGTCAGGGCGTTGCAAAGACGTGGGCCGCCCCCAGAATGGACAACTGCACGGCGCTGCCGGCCGGTGGCGCGTGCATGCCGGAGCTGCGCACCAGCAGTGAGCGACCGGGGCTGGCTTGCGTGCGAAGTTCCACCGTCAGTGTGCAGACGTTGCCGCCGAAGTCCCGATCAGTGACCACCGCGTGACAGCCGTCCGGATCGGCGGGAATGTCCGACAGTTGCAGTTGTTCGGGCCGCAGCATGATCTGCGCGGCGCCGGCAAACCCGTTGCTGTTGACCATCACCCGGCCCAGGTCGCAGTGCGCCCAGCCGGCTTCGATCCGGGCGGGCATGACCACGGCGTCGCCGAGAAAATGCGCAGTTTGCTCATCGTTGGGGTAGCGGTAGAGGTCCATCGGATGGCCTGACTGCACCAGCCGACCGTCGCGCATGACCGCCAACTGATCGGCGAACGACAGCGCTTCGCCCTGATCGTGGGTCACCAGAATCGTGGTCACTCCGGCATCCTCCAGCAGGCGCGCGACCATTTTGCGCATGGCGCCGCGCAGGCCGGTGTCGAGGGCGGAGAAGGGTTCGTCGAGCAGCATCAGGCGTGGACGTTGGGCCAGTGCCCGGGCGAGGGACACCCGCTGCTGTTGGCCGCCGGACAACTCGTGGGGCCAGCGTGTGGCCATGTCGGCGTTCAGGGCGACGTTGTCCATCAGCGCCTGAATGCGCTCGGTTCGGGCGCTGCCGGTTTCCGCCAGCCCGAAGCCGATGTTGTCGGCCACGGTCATGTGCGGGAACAGCGCGCCATCCTGTGGCACGTAACCGATTTGTCGTTGATAGGCGGGTACGGCGTGGGTGCTGTCGACCAGGGTCTGGCCGTTCAGCGTGAGGCTGCCGGCATCGGGGAATTCGAACCCGGCGATCATCCGCAACAGGGTGGTCTTGCCGGACCCGGACGGGCCGACGATCACCGTGCGGCTGCCGGTCGGGACGGACAGGTTGATGGAGTCCAGCGCCGTCTGTGCGCCGAAGGATTTGCTGAGATTGATGATGTCGAGAGCGTTCATCGGCCGGCACTGCGCCTGGATTGGTGATAGAGGATGGCCGTGAGCGGCAGCGACAGCAGCACCATCAGCAGGGCGTAAGGCGCTGCGGCGGCGTAGTCGATTTCGCTGGTCATGGCCCAGAAACCGGTTGCCAGGGTGCGCGTGCCGTTGGGCGCGAGCAGCAGGGTCGCGGTCAGTTCATTGGTGATCGCCAGAAACACCAGCGCCGCGCCCGCCGCCGCACCGGGCGCCGCCAGACGCAAGGTGATCAGCCAGAGGGCGCGCAACGGTGAACGGCCGAGGCTTTGTGCGATGTTTTCCAGCTCCACCGGTGCCTGTGCAAACCCGGCGCGCAGGCTGACCAGCGCCCGGGGCAGGAACATCAGCAGGTAGGCCAGCAGCACGGTAATGGTGGTCTGGTAGATCGGTCGGGCGAAATGGATCGTCACGGTGACCAGCGCCAGCGCCACGACAATCCCGGGCAATGCGCTGGTGATGTAATTGCAACCCTCAAGCAGGCGTTGCAGCTTGCCGGGCGCCCGGATCGACAGCCAGGCAATCGGAATTGCCGCGAGGCTGGTCAACAGCGCGCCGGCCACGCCGAACGACAGTGTCTGCAGCAACGCCGGCAGTAACTCATTGCCCTGCCAGACCTCGGCACCGCCAGCGATCAGCCATTTGCCGAGGGTCAGCAACGGCACGCCGAGCGCCAGCAGGCAGGTCAGGCCTTGCAGGCACAACCCCAGCGCGGCGGTGCGCCGTTGTAGGCGCACGGTGCGTTGTTCTCGAGCGCTGCCGGAGCCGACGCGGGCGTATCGCGCATGACCACGGGCGCCGGATTCCACCACCAGCATCGCCAGGCAGCACAACGCCAGAACGCTGGCGAGCATGTTGGCGGCCGGGCCGTTAAAGGTCGATTTGAACTGGTCGAAGATCGCCGTGGTGAAGGTGTCGAAACGGATCATTGCGTACAGGCCATATTCGGCCAGCAAGTGCAGGCCGACCAGCAACGCGCCGCCACAGATCGCCAGCCGCAATTGCGGCAGCACCACCCGGAAGAACACGGCCCACGGTTTCAGGCCGAGGGATTCGGCCACGTCTTCAATCGCCGGATCGAGACGACGCAACGTCGCCGCAATCGGCAAATAGAGGAACGGGAAATAGGCGATCACCGACACCAGCACCCCGGCCGGCAGCCCATGAATCGACGGAAACAGGCTGACCCATGCGTAACTGTGCACGAACGCCGGTACCGCCAGCGGCGCAACCGCCAGCAGTGACCACAATCGCCGTCCCGGCAGGTCGGTGCGTTCGGTCAGCCACGCCAGCGTGGTGCCGAGCACGATGCAGATCGGCAGCGTGATCAGCACCAAGAGCACGGTGTTGATCAGCAGCTCGGCGACCCGCGGACGGAAGACCAAGGCTTCGATAGTCGCCCAGCCGGTGTACCACGACACGCCGACCACAAAACCGATCGGCACCAATGACAGCAGCGACACCGCGATGGCCAGCACGACCACCCATGGACTCCCGCGCCCATTGAGGGCGCGGGTCCGGCGTGACAAATGGGCGGAGGGCGCCGTAGCGATCCCCGCCGACAGAGTTTCAGGCACCAATTAAAGCAGTCCTGCCTGGGTCATCAGTTCGACGGCTTTCTTGCTGTCGAGCTTCGATGCATCGACTTTCGGCGCGTCCAGATCCTTCAACGGCACCAGTTTGGGGTTGGAGGCCGAGTCCTTGCCCACGGCGTATTCAAAGGAATTGCCGGTGCGCAGGACTTCCTGGCCTTGTTTGCCGGTGATGTACTGGAGGAATTTCTGCGCGTCCTCCTGGTGTTTGCTGGAAGCCAGCACGCCACCACCGGAAATGCTCACGAACGCCCCCGGATCCTGATGCTTGAAGTAGTGCAGGGCAGTGTTCTTGCTGTTTTCGCCGGTCTTGGCCTGATCGACGAACGCGTAATAGTGATAGATCACGCCGCTGTCGACTTGCCCGGCATTCACCGCTTTGAGCACCGAACTGTTGCCCCGGTAGGCGGTGAAATTCGCTTTCATGCCCTTGAGCCATTCGAGGGTGGCGGCTTCGCCTTTCTGTTCCAGCACGGCGGCGACGATGGCCTGGAAATCCGCACCGGCAGGCGACGCGGCCCAGCGACCTTTCCAGGCCGGGGTCGCGAGGTCCATCAGGGATTTGGGCAGGTCCTTTTCCGGCAGTTTGGCCGGGTTATAGACGAACACCGTCGAGCGCGCGGCGATGCCGACCCACTGACCGTGGGCCGGTCGATAAGCCGCATCGACTCGCTCAAGGGTTGCCGGAGCCACCGGCGCGAACAGCTTGGCGTTGTCCACCAGCACCATGGCCGGGGAGTTTTCCGTCAGGAACACATCCGCCGGCGACGCCGCACCTTCCTGCACGATCTGATTGCCCATTTCCGTGTCGTCGCCGTTGCGCACGGTGACCGGGATCCCGGTTTCCTCGGTGAAGCCGGCGACCCAGGCCTTGGTCAGGGTTTCGTGCTGGGCGTTGTAGACCACAAGGCCGACGGAGTCGGCGGCAAAGGTCTGCCCGGCAGCGAGCAGCGCAGTCGCCAGCGCGGCCTGTTTCAGAAAGGACGGAAGGGATGGACTCATAGCGGGGGCAGCTCCTGTTTTTAGGCGTTATGGGCAAGCATTCGCGGGAGTTTCAATGCGAATGATTTGCATATGTTGGCTGGCTGGCAATGTAGAGAGGCAAATGAGAAAAAAACGTCAAAACAACCGTTAATACATGTCATTGCCATTCAGGTTAGCAGTCACTTGGCGGGGACGCCGGGCGAACCCGGCGCCGTCTTTCAGGAGCCTTGGGGGAGGTAGGCCACGCTTTGATCCTCGCGACCGTGGAACAACTGTTCGCCGCGGGTGGGCGTGGTGGTAATGACTTGATGGTCGCGGCTGAGGTGATTCAGCGGTATGGGATCGCCGGTGCGGTACTGGGCGACAAAGATTGTCCGTTGCGGGTCCCAGTGCTGACCGCTGGTGCGTTCCAGCCAGGCGAACATGGCTGCGGTATCGCCGTCGCGCGGGAAATCCCGGCTCTGCGGCACGTAGTAGAACGGCGCACCGCCGGTCTGTAGATACATCGGCACTTTATTGTCGACCTCGACCATGACCAGATGCCATTGGCTCAACGGTGCGCGTTGGCTGGCTTGCAGACGCACGGTTTCGCCGAAACGGATTGCGCCGCCTCCGCTGTTGGTCCACGGGTAAAGCACACCGAGTATGCCGAGCAGCAGGACAGTGGCCACGCCGAAACCGATTTTCAGGCCACGCCCGCCGAACGGGCCTTCGGCATTTCGAGCCGCCAGGCGCCGGGTAATCCACCACGCCCCGAGCAGTTGCGCGAACGGCACCAGTGGCAGCACGTAATAACTGCGCCGGCTGCCGCTGGCCGTGAAGAACAGCATTAATAACCCCAGGCCCTGAATCAGCCAGCGGGTGTCCGGTTCGATGCGTTTCCAGTTCCGCACCGCGACCCACAAGGCAATGATCCAGCACGGCGCCCAGGGCAAGGTATAAATCGGCAGGTACAGCAAATAGGTGTAGATCGGGCCAATGTTGTCGAATGGCTGGAAAAACCGCACGACGTTTTCCCGCAAGACCAGCCCGAGGCCGCTTTCCCCGTAATTCGGCGCGCCGTAGAGGTGGGACAGCAGGAACGGCGTCATGTAGAACGCACCGGCAATCACCAGCGCGGCGAGTAGTCTCAGATTGAGATGACGCTTCCAGCGGCCTTCATGCAACAGGTGCGGCAGCAGCACCAGCCCCGGCAGGATAAAGCCGATCAGCCCCTTGAACAGTGAGGTCAGGGCCAGCAAACCGCAGAACACCACGTAGCGCGAAAACCGGGTGTCTTCAGGACCGCGCCAATACCACCAGACCGCTGCCAGCACCCCGCACACGGTCAGAATGTCGGCCGTGGCGACCCGCGCCCAGAACACGAAATAGAAGGTGGTCGCCAGCATCCAGCCGGCGATCAGCCCCGTGCCTTTGCGGAACAACTGCTCGCCCAGCAGATATACCAGCCAGATGCTGAGCCACGCGGACACCACCGAAGACAGGCGCAGCGACCAGTGATCGAGACTGCCGGTCAGCCAGGCGGTCGCGGTGATCAGCCAGTACGACAAAAGCGGCTTGTCGTAGTAGGGATCGCCCTTGAGGTACGGGTCGAAGTAATCGCCGCTTTGCAGCATCTGCAACGCGATGTTGGCCCAGCGGGTTTCCGCGCCCCAGAGTTCACGGCTGCCCAGACCGAACAGCAACATCAGGGCGCTGGCCGCCAGCAGGAGCAACAGGGCGGCGCGGTCGTTGTTGCGCACCGTCATGGCTGTTTCTGCGCAAAGATGAAAATGTGCAGATTGCCGCGCCGATAATGCTTGCCGTCCACGGGCAGCAATTCAACTTCCTGTTCTTCCTGCGTACTGTTGACGCGCAAGACCACACCGACGGCGCCTTTTTTCCGCGCTTCGGTCATCCACTGGCCGACGCCGTCCATAGTGACTTTACGTGCTTCCATGGCCGGGTCTTCGAGGCCGTACTTCAGCTCACCGATGGTGTTGAACAGATCCACCTGCGGACGCTTCAGGCGCCATGCCAGCGCGGAGGCCGCCCCCAGGTCGTTGCTCAGCAGCGACGCGGTTTCACTCAGTTCCCGTTGATGCTCGGCAATGAACTGATCCGGCATCTTGCTGTTGACGATCTGCGCCGGCATGGCGGCGGGCAGCAACGCCACGAGCAGGCCGATGCCCAGCGCCGGCATTGCCCACAATGTCAGTGGCCGCAGCACTTGCAAGGCGTTGGCGATGATCCAGCCCACCACCACGATATAGGCCAGCGACAGGCTGAACATCTCAGTGTTTTCGTAGATTTCCTTCGTGGCCTGAAGATAGAGCAGGGCCACCAGCGCAACACTGGCGAGTACCGTGTTGAACACACCGTTCAGGCGCAGGAACCGGCCACTGCGTTGATCCAGCCACTTGACTACGGTCTGTCCCATCAACAGCGCGACGGGCAGCAGGCACGGCATGATGTACGTAGGAAGTTTGCCGCTGCTCAGACTGAAAAAGGCCAGTGGCAGCAGGAACCACAGTGCCAGGTAGGCGGTTTTTGCCTCACGCTTTTCGCGCCACATGCGCAGCAAGGTCGGAGGCAGAAGCAGCGCCCACGGCAGGGTCGAGGCAAACAGCAACGGCAGGTAGAACCACCACGGGCGGGCATGTTGCGCGTCGTCACCGGCGGCAAAACGACGGATGTGTTCGTGCCAGAAGAAGAACCGCCAGAAGTCCGGTTCCCGGTAATGGACTGCCAACACCCACGGCAGGCTGACGAGGGCGCAGAGCACCACGGCGACCAGTCCGTAACGCACCAGCTCACCGAATCGCCGTTGCCAGAGCATGTAGGGCAGGGCGATCAGCACCGGCAACAGCAGGGCCAGGAACCCTTTGGTCATCAGCCCTATGCCGCAAGCGACACCGAGCAGCGCCCAGCCACCCAGGCGAGCGCGGGGCGTGCGGCTGTCGATGGCAAACCACACAGCCACCATGCTCAGGTTGACCCACAAGGTGAATTGCGGATCGAGATTGGCATAGCCGGCTTGACCTGCAATCAGCCCGAAACTCATGTACAGCAGGGCGCTTGCGAGGCTGATGCGCGGGTTGTTCCAGAGCCGGCGGGCCATCAGGTAGGTCAGCCAGACGCTGGCGCCGGTACTCAGCGCCGAAGCGATACGCACGCCGAACAGGTTGTCACCGAAAATTGCCTGGCCGATGGCAATCATCCAGTAGCCGGCAATCGGTTTCTCGAAATAACGGATGCCCATGAAGTGCGGGGCTACCCAATTGCCACTCAGCAGCATTTCCTGGCTGATCTGGCCGTAGCGGGTTTCATCGGGGATCCACAGGCCGTGGCTCATCAATGGCAGCAGGTAAAACATCACGAACGCCAGAATAAGGCCGGGGATGGCCCAGCGTTCGACCGCAGTCGTCGAAGGGAAAAGGGCAGTGTGTCGCAGCGGGTTGTTTTCAGACGTCATGACAAAGCCTTGGTACCGTACGAAGTTCTGATGTCGATGACCTGCCCGGCGTGTTCCTGAGCGGGCGCGTCATCGTGTTGAATGAATGCAGGTGTCGGGGCAGTTCCTGTATCCAGAGAACTGACGTACCTCCGGGCCGAAGTTCCCGCGATATAGCCAAGTCTAAAAAAACCAGCTGTCCAGTAAGTCGGAGGGCAGATACATCTCTCATTACAATTTAATGAAGTATGCTTTGTTTAATTGAAAACAGCCCGGAACTGTCAATTAGCTGTCCAAGGCGTTAATCACTATTGAGTTGAGACCAGGCCTCGGCATTCAGAATGCCCAGCACTTTAAGTTGCCCCTTGGCATCAATGCGAACAAACAGCGTGCTTCCATAATCAGCGGCGATCGCGTGGGGGAAACCGGTCTGTTTTTCAAAGTCGCTGATGCAGCCGCTGTGGGTGACCAGCACCAGATTGCGCTGTGCAACTTTGTGCGCCACCACCTCGTTACGCAGCGACGAACCGCAGGATTCAAGCCAGGTCTGGGCAGTAGCGTCCTGCCCGAACATGGCACGCGCCGTTTGCACGGTCCGGGTCAGCGGGCTGGTGAACACCTGTGCCTGCTGCATGCCCAGGCTCGTGAAACCCTTGCCCACCCGCGCAGCCGAGTCATTGCCTACCTGAGTGATGCCATCGTCCGGGCCCAGACAAAGATGGTCGGAGCGGTCGCAACGTTCAGCATGGCGCACCAGTGCCACCACTTCGCCCGCCTGCCAGGCCCTGGTCCAGTCAGCCCTTGCCGCCTTGCCCGCCTGGCCCAGATCAATGGGTGAGCGGGTGACCCAGACAAAGCCGCTGACCAGTGCAATCGCCACCCCTGCACCGATGACTGTCAGCAGTTTTCCAGGTCGCAATATTCGACGTTGTTTATAGACTGCCGTTAATTGCATCTGTCGCTCCACGCCATGCCCCTTAACTTCGCAGGCGCAACTGGCCCGCGATTTAATCAACTTTATGGTTGCGTACTTGAATGCTGGCTGAATGTTGGGGCTATTCACGTCGGGCCGCAGTGAAGAACATGTGAAAAATTTGCGGGCGTTGAAAATGTGCAATTTATCAAGTTTCTGATAACCAGACTCAAATACGCTTTTTTTACCGGGCTGGCTTAACAACTGTTGCTGTTTGAGGTGAAGCTGAATCTGTTCGGTCCATCTATTGAGTGCACACCTGATGTTGACCGCCGAGTCTGATAACCGAGGTGGAGTCCTCCAGCCGAATGGATTTCAAGCAAAGCCTGACGAAACGGATCGTCATCGTATTCGCCTCGATGAGTGCGCTGGTGGCCGGCGTATTTGCGCTGGGAATCGTAGCCACCGTGCATGTGGTGGAACACAAGTTGACGGCCACGACCTTGATGGGCGGTCTGCATCGTTTGCTGGCAATGGATGACATCAGTCGCTGGAGCCATCGACCGGAAAAGAGCGAGCTGTTTTTCTTCGAAGGCGGACCGGGCGCCATGGCGCTCGTCCCGTCACTGGCGGCTCTTTCGCCGGGGTTTCAGGAGGTCATGTTCGAGGGCGATGGCTTTTTCGCCATGGTCGAGATGGTGGGCGGACGCAAGTACGTGCTGTTGCGTGACCAGGAAAGTCTCGAACAGCGTGAGCGTCTGTTGTTCATTGTGGTGGCGGTCGGGTTCATCCTGAGCATTCTGCTGGCGATTGTGCTGGGCCGATTGCTGGCACGACGGGTAATGGCTCCGGTCATCCGTCTGGCGCGCCAGGTGCGTCACCGCGACCAGTTACTGGTGCTGGCGCCGCCTCTGCATCCGGACTACGCGGCGGACGAAGTCGGAGAACTGGCACTCTCGTTCGATCAGACGCTGGGTCGCCTGCGCGAAACGCTGAGCCGGGAAAAACTGTTCACCAGCGACGTGAGTCATGAACTTCGCACTCCGTTGATGGTGCTCGGCGGCGCCTGCGAGTTGCTGCTCGCCAATCCGTCGCTCGATACCCGCTCGGCCGCGCAGGTCAACCGCATCGCACGGGCCAGTCATGAAATGCGTCAATTGGTGGATACCTTCCTGATGCTCGCCCGCGCCCAGGAAGATACCGGTGGCGACATTTGCGTTTCCCTTGGGGAAGTTGCACGCGTTCAGGCGGAGATCTGGGGGCGGCTGATCCGCGAAAAAGGGCTGGAATTTTTCTGCGACATCAATCCGGCCGGCACGGCTCGCTACAACCAGACCTTCCTGCAGTCAGTGATGGGTAACCTGCTGCGCAATGCCTGGCATTACACCGATCAGGGCTTTGTCAGGCTGACCGTCGGGGAATGCGGATTTGTGGTTGAAGACAGTGGCATCGGCATTCCCGAAGAACGCCGACAAGCGATGTTCCAGCCATTCGTGCGTGGTGACGAGCGTCGAGGCGAGGGGCTTGGGCTGGGATTGTCACTGGTGCAGCGGATTTGCAATCGCGAGCACTGGCAGGTCGACCTGACAACCCGTGAGCCCCACGGTTGTCGTTTTACCGTCCTTTTGAAGACGGACGCTCAGGACGCCGGTGGACAGCCCCGCGCAGTGCCCGCCGCCTGACCGATCAACGCGGCCAGGCGCTTAACGTTGTTCTGCTGGGCCACCACCAGATCGTCGATGGTCGGCCCGGACGGGGTTTGCAGCAGCGACCGGCAGGCGATCAGGGCATCGTCCCCGGCGTTGGCTTGGCGCAGGCGCCATTTGACGTCGATCAGCCCGTATTGCCCGGGTATCGAATCGAAGCGTTGCACATCAATGCGCACCGAGGTTTTGCGCGGACCGCCGGCATTGCTCAGTTGATCCACCAGCGCGCTGCGCAATTCATCACTGAGGCTCGCGCCCCACCATTCGGTCTCAAGGATCGCCAGGCCGCTGTTGCCCTGGCGGATCACGATTTGCGGCCGGTCGACCTGGGGCGGCACGCTGATGCCTTCGATGGTGATTTCCGAGCCGGCGCGGCCGGTCATCGGTTGCGTCGGTGTCAGGGTGTGAAAGCTGATCGGAGCGCTTTTACAGGCGCCCAGCAGCAGGCCGATCGCGAGCACGGTGAACTTCAGCTTTAAAGCCATGGGACAGCTCCTGTGCTCAGTTGCGCGGCGGCCCTTTGAGGTCCAGCGGCGCGGCGTTGTCGGGACGGCCGCGAATCAACGATTCCGGATGACGGCCCAGATAATCGGACAGCTCACGCAGCGAACGCGACATGCGCCCGAGTTCGTCGAGGGTCTGAGTCAATTGTTCGCGTTGCGGCGAATCTTCGGCCAGAGTCGAACTGGCCGACTGCAGGGTCTTGCTCACGTCGGCGAGGGTAGTCTGCACGCCGGGCAGGGTCTTGGCGTTGAACTGGGTCAGGCCTTTGCGCAATTCCACGAGGTTGCTGTCGAGGTTGCCGGCAATCCGCTCCACCGGCAGCTTGTTGAGCTTGTCGATCATCGCTTCAAGTTTTTCCTGCAATTGTTCGAGGCTGCCGGGGACGGTCGGAACGCTGATCGGGCGGGCGGTCGGGTCGAACGCGACTTTTTCGGCCTTGGGGAAGAAATCCAGCGCGATGTACAGCTGGCCGGTCAGCAGGTTGCCGCTGCGGGCCTGGGCGCGCAGACCGTTGTCGATAAAGGTGCCGATCAGGCGCACGGCAGCGGCTTCGTCGTCCGGATTGTGCTCGAGTGCCTTGAGCATCTTGATATGGGCCTGGCCGAGGCGTTGCGGGTAGATCACGATGCCGACGTTGAGCGGGAAACTGCGTTTTTTTGCGTCGAAGTCCAGGTTGACGCTCACCACCCGGCCGATCTCGATACCGAGGAATTCCACCGGTGCATCAACCTTCAGCCCGCGCAGGGCCTGATCGAAACGCAGGGTCAGGTATTGCGCTTTGCCGTTGGGCGGGGCGAGGGCGGTTTGCTGGTCGTCGAACAGGTCGTAGGTTCTTTCTTCGGCGGCCACGACATCGTTGGGGCTGTACTCCGGCGCTCGGAAGGCGATGCCGCCCACCAGCAAGGTCGACAACGATTCGGTTTTCACCGCAAAACCGTTGGCACCGACGTTGACATCAATCCCGCTGGCGTTCCAGAACCGGGTGTTTTCCGTGACGTAGGCGTCGTTCGGCGCATGGATGAACACCTCGATGTTCACTCCTTTGCCATCGGCGTCCAGCGCATAGGCCACGACTTGGCCGACCGGGATCTTGCGGTAATAGACTGGCGAGCCGATGTCCAGCGAGCCGAGATCCGAAGCGTGCAGGTTGAAGCGTTTGCCCGGTTCGCCGTAGGTGATCGGCGGCGGGTTCTCCAGGCCTTTGAAGTGTTTGGCGCGCGAATTGGACTGGCCGATGTCGGCCCCTATGTAGTCACCGGACAGCAGCGTGTCGATGCCCGAGACGCCGCCCGCACCGATGCGCGGGCGTACGACCCAGAACTGCGAGTCTTCACGGGTGAAGGTTTCGGCCTGCTTGGCCAGTTTGATCGTGGCCTTGACGCTTTTCTGGTCGTCGCTCAGTTCGACATCCGTGACCTGGCCGATCACCACGTTGCGGTATTTGACTTCGGTCTTGTTGGCGGTCAGGCCGCTGCCGGTCTTGAAGGTGACGGTGATGGTCGGGCCTTCCTGCATCAGGTTGTGCACCACCAGCGAGAGGCCCACCAGCACCGCGACGATCGGCACGATCCACACCAGCGAAATGCTGAAACGCCGGGTCTTGACCGGCGCCTGGCCGGGCGCTCGCGGTTGATCGGCGGCTGACGACTCCATCCATGACCTCCAGGGTGTGTGGGCACTGAGCGTCAGGAACGCAAAAGCACTTCATCAATATAGAAGTGCTTCGCGATAGAGCAAATGTGCAGGATGCTTTAACCGCGAAGCGTCATCCCAGCAGCTCCCGCAGGCGATACCAGAACATACCCAGTGCCAGCAGTGGCGAGCGCAGCGCCGGGCCGCCGGGGAAGGTCATGTGCGGCACATTGCTGAACACGTCCATGCCCTGACTGTGGCCGGCATGAATCGCTTCGCCCAGCAGCCTGGCGCACCAGTGGGTGACGTTCAGACCGTGACCGGAATAGCCCTGGGCGTAGAACACGTTCGGGTGCTGCTTCAAACGGCCGACCTGTGGGAAGCGGTTGGCGGTGATGCCGATCTTGCCGCCCCACTGATAGTCGATGCGCACATCCGCCAGTTGCGGGAAGACCTTGAGCATCTTTGGTCGCATGTACGCGGCGATGTCCGCCGGGTCCCGTCCCGAATAATGGCAGGCGCCGCCGAACAGCAAGCGCCGGTCCGCCGAGAGCCGGTAGTAGTCGAGGCCGACTTTCTGATCGCACAGCGCCAGGTTCTGCGGAATCAGCTCGGCGGCGCGTTCCGCCGACAGCGGTTCAGTGGCGATGATGTAACTGCCAGCGGGCAGCACTTTGCCGCTGAGTTGCTGTTCAAGTTCATCCAGATGCGCGTTGCAGCCGAGCACAAGACTGCCGGCGCGCACCGTGCCGCTCTGGGTGCGGACTTGAACGGTCGAACCGTGGAGAATTTCCAGCACCGGGCTCTGCTCGAAAATCCGCACCCCGAGGGAGGCTGCCAGTCGGGCTTCGCCCTGGACCAGGTCGAGCGGGTGCAGATGCCCTGAGCCCTTGTCGATCAGGCCGCCCTTGTAGACGCCCGCGTTCACAACTTGCTGACGAATCAGCTCAGGGGCGACCAGCCGCGTTTCATGGCGGTAACCCAGCTGCGCCAGGCTGTCCTGCTCGGCCTTGAAGGCGTCGAACTGCGCCGGGGTGTTGGCTAGCTCGCAGAAGCCCCAGCGCAGGTCGCACTCGATGGCGTTGTCGGTGATGCGCTGGCGCACCAGCTCCACCGAATCGATCCCGGCCCGGTGCAGATAGCGCACGCCTTCGCTGCCGACATGCCGTGAGAAACCTTCGACGTCATGGCCGATCCCGCGAATCAGCTGCCCGCCATTGCGCCCGCTGGCGCCCCAGCCGATGCGCCGGGCTTCGAGCAGAATCACCGAAAGCCCGCGCTGCGCCAGTTCAATGGCCGTGTTGACGCCGGTGAACCCGCCGCCGATCACGCAGACATCGGCGATCAGGTCGCCCGCCAGTTCCGGATAGGGTGTGCTGGCCCGGGCCGACGCGGCGTAATAGGACTGGGCGTGTTCCTGGGTGTACTGATTCATTTGTTCGACTTCACTTTGCTCCAGGACCGGGTCATCAGACGCATGATCGACTGGGGCGGGGTAGAGGAGATGTAGAGCTTGTCGAGGACTTCCTGAGACGGATAGACCTCGGGATTGTTGACCAGCTCGGGATCCATATATTGCTTGGCCGCCGGGTTCGGGTTGGCGTAACCCACCGAGGCGCTGACCTTGGCGATCACTTGCGGATCGAGCAGGTAATTGATGAAGGCGTGGGCTTCCTTGGTGTTGCCGGCATCGGCGGGAATCGCCAGCAGGTCGAACCACAGGTTCGCGCCTTCCTTGGGAATCGAATAGGCGATGTTCACGCCGTTCTTGGCTTCCTTGGCGCGATTGGCGGCCTGGAACACGTCGCCGGAGTAACCGAAGGCCACGCAGATGTCACCGTTGGCCAGGTCGGACACGTATTTCGAGGAATGGAAATAGGTGATGTACGGCCGGATGCTAAGCAGTTTCTCTTCGGCCTTCTTGTAGTCTTCGGGTTTCTCGCTGCGCGGGTCCATGCCCATGTAGTTGAGGATGGCCGGGAACACTTCATCGGCCGAGTCCATCATCGACACACCGCACTGGGTGAGTTTCTTCAGGTTTTCCGGTTCGAACAGCACGGCCCAGGAATCGATGTGATCGATGCCCAGCACTTGCTTGACCTTGTCGACGTTGTAGCCGATGCCGTTGGTGCCCCACAGGTACGGCACCGAGTGCTCGTTGCCCGGATCGTTTTTCTCAAGCAGGGCCAGCAGTTTCGGGTCGAGGTTTTTCCAGTTCGGCAGTTGCGAGCGGTCCAGTTTGAGGAACGCACCGGCCTTTACCTGACGGGCGAGGAAGTGGTTGGACGGCACCACCACGTCGTAACCGGTGCGACCGGCGAGCAGTTTGCCTTCGAGGGTTTCGTTGGAGTCGAAGACGTCGTAGATCACCTTGATCCCGCTGGAGGACTGGAAGTCGGCGAGGGTGGTTTCGCCAATGTAATCGGTCCAGTTGTAGACGCTGACCTGGGGTTGGGCGAAGGCACCGGCACTGCACGCCAGGGCCAGCGCGGCGGGGATCATGGATTTCAACAGACGCATATCGACACCTCTTCGAGTTGGATTTTTTATGCTCGTAAAGTCGGTAGGGATCGCTCCCGGACAGTGTCCGGGAGCGATCAGGTCTCAGGCTTAAACGCTCAGCAACAGGAACTCCCGCTCCCAGGAACTGATCACGCGCTTGAAGTTTTCGTGCTCGGCGCGTTTCACCGCGACGTAGCCGCGTACGAACTTGCTGCCCAGGTATTGCGCGACGGTGTCGCACTCTTCCATCTGGGTCAGGGCTTCTTCGATGGTGATCGGCAGGCGCAGGTTGCGGCGCTCGTAAGCCCGGCCTTCGACGGCGGCGCTCGGTTCGACGCCTTCGACCATACCGATGTAGCCGCATAGCAGGCTCGCGGCGATGGCCAGGTACGGGTTGGCGTCGGCGCCGGGCAGACGGTTCTCAACCCGCATCGCCTCAGGTCCGGAGGTTGGCACCCGCAGGCCGACGGTGCGGTTTTCTTCGCCCCATTCGACGTTGACCGGTGCCGAGGTGTCCGGCAGGAAGCGGCGGAACGAGTTCACGTTCGGCGCGAACATCGGCAGCACCTTCGGAATGTACTTCTGCAGGCCGCCGATGTGATGGCGGAACAGGTCGCTCATGCTGCCGTCGGCATTGGCGAAAATTGGCTGGCCGCTGGCGATCTCGACCACGCTCTGATGCAGGTGCATGGCGCTGCCGGGCTCGTCGCCGATCGGCTTGGCCATGAAAGTCGCGGTCACGTTGTGCTTGAGGGCGGCTTCACGCAGGGTACGCTTGAACACGGTGATCTGGTCGGCCAGATCGAGCGCGTCGCCGTGGCGGAAGTTGATTTCCATCTGCGCCGGGCCGTCTTCGTGGATCAGCGTGTCCAGGTCCAGGCCTTGCAGTTCGCACCAGTCGTAGACGTCTTCGAACAATGGATCGAATTCGTTGGCGGCGTCGATGGAGAACGACTGACGACCGCTTTCGGCGCGACCGGAACGGCCCAGCGGTGCTTTCAATGGCAAGTCCGGGTCTTCGCAGCGCTGGGTCAGGTAGAACTCCATTTCCGGCGCCACGATCGGCTTCCAGCCTTTGTCGGTGTACAGCTGCAGGACTTTCTTCAGCACGTTGCGCGGCGACAGTTCGATCGGGTTGCCGAACTTGTCGAAGGTGTCGTGGATGACGATGGCGGTCGGCTCGATGGCCCACGGGATCACGTACACCGCGTCGCTCACCGGTTTGCAGACCATGTCGATGTCGGCCGGGTCGAGCAGGTCGTAGTAGATGTCGTCGTCGACAAAATCCCCGGTTACCGTTTGCAGCAGCACACTTTCCGGCAGGCGCATGCCTCGCTCATGCAGGAACTTGTTGGTCGGTGCGATCTTGCCGCGGGCGATGCCGGTCAGGTCGCTGACCACGCATTCCACTTCGGTAATCTTGTGATCTTTCAGCCACGTGAACAGCTGATCGAAAGGGGCATTCATAAAGACCTCGTCGTTGGTTTTGTTGACGCGGGGGAAAAGCGATTTCATCTTTCGCAGGCTTCCCCTGTGGCGCGTTGACGACTATCTTGGGCGGGCCTTGCCGTTCCATCTATCCACTTTCAGCAGCACCAAAGCGCACCAAAAGAGTGCGCAAGGTTCCCCATGACGACGTGCAATCCGCTTCAGGTTCAAGCGTTCAACACCGCCGATGTCACCGAACAGATCCGCGCCACGCCGGGTTGGGTTCAGCATTACCAGCAGATGTCGCCGGGGCATTTCGCCGGGCAGATCCGCTATCTGGATTTGCAGGGTGTGGAGGTTTACGAAGAACAGATGAACACTCGGGTCGAGCAGAATTTCAGTGCGCCGGAAGGGGCGCTGGCGTTCTGTTTCGATCGCAGCGACAACGCGCTCTATCTGCTCAATGAAGAGAGCCGCAACATCTGGATCACCCCAGAGAACTACCAGGAAATCGCCGTGGTGTTCGGCCCGGATTTCGTCCAGCGCAATGGCCTGGACGTGGCCAGGCTGGAAGGTCTGTTCATGGCGCCGCTCAATGGCGCGCAGAATGGATTGTTCAGCCGCTGGTTAAGCTCCACTCTCACGAAGTTGTCGCAAACCCTTGATCAGCCAAGCAAAGAAGCACTGACTCAACAGTTGCTGGAGGACTGCCTGTTCATCCTCGACAACGCGAGCGTGTGCCTGGACGGCGGTGGCTTGCAGCGGCGCGCCGAAGAGCGAATCACCCTCAAACGCGTGGGCGAGTGGGCAGCGGATTCGCCGGAAGAAACCGTCAATCTGCTTGAGTTATCGCGGGTCGCCGGGGTTTCCCTGCGCCAGTTGCAGCAGACCTTCAAGGCTTACACGGGGATGTCGCCGAGCCACTGGCTGCGGTTGCGCAGGCTCAACAGTGCGCGGCGGGAATTGCTCAAACGATCGCCGGCAGACACCACGGTGGCGGAAGTGGCGATGAACTGGTCATTCTGGCATTTGGGTCGTTTTTCAAGCAGTTATCGAACGTTGTTCAAGGAGTTGCCGAGCGAGACGTTGAAGCGTTCATCGTCCTTGTGACGGGCGCTCTGCGCCACAAACAAAAAAAGGCGGGAGAGGTTTCGGTATTCACCGAAGCCTCTCCCGCCTTTTTCATCTGCCGATATTGCCAAGCCTGTTGCGTTACCGACTAACCAACTCTGAGACGCTTGAAGGAGGACGAAAGGGATCTTTTCATCAGTCTGGCCATCGGGGTTTCTATTTCTTTATGGATGACATGGGACGCACCTATCATCAAAGCGATGGTGCCCCAGAGCAGGACGTGTGGATTCATGGCCGGATAAGCGACATTGAAGATCATGAAACCGATCATTTGATGCAGCAGGTAAAGCGGGTACGTCAGGGCGCCCAACGCTGTCCAGTCGAACCTCCCGATGGCTGACGTTTTATGCGTCGAGATAAAAAGAAACGTCATGAAAAACAGGGCAATGACACCGCAGATGATCAACGAATCGTATTCGGTCGAATATTTCAGTTCGATCGATTCGGCCCACTTGATCGCGTTGAAGCTGGCCAATGCCTGCGCAGCGGCCAACAGGGAAATACGGGACTTGGTAAAACCCTTGTCCCAAATGATGTAGAACGTCGCGCCGGCGATGAAATAGGCCGCGTAGTCGGTGATCAGTACCGAGCGCAGCTTTTCGAAAGCAAAGACTTCCGCTGCGGCCGAGATCAGCAGCCAGAGTACGAGGAAGGTTTCTATTTTCTCTATTTTCTTGAAAGCCAACAGAATGGCGATCATGAAGTAGAACTTTATCTCGACGAACAGCGACCAGTAGACCCCGTCTATGGGTGGCACACCGATCACGTCGCCCAGAAATGTCAGGTTGATCACGTATTGATAAAGGTCAGCCGAAAATCTCGGCTGCCCAATGGCCAGCGTGACGAGAAAAGTGATCGTGCAGCACACCCAGAACGCCGGGCAGAGGCGAATGACGCGGGAAATGAAGAACGCTTTGAGGTCGTTGCTCGAAGCGGTCATCAGGATCACGAATCCGCTGATCATGAAAAACAGCTCGACGCCCAGATAACCGTATTTGGCTACGTCAGCCAGCATGGGGTAGGGCATCACGGACATGTCCCCCCTCGCATACCCGCGAAATGCATAGTGAAAAATCACCACGGCGAACGCCGCAAGGAAGCGCAGCAAATCCAGCTCGTTCAGTCGCCGGTTGTTCATGTACAGGCGCTCCAGACTCGTCAGCGCGGATCGAAAACTGAGGACTGTGTCGTATGACATCCGACTCAAGGCCAAAGCGGCGTAGGGTGCTCAAGGACTGCGTAGCCACATGCGGATGTAATCGACTTCGAACGTGGAGGGCAGGTCAGCATCGTCGACCACACCGAACCATTTCCACATGGCCTCACTGTCAAAGACGATCTGCATGGGGTAGAAAAAGTGGTTGTTCTTCGACTCCCTGACCAGAACGCCATCGACGTACCAGCGCAGGGTGTCGGGTTGCCAGTCGAAGCCGTAGACATGAAAGTCGCCAGCCAGCCGCCAGGGGCTGGTCCAGGTGCTGCCGTCGGCGATATGTTCGGTGCTCTGTGGCGTGGCCCAGAGGTGGGCGTTCATGTTGTAGGCGCGGTCCGAGGCCGCCTCTTTGGTCTTGCCGCCGATTTCGAAGATATCGATTTCGGTGGCGTTGTCGGCCATGCCTGTCCACGCCAGCCAGAACGCGCTGGAAGCCGCAGAGTTCATGGGTTTGGCCCGTGTTTCGTAATAGCCGTAGAAGCCACGTTCGAGGGTACGAACCATCGCCGAGGTGTAATCCTTGAAACCTAGCTGCACGTATTTCGGCGGCAGGGTTTCCTTGCGAAAGACAATCTTCAGATAGCCGTTGCTGACGCTGGCATTGCGCTCGGTGAACAACGCCGGCTTGCGTCCCAGCGATTCGTTCCCGATAGCATTGTTGACGTGCCAGCGCGTGCGGTCGAGGGTGGTGCCATCGAACTCGTCGGACAGCGTGGTGTTGAGCAACCACCGGCCGGCATTGGCCTGATCGGACAATGGCAGATCGGCATGGATGTGGGATGGCAGAGCGTCCAGCG
The DNA here is from genome assembly GCF_030209075.1 of Pseudomonas sp. lyk4-R2A-10. Taxonomy (NCBI): domain Bacteria; kingdom Pseudomonadati; phylum Pseudomonadota; class Gammaproteobacteria; order Pseudomonadales; family Pseudomonadaceae; genus Pseudomonas; species Pseudomonas sp. lyk4-R2A-10. The sequence continues at coordinate 687,040 of NZ_JARVSR010000010.1, read as the reverse complement.
GGCCGACACGTGTCCAAGTATCGGCCTGAACCGGCATGGCCACGGACCACTTGTCTGCCAGGTAGCGAAATACGCGCTGGCGCTCCGCGAGCGAGGCAAACGGCCGGTCATACACCAGGACTTCGGCGATGTCGCCGCGAAAGTTTTCGGCATTGCCGACGGCATTGCGCCCCACGCCATACGGTCCCAGTGGGACGTCCTGCAGCTCAAGGACAGAAACCGTCGGCTCATAAGCACCGGTTTGCGCAAGGCTCACGGCGAAATTCGGCAGCACGTTATCGTTGCTGGCGGCCTGCGGCCTTGAACTGAACAACCGTTGCCAGGGATCGACCCCGGCCTGTTCCGGCAGCCGACGGGACACGATCAGTACGGTCGCCGATCCTTTAGCCGTGCGCAGGGTCCGGCCGAGTAATCCCGAGTTGCCGTCGAAGCGCACCACCGAGTGCCCATTCAAGCCGCTCTCCATCCGCAGTGGCGGTGAGGTGGCGTCAGCGACCGTCGCGTCATTGGCCTTGGCAGATTTGTCGCTCCAGCGCTGGAGCCGGTTCTGCGCATCCAGGTTCATCGATGTCACGTCGGCCGCGTCCAGCCACAACACCAGGCCGGTGGTCGGCACCGCAGGAGGCGCCTGCGCTGCGTTGCTTGGCAGCGCAACCGAAAACAGCACGGCCAGCAGACATTCTCTGAACATCGGCATCACTTCACCGCAACGGGTGCCGGAATCTTGAATGAAGATTGATACCCCTGCGGATTGCACGACTGCCAGCGCCAGCTATCGGTGATCATTTGTTCCAGGCCGCGCTGCGCGCTCCAGCCCAGTTCGCGTCCTGCCTTGGCCGGATCGGCCCAGCACTTGGCGATGTCGCCGAGACGTCGAGGGGCGAAGCGGTACGGAATGCTGATGCCGGTGATGTCCTCGAAACTGTGGATGATCTGTAGCACGCTGTAGCCGACGCCCGTGCCGAGGTTCCAGAAATGAATGCCATTGTCGTGCTGCAGCACTTGCAGTGCCTTGAGATGACCGATGGCCAGGTCGACCACGTGGATGTAGTCGCGCACGCAGGTCCCGTCCACGGTGGGATAGTCGCTGCCGTACACCGTGAGTTCGGGTATCCGGCCTATGGCAACCTGGGTCAGGCAAGGCAGCAGGTTGTTGGGTCGGCCGCTCGGGTCTTCGCCGATCATTCCGCTTTCGTGGGCGCCGATCGGGTTGAAGTAACGCAATAATCCAATGCTCCAGCGCGGATCGGAGTTGCACAGATCCGTCAGCAACTCTTCGATCATCAGCTTGGTGCGGCCATAGGGATTGACCGGTTTGCCGGTGCCGAAATCTTCGGCAATCGGCGTGCGCGTCGGCTCCCCGTACACCGTGGCTGACGAGCTGAACACCAGCCGGAATACGTTATTGCGGGCCATCGCCTGACACAGGCCAAGGGTGCCGGCAACGTTGTTGACGTAGTAGTCCAGCGGCTTGCGCACGCTTTCCTCGACGGATTTGAGACTGGCAAAGTGCACCACGGCGTCGATGTTGTATCGGCTGAAGATATCGTCGAGCAGGACCGGGTCGCGAATATCGCCCTTGATGAAGTCGACGCGGGTCAGGGTCAGTTGCTCGAGGCGCCGGATGCACTCTCGACAGCTGTTGCACAGGTTGTCGAGCACCAGCACCTTGTGGCCGGCGTTAATGAGGGCCAGAGCCGTATGCGAGCCGATGTAGCCGGCTCCGCCAGTAATCAACGTGGTTTTGCGCATGGTGAGGCCTTCCTGTCTCAGGGCTGAACTCAGCGGGAGGTGAAAACCGATTTGAATTCCTGTGGCCAGTGCGGGTGCAGGGCGCTGTAACCCACGGCATAACTCAGTGCGCCGAGCACGACGCTGCCGATCAAATGCAGGTAACCCTGGAGACCCAGCTGCGGTAGCACCAGCAGCACGGTTGCAGCCATGACCAGGGAAGCGATCATGCTGCGGTAACTGGCTTCGAAAAAGCCGCGCCAGCTGTAGCCGATCGCCGTGTTCAGGCCGCGGATTTGCAACGGCGTGATGACCAGCATGCGCGCCAGCAGAGCGACGGCTGCTGCCATGCCGCCGTACAGGTTGCCGAGGGTGTAGACCAGCGCCAGGGCCAGCGCGGTGGTCAGCACTTCGGCCTTGATCGTGAGGTGGCTGCGGTTGACCGCCACCAGTGCGGTGGTGGCGTACATGGCGGTGTTGCCGATGGCTGCCGTGCAGGCCAGCACTTGCAGCAGAGGAATGGCTTCAGCCCATTTGGCGCCGAATATCAAAAGGATCAGGTCGTTTGCCGTGAGTGCGATGCCGATGAACAGCGGCATCAGCAGAAAACCGCTGACGGCGGTTGAATCGCCAATGATCCCGATCAATCGTCTGGGCTCTGCGCTGCGCCGGGAGAACGCCGGCAGCGCATAGCTCAGCAGGCCGTTGTAGATTGCAGTGCGTGGCAGTTCGATGATGCGCATCGCCATGTTGAACATGCCGACCGCGTTCGCGCCGGCGGTGATGCCCAGCACCACATTGACCCCGCGCTGCAGGGTTTGCGAGCTCAGCGCGTTGACGGCAACCGGTGCGCCTGACCTCAACAACTCGCGCAGGGTCGGGCCGTCGATGTGAAAGGGGATGCGCCGCGGGTCGGCGCGCATCAACACAATGATCGACACCAGTTCCATGATCAGCGCCTGGGCAATGACCGCCCACGCCCCCAGCCCCCAAAGCGCAACGGCAATCCCGCCGATGCCGCCCGCCACTTTGCCCAGCAGCGTGCGCGACGCCAGCATCCTGAAGTTGCTGCTGCGGCGCATCTGCGCCACATAGACCCGCGCCATCATGGTGAACAGGATCTTTATCGAGGCTATCGCCGTCATCCATTGCAGCAGCGGGTCGGGGGTGTACAGCATGACCGCGCCCGAAATGACGCCGATGCTCGCCAGGCTGACGAGCACCGCCGCCCAGTAGGCGGTGGAGATGTGCTTGTCTTCCAGCCGCTCAAGCCGTACCAGCGGGTCTTCGAGCACCGACGAGTACACCAGACCGATCAGTTCGACGATGGCAATGATCACCGTGCCCACACCCAGCTCGGCTGGCGACAGCAGCCTGGCGTAGGCGACAAAGGTAATCATCGACAGCAGGATCAGGCCGAATTTCTCGGTGAAGATCCAGGTCAATGTCGTCAGACGGTGGTTGGCCATGGCGGATACCGGATCAATGAGCCGTGGTTGACGCCGTTGCCTTGCGCAAGGTTCTGGCGCGGGCATACAGGTAGCGCAAGGTCGGTTTGCCGCTGGCGAAGATCAGGGCCTGCCAGGAGCAATCCAGCATTCGCCGGTATACGCCGAGGACCTGGTCATGCTCGCCACGTCGGGAAAACGCCTCGAGAAAATCGGTGTGGTTGCCCAGCACGAAATCGATCCGCTGCTGCCGGGTCAGCTGCGCGCCGTAGCGGGCGAGGTACACCTCGATGAAGCGGATTTTGTTCTGGTAGTACTTTTTCGGATTCGCGGTCATGTTGCCGCCATTGACCGTGCGCTCCAGCAGCACCTCCGGCACCGTGTGGATCTCCCAGTGCTCGGCGATCCGGGTCCACATGAAGCGGTCTTCGGAATAGCGCAGGCTGGCATCGAAGCCGCCGAGTTGCATGATCACGTCACGTTTGACCAGCGCGGTGGAGACGCCATTGACGACATTGGCGTGGATGAAATCGTAGAAGTGCCTGCCGTTCTTCAACCGGTCGTCCAGCTGACGTCTGCCATCGCTGTAATTGACCTGCGCATAGCAGTCGATCAGCCCCACCGGCCGGCCCTGGCGGGTGAGTTCGTCATACAGTGCCAGCTGTAACTCCAGCTTTCGCGGATGCCATTGGTCATCGGCATCGAGCATTGCCACAAACGTTTCTTCGGAGTGCCGCATCCCATGATTACGGGCGCTGGCCTGGCCTTCGTTGGGTTGCTGTAACAGCGTCAAGCGAAACGGCGCGACAAAGTCTCTGACCCGCTGTGGTCCGTCATCGGTGGATCCGTCGTCGATGACGATGACGTGATCGGGCAGTCGGGTTTGCCGGGCCAGGGACGTCAGTGTCTGCTCGATGCTGTCGGCGCCGTTGTACATCGGAATGATGACGCACACTGAATCTGCTGAACGGGGAGCTTGGTTTGGCACGGTGATTCTCCTTGGGTTACGCGCGGGCGGAATCGCGCGGTAGTGCGCTGCCCGACGAACGCTGACGCAGCGCTGCCGGTGAGGATTCGGGGGAGGTCGCGTGGTGGTGCCGGAAGGTCAGGGCCAGGGTGCAGAACACCAGAAACTCGGCGGAGCGGTAGTTGGGGATCACGTACGCCACATAATTGGTGACGGCGAACAGGCCGATGATGACCAGCGCACTGGCACGAAATCGAGCGGCCTGATTCGCCGTCACCGCGCGGTATTGCTTGAACAGTGCCTCACCCAACATCAATGCCAGCGCCGTCAACTGGATGAGGCCGCCGTTGAGCAAGGTCTCCATGTAGCCACTGTGGGCGTTGCCGATGTAACCCCAGCGGGTGATGAACGCATCGGCATCGGGACTTGCCCAGAAGGCGCCGAAGCCGTAGCCCTTGAGTAACTGGCTGTCGATGAAAGGCGCGAGCAGTTCCCAGATCAGGGTCCGATCGGTCAGTGACGGATCGCGCCCGGCCATTTCCAGCAGCACCGCAAAGTTGCTGTACAGAAACAGGCAAACCAGCAGGTAAAGGAGGGTGCACCCGAGGAACATCAGCTGCGAGCGATTGATCCCCAAACGGATCATTGTGAGGAAGTACCAGTAGCTGATCGTGCCGGAAATGATCAGCGCCACGCCGGTGGCTGACTGGGCAAGCAGGATCGCGACCAGCGAAAAGAACGAACAGAAGAGCGCCCAGCGATTGCGCTGCCGGATCATCGGCAGCAACAGCATGATGGCGATCGCATTGAGTCGGGCGCCGGCATTCTTTTCGGCGAAAACACCTTTGAACGCGCCGTCGCGAATGCCCCCGGAGAGAAACGCCACTTCAGGCATGACCACGGCGAGCAACAACCCGATCAACGCCGCGATGCCAATAGCGCAGCCGAGCATGAAGGCGATTTTTTCAAGGGAGTAGTTATAGGCAATGAAGCCTGCAAAAAACACCACGCCGAGCAGGGCGATAAACCGCTTGAGACTGAGCATCGGGTCGTGGGACCAGCCGATCGACGCGATGACACAGAGCAGGAACACCAGCAGAAAGAAGTTGCTGCGATAAAAGGTCTTGCTGAGGAATACCTTGTTGCGGATGAAAAAGAACAACGGTACCAGCAGCGTGATGAGGCCGCAGACCTGATTGGCGACATTGCCTTCGAGGTCTTTGTTGATATCGCCGAAGCTCGCGGCACTGCCCAGACCGAGGACAAAGGTAATCACCTGGATGTAGAACAGGATGCCGAACAGGGTGAAGGCGTCGCGCAGTGTCGAATAGCGGATCGTCAGGGGGCTCATGGTGACGGGTCTCCAACCAGTGCTTTGAGGTAGGTCTGCACTGCACTGGCACTCATGAATCGCGCGGCCGCATCGAGGCGTGATTGACGCTGCAGATCGCGCGGTATGGACAATTGCTCGACGATGGCCTGTGCCAGGGCGATCGGATCATCGACAGCAACCAGCGGCGCCACCAGACCGCCGACGAGGATGTCTTGCGGACCATGGGGGCAGCGGGTCGCCACCACCGGCGTGCCGGTGGATAACGCCTCGACCAGCGCGTTGGGGCTGCCCTCGAAACGCGACGACAACACGAAGCAATCGGCTGCGGCTACTTCTACCAGGGGATCGTTGGTATAGCCCGGCAGATCGAAGCGCTCCGCGACCCCCAGCTGTTTCGCCTGCTGAAGCAGTTCGGCCCGGAGGGCGCCTTCGCCAAAAATGATCAGGCGGGCATCGCGATCCGGCAGTGCGGCGAATGCTGTGATCAGCGTGTCGAAACCTTTTTGCGGCGCCAGGCGCCCCACGGCGACAATCACTGTGCCGGACTTATCCAGCAGCCAGCGGTGGCGGGGCAGTCCCGGCGTCTTCTCGCGAAAGTCGTTGTCGAGCACCGGGTTGTCGGCAATGGTCACGTCCCGGCGTCGGGCGAGGGTGGTATCGACCAGATCCTGGGCGACGCCGCGCGAAACACAGATCACCGGATTGGGAATCAGCCGATACAGCAGCGGTGCCACCCGATATGCCATGCGCACCATGAAATCGGGGTTCACGTGCCGGTCATGGGAAAAGGCATTGCGCTCGCTGACGTGCAGTCGGGCCAGCGTACCGGACAGTGCCGCCGCGACGATCGCCACCACGTTGACGTGGGTGAGGGCCGCCAGCTGGGCGTCAAAGCGATTGTCACGCAGGAATCGCGTCAGTGCCGGCACCGCACGGACGCTGCGCGGGCTGTGCAATTCAACCTTTTTCACGCGCGGGTCTAGATGGGCTGCGTGAGTGCCGCCACCGGTGAGCATCAGCAACGTCACGTCATTGCCCGCATCCACCAGCGCCTTGGCCAGGCGCGCCATCATTTTTTCAGCACCGCCGGCGCTGAGGTCGTGGAGGATGATCAGTAATTTTTTCATTGATTCCAGACCTGGTAGTACGCCTGCGCCGCGTGCTGGCTGGTGTACGGGCGCAGGGTGTCAGTGAGCGCCTTTTCGCCGGGAGCGACGGCATGACCTGAGGTCAGGTTGCACAGCATTCCCTCGGCCAGTGCCTGTACGTCGTTGACGATCACCAGTTGACCGAGTCGGCCGTGGTCCAGCAGTTCTCTGGGCCCGGTCTCGCAATCGCACGCAAGCACCGGCGTGCCCAGTGCCAACGCCTCGATCAGCACGGTCGGCATGCCTTCTTGCAGGGAACTCAGAATGAACAGCCGGGCGTGCCTGAGCACGGGATAGGGATTGCTCATAAAACCGCTGAAATGCACCCGTTGCGCGATACCCAATTGCCTGGCCTGGGTGACCAAGGCTTCGCGCAACGGGCCATCACCGACGATCACCAGATCCGGTAGCGCCGCGCTGCGCAGCGCCAAGGCGTAGGCATCGAGCAGCAGATGAAACCCCTTGGGTTCGACCAGACGCCCCAGGCTCAGCCAGTAGTTGCGGGGCAATCCGGCCGGCCTGGGCGCCTGGGCGGCTTGAAACAGTTGATCGGTGACGACCGCGTTGGGGCAATAACGAATGCGCTGCCGCCCCCAGGGCACGGCATCGGCGAGGGTCTGGCGCAAAGCCGACGAAACCGTCACCACCTTGCCACTGCCACACAGGTACAAGGCGTAGAGCAGACGCAGGCTTGAGGGGCCGGTTTTCTGTTCGCTGCAGTCGAGGGTCGCATGGCGGCTGTAGATGACTTTGCAGGCACTGCCCAGGGTGGCGAACCACGTGCAGAGGTTGGCCTGCTCCTTGGCGGAAATGAGATGGGTGACACCTTCGTGCCGTATGAGCCGGCGCAGCAAAACGATGGACTTGAACAGGCCGAGGAGGCCGTTGCCGCCACCGCTGTAGCATTGAATGCCCCGGGTGTCGGGCATGTCTGCGTTCATGACGAAAAAACTCACGCGCCGACCGTCCTTGAGAAACTGCTCGGACAGCCGCTGCTGAACGCGCTCGACGCCACCGCCCGGCTTGAAATCCTTGAGAGTAAACAGGATGTGCATGGTCATTCCCCAACGCTGATGGCGACTTTGTGTCGAACGATCATGTTCAGCAGGTGCAGGAAGTTGCTCGGGTAATCGATGAGGTAGCGTTTGATCGTGTGGGGCTCGCGGTACATGCGATAGAACGCGCGCAGGTGCAGACGATTGATCAGCGCCGGGTAGTACTGCCGCGTCGCCAGGGCTTCTTGCCGGATGAAACCGCCACAGGTGAAGGCGACTCCGCGAAAGCCTGCGCGCAGGGCATCCTGCTCGAACTGCTCTTGCCGTCCGGCGCCCAGGCCGACGATCAGAATGTCCGCTGCGCTGCGACAGATGTCGTACCGAATGTCTTCGGCCTGGGCAGCGTCGAAATAGCCGTTGTGATAGCCGGCGATGCTCAGTTGCGGATAAAGGGCCTTGATCTTGCTGATGAACAGATCCAGCTCGGCTTGCCGAGCGCCGACGAAATAGACGCGTTTGCCCTGTTGCTCGGCGCTGCGCAGCACGACGTCGGCTATCGAGGTAAAGTCGAAGCTGACCCGACCAATCGGTCTGCCGGTAATGCGAGACATGAAGGTTGACATCAGCATGCCGTCGCAAAAATAGGCAACGCTGCTCGGATTTTGCTCGAAAAAACTGCCGATCGAGGCAAAGTTGATGAAGGAATAGGCCTGGTTGGCCTCCAGTAATTTCGCCGAGTAATGGCCGACTATCTCCAGTTTCAACATGGCGCGGCTCCTTTCAGAGGACTGAAGGGGTCTGCCGACCCACGGAGACGTAGGTGAAACCGCGTTTGCTCAAACGCTGCGGATCGAACAGATTGCGCCCGTCGAAAATCAACGGCTGTTTGAGCAACCGGCTGAGCTGGTCGAAGTCCGGTGCCCGAAACGATTGCCACTCGGTGACGATGATCAGGGCGTCGGCATTTTTCAGCGCCGCTTCCTTGGTGCCTGTCAGGGTCAGGTCATCGCGCGAGCCGTAAAGGCGCTGGGCCTCTTCCATGGCTTTGGGATCAAACGCCTGCACGCTGGCGCCGGCTTGCCACAAAGCCTCCATCAGTACCCGGCTGGGGGCTTCGCGCATGTCGTCGGTATTGGGTTTGAAACTCAGCCCCCACAGGGCAAACGTCTTGCCGCGAAGGTGACCGTCGAAGTGATCGAATACCTTGCGATAGAGGCTGGCTTTCTGTTCCTGGTTGCGCGCTTCCACGGCCTTGAGCACCCGGGCGTCGATGTCGACACCGTCGGCCGCCTGTATCAGCGCCTTCACGTCCTTGGGAAAACACGAGCCGCCGTAGCCCAGACCTGGGTAGATAAACTGGTAACCGATGCGCGGGTCGGCACCGATGCCGTGGCGCACCTTTTCGATGTCGGCGCCGAGCTTTTCAGCGAGGCAGGCCATTTCGTTCATGAAGCTGATCTTGGTTGCCAGCATGCAATTGGCGGCGTACTTGGTCAGTTCAGCGCTGCGAACGTCCATGACAATGATTTTTTCGCGGCTGCGATTGAACGGCTCATACAGTTCGCGCATGACCTCTTCGGCACGCGGGCTGTCGGTGCCGATGATGATCCGGTCCGGGCGCATGCAGTCCTCGACCGCGCAGCCTTCCTTGAGAAATTCCGGGTTTGAAACCACGTCGAACGTCAGATCGCCGCGACCGTTGTCGGCCAATACTTGCTCGATACAGGCTCGCACCCGATCGCCGGTACCGACGGGCACGGTGGATTTGTCGACGATGATCTGGTGCCGGTCCAGGTTCAGCGCGATGGTCCGCGCCACGCTCAACACGTATTGGAGATCCGCCGAACCGTCTTCGTCGGGCGGTGTGCCGACGGCGATCAACAGCACATCGCCATGGTGAACGGCGTCCACCAGGTCTGTGCCGAACTGCAGTCGGCCGCTTTGGTAGTTGTCGCGCACCAGGATTTTCAGGCCCGGCTCGTAGAGCGGCAGCGTGCCCTCTTTCAATGCCTCGACCCTGCCGGCGTCGACGTCGACGCAGAGCACGTTGTGCCCGACCTCGGCCAATGCAGCACCCTGGACAAGGCCTACGTAACCAATACCGAATACGCTCACATTCATGGTCGAACCTCAGGTCGTCGTGACGGTTATCAACGGTCGGGCAGGAGAGCGGCAGACGCGGGAAAGGGGCTCAGTAGATGTTTTTCGAGAACAGGGTGAAGGGCGTCTTGATGAGGATTTTGATGTCGAGCCACAGCGACCACTGGTTGATGTAGTTGAGGTCCTGGGCGACGCGCAGCTGCATCTTTTCCACGGTCTCGGTTTCGCCACGATGGCCAGTGATCTGGGCCAGCCCGGTGATACCCGGCTTGAGGCGATGCCGGGCCATGTAGGCGCGCACCTTGCCGGTGTAATAAAGGTTGTGGGTGACGGCATGCGGACGCGGGCCGACCAGGGCCATCCGGCCGGACAGGACATTGAACAGCTGTGGCAATTCGTCGATCGAACTGCGGCGCAGGAAACCGCCGATCGGCGTGAGGCGGTCATCGTTGCGGGTGGCCTGGCGTACCTCCTGGTCGTCGTGGACGTGCATCGAGCGAAACTTCCAGACCTTGATCACTTCGCCGTTGCAACCGTGACGGTTCTGCTTGAACAGCACTGGCCCTGCAGAGGTCAGCTTGACGGCAACGGCGACCACCAGCAGCACGGGGCTGAGCAGAAAAATGGCCAGGGCGGCGAGGCTTCGCTCAAACAGATCCTTGCAAAACAGGCTGGCGGGGTGCGAACTGATCAGGCTCTCGTTGAGGTAGATGGCCGGCATTCGCTCGATTTCCGAGATCGAATGGTTGAGCAACACCATGCTGCCAAAATCCGGGATCCACACCACGTCGACATTCATGTCCAGCAGGTCGATATAAAGCGCTTCGATGGTTGCTGCATGGGCCATCGGCAGCACGATATAGACGCGACGCACTTCCAGGCCCGTGATGATCTCGCGGATAGCGGAAACGTGGCCGAGCAACGGCAGAATGCTGGGGGCAGGGCCGCAGCTGTCCTCGGCGGCAATGAAACCCAGCACCAGCGCGCGGTTCGGTCGGGACAGTTTTTTCGCCAGTTCATGGGCCGTCGGGCAGGTACCGATGATCACCGAACGACGTCCGTTGCAGACCTTGCGCGAGTACAGGCGGGCCAGGTAATGCAGGGGCAGAAAGCTCAAGGCCTGCACCACGAAACCCAGCACCGCCCAGACCATGATCACCTGGCGTGAATAAATGGCGCTGGTCTGGGTGAAGAACGCAATCGCCGCCAGTACGGCCAGCAGGGTCAACCACCCGGCCAGCAACCTGCCAAGCCCGACCAGCAAGCCATGGCGTTTGTGGTAGACCTGCATCACGCTGTAGATCGGTATCGAGCCGAGCACCGTCAGAATGATCAGGATGCGGTATTCGCTGGTCAGACTGCCGACGCGCCAGTGCACGAGCAATATCAACAGCGCGGTGACCAGCGACAGCGCGCACAGCCACTGGCCCCAGAACGTCAGGCCTCGGCGGTGTGTCATGTGAGCGGTATAGAGCGAAGTCATAGGCTTAACCTCAAGACAGCATTCATGCATCAGCGCGAATCGAGCGGGCACGGCGTGCCTCCCGATGGCTTTTCCGTAGCTCGGCGGAGGTGAAGCGAGTGGTGCGTTGGCAGAAGAGGGCGTAGCGGCGGGCGTATCCGCCCGATGGTTACCTGGGCGCGAAATCGTAGTTATAGAACGCCCGGGAATGGTGGTAGCCGTACTTGCGCGCCTTGCGCAGGTCGACCTGGTTGAGCACCGTGCCAAAGACCGGCACATGGCTTTGTTGCAACATGGCAATCCCTCGCTGAACCTGGCTGATCGAGGTGCTGTCAGCCTTGACGACATAGATCACCGCATCGGAATGTCTGGCCAGCAACAGCGCGTCACTGATCATCTCCGCAGGGGGAGAGTCGATAATGATGTGGCGATAGCGTGATCTGAGCGCCTCGAGCATGCGCGCCATGCGGGGCGAGCTGAGCAAGTCCTGTGGCGGTGGCTGGACCGGGTTGAGCGGATCGCCAGGGGATGGCAGGCGCGGCGCAACGAACATATCCAGTGACGGCGGCAAGACCTTCCCGGCCGGCAGCATGTCCAGATTGCCCACTGAAACAATGCAGTCTTCAAGCCTGGCCGTGCCGGCAATGACATTCGCCAGTCCCGGGCTGTCCGGTGGGAAATCGAAGTTCAGCGACAGGGTTGGCTGACGCATGTCGGCATCGATCAGCAGCACGCGCTCCAGCGGCGTCAGTGAACTGGCCAGATTGGTGGCGATGGTGCTTTTACCCTCGCCGGCAACCGTGGAGGTCACGAGCACCACCTGTGAGGGCTTTTCGCTGCTTTGCAGCATCAGCCAGGTACGCAGGTTGCGAATGGTCTCGGAAAAACGCGGGTTGTCGTTGTCTTCGAAAAGGCGCGCCAGTTGCCGGCGACTTTTTTTCACCACCAACGGCACGACGCTGAGCAGTGGAACATTCAACACGCTCTCGACCGTCTCATCGGTTTTGAAGGTATTGCTCAGACTCTCGAAGAGCAGTGCCAGCCCGACGCCGATGACCGCAGCGATCAGCCCGACGATCCCGACAATCAATGTCTTGCGGGGCTTGCTGGCGTCGACAGGCACAATGGCCGGGTCGACGATGCGCACTTTCGTCGAGTCCATGTCGGCGGTGGCCGTGGTTTCTTTCAGGCGGGTGACGAAGGTTTCATACAGTGCGCGCGTGCTGTCGACTTCACGCTGGAACTCGCGCAACTGGAACTCTTTGCGCGCGATGTCCTGGATTTGCGCCTTGTTGCTGTTGAAGGATTGACGCAGCGACGCTTCGCTCGCCGTGGCGAGCTGGTATTGCCGCTCGATACCGGCCACCACTTGCTGCACCTGCAATTGCAGGCTGGTGGTGGCGGTGCGCAACTCGGTTTGTGCGGAAATCAGGCTGGGGTGCTTTGGACCATAGCGGCCCGCCAGTTCATCAACCTTGGCCTGAGCCACAGCGCGATCGGCCTGGAATTTCTGCACCAGGGGATTGCTCAAGACCGCAGGCACGCTGGAGAGCCGGCTCAGATCGCCGTTGCCCAGGGCCTTGGCCTGGCGGTACTCGCTCTCGGCTTCAGCACGGTTGCGCCGGGCGTCGACCATGCGATTACCGGTCATTTCCAGTTCGTTGGCGCTGATGGTGGCAACACCGCCAACATCCACCAGACCTTGTTCTTCGCGGTAACCCTGAAGCTTTTTCTCGGCCGCACGCAGGTTGTCGCGCAGCTTGATCAGACGCGTGTTCATCCAGGCTGTGGTGGTTTGCGACGATTTCTCGCTGGTATCGAGCTGGCTGTCGGTGAAGCCCTGAGCCAGCGCGTTGGCCGCCGCCGCTGCCAGAACAGGGTCTGGCAGTTCGACTTCGATTTCGAGCAACTGGCTTTTGCCAACGAACTTGACGCTTGTGTGCAGCATGAGGTTCTGCGTGACCTGATTGAAGACGTCCGCTTCCGTGAGCTGCTCTTTCTTTTGCGGCAAATATCGACCGAGTCCCGGGATCCATTGATCAAGGTCCAGGTTGGCCAGCCATTGGCGCGGAGCAAACCAGGGTTGGGGCTGCTGGCGTGGATCGGTGACCGGGTGGGTCGTCAGGCCGAGTTTTTTCACCGCGCGTTCGGCAAGGTCCCGCGATTGCAGGAGCGCCTGCTGAGTCTGCAAGTAATCTGTGGCGTTGCCGCCTGAGTCCTTGACTTGCTGGAACGACATCAGCGGAGGTGTTTTGTCGTTGAACAGCAGGGTGGTGCTGCCAATGTATTGCGGCGTGATATTGGAGACCACCACGGCCGCCAATACGCAACTCAGCAGAACCAGCCAGCCGATGCGCCACTTGGCGCGCCAGATAATCCTCCACAGATTGAGCAGATCCAGGGTGTCCTTGTCGTCGCCGTGCTGCGGATGCAGATGCGCTTGAAGAGGACGTTCGACGTAGTTGCTGGGGCTGTTGTCCATGATCAGAAAAAGCCTTGTGCAATGGAAATGGTATCGCCGGGGGCAATCGTGGTGCTGCGCGTGACGTTATCGGTCACGGTCGCGCCACCATCACCGCGCAAGATGGTCACTCGCTTCATCGAGGCGCGCTCGGTCAGGCCGCCGCCCAGTGCAATGGCTTTTTCCAGTGTCAGTCCGGGCACGAACGGGTAGCTGCCGGGCTTTTTCACTTCGCCGTTGATGTAGAACGAGCGGTATTCGATCTGGCTGAGACTGACTTTCGGGTCGATCAGATAACCCTGCTTGAGCCCGTCGACGATGATTTTCTCGACCTGGCCGGGGGTCAGTCCTTTCGCGGAAATCTCTCCCAGAAACGGATAGGAGAAGGTGCCTGCATCGCTGAGTCGGATCTTTTTGATGCTCAACTCCGGTTCACCGAAAACGATGATTCGCAACACGTCGCCGGCGGCGAGTTTGTATTGCGTGGCAGGATCTGCCGCATGGACGTGAGGCAAGAGAAACAACGCGAACAAAAGGACAAGTGTGCGAGCGTTCATGTCGAGACCCTCTTAAAGGCTGACGTTGAAGCTGATCTGGAACACGTTGCGGGTGAAGCTTTCATTGTCGGCATCGGAATCGTTGTCGCGATATCGATAACCCAGTTCGATATCCAGCCAACGGCGCATGGCGTACACCACTGCCAGGTTGTAGTCCTGAAGATTGTCGGTACGGCTTTGGCCTTCGTAGACATAACGCCCGTAACCGGCTTGCGCCACTGTCGTAATCCGTTCGGTCCAGCCGTGGCGCCATCCCACCTGGGTGAACGTTGACTTCACGGCATCAGCGCCGTCATCGCCCTCGGCGAGGGCCTGGCGCGCGACGAAGGTGAACGTCGAATAGGTTCGCGGTTTCCATTGCAAATCCACTTGCCAGGTCGGGTTGTCTAGGTCTTTGGATTCGCTGTTGTCGAAGTTCTTTTTTTCGTAACCGATACGGACCTTGCCCGTCGTGCGTGCCGTGAAATCCCATACGGCACCGGCCATGACAGCATCGGATTTACTGCTGCGCGGGCTGTTGGCTTGCTGGTAATCAAAATCGGTGTGGTTATATTCCACCAGCCCTCGGGTATTACTGCCGATGCGGTGATACCAGGTGCTGGTGAGGGCCGTGGTATTGCGTTCCTTGTCGTCGTTGATGCCATCGGCGTTGTCGTAGCGAAGTTCTGCGTAACTGGCCCCGAGATCGATCTGATTGTCAGCGCTTTTCGCACCGAAGGTGTAGATACCACCTACGCGTTTGTTATTGAGTTTGTCGTTGATGCCTTCGACCGCCGTGGATTCCGTGCGCTCCCATTTGCGGTATTCGGCGTCGAGCTTCAGACGATGCCGGTCGGTGAACTCCATGATGCTGTCCGCTCGTACGCGTTGGGCCGTGTTCGAGGCATCCGACTCGTCGTGATAAATGTAGCGAGTGGGTTGCCAGATCAGCCGGGTGGCGCTGTTGCGATCCTCGGCCTTGAGCTCGAAAGAGGGTGCCAACTTGGTGACCATGGAGGACTGCTTGCTGTTTTCCAACTCGCGAAAGTTGTCGTCATAACTTTCTGAAAACAGGAAAGATGACGTGAAGTCGAATCCGTAAACATCAATGGCTTGCGGATTGATGCTCCAGGCCATTTCCGGATAAAGACAGGCCATCATCAGTGCGACAGGGCATCGTGACTTCAAAGCCATGTTATAGCTCCTGAGCTAGGGCATATAAGGCAAGTCGTTAGTTGTAGGGGTGAAAACCAGGTTGTTGACGTTCAATCACGCTGAGTGGCAGGCAGACCGGCTGCTCACGGTTAAGAAACTGCAGGAGGATCATCACGCGGTCGGTTCCGTGTAACCCCAGGAATACGCCCTCCAATGGCGCGAGCGGACCGCTGACGATCTGCAGGTTCTCTCCGGGTTTCAGCACTTCATCCGGCTCCGATAACGTTGATTCAAGGCAACGTGCACGCAAGTGTTCGATGACGTGCTCGGCCACTGTTGCGGGACCATGGTTGAATTCGACGAAACGACTGACCCCTCGAGTGGAGCGCAAGGGTGCCCAGTTGTCGTCGCGACTGAGTTGGATGAACAAGTACCCGGGGAAGAGGGATTCCTGCACTCGCTGTCGTTTCCCGCGAATGACGCGCTCACTGACGAGTTGAGGGTGAAAGACCACGTAGTTCTGTTGAAGCAGATTGAGGTGGGCACGCTCATCCTGACGTGGCTTGCATTGTAAAAGGTACCAATTAGGTTGGTCCGAGCTGATGACTGGCATGCTTGTAAACTCTTTGATGATCGAAAGTTTATGGCAGGCAGAAGCTCTAATGAGGGCTAAGTAATGGCAGGCAGTGAAAGTGTATTTTTATTATTGGAGGGGTGAAGTGTTTCAATCATGAATCACAAAGTGTTTCATTGATGTACGTGTTGTCGGCTTAACTTTTTACAAGGCAAAGCTACCGCACGGTCTGTTCGTCGCAGCCTTAAAGTTAGGTAACTAAGTAGTTGCCCCTGAAGCGAAAGGGCGCGAGTAAGTGATTGCTCGCGCCCTGTAAAAAAATAACCTTGGTAGTTATCGGACAGTCTTTGCGGTCTGTCAAACGTTACCAGTCAAAAAACACGCCATCCATCCAGTAATGATTTTGCCAAGATTCAAATCGTTGTTTTTTAATGGTTTTCCCTTTTGTCTGAAAGGAAGAAACTTTTTCTGCCTACTATGGTCGCGGCTTTCATTTAGATCAGAAACTGTCCCCAATATTGGGTGCTGTTATAAAGCCTGTACTCAATAAGTCGTCCGGCGCGATAACTAATCGACCATCGGCTCGAGTGGAACAGGGGTTATGACCGGTTTTGTTATAGATGGGTCTTATCATGAGCCGTAACCCGCCCGATTATTGCGCATGATCGAGAAATTCAGCGCCACGGCGACACACAGCCAGGCCAGATAGGGAAACAGGATCAATCCGGTGATCACGTCCAGGCGCAAGGCCAGGATCACCATCGCTGCGACGACCAACCACAACAGCACGAGAATGATCATCGCGGCAACGATCCGCTGCGCGCCGAAGAACACCGGCGTCCACAGCGTGTTCAGCGCAATCTGCGCCGCCCACAATGCCAGCACCTGTTCGCTGCCGGGAATCAGGGTCAAGCGGTAGCCAACCCAGGCCAGCAGCAGGTAGATCGTCGTCCACGCCACCGGAAACACCCAGTTGGGTGGCGTGAACTTCGGTTTGTTGAGCTGCGCGTACCATTGGCCGGGCTGGAAAACCATGCCGGTGGTGGCCGCCGCACCGCAAGCGATCAGGAAAATCAGGAAAGTCACCATTTCTTACTCCTTGGCCGCAGCCAGTCTGCCTCGGTTACTCCGCCGCAGCGGTCGTTCATTCCGATCTTGAGCACATCAATTCACTGACCCGCGCTACCAGTGTGTCGACCGCGAAGGGCTTGGTCAGCACCTGCATGCCAGGGCCAAGTTGACCGGCGCCGATCACTGCGTTCTCCGCATATCCGGTAATGAAGAGCGTGGTCAGGTTCGGGCGGATCTCCCGGCCGGCATCCGCCAGCTGCCGGCCGTTCATGCCACCCGGCAGGCCGACATCGGTGATCAGCAGGTCGATGCGCACGTTCGATTGCAACACCTTCAGTCCGGCAACGCTGTCGCCCGCCTCAAGCAGGTTGTAGCCGAGATCGCCGAGCACTTCGGTCAACAAGGCGCGCACGGTGGGTTCATCGTCGACCACCAGAATGGTCTCGCTGGCCTTGGGCACCACCGCCGGTGCGATGTGCTTGTCATCGTGGCTCTGCACGGGATCGCCACGGTGACGAGGCAGGTAGATGCACATCGTGGTGCCCCGGTCGACCTGCGAGTGCACGCGCACCTGGCCGCCGGATTGCTTGGCGAACCCGTAGATCATCGACAACCCCAGCCCGGTGCCCTGGCCTAGCGGTTTGGTGGTAAAGAACGGGTCGAAGGCCTTGGCGATGACATCGGCCGACATGCCGGTGCCGGTATCGGTGACACACAGACACACATACTCGCCCTCGGGCATGTCCAGCGCGCCGGCGGTCTCGGCATCCATGATGCGATTGGCGGTCTCGATGGTGATGCGTCCGCCGTCGGGCATTGCATCGCGGGCGTTGATACACAGGTTGAGCAGGGCGTTTTCCAGTTGACTGGCATCGACCAGTGTCGGCCAGAGCACCGGCGAGCCGATGGTTTCCAAGAGAATGCTCGGGCCCACCGTGCGCTGGATCAGTTCAGTCATGCCGGTCATCAGCGTGTTGACGTCGGTGGGCCGCGGATCGAGGGTCTGGCGTCTGGAGAAGGCCAGCAGGCGGTGGGTGAGGGCGGCGGCACGCTTGACCGCGCCTTGTGCAGTCACCATGTACTTGTCGACTTCGTTCAAGCGGCCCTGATTGATCCGCGCACCCATCAACTCCAGCGCGCCGGAAATGCCGGCCAGCAAGTTGTTGAAATCGTGAGCGAGGCCTCCCGTCAGTTGGCCGACCGCTTCCATCTTCTGCGATTGACGCAGTTTCTCCTCTGCCTGCATCAACTCGGCGGTGCGCGATGACACCCGTTGTTCGAGGGTGTCGTTGAGCGAACGCAACGCGGCAATAGCCCGGTCGCGCTCCGCCTCGACGGTGCGGCGCTCCTCGACATCAATCAGCACGCCGGGAAAGCGCAGCGGCGTTGCGTCCTCTGCACATTCAACACGCCCGTTCGCCTCGATCCACTGGTATCTGCCGTCCTCGCGCCGTACACGGTACTGATGGGAATAAGCGCCTCCACGACTAATGGCTTCGTCGATTGCCGTGGTCAGGCTATCGCGGTCGTCGGGGTGCACGCTGGTGATCACTTGTTCGAGGCTTAGGCCTTCACGCCCCAGTGCCGGGTCGAGATTGAACACCTGGGCAAAGCCTTCGTCGATGGCAAAACGGTCGGTCAGCAAATCCCAGTGCCAGGTGCCGATAATGGCGCCGGCCGCGAGCGCCAGTTGCACGCGCTCGACGTTTTCCCGGGCGATCGCCTCACTGGCTCGCAAGCGGTCTTCTGCCGCGCGCCGCTCGGTGACGTCGTTGAACAGGATCGCGATCTGCCGGTCGGCCGGGTCACCGACCCGCACCGCGCGCACATCGAACCAGCGCTCGAAGGTATTGGCGTAGTTCTCGAAATTCGCCGGCTCCCCGGTCTTGGCCACGTGGCCGTAGGTTTCGAACCAGAAGCGTTCCAGATTGGGCGCGAATTCGGTCACCCATTTACCGCGCAGGTTGACCCCGCACTGGCGCTCGAACGCCGGGTTGGCCTCGACGAAGTAGTAGTCGACAGGCTCGTCGTTGGCGTCGAATTTGACTTTGACGATGGCAAACGCCGACTCGATGGTTTCCAGAATGGTACTGAAACGCTCTTCACTCCGGCGCAACGCCGTTTCGGCACTGCGCGAGCGCGTGAGGTCAAGCATCGCGCCGATCATGCGTTCGGCCTGGCCGGATTGATTGCGGATCAAGTGCCCGCGATCGAGCACCTCGGCATAGGAACCGTCCTGACAGCAGAACCGATACTCCGCACTCCATGTCGTGCCGTCGCCCTCGATGGCGGCGTGGATCGATGCCTGCACCCGCGCCTGATCCTGAGGATGGATCCGCGCGAACCGCCAGTCGCCACTGGGATCAACGTTCTCCAGCGCGAAACCGTACGCCTGTTGCAACGCCTGGTTCCAGATGATCTGGTTGGTTTGCAGGTCCCAGTCCCACACCGCATCACTGGTGGCCATGACGGCCAGTCGATAGCGTTCCTTGGTTTCGATTATGGCGCGCCCGTACAGATGCTCCTGAGTACGGTCGCGGAGAATTTTCACGAAGCCCAAATGAGTCTGGTCTTCATCGTAGAGCGGCATCAGCTCGCCAGAGGCCCAGAATCGCTCGCCGTCCTTGCGCAAATGCCATCGCTCATCGTAGGCACGGCCTTCGACAAGGGCGCGCTGCATTTCCTGTTCGACCCGGCCGGCGGCGCGGTCCTCAGGTGTGAAAAAGCAGGCCGCGCTCTGGCCGCGAACCTCTTCGGCGGACCAGCCCAGCACATTGGTTGCGCCGCAGTTCCATTCCGTGATGTATCCGCCGAGGTCAGTGACGACCATCGCGAAATCCACTGCACTCTCGAAAACCGCGCGCTGCCGCGCCTCACTACGAGCGAGCGCGGCCTGACTGGCGTGCAGTCGCGCCGTGATGTCGCGCTCATCGTCGGCTACAGTGCTCTGCAAGGCGGCGCGTAATCGCTTGACCTCGGACTCGAGCGCTTCGCGACTAAGGTGTTTGAGGGTGTCCATCTCGCCTTCTTGGTTGAATTTTTCAGGGGCCGATTCAGAGGGTCGGGCATGCCCGACAGGTGCCGTCAATATCGGGAAGCGTTGTGGCTGCTGATCCGTTGACAGGTTGCTTCGTCGTTAAGTTTCACTGATGGAGCAAGGTCGTTTTGGGCGAACACTGATTTCAAAACGATTCGCCGTTATCCAGGCGCGCCAACAGTGCCTGGCCGCGTTGCCAGAGTGCCTGTTGTTTGGTTTCCGGCATGCGGTCGAGGTTCCTGTACATCATGCTCATGCGCTGATTGCCGCGCAGCAGTTCACCGTGGCGCATCAGGAAATGCCAATACAGCGCATTGAACGGACAGGCATTGTCCGCCGTGCTTTCGCTGACCTTGTACGCGCAACCGCGGCAGTAATCGGACATGCGATTGATGTACTGGCCGCTGGCGCAATAGGGTTTGGAACCGAGATAACCGCCATCGGCGTGCATGACCATGCCCAGCGTGTTGGGCAGCTCGACCCAGTCGAAGGCGTCCATGTAGATCGCCAGATACCACTCGCAGATCTGACTCGGCGCGATACCGGCGAGCAGGGCGAAGTTGCCGGTGACCATCAGTCGCTGAATGTGATGCGCGTAGGCGTGTTGCAAGCTTTGCCCGATGGCGTGGCGCATGCAGTTCATCTGGGTGTCACCCGTCCAGTAGAACTCGGGCAATGCCCGGGTGTTGCCGAACGAGTTGCCATGCGCGTAATCCGGCATCTTCAGCCAGTACACGCCGCGCACATATTCACGCCAGCCAATCAGCTGCCTAATGAAGCCTTCGGCGGCATTGAGCGCAACGCTGCCGGCCCAGTACGCCGACTCCACATCGCTGCACAGCTGGCGCAGATCCAGCAGGCCGATGTTGAGCGCCGCACTGATGCGCGCATGAAACAGGAACGGCTCGTCACTGGCCATGGCGTCCTGGTAATCGCCAAACCCCGCCAGGCCATAATCAAGAAAATACGCCCAGAGTGCCTGCGCATCGGCATGGGTGACGGGATAGTTGAAGTCATCGAGCGCGCCGTAGTGCTGGCTGAAGCGCGCCTTGACCAGTGCCAGTACATCGCGGGTGATGGCGTCGTTTTTGAAGCGTGCCGGGTAGGGCGCTTTGACGCCCTTGGGCAGGGCCTTGCGATTCTCGGCATCGAAGTTCCACGCGCCGCCCACTGGCGAGCCGTCACCATTGAGCAGCAAGCGGCTCTTGCGACGCATCTCACGGTAGAAAAACTCCATGCGCAGCTGTTTCTTGCCCTCGGCCCATGCGGCAAATTCTTCGCGACTGCACAGAAAACGCGTATCGGCGTGCCAGTGGATGGGCAAACCGCATTCGTTGATCGAGTGCTCCAGTCGCCAGTCGCCACACTCGGTGATGTGCACTTGCTCGGCCTGTAACAACGCTTGCCAGCGTTTCAGCTCACCGGGCACCGAACCGCTGTTATCCGGATCATCCAGGGTCACGTATTCAACCCGCGTACCCTGATCCCGCAACGCCTGGGCGAAATGGCGCATGGCGCTGAAGATCAGGGCAATCTTTTGTGGATGGTGGGGCACATGGCTGGCTTCTTCCATGACTTCAACCAGCAACACCGTGTCGCGCTCGGCATCGAGTGCCTGTAAGGAAGCCAGGTCGAAGGACAACTGGTCGCCCAGTACCAGACACAAGCGGCGGGTAACGTTCATTCAATGGAGCTCTGCGTTTTACGGTTCATTGGCTTGATTCGGCGCCCTGGCGACGGAAGAACAAAGTCACCTGACCGACTTCGACCCCGAACTTGGACATGCTGGTGCGGTTGATCAACGTGTCCTCGTCCATCAAGTACATCCAGTCGTCCATGCTCATTTCATAGGTCGAGTCGTCGACCGGTACGTTCAGCCGATAACGCCAGTGAAGTGTGTTGCCCGCCACCTGGCCTTGGGCAACCCCTACGACATCACCGGCGCGGCCGCTCCAGCGTCCCTGGCCCTCGGGCGTCAATGTCCATACACGGTGTTGGCGGGTGCCATCGCTGTACAGGAAGCGCTCGTCGAGAATCAGGTTGTTGCCTTCGCGGCGGCTGACAATGTTGACTTCGAAACGCTTGGTCACTTCGCCGCCGCGCTTCTGAAACATCCCCCAGGCCTTGACGGGCTGGCTGAAAAAACGCTGCAGATCGAGCGCCGGTTGTTGATCGGCATAGCGAGTGACATCCACGTTGGTGCAGCTTGCGATGCTGAGTATCAGTGTCAGTAACAGCACTAATCGAGTCATTGCTTTACTCCCTGATGGCAGAGGGGGTCGAGGGACCGCGCTGGAAATGCTTTCTTGTACGCCATGAAGCGCGCGTACAGGGTTGCGGCCGTCTAATTTCGTTTTTCCGCGCCAGGTTTGCGCGGCATGGCGGATCAGTACCCAAAATAATTGTACGAAGATGGTAATTCTGTATAGGTTTTGTTCAAGATAGGCGGAAAAAAGCCACCTGACAATCAAGCGGCAATTTTTTCGCGCAAATGCGCAGAACCGACATCACAAGCTGAAGGCTTGCCTGGGTAGCGGGGAGAGGGCGCGAATAGTGTTCACTGTGGTTTGCGGTGCTGTCGCCAGCAGGCGGAAAAAGGCCCGGATTACTCCGGGCCAGTCATGCACATCAGTGCGAATCCGCCTCGCTCGCAGCCTCGGCAGCGGATCTTTCCCTGCGCCTCTGGAGCCAACTGTAGAACGCATGCACGGGATGAAGGACGGCGGTGAGTACGCCGAGCAGCAGGATGGTGAAAAGGATGATCAGCGGGATGCTTTCGTGCGAGAACATGGTGGGTTACTCCTGTAGTCACTATGTCGTAACCCGCAGACTAGACGCATCGAACCCTGTTTTCGATGAATGAATGTTCATCCTTGAACGCTTCGGGTGTGTTACGGCGAATCCTCCGGACGCATGGTCAGGATGATTTTTCCGACATTCCCTGACGACTCCATTCGCCGGTGAGCATCGGCAGCCCGCGCGAGCGCAAATGTGCTGTCCACCACCGGTTCCAGGCTCCCTGCGCCGTCGAAGCGATCGAGCCAATGCTCACGGAAGCGCTGGATCATGGCGTGCTTTTCCGGTTGGGTGCGGGATTTCATTACCGTGCCGATGATTTGCAGATGCCGATAGAGGATGTGTTCGAGCTCCACGCTTACCTGGCCGCCACCGCCCAGAATCCCGACCTGCACCAGTCGGCCACCGTGAGCAAGCGAGGCAATGTTGCGTGCGAAGTAGGGTTGGCCGATGAAGTCGATGACCACATCGACCCCTCGACCCTCGGTCTTGTCGGCAATGACTTGGGCGAAGTCCTGGGTCTTGTAGTCAATCGCGACGTCAGCCCCCAGATGTTCGACACGCGATAACTTGCTGCCCTCTGTGGTGGCATACACGGTGGCGCCGGTGGCGTAGGCCAGTTGCACGGCGGCGGAGCCGACACCGCCGGCCGCCGCATGAATCAACACCGAGTCGCCGGACTTGAGGCGAGCCAGGTGCATCATCGCTTCATGGGCGGTGACGAACACCTCCGGGATAGCCGCTGCGTGTACATAATCCAGCTGCGCGGGGATCGGCATGGCCATGCGGTAGTCGATGCGCGCCAGTTCGGCATAGGCGCCACCACCAACGACGCCCATCACTCGGTCTCCTGCGGCGTAGCCGGTCACTTCGCTGCCTGTCTCGATCACCTCGCCAGCGATCTCCAGTCCGATGATCAGCGAGTCACCGAAATTCGGATGCCCATAACCACCGGTGCGATGGGTCAGGTCGGCACGGTTCACGCCAGCGGCGTAAACCCGCACCAGAAGGTCGGTGGGGCGGACTTCGGGGTCGGGCGCATCGACGAGCTCCAGGACATCTGCGGCGCCGAATTCTCTGATGTTGATCGCTTTCATTGCGGGTTCTTCTCCGAGTCGGAAAACGTGGCATTGGCGATGGCCGATGCAGTGATGGCGCCGGGAAAGCCCACATAAAACGCCAGGTGGGTAATCGCTGCGGCAATTTCGTCCAGGCTGACGCCGTTGGTGATTGCCCGGCGCAAGTGAGCGGGCAATTCTTCTGAGTGCCCCCCGGCAATCAATGCAGCGACGGTAATCAGGCTGCGGTCGCGAAGTGACAATCCAGGATCGGCCCAGATTTGCGGATAAAGCGTTGCGTCGACGAAATCCGACAGCTTGGGTGTGAACGCCCGGGCCGCTTCGCGAGGACTGCTGAAATTGATCGTGGACATGGGAGCTCCCTTAAACCTGGCTGATGAATTTGTGGGTGAGGTAGTGCTCGATGCCTTCAACGCCGCCTTCGGAGCCGTGACCACTTTCTTTCATGCCGCCGAACGGAAGCTCGGTGGCGACGATGCGGTACTGGTTTATCCCGATCATTCCGGCTTCCAGTCCGTCGGCCACGTCGATGGCTGTTCGTGCATTGGAAGTGAACGCGTAGGCCGAAAGGCCATACGGCAATCGATTCGCTTCTTGCAGGCCGTCGGCCAGCTCGTCGAAAGGCATCAACACGGCGATGGGGCCGAAAGGTTCTTCGTGCATGATGCGGGCGTTCATGGGCACGTCTGCCAAAACGGTGGGCTGGAAGAAAAAGCCGTCTCCGGGAAGCGCCTCGCCACCGACCAAGACCCGTGCGCCTTTCTCGACGGCATCGGCTATCAATTGCTCCATCTTGACCAACTGCCTTGGGTTGGCGAGCGGTCCGACCTGAGTCTGTGGATCGAAGCCGTCGCCGATTTTCAGGGCTTTGGTGGCCGTGACAAAGTGATCGACAAACGCTTGATAGGCGCCACGCTGAACGATGAACCGGGTCGACGAGATGCACACCTGGCCGGTACCGCGAAAGCGGTTTGCGACCCCCTCTACTGCGGCTTTCTCAACATCAGCGTCGGCGAATACCAACACCGGGCCGTGGCCTCCCAGTTCCAGGGTGATGGGTTTCACGCCCTCGGCGGCGCGGGCCGACAATAGCCGTCCAATGGGCACCGAGCCGGTGAACGTCACCTTGCGGATGATCGCAGACGCAATGAGCTGGCTGGACACCTGATCCGGTACGCCGAAGACCACCTGCAGCACGCCTTTGGGCAGGCCTGCGTCGTCCAGCGCCCGTGCCAGGGCCAGCGCGGTGGAGGGACTTTCTTCTCCGGGTTTGAGAATCACGCTGCAACCCGCCGCCAGGGCCGCCGACAGTTTGCGTGCAGGCGTGATAGCCGGAAAATTCCACGGCGTGAAAGCTGCGACCGGGCCAATGGCCTGGCGTTTGACCAGTTGCAGTACACCGGGGCGGTTGGCAGGTACAACACGGCCGTCGATGCGCCGAGCGCTTTCGGCGAACCATTCGAAATACTCTGCGGCTCGCACCACTTCATCCATGCTTTCGCTCAGTGGCTTGCCTTCTTCCAGGGTCATCTGCGCTGCAATGTGCGGGGCTCGTTCCAGGATCAGATCGGCGGCGCGTTTGAGGATTTTCGCGCGCTGGTCCGGCACCGTTTGCCGCCATTGTTCGAAGCCCACTCGGGACACTTCCAGGGCGCGGTCAAGGTCGCCGGCAGTGGCGAGGGGAACACGTCCGATTTCACGCCCGGTCGCAGGGTTGACGACGGCTGCCGTAGAGCGACCTTGCGCATCGATCCATTCACCACCGATGAAAAGATAAAGCTGATCGTAGGAGTTGTTCATGGTGTGGCCTTTGGTTGGTTGTCAGGGACGGGCAAGCGCTCCGTGAAGCCAAGTCTATGGAAGGTAAGTCGCTTGATTTAGCTGGCCACGAGGGAATCATTGTTGTCCCCAGAGGTAATATCGGGGGGCCGGGGGAGGGTGTAGCATCCGCACTTGTCTCAAGCGGATTGCAGGTCTGAAGGACGATCAGGATGGATAAACTTTCAAATATGTCGGTGTACGTAAAAGTGGTCGAGATGGGCAGTTTCACGGCCGTTGCGAACCATCTGGACTCCACTGTCGGCAATGTCTCGCGCGCCGTCTCGGCACTTGAAAATGTGCTCGATGCGCGTCTGTTGCAACGATCTACCCGACGTCTTTCGGTGACCGACGCGGGTCGTCGGTTCTACGAGCGATGCATCAAGATCCTGGCTGACCTGGAAAGTGCAGAAGCAGAAGCGAGCAATGCAGCCTTGAAGCCCAGGGGAACCTTGCGCGTGCACTGCGTACCTGGACTTGCTCGGCACCTGGTGACCGGCGCAGTGCTGGCGTACCGCAATGAATTTCCGGACGTCACCGTGGATCTGATGCTCTCGCAACGCATGCCCAACCTGCTCGAGGACCAGTTGGATGTCTCGATCCTGATTGCCCGTACGCTGCCGGATTCAGCGTATGTCAGTCAGAAGATCGGCGTCAGTCATTGCGTTCTGGCCGCGTCGCCCGACTATCTGGAACGACACGGAACCCCGACCACGCCTGACGAACTCAGCGCTCATCAATGCTTGCTGCTCGGAACGGTGGACTATGTGCGGGATGAGTGGCAGCTCAAGAGCAAAGCAGGTGACGCGACCTTCGTTCCCACCGGACCGAGCTTCAGCGTGAATGACATGGACGCGATGGCGGTCGCCATTCGGCAAGGGGCCGGTATCGGCTTGCTGGCTGGATTTACCGCTATCGATGATTTTCGCTCTGGCCAACTGGTTCGGGTTCTGCCTGACTACCATACGTATGAGCGAAACGTGTATGCGGTCTACACGTCTCGACAGTTCGTCGATGCCAAGATCACACGCTTTATCGACAGTTTGAAGGACCGTGTGGGGAGTCAGCTGGCAGCAACGGCTCAGGCACTTATCGATTGAAAGCCCCAGGCCGCATCGGTGAGGCAGGGGACTGCAAGGATTGAATGCCGCGCATCCCCGGTTGCGCGGCAAGATAGTGTTTCGAGACTCAGCAAGCGATCAAGAGCACAACGGCGTGCTCACAATGCAAACGTAGTCCCGCGAGTATTCACAAAAAGCGAGTAGATCGAGTGACTGCTTGCCATGAACAGCCTGTTCCCTTCGCGCCCCCCGAAGCACAGGTTCGGGCAGCGCTCTGGCAGCGAAATATGGCCGATGGCCTTGCCCTGTGGATTGAAAACCCGCACGCCGTCGAGTTTTTCCAGGTCGGCCCTGGGATCTCCATTGCCGCCCCAGCCGCACCACAGGTTGCCCGTTTCGTCGCACTTGATACCGTCGATTGCCGCATAGTCCAGCCCCTCGATGTGCTTGCGGCGCTCGCCCAGTGTGCCGTCGTCCTTCACGGCAATTGCCCAGATCAAGCGATTGGGTTTGGCGCGGCCTTCGACGACATACAGGGTCTTCTCGTCGGGAGAAAAGCACAGACCATTGGGGCCGTTCAGGTCGTCGATGACCCGAGTGACCTTTCTGCTCTCACCGTCGATGCGGTAAACGGCGTGGGGTTGGCTCGGGGTGATTTTGTGGCCTTCGTAGTTGTTGCCGGTCTGGAATGGCGGATCGGTAAACCAGATCGATCCGTCACTTTTGCAGACGATGTCGTTGGGCGAGTTGAAGGGCTTGCCCTCGAAGCTGTCGGCCAGCACGGTGGTCGTGCCGTTGTATTCGGTGCGCGTGATGCGGCGGCCTTCGCTGGTGGTGGTAGAGCCTTCGCAGACGATAAGCCGCCCTTGGCGATCCCGGCACATCCCGTTGGAGAAGTTCGAGTGCTCACGGTAGACGGTGAAGGTCTCGGTGATTTCATCCCAGCGCATGATGCGATTATTGGGGATGTCGCTGACCAGCAAATAGCGGCCATCGCCGATCCAGACCGGTCCTTCGGCCCAGCGCATGCCGGTGGCAAGTTTTTCCACACTGGCGTTGAAAATACGCAAGTCGAGGAAGCTGTCGTCGAGGATGTGAATCAGGGGATCCGGGTAGCGTTGACTCAACGGTTCGGCGGCTTCAGCGAGACTGGGCAGCAAGGTGCTGCCGGTGGCGAGAGTGGCAGAAACAGCGAGGGATTTTTTCAGGAAGCTGCGGCGGGTATTGCCCTTTACCTGTTCGAGGCTTTCAGGCTTGGCGGCCAGGGATGAGTCCATGTAGCGATCTCCGTGGTTTTATTTTTTTTGAGGAGACTTAGTAATATCCTGTGATAGGACATCGTACAAGTTAATCATTTTCCAACCCCGACAGGACTTGGCGTTGGAGGCGCGTCGGTTAAGGCTGAGGGCCAGGATTCCATATAGCCCAAGCGCAGCTTTTTATTCCCAAAACGAAGTTCATATTAATTTTATAGTGCGTTTTAATCTAATCAGGTTTTTCCTGATTGGAGCATTCGCACTTGAAGATCCCGACACATTTGACACTTGGCCTGGCGCTCGCCGTCAGTTGCTCTGCAGCATTCGCGGGGCCCACCCTTGATCGCGTGACGCAAAAAGGTGAACTCACCGGTGTCCTGATGGAGAGTTACCCGCCGTTCTCTTTTCTCAATGACCAGAACCAGCTCGACGGCTTTGATGTGGATGTCGCTAAAGCAGTGGCCGAGCGCCTTGGGGTCAAGCTGAAACTTGAAACGCCTTCCTGGGACGTGATTGCCGCGGGGCACTGGAACGGTCGATATGACATCTGCGTGTGCTCGATGACACCGAGCAAGGCGCGGGCCGAAGTGTTCGACTTCCCCGTGGAGTATTACCAGTCGCCGGCGGTGATCGTGGTCAATGCAAAGGACAAGGAGATTGCCACTGGCAAGGACTTGTCCGGCAAAAAAGTCGGTGTGATCAGTGCGTCGACTTATGAGGCCTATCTGAACAAGGATCTGGTCATTGAAGGGGCCGAGGACAAACCGTTGAGCTATCCGTTCGACAATGTCCAGATCGCCCCTTACGACAACGAAACCGTTGCCTTCCAGGATCTCGCACTGGGTACCGGCGTGCGCCTGGATGCCATGGTCACCAACCTGATCACCGCGCGTGAACGCATCACTCAGGATCCGCGCTTCAAGATTGCCGGAGATCCACTGTATGCCGAACCGAACGTCGTGGCGGTCGAAAAAGGCGATCCGCAATGGAATGCGAAAGTCACCGAAGTCATCGCACAACTCAAGACTGACGGCACGCTGAGCAAAATATCCCGCAAGTGGATCGGTTCTGATATCAGCCAATGACAGCCATTAACCCGCATCCGGCCAAAGCGGCTGTTACCCCGCAAAAGCAGCCGCCACTGACACGTCAGCTGTTCGGCTTTCGCACGCGCCTGTATCTGACGTGGGCGGCGCTGTCGGGTCTGGGCGTGTGGTTTTTCATGCGCTTCGATCTGAAGTTTTCGATCATTCTGGAGAAGTGGCCCAACCTGGTCGGCCTGCATCTGGGCCCGAACGGGTTCTTGCAGGGCGCTGCGCTGACGATATTCCTGTGTTTCTGCTCGATCTGGTTTTCGTTATTGCTGGGCTTTGTCACCGCGCTGGCCAGGCTGTCGAGCAGTGCCGTGGCGTTTGGTATCGCCAGCTTCTACGCCTCGTTCTTTCGCGGCACGCCGCTGTTGATCCAGATCCTGTTGATCTATCTGGGGCTGCCGCAGTTGGGCGTGGTGCCGGGTGCAATCAGCGCCGGGATCATCGCGCTGTCGCTCAACTACGGGGCTTATCTGAGTGAGATTTTTCGTGCCGGCATTCTCGCGGTTGCCCCTGGTCAGCGCGAAGCAGCAGCCGCACTGGGCCTGAGACCGGCCGCGACGTTCATCCATATCATCCTGCCGCAAGCCATGCGCACGATCATTCCGCCGACCACCAGCCAGTTCATCTCGATGCTCAAGGATTCTTCCCTGATTTCGGTCATGGGGGTCTGGGAAGTGATGTTTCTGGCGCAGTCGTACGGGCGTTCGTCCTACCGTTACATTGAAATGCTGACCACCGCAGCCGCCATCTATTGGCTGTTATCCATCGGTCTCGAACTGATCCAGCATCGCCTCGAACGCCATTACGGCAGAGGCTTCAAGCATCAGCGCTGAGCCATTCCGTTAAATGATCTCTTGCAGGAACCCAGATGTCCGATCCTAAACCTCTGCTGTTTGCACTTTATGAACAAGCCAGCGTCGGGTGCGGCGGTGCGCCGAGTCTGTGGACGCACCCGGCTGACGAACGCCTGGCGATCAATTCGCTGGGCTACTGGTCAAACCTGGCGCGGATTGCCGATCAGGCGCACCTCGATATGTTGTTCTTTGGTGATGTGCTGGGCTTCTACGATGTGCTGGGTGGCAACGCCGATGCGGCAGTGAAATGGGCGGTGGAGGCACCGGCCAACGATCCGTTGATGATCATTCCGGCGTTGGCGGCCGTGACGGAAAACCTGGCGTTTGGTGTCACGGTGACCACCAGTTATGAGCACCCGTTTACCCACGCCCGGCGCTTCAGCACGCTTGATCACCTCACCAATGGGCGAGTGGGGTGGAATATCGTCACCTCTTACCTTTCCAGCGCCGCCCGCAATTTCGGGCTGGAGCAAATGATCAAGCATGACGATCGCTATGAGCGTGCCGAGGAGTTTCTCGATGTGGTGTACAAACTCTGGGAAGGCAGTTGGGCCGACGACGCCGTGGTGGCCGACAAGGCCCGCCAGCTGTATGCCAGAGGCGACCGGGTGCGACCGATCAATCACGAGGGTGCGCACTATCGCGTCGCCGGGCCGCACCTGACCGCTCCGTCTCCGCAGCGCACCCCGTTGCTGATTCAGGCGGGCTGGTCGGGACGCGGTCGAGAGTTCGCCGCCAAGCATGCGGAACTGATCTTCATCGCCAAATCCAACCCGCAGGAAATCCGTCAGGGCCTGGAAGACATCTGGGCCCAGGCTCAGGCGCGTGGGCGTCAACGTGAAGACGTTAAATCGCTGACGGTATTGCGCATCGTCACGGCCAAAACCGAAATCGAAGCCCAGCGCAAATACGACGAGCTGCAAAGCAACTATCACTTGCAGGCACAACTGGTCAGTTACGCCGGCGACACCGGCATCGACATCAGCCGCTACGCCGACAGCGATGCGCTATCGACGCACACCGAAGGCCTGACCTCATACGTCATGCGCCCCGATGGCAGTGGCAAGCCGCTGACGGCGGGTGATGTGAAAAAGCGCTTCGCCAGCGTTACCCGTGGCAGCGACCTGATTCTCGTCGGAACACCGCAGCAAGTCGCCGATCGCATCGAAGAGCACGCGCGAATTTCCGGCACCAGCGGCTACATGCTCAACCCGTTGATCAGCCCAGGCAGCCTTGAGGACTTTGTCGAACTGGTGATTCCCGAACTGCAAAAGCGTGGGCTGTACCGGACTCAACCGCAGAGTGGCACTTTCCGTTCGCGGTTGCGGGAAGACCGCTCCAGTCACCTGCCTGAGTCGGCCTATGGGGCTTCGTTCCGCTTCGACTAGGCGCTTTAGGGTAGGGGGGAGTCACGCGTCGTGGCGGGCGCAGTGACTCTCATAGAGCTTGCTTGACGTAGGCTTTGCCGGGCGATGGATCACCATTCGTCAGCAAGAGGCCGTGCATCTTCTTGACAGTCAAGTCGTCGGAGGAAATACTCACCAAAAATTCATATAGATGACTAGATAACAAGGTAAATAAAGTCGATGAATTCTCTTTCCAGCGATGTTCGCCTGCCGCTTTACCAACGTTTGCGTGACCACCTCGCTGAGCAGATTGCCAATAATCGCTGGCGCCCGGGGGAGGCCATTCCCACCGAAGCCGCGCTTTCTGCGGAATACCAGCTGTCCACCGGTACCGTGCGTAAAGCGGTCGACGCGCTGGTCAGTGAAGGCATTCTGGAGCGTCAGCAAGGTCGAGGCACCTTCGTTCGCCGGCCTCAATTTCAATCTTCGTTATTCCGTTTCTTCCGTTTTCAGACTGCTGCTGGTGAACGTCAGGTACCCGAGAGTCGCATCCTGTCGATCGAACCGATGATCGCGCCGTCGGCGGTGGCGCAGGCGCTAGGACTGCCACCTGACGCGCCGGTCATTCGCATTGTCCGAGTACGTCTGCTCGATGTTCAGCCGGTGCTCGCCGAAGAAATCTGGCTGCCGCGCAGCCGCTTCCAGCCGCTGCTGGAGATTGACTTGAGTCGCCAAGGGCCGCTGCTGTATCCGATCTACGAAGAGGTTTGCGGTCAGGTCGTCGCCTATGCCGAAGAAACACTCACCGCTGAATCAGTGAATGAGGTGCACGCGCGATTGCTGCAAGTACCGATCAGCAGCCCCGTGGTGGTGATCGAGCGTCTGGCGCGCGATTACGCGGGTACGCCCCTGGAGTGGCGCCGCTCCCGAGGGCATGCCGAACACTTTCGCTACAGCGTGGATATTCGCTAACCCCGTGCCTGGTTAGCGGATCGTTCAGCGGCGAGTCGGTCGCCGCTGGTTTGATCGTTTTGTTTGAGATGACTGGCCCCGAAGCGGCGCGGTTCGCGCTCGGCTGCCTCACGTTCCGCCTATAAGGATAAGAATCATGTTCAGCTGGTATCGCCAAATCACTCCTCGGGAGCGCAAAACGTTTTGGGCCTGCTTCGGCGGATGGTCCCTCGACGCACTGGAAGTACAAATGTTTGGCCTGGCGATTCCGGCTTTGATCGCCGCGTTCGCCTTGACCAAGGGCGATGCGGGGTTGATCAGCGGAGTGACTCTGGTCACGTCAGCTATCGGCGGTTGGGTAGGGGGGACATTGTCCGACCGCTACGGCCGGGTGCGTACGCTGCAGTGGATGATTGTGTGGTTCTCCTTTTTTACTTTTCTCTCCGCGTTTGTCACCGGTTTTAACCAGCTCTTGATCGTCAAGGCGCTCCAGGGTTTCGGCATCGGCGGCGAGTGGGCAGCGGGTGCAGTATTGATGGCCGAAACCATCAATCCGCAGTATCGCGGCAAAGTGATGGGCACCGTACAAAGTGCCTGGGCCGTGGGTTGGGGGCTGGCGGTCGGAGTGTTCACACTGATTTATTCCCTCGTGCCGCAGGACATGGCGTGGCGCGTGATGTTCCTGGTCGGGCTGCTACCGTCGTTTCTGATTATCTGGGTGCGTCGTAATGTCGAGGAGCCCGACAGCTTCCAGCGTCTGCAAAAAGAAAACGCCATCCCGCAAAGTTTCTTCAAATCCCTGGCCGGCATCTTCCGCCCCGATTTGATCCGCGTAACGCTGTTCGGCGGTCTATTGGGGCTGGGTGCGCACGGTGGTTATCACGCGGTGATGACCTGGCTGCCCACGTTTCTCAAGACTGAGCGCAATCTGTCCGTACTGAATTCTGGTGGCTACCTGGCGGTGATCATTTTTGCGTTCTGGTGCGGATGTGTCGTCAGTGGCTTTTTGATCGATCGGATTGGCCGGCGCAAAAACATCGTCCTGTTCGCGCTTTGCTGTGTCGTCACGGTGCAGAGTTATGTGTTCTTGCCGCTGACCAATACCCAGATGCTGTTCCTGGGGTTCCCGCTCGGCTTTTTTGCGGCCGGTATTCCCGCAAGCCTTGGCGCGTTATTCAACGAGCTATACCCGGCAGACGTGCGCGGTGCCGGCGTCGGCTTCTGCTACAACTTTGGCCGAGTGCTTTCCGCGGTGTTCCCGTTCCTCGTCGGTCACATGAGCGACTCCATGTCCCTTGGATCTGCGATTGGTATCGACGCAGGGATTGCCTATGGCGTTGCGGTGATTGCGGCACTTTGTCTGCCGGAAACCCGTGGACGCAGCCTCGAAGCTTCGAATAGATCTGTGGCGGTAACGATCAACGGTAACGAGAGTGCGCGGGCCTGATGCCCATTACCTTCTATTAGATGAACGCTATGACTGATACCTGCTCTATACCAATCACTGGCATCGACTCCCATGCTCATGTGTTCAGCCGTGATCTGAATTTGATCGGTGAACGGCGCTATACCCCTGATTACGACGCCACGCTTGAGCAGTATCTGACGCACTTGCACGCTCATGGCCTGAGTCATGGCGTATTGGTGCAACCGAGCTTTCTAGGCACCGACAATAGCTACTTGTTGGCGGCGTTGAGGCAGGCGCCACAGCAGTTGCGAGGGGTCGTGGTGCTGGAGCCAGGCGTCAGTCGCGTCATGTTGAATGAGATGGATCAGTTGGGTGTGGTCGGCGTCCGCTTGAACCTGGTGGGTAAGGCGCTACCTGATTTTCGTAACAGTGCCTGGAGAGCGTTTTTCAGCCACATTGCTGATCTTGACTGGCATGTCGAGTTGCATCGGGAGGTAAAGGATCTGCCGGGGCTGATCCATCAATTGACGCCGTACGGTTTGAAGTTGGTGATCGATCACTTCGGCCGGCCGGATGCCAATTCAGGCGTCGATCAGCCCGGGTTTTGCGAGTTACTGGAGTTGGGGTCGAAAGGTTCGATCTGGATGAAAGTATCGGGAATCTATCGTTTGGGAGGTACGCCGCAACAGAACATCAATTTCGCTCGAATGGCATTACCCCTGCTGGAACAAAGTTTTGGCCTTCGCCAGTTGGTGTGGGGCAGCGACTGGCCGCATACGCAGCATGAGCAAAGCATCGGTTTTCGCACCGTAGTCGATCAGTTAAAGGCCTTGGAGTGTTCGACGCAGGTTAGCGATTCGCTGCTGGTACAAGTCCCTCGAAGGTTATTCGGTTTTGCAAAAGGCCAGAGCTGAGACTTGCGCGTGCATTCGCAGATGTCCATTCATCTCACCCATTTAAATGAATACCTACAGAACGTTCGACGTACGACGTTGCAGTAAAACCTATCGTGCCTCATCGAGAAGTTCTGTGCAGTAGCAGCAAATTCCAATTACAACAGAGCAGATTCCATGGACACGTCATCCAATGCCGAAGTTGAAAGCACCCAAACGATGTTTGGTTTATCGCGTGCAACGACAGGCGTTACGGTTTCAAACTTCTCTTTCAAATCTGACTGCAGTTTGAGCGTCAGCCCAACCGAGATCCTTTCATGACTCCCTTAGATATAGACCTCTTACTGACCGCATTGGTGAGCGTCCTGGTGCTGGTGGGGCTCATCGTGTCGCGTCTCAAAATGCACCCGCTCCTGGCCTTGTTAGTGGTGTCCGTGGGCGTTGGCTTTGCAACCGGTATGGAGCCGGAAGCCATCGTCTCCCACGTGATGACCGGCGCCGGAAAGACACTGGGGGCAGTAGGGGTCGTCATCGCACTTGGAGCGATGCTGGGCAAAATTCTTGCTGACGCAGGCGTCACAGAGCAGATCGCCGAGGTCATCCTCAAGCGAACATCCGATCGGATGATTCCTTGGGCCATGATGATGGTTGCATTTGTAATTGGCATTCCCATGTTTTTCGAGGTGGGCCTGGTGATCATGCTGCCGCTGATCTTCAGCGTGGCGCGAAAGCTGGAAAGCCAGGCTCGCTTCAAAGGTTCAGCGTATGTGTATGTAGGTGTTCCGGTGATTGCGGCACTTGCAGCCATGCACGGGATGGTACCGCCGCACCCTGGCCCCTTGACGGCCATCGCTGCGCTCAAAACCTCGGTTGGGCCCACAATGCTCTATGGTTTCCTTGCGGCAATTCCTGCAATGATCTTAGGAGGCCCGCTTTATGGCGCATTCATTTCGCCGCGTATGAGCACTCGGCCGGATCAGGTTTTGCTGGATCAGTTCACCCTCGCCGAAAAAGCCGACGATCAACCTAGCACCAGCGTGTGCCTTGGTGTGCTGGCAGCCTTGCTACCGGCGATCCTGATGCTGATTCATGCCGTCGCTGAGATGCTATTACCCAAGGGCAATGCGATCCTGAAGATGGCTAGTTTCTTGGGCAATCCCCTGATAGCGATGCTTCTGGGCGTTCTGTTCGCAGGGGCGAGTCTGGTACTCGTGCGGGGTGGCGATGCGGGGCAATTGCGCGAATCTCTGGGCAAGAGTCTCAAGCCAATCGCTTCAATCATCATGATCATCGCCGGCGGTGGTGCCTTTCAGGAGTTGCTGACCAGCGCCAAGGTGGGCGATGCCATTGTGCACCTGACTCAACAGTCTGCGTTCCCTCCGCTGATCCTGGGCTGGTTGATTGCGATGCTGCTCTCGGTATCTACCGGTTCAGCCACTGTAGGTATCGTTGGTGCTGCTGGCTTGCTGGCGCCGCTTGCAGGTGCTGATCCAGGCCTCAACCTGCCTCTGCTTGCCTTGTCCATCGGCTGCGGCTCGCTGTTCTTCAACTATGCGAACCATGCGGGCTTCTGGATGGTGAAGGAATCCTTCGGCATGACGATGGGCGAAGCAACCAAGACCATTTCGGTGGTTCAATCCATCGTAGCCGTGGTCGGTTTGATTGTGGTGTTGATGTTGAATGCGGTTGTCACAGTGACTTGATTCAGAATCTGTTCGCAGGTAGTGAGTCTGCCCGGGCGTGTTAGCCGAGTGTGGGAAATAGAGTACGCTCCGGTTTTGACTCCACCCAGGTCAGTTGATCCGCTCGTCTCATCAATAGTCGCTCTGCACCTGATAAAGCAAAGAGGAGACCCGCTATCACATTGCTGCTAAAGCAGCGCCTCACGCGTGCTCTTCAAGCCTGCGCACATCACCCAACGAATCACGTTGCATCGACTGCAAATTCTTTTCAATGGTTTCGCACAGTGCTTCCATTTGAATCTGGTGTTCGCTGTGGCGAAACGGGCTTTGCAGATCGGTGCCGATGCGTTCGATGGCCAGCAGCATGAATCCCACCACGGTCGACGCCAGCGGCGTGAACCAGCCCAGGGATTCGACCAGTCCCACCGGCACGATCAAGCAGAACAGCGAAATAAACAGCCGCGGAAAATAGACGTAAGGGTAGGGCAGCGG
This sequence comes from Pseudomonas sp. lyk4-R2A-10, assembly GCF_030209075.1. Classification (NCBI taxonomy): domain Bacteria; kingdom Pseudomonadati; phylum Pseudomonadota; class Gammaproteobacteria; order Pseudomonadales; family Pseudomonadaceae; genus Pseudomonas; species Pseudomonas sp. lyk4-R2A-10. The sequence goes on along the minus strand of NZ_JARVSR010000010.1, from coordinate 650,292 downwards.
GGTATTGGCGATCCGCTCCATGCCGCCCTGACTGTTGGACAGGTCGACCAGCGTCGACTCAAGCCGCGCCAGGCGAATACTGTCCAGATGCCCGGCCTTGTATTCCTTGGCGAGCAAAGTCGCGGAGCCGGTGAGGATATCGTTGGCAAAGTTATTGGTCGTGCCACTGCGGGCGAACTCTTCGGCGGGAATAAACGCCCGCACCTCGTCAGGACAAGGCTGACCTTGCAGATGCGCGGCGAGGCAGTTCACATACGCGACGTGGCGGCGCAGCAGAGTGGATTTGACCGGATTCACCTCGCCGCCGACGTCGTCCAGCAGCGTCAGCACCTGCCGGGCGAAGCTGCGGGAGTTGTTGATCATCGCCCCCCACAACGTCCGCGCTTCCCACCAGCGGTTGTAGGCGCTGCTGTTGCGAAAACTGATCAATACGATCAACGCCGAGCCCAGCAAGGTCAGCGGCATCAGCGGCAGGTTCAGCTTGGCGTTGAGGAACAGCATGAAGTCGACGGTGACGGCGATGTCCCACAGCAGCAACCAGAACAGAGACCAGCCCACGTAGCCCAAGGTCTTGATGATCAGGCGGTATTTTTTGACGATGGCAGCTTTCAAACGGAAACCTCGTGGCGAGCAGTTTGCTTAAACGCTTAAGCTCGGACGACGCCTGGCATCGGCAGTTCCCTGGTGAAGCAGCCAACCGTCAGTCAATCTGCGAAGCCCGGCCATCTGAATGGCCAATGCTTGCGAGAAAAATCCTCGTATTCCGATTGGGCCGCAGATGAACCACGCGGCAAGCTGATGCCGGCGTCGGCGCCATGGCGCCTCGTTCCGTTTCGGCAACGCTGTTTGACGGGGACGGGAAGATTCGCCGCGAGCGCCGCGTGCCACGGGCGCGGAACACTCCATCAAAACCGGGCTGAGTCTGCTGCTGGACGTCAGCCCGTCGATGAGTCGATCAAGCGTTGACCGGCACAGCTTTGGGCCGGCGATACAGGATCGTTGTCGGTGTGCAGCACGGCCAGCCGTCGGCACGCAGCAAAACAAAGTCGCTTTGAAAAGCACCTCCGGAAAACCGGGCGGGAAGGCCTAAGCTCATTCCAAAAAGATATTTATTTAATCTTTTTAAGATCGTTTAGCTTTTAACAAAAGAAACGTGCGGCGCCTCGCTTGCTGCGTTTTTTCGCTTCAGGTCAACCCTCTTCGAGGTCATTGCCTAAAGCTCCCAGTCCATTTTTTCTACCCTTGATCGGCCACCCATAAGGCCGTCAGCGGTTCGTTGCCCGGAGCCCTCGTGACACTTATTCAAACCTCTTTGGCAACGGTACAGATCGACTTGCCTGAACGATTGGCCCCACCCATCGACGATAGCGCCGAGGAGGGCGATGTTGTCCTCGAACTGCGAGGCGTCACTAAAGCTTATCTGCGCAAAGGCGGGTCGCCGTTGCCGGCTGTCAACCATGTCAGCTTGAAGGTCCGGCGCGGCGAAGTGCTGTGCCTGATGGGCACCTCCGGCAGTGGCAAATCGACCTTGCTTCGCCATATCAATCGTTTGATCGAACCCACCAGCGGTGAGGTCTTGATTGAAGGTCAGGCTATCAGCGGCTTGAGCCACAAAGCGTTGCGGGATTTGCGCTCGCGGCGAATCGGCATGGTGTTCCAGCATTTCGGTCTTTTGCCCCATCGCACGGTGCTGGACAACGTTGCGTTGCCTCTTGAGTTACGCGGCGAATCCGAGGCCGTCCGGCATACAGCGGCCACGCGACAGTTGCAGGCGATGGGCCTGGAGGGATGGGGCGAGCATTATCCCCACGAGTTGTCCGGCGGTATGCAGCAACGGGTCGGTCTTGCGCGGGCATTGGTGACTGATCCGGATATTCTCCTGATGGACGAGCCTTTCAGCGCACTGGATCCGACCATCCGGCGCGACCTGCAAAGCCACTTTCTGGCTTTGGTACGCGAGCGCGGGATCACCACGTTGCTGGTCACGCACGATCCTGCCGAAGCGGTCCGTCTCGCTGACCGGATAGCGGTATTGCGCCAGGGACGTCTGGTGCAGTCGGGCACCCCGAAACAGCTGCTCGAGACGCCGGCCGATGCCGAGGTCGCGGATTTTTTCCGCGATTGCCTTCCTGCCGCACCGGTATTGCACGATGCCGGTGGCGCGGTACGTCAGGCTCCCGAAACGGCACCGAAGGAGCAACCGGTTCAGCCGGGCTTGCGCGGCTGGCAAGCCCTGTTGCTCGGGCCGGCAGCGCTGGCGGCGCGGGGCCGAGGCGGGTTGTTCTGGCTCGGGTTCGCCGCAGAACTCGCGGCCCTGGCCACTGCGGTGCAAGGCATTGCGAGCGCATCCTGGATATCGGTCGTGGCGGGATTGGCCGTGCTGGCGGCCAGCCGTTTCACCGCGTATTCGCTGGGCCGTCAACCGGTGCGGCGCGCCGTTTCGAGTTGGGCGTTGCCGCTGGCGGTGCTGCTGGTCAGTCAGGCATTGGTGATCTGGCGGGTGTTGACGCCCGATACCACCCAGGCGCTTTTGCAGTTCCCAGCCAGTCGCCAGGCGCTATTACTGACTGCACAGAGCGTGGATGACTTTATCGGTTGGTCACAGGTGACGTTCGAGAGCGCTTTTGTCGGCGTGATCGTTGCGGTTCGCACGGTCATTGAAGGAATCGAATCCCTGCTCGGTTGGCTGCCCTGGCCGGTTTGCGCGCTGGCGCTGGTATTGCTGGCATGGCGCTCGGCGGGCCTGGCCTTGGCGCTCACCAGCAGCGCAGCGTTGTTGTATATCGGCCTGTTCGGGTTTTGGGAGCGGACAATTGCCACGCTGGCGCTGGTTGGTTCGTCGGTGCTGATCGCACTGGTGATCGGCGTACCCACCGGCATTCTGCTGGCGAAGCGGCCATTTGCCCGCAGGCTGCTCACGCCTTTGCTGGATGTCATGCAGACCCTGCCGACCTTTGTCTATCTGATTCCCGCTGTGGCGTTCTTTTCGGTGGGCAAGACCCCGGCGGTCATTGCGACGGTGATTTTTGCCCTGGCACCGATGATTCGTCTGACGTCCCTGGGCATTCAGGAAGTCCCGAAGGATGCCGTGGAAGCGGCAATCGCCCATGGAGCAACCCCTTGGCAAACCCTGGTGAAGGTGCAACTGCCGCTGGCGCGAAGATCCCTGTTGCTGGGGATCAATCAGACCATTGTCATGAGCCTGTCGATGGTGGTGGTTGCTGCCCTGATCGGCGCTGGAGGGTTGGGTTACGACGTCATGACGGCGTTGCGCAATATCAAGGGCGGCGAGGGCGTGCTGGCCGGCGTGGCGATCGTGCTGTGTGCATTGATCCCCGATCGAATCATTCAATCGAGCTTGCGCAAGCAAGACCATCTGCATAACTGAACTGTGAGACTTATCGTGGCAAAACATCTATTGCGTAACTTGAGTGCGGCTGCAGTGCTGGCCTCCCTGATCGTGCCGGTCAGCGTGATGGCCAAGGACAAAATTGTCATTGGCGAGCAGAACTGGACGGGGGCCATCGCCATTCAACACATTCTGGGTGAGGTGATCAAAACCCGTCTGGACGGTGATGTGTCGTATCTGGCCGGGGACGTGCCGGTGCTGTTCAGTGCGGCGGCCAAGGGCGACGGTTCTGTGGATGTGCTGACGGACATCTGGCTGCCCAATCAGTCGGCGGCGTGGGCCAAGTACGTCACCGGCGGCACCCGCTCACTGGTGCCCAATGCTCACCCTTATGCCGGCGAACAAGGCTTCTACATTCCCGGTTATCTGCAAGACAAGTACGGCGTCAAATCGATCTACGACCTGAAAAAACCGGAAGTGGCCAAGCTCTTCGAGCCAGTGGGCGGCGGCAAGGCCGAACTGCTGGTGGGGCCGGCGGGCTGGGAGTCGACGTATATCGGCCAGATCAAGGCCAAGGACTACGGCTTCGCCGATAAATTCGAGTCCGTGTCGACGGAAGCCTCGGTGACTTACGCCAAACTGGCCTCGGCTTACAAGGCGCAACGCGGCGTGGTGTTCTACGCCTACACCCCTGACTGGATTTTCTCGGCCTATGATCTGCGTCGCCTGGAAGAGCCCGCGTTCGATGGCTACGCCCAGGACAACAAAAAAGAAGATCCTCTTTACAAGGCGGATGGCTGCTGGAAATTCGTCAGCCCGACCGTCGATCCCGACTGGCTGAACAAGAGCCACATCACCTGCGCCTTCCCGGATGCCAAGGTGTACGTCCTGGCTTCCACCGCACTGCAAAAGCGCGCGCCGAAAATTGCCGAGTTCCTGCACAACTTCTCCATCGACCCGGCACAGTTGAACGGACTGATCCAGAAGATCGAAAAGGAGAAACAGCCAGCAGACGTCGCCGCCAAGGCCTGGGTTCAAGCCAACCCTTCTACTGTTGACCAGTGGGTTGCAGGGAAGGCGCAGCAAGTGAGTTCAGCCCAATGACCAGAGCGAACGTACGTGTGCTCGATGGCGGCATGGGGCGCGAGTTGAAGCGAATCGGCGCACCGTTCCGTCAACCGGAGTGGTCGGCCCTCGCACTGATCGAAGCGCCAGAGTATGTGCTGCAGGCGCATCAAGCGTTCGTGACAGCGGGCGCCCGGATCATCACCACCAACAGCTATGCGGTGGTGCCTTTTCATATTGGCGATGAGCGATTTGCCGAGCAGGGAAGAGCGCTGGCTGAGCGCGCCGGACGGCTGGCGCGGCAGGCCGCCGGCGAAAGTACCGATGAGGTCACCGTGGCCGGGTCGTTGCCGCCGGCGTTAGGGTCGTACCGGCCGGATCTGTTCGATCATCAGCGTTCAGTAGCGATCCACCGCGAGCTGATTGCCGGATTGCGAACGCACGTCGATGTTTGGCTGGCCGAAACGCAAAGCTCTATTGCTGAAGTGCGGGCGGTGGTCGAAGCCCTCGGAACGGATCCCGCGCCACTTTGGGTGTCATTCACGCTGTTGGACGAAGAGGGGCGGGAGCCGCGATTACGCTCAAACGAGGCCGTTGCCGATGCGGTTCAGGTGGCGGCTGAGCTGGGGGCCAAGGCGGTGCTCTTCAATTGCAGCCAGCCGGAAGTGATGGCCGCGGCCTTGATTGAGGCACGCGCTGTGATTGAAAACCTGGATCATCCTGTCGAACTGGGGGTTTATGCCAATGCTTTCCCCCCTGTCAGTGCCAAAGCCGAGGCCAATAGCGATTTGTTGGAAATTCGGCGCGATCTGGGCCCCGAGTCTTACCTGGACTGGTCGAAATCATGGGTTGCCGCAGGGGCCAGCATTGTCGGCGGATGCTGTGGAATCGGCCCGGAGCATATCGCCCAGTTGCATTTGCACCTGCAGTATCTAAAGGGTGAGGAGGCCGCGCATGAGTGATTTTTCAGGCGAGATTCTGTCAGAGCAGGCGACATTCGGTGCCGGCTGCTTCTGGGGGGCGGAAGCCTCATTCCGGGCATTGCCGGGTGTGCTCGACACCCGCGTCGGGTTCGCACGGTCAGACTTGGGCGACGCCACCCTGATCGAAGTCGTGCAAGTCGACTTCGACCCCCGACTCATTTCCTACAGCCGTCTCGTCGAGCACTTCTGGACACTGCACGATCCCACGTCAGTCGACCGGCAGGGGGCGGACGTCGGGGCGAAATACCGTTCCGCGCTGTTTTTCAACAGTGCCGAGCAGTCCCGACTGGCGCTTGTCGCCAGGCAGCAGCTGGATGCCAGTGGCCAGTTGGGCAAGCCAGTGGCTACGGTGATCCTGCCACTGGGTGAGTTTCAAAAGGCAGATGAAGAACATCAGCGCTACCTTGAAAAGCATGGTGGCAGCGCCTGTTCCATTTGATGCATAGGCAACGCTTTTGCCGTCTGGGCCGGGGCGTTGCAATTGCTCGGCGAGGTACAGGTCACTGGGACGCGGATCGATCTGCGGAAAAGGTGCCGTTTCAGCATTGCCGATTCTGGCGACCAGGTTGTCGGCTTGACGGCCGCTTTGGAGCCAGATGGCGTAACCGTCGAGAAAGCCAGAATCGCCTCGCAATAGAAAGCCTGGATCGCTCGCAGGTGCGCCACAGCCATGTTGTACGCAGGGTGCCTGAGGCGGCCGAATCTCGCTTGGCTGACCTGGACCTTCTGTTGGTGCAGCGGCAGGCCCAGATTGAGGAGCTCCAGCAACAGCGTGATTTCTTTAAGCGTGAACGGCACGATGCCCAGGGGCAAAATCAAATTCTCCAACAGGAACTCCACTTGCTACGACTCAAGGCCGAGCAGGAGCGAATCACACAGGAGAACTATTTGCGTGGCGTTGAGGATCGGGCTCACCGCGAGGTTGATCGGGCCCGGGAGGAGGGGACAGCCGCAGTAAGCCAATCAAAAGTAGCCAGCCGCAGGTGCGACGACTTGCGACGTAGGTTGGAGTCGGCCCAGAGCGAGCTCAGCCAAGCGGAGCAACGTACTGCGGCGCAGTTGGCCCGCGCAGAAACTTTAGAACAACAGTTGATTCAGATACGCCAGCTGTCAGAGATCAAGCGCAAGCCGCGAGTCAGAAAAAACCGACATCAAGCAACCCTAAAGACTAACCGCAGGTGTCAGCTAGCGGCCATTAGAGAACCCTCAAAAGCGACCGCTATCGGCCATAAGCGGACGCTCGGAAGCGACTGCTATCGGCCAATAGGAGACACTCAGTCACTAACAGCCAAGTTTTCTGGCTCGCCAGAACGCCGTTAGAAAGTGAAAAATGGAGGTCAGTAAGATGGATCTATTAAGCCAGCCTGGCCCAGAATTCTTCTGCAGATAAGCTAATGGGGGCTTTAGGTCGAGTGAGGTGAATCTCTAACGGTATATCCCAGCTTTCGTCGAGAGCTCTGACCAGCCGCCCATCAGCCATTTCCTGCTCGGTCAGGCTTTTTGGTAACCACGCTACGCCCTTGCTTTCCAGTGCCATGGACATCAGAACCGCCGCAAGATGGCTGCTAAAAAGCGGCTTGAGGTGAAGGTAGTCTTCCTTGCCGTGGAGTCGGTGAGCGACGATACGGCCTAGACCGGATTCCTGGGTATATGCCAAATAAGGCAGTGTTTCCGGGGACGTACCCAACGTGGCAGAGGCACTCGCCAAGGGTATGAGCACATCCTCTCCGACCTTTTTCCCGGTGAACTGATCAGGGGCCAGCAGGGGTGGAACGTCGGGGTGGCGATGGCAAAGCAGAAATTGAACCTGGCCGTGTATCAGCATCTGCTCGCAAACAGCCATGCTGTCTGAATGCAGACGTACGGCATCTATCGGCGCGCCATTTTCTGCACTTCTCAACCACCTTGGGAAGAAGGTAAATGACAACGAATGAGTGGCTGCAAACTGCAGCGTTTTGGCGGCCATCCCAGCCACTTCCTGTGCCTCGGAGCGCATCCGGTACAAGCGTCTGGCAGCCTCTTGGGCGCTAGGCAAAATCTGTCTTCCAGCCTCGGTCAACGTCGCCCCCTGGGGGGTGCGTATGAACAATTCGACACCCATCCAATTCTCAAGAGCGCGGACTCTGCGACTGAAGGCAGGTTGAGTAACGTGGCGCGCTTCAGCCGCCCGCACAAAGCTGCCGTACTCCGCAAGCGCTGAAAAATCCTCAAGCCAAACGAGTTCCAAGGGCAATGCCTCCTGTGCATAGGGCGCGGCATTAATAGCATTGGGCGGGTGTCATCGCAAAGCATAACGTGGGGCCACCAACAACAAGAGGAACCCGTCATGCGTATCGTAGACATCCGCGAAAAAACTGTTTCTATCGCTTCTCCCATTGCCAATGCCTACATCGATTTTTCGAAAATGACCTGCTCGGTCGTTGCTGTTGTCACGGATGTGATTCGCGATGGTAAACCTGTCATTGGCTACGGCTTCAACTCCAACGGTCGCTATGGTCAAGGCGCGTTGATGCGTGATCGCTTCCTCGCGCGAATCATGGAAGCTGATCCGGATACTCTTATCGACCATGAGAACAACAACCTGGATCCGTTCGCCATCTGGAAGACCCTGATGACCAACGAAAAGCCAGGTGGTCACGGCGAACGTTCAGTTGCAGTCGGCACCATTGATATGGCCGTGTGGGATGCCGTTGCCAAGATCGAAGGCAAGCCTCTCTATCGTCTGCTGGCTGATCGGTACCGTAACGGCGTGGCCGATGACAAAGTCTGGGTCTACGCAGCAGGTGGCTACTACTACCCAGGCAAAGACCAGACCAAACTCAAAGCAGAAATGCAGAGCTACCTAGATCGTGGCTACGACGTTGTCAAAATGAAGATCGGTGCAGTGCCACTGGACGAAGATATTCGTCGCATCGAAGCGGTACTCGAAGTGGTTGGGGACGGTCGTCGACTGGCGGTCGATGCCAACGGTCGCTTCGATCTTCAGACCGGTATTGCTTATGCGGAAGCCATCAAGAAGTACAACCTCTTCTGGTACGAAGAAATCGGCGACCCGCTGGACTATGCACTCCAGGCTGAGCTTGCCAATCACTACGAGCTGCCGATGGCTACCGGGGAAAACCTGTTCTCCCATCAGGACGCTCGTAACCTTCTGCGCCACGGTGGCATGCGCCCTGATCGCGACTTTCTGCAGTTCGACTGCGCGCTGTCTTACGGACTCGTTGAGTACATGCGCACCCTGAAAGTGATGGACGAAATGGGATGGTCTTCCCGTCGCGTGGTTCCGCACGGCGGCCACCAGATGTCCCTCAATATCGCAGCAGGCCTGCACTTGGGTGGCAACGAGTCTTACCCCGATGTGTTCCAGCCTTTCGGCGGCTTCGCTGACGGAATCAAGGTGGAAAATGGTTATGTCGGTCTGCCTGATATTCCAGGTGTTGGCTTCGAAGCCAAATCCGCTTTGTACGCAGTCATGCGTGAGCTAGGCGAAGGCTGATTTTCCTCTATCTGTGGCCTCCTTCAGGGAGGCCGCAGAGTCAGGCGTCACCCACTGATGCCAAGCCACATGCCCATCACAAAAATAAAATGAGGTGCTTCCGTGGAAACTTCCAAGTCCCGCTGGTATAGCCAGCTGTATGTGCAGGTGCTGATCGGTATCGTGATCGGTGCAGCAATCGGTTACTTCGTGCCTGATATTGGAGCCAAGCTCCAACCCTTCGCCGATGGTTTCATCAAGCTGATAAAAATGCTGCTGGCCCCCATTATCTTCGGTACGGTCGTCGTCGGTATCGCGAAAATGGGCAGTATCAAGGAGGTCGGACGGATTGGCGTAAAAGCGCTGATCTACTTTGAAATTCTATCGACTATCGCCTTGGTCGTAGGCCTTATCGTGGTGAACATCGTCAAGCCTGGCGTCGGGATGAACATTAACGTCAACGCGCTCGATGGAAATGCTATCAGCAAGTACAGCCAGGCCGCGAGTGAACAAGGCGGTACAATTGATTTCTTCCTTAATATCATTCCCCACACGTTCCTCGGCGCATTCTCCAACGGCGTCATGCTGCAGGTCATTCTGCTTTCGGTCTTGATGGGAGTTGCCCTGGTTCAGATGGGCGAAACCAGCAAGCCGCTGATCAACACTATTGATTTGTTCCTGCAAGGCCTGTTCAAGATCGTTGCAATGGTCATGCGCTTGGCGCCGATTGGTGCGGGTGCAGGTATGGCGTTCACTATCGGCAAGTACGGGATTGGCACCTTGCTGTCACTCGGTCAGTTGCTGATCGCGCTCTACATTACAACCTTGATTTTCATTGTGGTGGTGCTAGGCACGGTGGCCAGATGGTCAGGCATGCCACTCATGCAGTTTCTCCGTTATTTCAAGGACGAAATTCTCATCACTCTTGGCACCTGCTCAACCGAAGCAGTGCTGCCACGCATGATGGTGAAACTTGAAAAACTTGGCTGCAAGAAATCTGTAGTGGGCATGGTGCTGCCAACGGGATACACCTTCAACGCAGACGGCACCTGCATCTACCTCACCATGGCCGCGATCTTCATCGCCCAGGCGACCAACACGCCACTGACCTTCGTTGATCAGATGATCCTGCTAGGCGTATTCCTGCTGACATCCAAAGGGTCAGCTGGTGTCGCGGGTGCGGGGTTTGTCACGCTGGCTGCAACACTCACGACCATCCACTCCATTCCTCTGGTCGGACTCGTTTTGCTTTTGGGCATTGATCGTTTCTTGAACGAAGCGCGGGCCGTGACCAATCTGATCGGCAATGGCATCGGCACCATCGCCATTGCCAAGTGGGACAACTCGTTCGATGTCGAGGCTTGCGAACGTGAGATCGCCGCAATGAAGCAAGAAAAGGCGGCAAGCAAGGCATCGCTGGCGCATAAATAAACTACAAAGCGATCCGGTCATTCCCATCTAAACGGTTATGACCGGTAGTGTTTTCCATGCCTTCTTCCGCGTGGAGAGACCTGATTGGAAAGATTGATGGAGCCAACATGATAGAGCGATCACATCATGATTTACGCAAGGTGTTTGGTGAGTTACTCCAGGGAGACACCTGCAAATTTGCAGCTTCCGTATTCGATCCGATCTCAGTTCGGATGGCATACGACCTTGGCTTTGACGTTGCCATTCAAGGCGGCTCCGTTGCGTCGCTTCAGGTGCTCGGCGCACCTGACATTGCATTACTCACGCTGGATGAATATGTCGAGCAGGTTTCCAGGGTCGGACGGGCAAGCCAGATTCCGATCATTGGGGATGCTGACCATGGCTTTGGTAACGCGCTGAATGTGATGCGAACAGTCACAGAGTTACAGAAGGCCGGCGTTGCAGCCCTGACACTGGAAGACACCCATCTACCGGCCAAGTACGACGAGCAGTCGCATGTGCTTATTGAAAGGGAAGAAGCCGCAGCCAAAATCTATGCCGCGCGATTTGCCCGGTCGGATGATGCACTCAGCATCATCGCCCGTACGAATGTGGCTGTGACCACTTTGGACGACTCCATCGCTCGCACTGCGGCTTATCAGAAGGCTGGAGCAGATGCTATTTGCCTGGTCGGTGTTAAGGACTTCCAGCACCTAGAAGCACTTACGGCACATCTCAGAGTGCCGATCATGCTGATCAACTATGGAAATCCTGCTCTGAGCAATGTTGAAAAATTGAGTGCTGCCAATGTGCGGATCGTGGTCAATGGGCATGCCCCCTATTTGTCCGCAATCAAAGCAACCTACGAGGCGCTACGCGAACAAAGCGGCACGGAGGGGAGCGAGCTATCCCTTCCTGAGCTGCTTTCTAAATACACACTCTCGGACAGTTATCGTGAGTGGGCAAAAACCTTTTTGAAGTCAGAGCACGATTCAAATTGATATTGGAACAGGTGGAATACGCCGTCATGAAAAAGACAATCCTGGCCTTCAGCCGGGTCTCCCCCAGCCTGCTTGAACCTTACAAAGACGACTACGACGTCATCATCATTAGCCCTGAGCTTGGTGATATGGACGCCCAGTTCGAGGCCGCTATTTCGAACGCTCACGGGCTGATTGGTGGAAGTCGTCGTCTGGGTGAAGCTGAGCTGGCTGTGGCTGTAAATCTTGAGATCGTCTCAAGCATATCGGTTGGCTACGACAACTATGACCTCGACTACTTCAACCGCCGAGGGATCATGTTGACCAATACACCAGATGTGCTGAACGAAACCACTGCTGATCTGGCTTTGGCCCTGATCCTCGCCACAGCAAGGCGCATTCCTGAGCTTGATTCCTGGACTAAAGAGGGAAACTGGACACAAACCATCGATGCATCCCAATTTGGGTGCGACGTTCATGGAAAGACGTTGGGCATTATCGGTCTGGGAAAAATCGGAGAAGCCATCGCACGCAGAGGCCGCTTTGGTTTTGGCATGACCATTTTGTATAGCGGCAACAGTCGTAAACCAAAGCTTGAACAGGGACTTGGTGCGAGGTTTGTACCGCAGGAAGAGCTTTTAAGCGCGTCTGACTTTGTTTGTCCGGTCGTGCCATTGACGGACGCCACGAGGAATCTAATCGGACGCAAAGAACTCGCTTTGATGGGCCCGGAAAGTATTTTGATCAATATCTCGCGTGGGCCTGTCGTGGATCAGGACGCACTCATCGAGGCTCTGCAAGAAAAGACAATCCGGGCGGCTGGTTTGGACGTTTATGTGAAGGAGCCCCTGACGAACTCCGAGCTTTTTAACCTGAGAAACGTCGTCACCGTACCTCACATTGGCTCTGCGACGACTGACACCCGCAACGCAATGGCCAAGCGAGCCCTGGAAAATTTGCTTGCGGGTCTGGAAGGTCGCCAGCCGAGGGATCTTGTGCGCTTCAAGAAGTAAGAAGAAGTAGGGCGGATTGAGCTCAAAATTGCCGGCAATATGGCTGCTCTCCGGGTGACGTACATGGTAAGGGGGCGGCGAGAGTTTTCTGAGGCAAGCCAGCTTTGCGCAACATCTGCTTCTGGTGAACGCGATCTGTCCCCAATTAACTCTGACCCTCTTTTCCAGTTGGGTATTAGACCTTGTTTTTCAGGCTTTCAGGGCTCCCAAAACATAGGCCATCCATCACCAGGTTCATCAATCTGGACAAGCGAGATCGCCATTCGCTCTGAGTATCCATTTGCCAGATGCCGGCGATGGCTAGAAAAAAGTCATCGTTAGTGATCCCGGTACGAATCGTCCCCGCGTTTTCGTTCGCTCTTAAAAGCAACTCGGCTGCATCTTGAACTGGAGCGTAACCCGACTTGCCAGGGAAGTCGTAAACGGAGGCCGCTTGTTGGATTGCTGTAGCGAGTCCTGCCTTTGTCATTGCATATTCGGCAAGGCTATCCATCCACTCTCGGAGGGCTTCCTTCGGGGGTCTTGTTGCGAGCAGCTCTTGTGCCAACAAGGCGATCTGCTGCATTTCGAACTGATAGACCTCGAATACCAGCTTCTCTCTGGTAGGGAAATGGCGATAAAAAGTTCCCTGTCCTACTCCAGCCTTTTTCGCAATCGTACTCAGCGGAACTGCAGGATCGCTGGTCAGTTCAACCACTGCGACCTCCAGAATCCGCTCCCGATTTTTCTTGGCGTCAGAACGCATCACCAACTCGTCAGGCATGAATAATTTTCCCTCATTGCATTGCTAAGCGGACAACTGTCCGGTACGGTTTGCAAGTGGACACTTGTCCGCTTAAGTATCGTTTCTGGAGTTTACTATGAACAGCACTGGCAACACGATTCTGGTTACAGGCGGCACCTCAGGCATAGGCCTCGGGCTGGCGCTACGGCTTCATAAAGCGGGCAACAACGTCATCATCGCGGGACGTCGCAAGGCTCTGCTCGACAAAATCGTGTCGGAAAATCCTGGCATTGAATCAGTATTGCTGGACGTTTCTGATGCTCATTCCATCCAGCGCACCAGCGAAGCGCTTGCGATCAGCCATCCAAATCTTAACGTTCTCATCAACAACGCAGGGATCATGCATTGGGAGGATCTGACTGATCCGGGATACTTGAGTACAGCGGAAGATATCGTGACAACGAACCTGCTAGGCACGATTCGTATGGTGTATGCGTTTACTCCCCAACTAATCAAGCAGCCTGGCGCGACAGTGATCAATGTCAGTTCATCTTTGGCATTTGTCCCGCTGCCAGCCACGCCCACCTACAGCGCAACCAAAGCGGCAGTTCACTCGTTCACTCAAAGTCTTCGAGTGCAGCTGGAAGCCTCGCCAGTTGAGGTTATCGAACTTGCGCCACCGGGTGTGCGTACCACATTGCTCGGCCAGGAAAACGACGAGCATGCGATGCCGTTGGAGGAGTTTTTGGATGAAGTCTTCGAACTGCTAAAGATTTCTCCCACTCCACCTGAACTCGTCGTTGAGCGGGCTAAGCCCCTGCGGTTTGCTGAGGCAAGCGGGTCACATGATGACGTGCTGAAAATGCTTGCGGGATACAAACCACCGGCAGAATGAGTCATTGCTCTGAAGCGCGCCCTGTGTCCAGGTGAGCAGATTGCATCTGCTTACCTGCAGGCCGAATCGCTCAATCGGTGTGTTCACAATTTCGCTGCCTGATCCAGGGCATTTCATCTGAAAAAAGATTGGAAGCTTCAGAAGCTGTTGACACCTGTAGGAGTCGAGAATAATTTATGTAGCACACTACATAATAGCAGGCGATATATATGAGTTCGACGCAACGAAGCGTAGCCACAGAACTTTCCTTCGCGCTTAACGCTGCCGCGAACCGGATGGTTCGATTGCACAAGCCGTTCCTCGAACCACTGGGCCTAACTTTTTCGCAGTACCTGGTCACGCTTGAGCTCTTGAACGGGTCGCCTCGATCTGTGAGCGACTTGTGTGAACGTCTCGACATGGAGACCGGCACGCTTACACCGTTACTCAAAAGGCTGGAAGCTGCCGGGGTGATTACACGCACACGTGATGCCGTCGATGAACGCCGAGTGCTTATAGACCTCACGGCGTCTGCCCGCGGCATGGAGGATGAACTTCGTAGCATCACTGACAAGATCAGAACGGCGTGCCAGCTCACGCCCGAAGACCTTCAGGAGCTTCATCGCACGCTTGAGGGTTTAGCGCGACCGGCTATCAGTTAATACCTGCCTCAGAAGCAGCTGACAGAGGCATAGCTTTTAAGGTGATGCCACAAACAAATGAAACACCGGCTCTCCGAGCCGCGATGCATTTGTAGAACAGATCGTGTAGGGAGAGGCTCTGTTTGTTAGCACTCGCTGAGGCTTATGTTGTGAACATCCAGCTCCAAAGATGAGGAATCTCTATGAACGTCGGAATTATCGGTAGCGGATTTATCGGGGGAACGCTTGCAAGACTGCTAAGCACTGCTGGCCATACAGTAAGAGTTTCAAATTCACGCGGGCCGCATACAATTGATCCTGACGTGCTCTCCACGGGTGCAATTGCAGTCACGAAAGAAGAGGCTTTGGTGGGTGCTGACGTCGTAATTCTCTCGATACCTTTTGTACGAATTCCAGATCTTAAAGCGCTTCTCGAAGGCCTTCCTGAAGACAGCGTGATCATCGACACATCCAACTATATACCTGCGCGGGACGATCGATTGGATGCAATCGAGAATGGGCAGCCCGACAGTGTATGGGCATCCGAACAAGTTGGCCGTCCCCTCGCAAAAGCCTGGAATACAATTTACTCCGCCTCGCTAAATGAAGCTGGCAGGCCAGCTGGCGATCCGGAGCGCATTGCCGTCCCTGTCGCGGCTGATCGTGATCATGACCGCGTTGTGACAATGGCACTCGTCGAGGATTCCGGATTCGACGCCTACTATGCTGGTTCGTTGGCTGAATCCTGGAAGCAACAGTGCGGCACGCCCTGCTATTGCACTGAGGTGACGCTTGAGTCTCTGCCCCAGGCACTGGCTGACGCGGATCTGGCGCGCTCGCGAAAGCGCCAAGATCTCTTCTTTTCGGTATATAACGAGAGATTCGGCAATATTGGAACAAACCCAAGCCGCAACTACATTGTTCAGCTTTCCAAGCTAATTTATGCGTGAGCTCGTTATGATGACACATGGATGACGATCTGCAAGGTCGCCATGCATATCAAGTTTCTAAATCATTATGCAGACTAACAATGTCTCAGGCGCATATGCTTTTTAATAAAATAAGCGCGCCGTGTTTTTTCTGATGGTGCTTGATAGTCGAATACAAACCAATCAAACAGTACTCGGCCAGAACTTTTTTCAATTTCACATGAGTGCGAGGAGTTATTTAAATGAAAATCGGAATTATTGGCGCAGGTAACATTGGCTCTACTTTGGCCCGAAAGCTCGCTGCATGTGGACACGAAGTTAAACTGGCGAATTCGAAAGGCCCTCAGAGCATTCAAAGCCTTGCCAATGAAATCGGCGTGCATGCGGTGACCAGGGAAGAAGCGGTTTCCGGGGTAGAGGTGATTATCCTCTCGATTCCCTTTGCAAATTATCCTGATCTCGAACCGATCATGAGCAAGGTGCCGGAGAAGACAGTTGTCATTGATACATCAAATTATTATCCGGGGCGTGACGGGGTAATCAAGGAGGTCGAAGATGGCATGCCAGAAAGCATCTGGGTAAGTGAGCAGATTGGCCACCCGGTTGTTAAGGCGTGGAACGCCGTCCTCGCCGCGACCCTCGCAGACAAAGGTCAGCCGGTCGGCTCCCCAACGCGCCTCGCCATACCTGTGGCTGGAGGAAACACATACGCGGAAACCATCGCGCAGGATCTTGTTGAGGATACTGGCTTTATCGCGCTTGCCGCTGGCAGCCTTGAAGAATCGTGGCGCCAGCAACCAGGTACACCAGCGTACTGTACCGAATTGACATTGCCGGAATTGAAATTGGCGCTGAACGCGGCAGACAAGGTACGGGCGCCTCAAAACCGCGACGCACTGATCGCCAGGTTTATGGCTCCCGGGAGTCAGTTTACGCACGAGCAAATAGTTGCCACCAATCGTGCCATGACAGCCTGAGCGGGTTTCTTCCAATGCCATGCCCCGTACGCCAATTCTCTATGCTGCACTAATGCTTAGGCTATTTGGCACTTCAGACGGATAGGTTGAACTGTTGTTTACTACCGCCTAGTCTGAACGAATGTTGGTCGGGAGCGGAATAAATTGAACGTCCGCTTCTGGCTGTGGATTCAACCGGTCGACGCAACACAACTAAATTCTGTGTAAGCAGAAGGAGTGTTGCAGATGAAGCAGAGACCTCGAATCTATTACACCGAAATCCAGAAAAAACTGATGTGGGATCACTGGCAGAAAGGCGACTCTCTCCAGCACATAGCCCAACTATTTGATCGAAACCATTCATCGATACAGCGCATTTTGGCGGAAACAGGCGGTATCAGACCCTCTGTACGCCGCAGATCCAGATTGGCGCTGACGTTGGCTGAGCGCGAAGAGATTTCGCGTGCAGTGGTGGCAGGAAACTCGATCCGCTCCATGGCCGCGCTGCTAGGGCGAGCAGCCTCTACGATCAGTCGGGAGATCAGACGCAACGGTGGCCAAGGATGCTACCGGGCTAATCAAGCTGATCAGGCTGCCTGGGATCGCGCGCATCGACCTAAGGTTTGCAAGCTTGTTGAGAACCGAACAGTGGCGCAAATTGTTGCAGACAAGCTTCAATTACAGTGGTCTCCGGAACAAATTGCCGGTTGGTTGAAGCGTACCTACCCGGACGATGCGAGCTATCAGGTGTCACACGAAACGATCTATCGCACGCTCTTCATACAGGCTCGCGGGGCTCTGAAGAAGGAGTTGCTTGAGCATTTACGGCGCACGCGGGCCATGCGTCGCTCGCGCCATCACACGCAGAAGAAAGAAAATCACGGTCGAATTACTGACGCGGTATCGATCCGCGAACGCCCAGCCGCGGCTAAGGATCGGGCGGTTCCGGGTCACTGGGAAGGCGACCTGCTGTGCGGTAGCAGGAACAGCCAAATTGCCACTCTTGTTGAGCGACATACCCGCTACGTAATGCTGGTGAAATTGGACGGAAAGGATAGCGAGACGGTCATCAGCGCCCTAATTGAAAACGCCCGTAACTTGCCCCAAGAACTCTACAAATCGCTGACCTGGGATCGCGGCAAAGAGATGGCTGACCATAAACGCTTTACGGTGGCTACCGACATCAAGGTCTACTTCTGCGATCCTCATCGTCCTTGGCAACGAGGATCAAATGAGAACACCAACGGGTTGTTAAGGCAGTACTTCCTGAAAGGAACCGACCTTGCGGAGCACTCGCAAGCCACGCTCAATGAAGTGGCAAGGCAGCTAAATAGCCGCCCTCGGAAAACGCTAGACTACGAAACACCGGCAGAACGATTTAGCCAATCTGTTGCGTCGACCGGTTGAATCCACAGCCAGAAGCGGACATCGTCTAAAGGAAGCCTTTGGACTAAAAGAAGGACTTTGTCTTAAAAAGCCGATAGGCTCATGTACTTGTTATCAGTAAAAATCCAGGCGAAGGTACATGGCACTGTCTAAAGGCGATTTCATAAAACTAATCAGCGCTGACCAAGCGAAAATAGTTTTAACTGATTGGATTAACTCCCGCGAGGCAGCGCCAGGAGATATCGCTTTGGTGGAAGAAGTCTATGTCGGAGAGGATGGGCAGATCGTTCGTCTTCTGTGCGAATACCGTCCGGGTTTTCTAGAGTGGCGAACGGTGTTTTATGAGGCAGGCTTGACTTATGAGCTTCTTCCTTCCCGCGCTGACGTCACCACTTAAATTTTTGCCTCCGACAATTAATGCCCCCCCAAGAGCTGCTTATGGAACCTAGTTCACCCGAAAGCAAATCAAAAAGAATAGTTCTAACAGTGGTAGTATTTTTGCTTTTTGGCGCATGGCTTTATTATGTAGGTTGGGCTTCTAAAATTTCAGCAAGAACAGTTTTGATGCCCGAGATCCCCGAATGGAGTACATACCTGTTGATCAGCTCCATTACTGGGCTTACCGCTGCAATTCGAACATTCTACCAGCGGCCTGGGCGCAAGACAGCAGTACAGGCTCTAAACTCTTTCACTGGATGGTTCTGTTTAGGATTTATTCTATCTCTGAATGGTTATGCCACCGCGGCCTATCTTTTGCCCGGCGAGATTGTTAGTTATAAATCTTCATATGAGCTGAGATACCCCGGACCTCCCAGGGGTAAGTTTGGTCGTTGCGAGGCAGGTCTATGGATCGAGGATCAAAGTACAAATCGCTGGATTGAGCTTTGCACGAACAAAATGGATTTGGATAAAAATATACAACAGGGAATGCAGTTCGTGTGGGTGAGTGCCCGCACGAATAAAATAGGTAGCTACATTATGAAATATAATTTCATCTATAATTAAATCCAACAGAATAAAATCTTGCTTTCGTGAGCACCATCGAACCTGAGCGAGAAACCGAATCAAGACCTAACCGTCTTCAACAATGATCTGAAGGATGAAGATCGTTGTTTAGGCACATTTAAGACGAGCGGGAAATCTTGCTACGAAACAAGTTCCCGATTCGAGTGTGGACACCACGCTCAGGTTGCCTCCGTGCGCAGTGGTAATTTGGGAGGCGATATAGAGTCCCAAGCCCAAGCCTTCACCACGTTGTCCAGCCTCCGATCGGGTGAAAGGTTCAAACAGCAAGGGCGACAAGTGCGGCGGTATCGGGGGGCCTTGGTTGGTCACAGATATAACAATTTCGTCCACTTCAGTGTCGGCCTTAACAGTGATAGGCGACGCTAATGAGCCGTGGGTGACTGCGTTTCCCAACAAGTTGGAAAGCAACTGGCTGATACGCAGAGGGTCACAATAGACACCGGCCGGTATGTCTACCAACTCAATAAATGTAGCTCGAGGGTGCGAGATTTGAACCTCATTCAGAGTCAAACGTAGTGTGTTGCCCAGATCATCGACAAGTTGGCGTTTGATTGGAATTCCGCTCCCCATTCGACCCCGTGCAAAATCCAGCACGTTTTCGATCAGGTTTCCCATGCGTGTGGAGCTAGTACGAATGGCTGAAATTAAGCTAAGCGATCTTTTGTCCGTTGTTTTGGTTTCCAGCAGATCGGCGCTCATACGAATGGCGCTCAATGGCGTGCGCAGATCATGCCCGAGTACGGCGACGAATTGCTCGCGCAACCTTCCGTGCTCCTGGGCATTAACTAACTCCGCTTGGGCAATCTCGAGATTATTCTGGGCATCGAGGCTCAACGCTATCAATTGGGCGAAAAGCGTAAGTGTGTTGGCAATGGCCGGGTCATCGAGATGAGCAGGCACAGAGTCGATGGCACACAGTGTCCCAAAAAACTCGCCGTTTGCCTTTATGATCGGAATAGAAATATAGCTTTCCAATCCATAGGTACTGGGCGTGTGATGCAGGGAAAAAACGGGATGTTCACTGGCGTGGCCAAAAATGACCGGTTTTCTGTGCTGCCGAATTTCATGGCAGATCGTTGACTCAAGCACCAGCTCGTCGCCAGGTTTCAAGCCGAACTCAATGGAGTCATCTACTGCGCACGCCACCCAGTTTTTTTCAGTGACCCTGGCGACAGCGGCGAACCGCATTCCAGTGACGTGCTTGACCATGCTCAATATCACCGGCACAGCTTTGATGCGGTGGATAGCATTAATGTCTTGAGAGAACTCTTGGCTGGTCATAGATCTGCGGTTCAAATGAGTGCGTTCAGAGAATATTCCTAATTATCTAACGTTTCCAATAAGCTATTTCATCAAGCTTCACGTCACTAGGGCCAAAACCAGCGAGTGTCATAACGGCCGCCTCCGGCGGTCGATGAAATGGACATCGACTTCGTGTTGACATTCCTCCAACGACTATTTTTTGCCGCTTTCTACCCGCTTTCTACCCGTTACCGTGGCAGCTTTTGGTCGGTTGCTGCCGGAGGCCGCTATTGGCCGATAGCTTCTCCCAGGAGAAAGGGCGACTGTTGGTCGGATGCGGTACATTCTCAACGGTGGCTCGTGTCCAATTGCTTCCTGTCACAAGCGTCCATTTTTTGCCGATAACTCCTCCTAACTGCAATCAACTTGCTACAAGTGCTGACTTCCAATACGAAACAGTTCCAGTTTCAATACGCTCAAGGTCGCTCTTTCACTCGATTTCGAAGCAGCAAGGGCTGTCTGTTCACACCGAATTGCCTGCACCACTCCAGCACCGACACCCCAAACCATCGATGAAAAGCCCGCGAGAATGTACTGACATCGGCGTAGCCCAGCAGGTGCGCTACCTGCGGCAGACTGATCGTCGGGACCTGCAGGTATTTGCGCACCAATTGCTGGCGCGTCTCGTCCAGCAACTGCTGAAAAGAGGTGTTTTCCTCAGCCAGGTGGCGCTGCAAGGATCTCGGGGTGACGGCCATGCAATCGGCCACTCTGTCGATCGTCGCGCGTCCGCTGGGCAACAGATTGCGCAGCAATTGCCTGACGTATCCCGGCATGGCATCGGTGGACAGACGTTCAATACCTGCCAAATGTTCAGCGATGAGCTGATGCAAGGCTTCACTGGCGCAATCCAGCGGCTGCGCGAGCACACTGGCATTGAAGAGCAATCCCGTGTGGGCGGCTGAAAACGTCGGCGTGATGTTTAGCGCCTGCCGATAGAGGCCTTCATCCGCCAAAGGCGCATGGCGGAGCATGATTGCCTCGGGTTGCCATGGTGCACTGGCCAGGGTTTGCATCAGGCGCAGACCGACCCCGCACGCCAGCTCTTCGGCCTGAGCGAGGCCGTCGATCTCCTGCTCATCGGCTCGATAACCCAGTAACGCGATGCCGTCGGCCACCTCCAGATAGAGATGCGCCGCGCCGTTGTACATGGCGAAATTGGCGCGCAGTTCGCGCAGCGCGTCGCCGACGGTACGGGTGTTGTGAATCAGGAAAAACATGTCACCGAAGACGTCGACTCCCTGATGGAGGCCGAACTCCAAACCGAACAATGCGTTGTTCGAGCGCTGCCGGCACAGTGTCAACAAGCGGCAGTAATTGCGAAAGGACAGGATGTCTTCCGGGCGCTGCAGTGACGCTACGGACAGACACGCTTGGCGCAGCATCCGGTTCGGCTCCAGTCCCTGACGCCGGGCAAATGGATCGAAACCTGTCAGGCTGATGGCGCGAATGAACGGGTTGCAAGCCATGTCGATTTACCGAGGTAAGTGTTGCATGCGTTGTTTCCACTGCTGCGGGCTGACCCCGTTCCAGCGCGTGAATGCCCGGGAAAACGCGCTCAGGTCGGCGTAACCCAACAGACCCGCCACTTGCGTCAGGCTGAGCGAAGAATCGCAGAGGTAGCGCGCGGCCATCGACCGGCGTGTCTGGTCCAGCAGCGCCTGAAATCCAGAGCCCTGCGCTCGAAGATAGCGCTGCAAGGTGCGTGGACTGATCATCATGTACTCGGCCATGTCGCGCAGCGTGACCGGGCCGTGGGCCAGTTCATTGCGCAGCCTTTTTTGTAGGTAAGACGGCAATTCCTCCAGCGTCACGCGGGCCAGTTCGTCGATATGTTGCCGGGCCAATTGTTGGTATCTGGCGTCTGTCGTGCTCAGCGGTGTCGTCAGTAATGACTCATCAAACACCCAGGCATTGACCGGGCTGTCGAAACGCGGCGCTACCCCGAGCAAGGCGCGATAGGCCAGGCGGTTGGCCGGAGCACTGTGGCGCAACAGCAGCGATTTTGGTTGCCAGGCGTGCCCGAGCAGTTCGCGCAGCAGGCAACTGGCGATACCCATCGCCAGTTCCACGGTCTGGCGGACCGAAATAAAGGTGCCATCCGTGACGTCGTATAGCAGCAGGGCGTTACCGGCCTGACGCTCAAGCTGCACGAGCGCGCCGTCGCTATGGATATGGAAATAACGTGTCAGCAGGTTCAGCGCCTCGCCGACCGTGCCTGAACTGCGCATGGCGTAAAGCAGGGTGCCGAGACTTTGCGTGCCCTGGCGCAAGCCGAACTGCACGCCGAATAGCGGGTTGTGCGAGCGCTGGGCGCACAAGTCAATCAAGGCATTGAACTGCGCGCCGGACAGTCGAGCATCCAGAGGGTCTTCAGGCAGCTCAACCGCGGCCAGCGCCGAAGCCGGGTCGATGCCCTGACTGGCACAAAACGCCTTGAACCCCAACAGCGCAGTACCTCGAACCGTGGACATCCGCTCAACCCTCAGAATGACCGGCCGCCGCTGGCCGGAAAGAACTGGCACGATTTGCAAAATCGCTGGCGCGATCTGCAAAGCTTTCACCTCGCTCGGAGGGCCAGACTCGAAGCACCCATAACAATAAAACTGCGTTCGGCCCGCGGCCGGACGATGGAGGTGTTCGATGCGTCGGTTCCTGTTTGCTTTGCTCGCGGTCGCATTGGTTTCGGGTGCGCTGTATTCGCAGCACCGGCCAGCTGGCCACACCGTTGTCCATCATTCCAGTCACCCTCCGGTCGCCAGCATCAGTGATGCCTTCACCCATTTTTGAGCGTTAGAGCATTTTTTCCGGCAAGCAGGCGTCCTCGCGCGATTGACCACCGGCCAGCGCGCCATGCAGGAACATTTGCTCAAGGGTGCGTGCCGAATCGGCGTTGGCGGCTCGCCCGCGCTGTTCGGCATCCACCAGGCCATACACCAGAGTGATGAACAGCTCGGTGAAAATCGCGGCGGTGATGTCGATGCGAAACAACCCTTGTTGCTGGCCTCTCAGAAAAAATCCGTCCAGCGCCTCCAGGTAAAACTGCCAGCGTGTGTCGCCCCGTTCGAAATCGAGAAAGTCGGGGCGGTAATGTGCCATCAGAAACGCCAACAACTCGCGATGGGCGAGGTGTTCGCGGATCAATCGACGTAACGCGTCCAGCGCCTGCAAATGCTGCAAACCGGCACGGCGGATAATCAAATTGAGCGTTGCTTCGGCGTGTTCTTCCAGTTTTTGCACCAGGTTTTCCCGTGTCCCGCAATAGCGGTGCAGGGTGGCCTTGCTCACGCCTGCCAATTGCGCCAGCTCTTTCATGGTTGCCCTCGGCCGGTTGACGACCGCCACGGTCAACGATTTGAGCAGGTGTTCTTCATGGAAAATCAGGTTCATCACCAAGCCTCAAGCGACCGTAATGTAAGATTCATATATTTCTCAGATGAGACATTATTGACTCATTAGGATTTGAAAAGTAGCATTCGCACCAAATTCAATCAAGCCTCGGGTGAGTTATGGGCAATTTGCGTGCAGTAGGGATGGCGGGGTCGTTGGCAGTTGCCATTGCGCTGGCCGGGTGTGGACCAGCGAATGAACAGGCGGATATGGCTGAAGTGGCGCGTCCGGTAGAGGTGCTTGCAGTGAAGACTGAGCCACTGGCACTGACGTCAGAGCTGCCGGGCCGGGTGGAACCGATGCGCGTTGCGGAAGTGCGTGCGCGGGTGCCGGGCATCGTGATGCAGAAGCGTTTTGAAGAGGGCGCTGATGTCAAAGCCGGCGACCTGCTGTTCCAGATCGACCCGGCACCGCTGAAAGCAGCCTTGTCTCGCGCCGAGGGTGAACTGGCCCGTGCGCAATCCGTTGCCCTTGAGGCTCAGGCGCGGGTCAAGCGTTATGAACCGTTGGTGAAGATCGAAGCGGTCAGCCAGCAGGACTACGACAGCGCCATGGCCGATTTGCGCAGTGCTCAGGCGGCCACGCGTTCAGCCCAGGCTGATCTGCAAAGCGCCCGGTTGAACCTGGGTTATGCCTCGGTGACCGCGCCGATTTCCGGGCGTGTCGGCCGCGCACTGGTCACAGAAGGTGCCTTGGTCGGTCAGGGTGACGCAACGTTGATGGCGCGGATTCAGCAGCTGGATCCGGTGTATGTCGACTTCACCCAATCGGCCGCTGACGCGCTGCGTCTGCGCGAATCACTCAAGGGCGGCAAACTCTCCGCCGACGACAACAAGGCGTTGTCGATTCGTGTCGACGGCACTGCTTACGAGCGTCAGGGCGCCCTGATGTTTACCGATGTCGCCGTTGACCGTGGCACCGGCCAGGTGTCGTTGCGTGGCAAGTTCGCCAACAGTGACGGTGTGTTGCTGCCGGGCATGTTCGTGCGCGTGCGCACACCTCAAGGCACCGACAATCAGGCCATTCTCGTGCCACAGCGCTCGGTGCAGCGCGGCAGCGATGGCGGGGCGCAAGTCATGGTGGTCGGCGCCGACGGCCGCGCCGAAGCGCGCACTGTGGTGACCGGTTCCATGCAGGGTTCGCGCTGGCAGATCAGTGAAGGCCTGAAGGCTGGCGATCAGGTGATTGTCAGCGGCCTGAGTGGCCTGCAGGCAGGCGCCAAGGTCGCGCCTGCTCAGCCTCAAGCCCAGGCGCTGACGCCTGAGTCGAAACAGTAAGGGCGCCGTCGCCGCGAGGATATTCCGATGTCTCAGTTTTTCATCAAACGCCCGAACTTCGCCTGGGTAGTGGCGTTGTTCATCTCTCTGGCCGGTCTGCTGGTCATTCCGATGCTGCCGGTGGCGCAATACCCCAACGTCGCGCCGCCGCAGATCAAGGTGACGGCAACCTATCCCGGCGCCTCCGCGAAGGTGCTGGTGGACTCGGTCACCAGCGTGATCGAAGAGTCGCTCAACGGTGCGAAGAATCTGCTGTATTTCGAGTCGACCAACAACTCCAACGGCATCGCCGAAATTGCGGTGACGTTCCAGCCGGGCACCGACCCGCAGCTCGCTCAGGTTGACGTGCAAAACCGTCTGAAAAAAGCTGAAGCGCGGATGCCGCAAGCCGTGCTCACCCAAGGTCTGGAAGTGGAGCAGACCAGTGCCGGGTTCTTGCTGATCTATGCGCTGAACTATAAGGAGGGCACCCAGCACAGCGACACCACCGCACTGGGCGACTACGCCGCGCGCAATATCAACAACGAGCTGCGCCGGGTTCCGGGTGTCGGCAAGCTGCAGTTCTTCTCCTCCGAAGCGGCGATGCGCGTCTGGCTCGACCCACAGAAACTGGTGGGCTACGGGCTGTCCATCGACGACGTCAGCGCGGCCATCCGCGGCCAGAACGTACAAGTGCCGGCCGGCAGCTTCGGCAGTACGCCGACCAGCAGCCAGCAGGAACTGACCGCCACCCTGGCGGTGAAAGGTACGCTGGACAATCCGGAAGAATTCTCACGCATTGTCCTGCGTGCCAACGAGGACGGTTCCACGGTCAAACTGGGCGACGTCGCCCGCGTGGAAATCGGTCAGGAAAGTTACAACTTCAACTCGCGTCTCAATGGCAGACCTGCCGTGGCAGCGGCGATCCAGTTGTCGCCCGGCGCCAACGCAATCCAGACCGCAACCGCAGTCAAGCAGCGCCTGGCCGAACTGTCGGCGTACTTCCCGGATGACGTGGAATATTCCGTTCCTTACGACACCTCGCGTTTCGTTGATGTCGCGATCGAGAAGGTGATTCATACCCTGATCGAAGCGATGGTCCTGGTATTTCTGGTGATGTTCCTGTTCCTGCAGAACATCCGCTACACCCTGATTCCGTCGATCGTGGTTCCAGTGTGTCTGTTGGGCACGCTGATGATGATGTACCTGATGGGCTTCTCGGTGAACATGATGACCATGTTCGGCATGGTGCTCGCCATCGGCATTCTGGTGGACGACGCAATTGTTGTGGTGGAGAACGTCGAGCGGATCATGGCCGAGGAGGGCTTGTCGCCGGTCGATGCCACGGTGAAAGCCATGGGGCAGGTATCGGGCGCGATCATCGGTATCACCCTGGTGTTATCGGCGGTGTTCATGCCGCTGGCGTTCATGTCCGGCTCGGTCGGTGTGATCTACCAGCAGTTCTCGGTATCGCTGGCGGTGTCGATTCTGTTCTCCGGTTTCCTTGCCCTGACGTTCACCCCGGCGCTATGCGCCACGCTGCTCAAGCCGATTCCACAAGGGCACCATGAAAAGCGCGGCTTCTTCGGCGCCTTCAACCGTGGCTTCGCCAAGCTCACCGATCGCTATTCGGTGCTGAACAACGGGCTGGTGGCGCGCGCCGGCCGGATGATGTTGGTGTATTTGGGCATTATCGCCATGCTCGGCTTCTTCTACCTGCGCCTGCCGGAATCCTTCGTGCCGGTGGAGGATCAGGGCTACATGATCGTCGACGTCCAGTTGCCACCGGGCGCGACTCGCACCCGTACCGAAGCGACCGGCGAACAACTGGAGCGCTACCTGGCTACCCGCGACGGGGTTCAGTCGACGTTCCTGGTGTCCGGCTTCAGCTTTTCCGGGATGGGCGATAACGCAGCGCTGGCATTCCCGGTGTTCAAGGACTGGTCGGAGCGTGGCGAAGATCAATCGGCCATGGCGGAAGTCAATGCGCTGAACGAGCAATTTGCCGTGACCAACGACGGTGCGGTGATGGCCGTGCCACCGCCGCCGATTGACGGGCTGGGCAACTCCGGTGGTTTCGCCTTGCGCCTGCAGGATCGTGCCGGTCTGGGCCGCGAAGCATTGCTCGCTGCCCGTGACCAGGTGCTCGGTCAGGCCAACGGCAACCCGAAAATCCTCTACGCCATGATGGAAGGCCTGGCCGAGTCGCCGCAATTGCGCGTGGTGATCGACCGTGACAAGGCACGCACCCTGGGGGTGAGTTTTGAATCAATCAGCAGTGCGTTGTCTGCCGCGTTTGGTTCGGAGGTGATCAACGACTTCACCAACGCCGGCCGCCAGCAGCGCGTGGTGGTGCAGGCCGAGCAGGGCGACCGGATGACTCCGGAAAGCGTGCTCAAGCTTTATGTACACAACACCGCGGGTGATCTGGTGCCGCTCAGTGCTTTCGTCACCACGCATTGGGAGGAAGGTCCGGTGCAGGTGGTGCGCTACAACGGTTATCCGTCGGTGCGCATCGTCGGTGATGCGGGGCCGGGCTACAGCACCGGTGAAGCCATGGCGGAAATGGAGCGTATCGCTGCGCAATTGCCGGCCGGCTTCAGCTACGAGTGGACCGGTCTGTCCTATCAGGAGAAGGTCTCCAGCGGTCAGGCCACGCAGCTGTTCGCGCTGGCCATTCTGGTGGTGTTCCTGCTGCTGGTGGCGCTGTACGAGAGCTGGGCGATTCCGCTGACCGTAATGCTGATCGTGCCGATCGGCGCCATCGGTGCGGTGCTCGCGGTGATGGTCGCCGGCATGCCCAACGACGTGTACTTCAAGGTCGGTTTGATCACCATCATCGGTCTGGCGGCGAAAAACGCGATTCTGATCGTCGAGTTCGCCAAGGAGCTTTGGGAGAAAGGTTACAGCCTGCGCGACGCCGCGATCGAGGCCGCACGGCTGCGCTTCCGGCCAATCGTGATGACGTCTATGGCGTTCATTCTCGGCGTAGTGCCGCTGGCACTGGCGACCGGGGCAGGTGCCGCAAGTCAGCGGGCGATCGGTACCGGGGTGATCGGCGGCATGCTCAGCGCGACGCTGCTGGGGGTGTTGTTTGTACCGATCTGTTTTGTCTGGGTGCTGTCGATGCTGCGCAGTAAACCTGCGCCCATTGAACAACCCGCTTTGACTCAGGAGTGACACATGCGTATTTCAGGATTTTCTACGCTGGTGATCGCCATGCTGCTGGCCGGTTGCTCGTTGGCGCCGACCTATGAGCGGCCCGTTGCACCGGTCGCGGACAACTGGGCGGGCGAGTCGCTGAAACAAGGCGCTCCGATCAACCAATTGGCGTGGCAGGCGTTCATCGTCGATCCCGATCTGCGCCGTCTGGTGGAGGTTGCGCTGGATAACAATCGCTCATTGCGCCAGACCCTTCTGGACATCGAGCAGGCTCGGGCGCAGTACCGAATTCAGCGGGCTGATCGGGTTCCCGGGCTGAATGCAAGCGCGTCCGGCAATCGCCAGCGCTTGCCGTCGGACTTGGCCAGCGACGGCCGGGCAGGGGTGGCCAGCCAGTATCAAGTCGGCCTGTCGCTGCCCGAATACGAGCTGGATCTGTTTGGCCGGGTCAAAAGCCTCAGCGACTCTGCGCTGCAGGAATATCTGGCTACCGAAGAAGCCGCCCGCGCCGCGCAGATCGCGCTGATCGCCGAAGTCAGTCAGGCCTATCTGGTTCATGACGGCGCCCAGCGTCGTCTGGATTTGACTCAACAAACCCTGAGCAGCCGCGAATACTCGTTCGCGCTGATCAGCCAGCGCCGCTCCAGCGGCACGGCGACTGCGCTGGATTATCAGGAAGCACTGGGGCTGGTGGAGCAGGCGCGGGCCGAGCAGGAACGCAATCTGCGCGAGAAGCAGCAGGCGTTCAACGCGCTGGTTTTGCTGCTGGGGACAAAGGATGCAGGGAAAGTGATTCCCGAGCGGCTGACGACGCAGCCGATGCTGGTGCAGGACATCGCCCCGGATACCACCTCGACGCTGATCGAGCGCCGGCCGGACATTCTTGCGGCCGAGCATCGACTGCAAGCGCGCAATGCCGACATCGGCGCGGCACGGGCGGCGTTCTTTCCGCGTATCAGCCTGACCGGCAGCTTTGGTACTTCCAGCGCGCAGATGTCCGGTCTGTTCGACGGTGGCTCGCGCTCCTGGAGTTTCGTGCCGAACCTTTCGCTGCCGTTGTTCGATGCCGGTCGCAACAGTGCCGGGCTGAGTCTGGCCGAAGCCCGCAAGGATTCAGCCGTGGCGGCCTATGAAGGCACGATTCAGACGGCGTTCCGCGAGGTCGCCGATGCATTGGCCGCCACCGACACCTTGCGCCGGGAGGAAGCCGCGCGCCGCGCACTGGCCAACACCAGCACTGAAACCCTGAGTCTGGCCAAGGCCCGTTATGAAGGCGGTATCGACAGCCACCTGCGTTATCTCGATGCCCAGCGCACCAGTTTCGTCAACGAAACGGCGTTTATCGAAGTCAGCACTCAGCGCCAGATTGCCCTGGTCGATCTGTTCCGTTCGCTGGGTGGAGGATGGTCATCACAAACAAACGTCAGATAAATCCTGGCAAGAGCTCCTTTGGGTTGGCGCATCCAACCTTTTGCCCCGTAGACCGAGAGGTCACGGGGCTTTTTTGCAGGAGGATAGAGTGTGGATTATTGGGGTTTTACGTTAGCGGCACCGTGCAGGAACATCTGTTCCAGCACATTGGCCGAGTTGGCGCTGGCCGCGCGCCCACGGCGCTCGGCATCGACCATTCCGAAGATCATGGTCAGGAACAGCTCTGTGAAAACGGCTGCCGTGATATCGATGCGAAATGCGCCCAATTGCTGGCCGCGCAGAAAAAAAGCATCCAGGGCATCGGCATAAGATTGCCAACGGTCGCCCTCACCGTTGACTGGAAAAGTGTCGGGTCGGTACTGAAAGAGCAGGAAAACCAGCATTTCACGATGCGCCAAATGCTCATTGATCAAACTGCGCAACGCCTGCACCGGCTCTCCGTGCAGCAGGTCGGTTGTGGTGGTGATCTGGTTCAGCACCGTCTCACCGTGGCTTTCCATTATCTGCACCAAGTTGTCGCGGGTGCCGCAAAAGCGATGCAGCGTAGCCTTGCTCACGCCTGCCGCTTCAGCCAGTTCCTTGAGCGTCGCACGGGGGCGATCAACGATGGCCAGGGCAAGCGCCTTGATGAGTCGTTCGTCTTGAGGAGTCAGGGACATCAGTCGGTCTCGAATCGTATTTCAGTCCTCGGAATTGTGCAGGAAAAGCTCATTACTGCAATGAAAACCACAGAACTTGAGCAACTTACTTCATCTGAGACGAAATAAGCTCAACGCCCGGCTCACAAAGCTGAACGGATTTCGGGGTATTTGCATGTCATGAACTGCAAAATACCTGGCGTGATCTGCCAAGCTTTTGCATCGGTCGTTATCCAGAATCGAAACCCTCAATAACAAAAGACACTGCATTTGGCTCCCGCCAGATGACGGAGGTTTGCGATGCGCCCGATTCTATTTTCCTGCCTGGCCCTGACTCTCGTCTCCCTCGCCATCTACTCGATTCATAGCTTCTACTCAGTGGGCTCATACGGTGTGTTCAGCCCGGTCAGCTGGAACCCGACAGCACAGTCGCAGCCAGCCTATCCCGTTGCCAGCATCGGTGATGTTTTCCGGAAATTTTAAAACGCCGCGGATATTCGATCTTCAATCACGCCCTCTCAACACCCTGAATACGTCAGTAAGGGACACTCCATGTGTGACCTGATCCATTACCGCGTCGTAGATGGCCTGGCGCTGATCGGTCTTGACCGTGCGCCGGTCAACGCACTCGACCAGACCCTACGTGCAGCCCTCATTGATGCCTGTGAGCGTGCCGCTACGGACATAGCGGTGGGTGCCGTCATTCTCTATGGGGTGCAGGGACTGTTCAGTGCTGGTACCGACATCAAAGAATTCGGGACCGAAGCGTGCTTCGCTGAACCTGACTTGCCTGGCATCCTGACTCGCTTGAGCGCGCTTCATAAACCACTGATTGCGGCGATCGGTACGTTTGCGTTAGGAGGAGGGCTAGAGCTGGCCCTGGCCTGCGGATACCGGATTGGTGCGCCAGATGCACGGCTAGGGTTGTCGGAAATCAATCTTGGTCTGATGCCTGGCGCCGGCGGTACGCAACGCTTGCCCAGGCTGATAGGCGCCGAATCGGCTTTGAACCTCATTCTTTCAGGTGAGCAGATCGATGCCGAGCGTGCTCGAATGCTCGGCATTCTTGACCGTATCTCCTCCAGCACCGAACAGTTGCTGGAAGAGGCGCGCGCTTATGCCAATGAGTTGATCGAATGTTGTGCTCCTGCGCGGCCAGCCGAAGCATGGCCAAACCCCGCCGAGGACTTGCCCGATGATTTCCTGGCGCGTTATCGCGTGGAGCATGAGCCGCGCTGGAAAAGTCGACTGGCGCCCAGGTTGGTGCTTTCTGCGCTGGAGGCCGCCTGCCTGTTGCCGTTGGAAGAGGGACTGGTGCGGGAATTGACGCTGTTCAAGCAGGCTGAAGCATCACGTCAGTCGAAAGCATTGCGGCATGTTTTCTTCGCAGAACAAGACGCGCGGCGAACGCCCCGGATCGATACGGCTGATCCGTCGCGCAAGATCAACAAGGTTGCCGTGATCGGTGCAGGCACCTTGGGTGGAGGCATCGCGATGAGCTTTGCCGATGTAGGGATTCCCGTTGCGCTGATGGATCTTGATGGGCGCACGCTGGATCGCGGTCTCAAACGTGTTCGTGAAAACTATCAACTCAGCGTCAAGCGCGGAAAACTCAGTGCCGTGCAAATGCAGCAGCGGATGGAACTGCTGTTTGGCACGCTCGACTACGCAGACCTTTCAGATGCCGACCTGATCATTGAGGCGGTATGCGAAAAGATGGAGAGCAAGCATCAGGTGTTCCTCGCTCTGGAGAGCGTGTGTAAGCCAGGTGCCATTCTTGCGACCAATACGTCGTCGCTGGATATCGATGCGCTCGCGAAGATGGTCTCTCGTCCGCAGGATGTCATTGGCATGCATTTCTTTAGTCCGGCCAACGTCATGCGATTGGTGGAAATTGTGCTTTGTCAGACGACAGCGCCGGACGTCGTAACCGCTGTCATGGACATCGCCAGACGTATCGGCAAACTTCCGGTCATCTCCGGTAACAGCGCCGGCTCCATCGGTAATCGCATGCTCGAACCCTATGCCCGCGAAGCTCACCGTCTGGTACTGGAGGGGGCGACGCCGGTCCAGGTTGATGCAGTGCTGACCAGTCTGGATTTGAATATGGGCGTATTCAGCATGCTGGATCTGGCAGGTATCGATGTGAGCTTTCTAATGCGCGACGCCAATCGTGAAGCCATCGCCCATGACCAGAGCTACTGCTGCCTTGCCGAGGAACTGTATGCCTTGGGACGGTACGGGCAAAAGACCGGACGTGGCTTTTACCTCTACGAGGGACGTAGTCCAAGGGAAGACCGGGAAGTCATCATGCTGGCAGAGCAGCTTGCCCGTGAACACAACGTTACGCGTCGCAACATCGAAGATCTGGAAATTCACGATCGCTGCCTGTTTGTAATGATCAACGAAGGCATTCGCTTGCTGGACGAAGGTATTGCGCTGCGTGCCAGCGACATCGATCTGGTGTGGATCAACGGCTATGGCTTTCCCGCGCATCTCGGAGGCCCCATGCATTACGCCGAGCAGTTGGGCCTGGAAACGGTGCTCAGCCGCATCCATCACTATCGCAGCGCGCTTGGCGAATACGGTGAGATGTGGTTTCGCCCAGCGGCGCTTCTGGAACGTCTGGTAGCCGCCGGCAGATCTCGCATCGAAATATTCTGAAAATTCCCTTTCTCCGGACGAGAGCGAGTCATGAGGACGACCACGCATCTGCCTCATGCTCGCCCGATTTCGGAGAAAGGGACCTGTTACCCGTAGAGCGCGCCAGCGCGATTCATTTCGAGGTGTGTTGATGACTCAAGATTTCATTCAGAATTTTTCGCTTGCCGGCCGAACTGTATTGATCACCGGCGCCTCCAGCGGCATTGGAGCTCACCTGGCAAGGGTCGCTGGGCATGCCGGCGCCCGGGTTGTGCTGACTGCACGACGCGTCGAAAGACTCGCACAGGTGGCAAAGGACATTGAATGGGATTGCGGGCAAGCGCTGTCCGTCGAACTCGATGTGACTGACCGGAACAGTGTCGAAGCGGCGTTCGATGCGGCCGAAGCACATTTTGGCGTGGTTGACGTGGTACTCAACAACGCAGGTATCGGTAACGGCCAGCGTCCACTCGAAATCAGTGAAGAGCAGTGGCGTGAGATGCTTTCAACCAATCTGGATGGCGTCTGGCGTGTCGCCCAGGTTGCTGCACAAAGGCTGGCAAAGGCCGGACGTAAGGGCAGCATCGTCAACGTGGCCTCGATACTCGGACTGCGCGTTAGCACCGGTTACAGCCATTACTGCGCTGCAAAAGCCGGGGTGGTTCAGCTGACCAAGTCACTGGCGCTGGAGCTGGCGCGGTACAACATCAGGGTCAACGCCATCGCGCCAGGTTATTTCAAGACTGAAATGAACGAAGCTTTTTTTGAGGGTGACAAGGGCAACAGCTACATCCGCGATAGGGTGCCCATGCGTCGACTGGGTCAGTTACACGAACTGGCCGGTCCCTTTTTGCTGTTAGCGAGTGACGCCGGTGCATTCATGACTGGCAGCGTACTGACCGTGGATGGAGGCCATCTGGTCAGCAGCATGTGATCGGCTCAGTGACTGGCCACCAGCAGGGCCAGTGCGGCGCAAGCCGTCTCGGTTTCGGCTCTCAATCTATGCAGGTCTCCATGGGCGGACCACGCGATAGTCAACCCGTCAACCAGTTGGACCAGAAGCCGACTTGCGGCCTTTAAAAACTTTTCCCCCAGCTCTGCGCCTACAGCTCGCTCCAGTGCCTGCTCAGTCGCTTCAATGGCTACTGAGTAAATCTTGCTTGCCATTTCGGGGTCATTGCGCAGTGCCCAAAAAAACAACTCACTCTGCGCCTTGGCCGCGTCCGGATGATCGATGAACCAAGTGATCAACTGTCGCAGGACTTCGGCAGTCGTATCAGCGGCAGTTGTCCCGGCAGGGACGTGTTCCAACGCTTGATGAGGCAGGTTAAACAGTGACTCATAGACGGCATAGAAGAGGTCGTTCTTGGTATGGAACACGTAATGCAACGATGCCAACGGACAACCGGCCGCCGCCGCAATCCGTCGGGTCGTTGAATTGGCGACACCGTGCTCGGCAATCACTTTGATCGTTGCCTCGACGAAATCCTGCCGGCGTAATTCAGCGCCCATTCTGGCCATAGGTCAGCAATCTCCAATATTCCTGGCGCCCTTTATCGGTAAGGGCGCTGTCGACGCTTGCGGATGCTACAGCAACGAATCGCCTTGCGTCAGGGAAGAAACGGTGGTCTGAAACTGTCGCACCATTATTGGTAACGACTGTTTCGCAAATTCCCGATTTGGTGCGAACCGAAGAAACACTCGGAAATGTTTAACGAAACTCTCGTGGCTCGAATATATCCCGCGTCTCTGTAATCGATTGATTAAACGTGACTATTTCCCGCGCTTCAGACATTGGCACCAGCCTTGCTTTGATCAAGCGACTTGGTCAATTGATCAAGTCAGTTGATTAGGTTAGCGCAGGCAACGTGTTACTGCCGTCAAAGTGGCCACGGTGCCGATCAAGACCCACGAGGATCCTCCAATGAACACAGTGATTGAGCGCCCCAATAACAATCTTTCTAAAGGCGTCGTACGCAGATGTTTGATCGCGGCCTTCGTCGCATCAACCTTCATCTGCACGGCGCAGGCGGCAGATAAGGATCCTGCATTGCTCGGCACAAAACTGACCCCGCTGGGAGGTGAGGCGGCGGCCAGCGCCGATGGTGTCATTCCTGCCTGGACACCACCCGGACCACAAGGCGGCGGTTGGAGCCACGGCCAGGTGCGAGGTCAGCAGTGGAAGTTCAAGGATGATAAACCGCTGTTCAGTATCGACTCAGGCAACGTCGCGAAGTACACCGGCAAGCTTTCCCCTGGCCAAGTGGAAATGTTCAAGAAGATTCCGGGGTACCGGATGGATGTGTATCCGACACGGCGCAGCTGTGGCGTACCGGATTTCGTCGCGGAAAACACGAAGAAGAATGTCGGTTTCGCGAAACTCGACGGCGACGGTCTGGCACTGCAGGAGGCTTACGTCCCCGGTATCCCATTTCCGTTTCCAACCTCGGGTGCCGAGGTTATGTGGAACATGAAAATGCGTTATC
This sequence comes from Pseudomonas sp. lyk4-R2A-10, assembly GCF_030209075.1. Lineage (NCBI taxonomy): Bacteria > Pseudomonadati > Pseudomonadota > Gammaproteobacteria > Pseudomonadales > Pseudomonadaceae > Pseudomonas > Pseudomonas sp. lyk4-R2A-10. The sequence goes on along the minus strand of NZ_JARVSR010000010.1, from coordinate 615,173 downwards.
GCGGCGTCGGCTTCGATATGTCGAAAACCGTTTCCGGAATTTCGCCGCGAAAAGGGAGTGAAGACTGGCTGCGAACCTCCACGGACTGGTTCATGTACACACCATGGGGCGTGAAGGGCAGTGCGTTGTTTTCTTCATTCGATCGACTCGAAGTTGCGACCTACTTCAGCTACTCCGACCCCGCAGCCCTTGCCGGGCAGGCCGGCGTGGTGACGACCAAAGCTGGCGAGCAAGCCACTACGTTCTATTACTTCCCGGGCCAGCGCCGGGTACGTCGCATGCCGGCGTACTCCTACGACGCACCGCAAATCGGTCTGGACAATCAGTACACCATTGATGAGTCCAACGTGTTCTTTGGTCCGATGGATCGCTTCGACTGGAAGTTGGTCGGCAAGCAGGAAATGCTTGTGCCCTACAACTCGTTCGGCGCCTACGACAACTCGGCGAAGATTGAGGATGTGGCCAAGCGCGACTTCATCGCCCCCGAATCGCGTCGCTATGAGTTGCACCGCGTCTGGGTGGTTGAAGCAACCGTTCGCCAGGGCATGCGTCATCAGGCTCCGAAACGTCTGTTTTACATCGATGAGGACAGCTGGAACGCGCTGATGGCGGTGGACTACGACAAACAAGGGCAAATCTGGAAAGTCCGCGAAGGCTACACAATCCCGGTCTACGAGACTGGCACCTGCGATATGGAAGCCCAGGCGCAATACAACCTCGTTGATGGTCGCTACCTCTACGACATGACCTCCATTGGTACCGGCAAGAACGACCATCGCTGGCTCACCGATAGCGCCAACAACCCTCGTTTGAAACGCGACTTCTACACCTCAGACAATCTGCGCGCCACCAGCGAACGCTAACAGCGGCTTTCGGGAACAGACATGAAAAAAATAATCAGTAAAACCTCAGGTCTTGTCATCGCGTGTGCAACCCCATTTGCCATGGCGTTCACTTTTGAAACCGAAAACATCCGAGGCTCATTCGATTCCACTCTCGCTGTGGGCATGGGGTTACGGACCGAATCTCGCGGATGCAATCTCATCACCAGCAGTCCAGGCGGTCACAATCCTCCCAGCGGTTGTCTGGCTCCCAGCGCCAATATTGGTGACCAGGGCGACTTGGACTACGACCGGGGGGATCTGTTCACCAACTACATAAAAGGCACCCATGAACTGGTGCTTAAATTTCCCGAGGACTACACGTTCATGGCACGCGGGAGTTGGATACGCGACTTTGCCGCGACCGACACCAGCGGTGCGCTATCGGCCAACCGGCCTGAAGGTGTCGGGAGCGACGGCCTCACCAGCAGCGCCCGGGACGATCTGGAGTTCAAAGCGCGCCTGCTGGACCTGTGGGTGAGCAAGAGTTTCGATGTCGGTGAACAGCGTGTTCGTGCTCGTCTGGGTAATCAGGTCATCAACTGGGGCGAGAGCCTGTTCGCTGCCGGCGGCATCAACAATACCAACGCCTACGATGTCATGGCGTTGTCGCGTCCCGGCACCCAGCTCAAGGAAGCCCTGTTGCCAGCGCCGATGTTGAGCCTCGCGTCAGGGCTTGGTGCCGGCGTCAACATCGAGGCGTACTGGCAGTTCAACTGGAACAAAAGCGAGCTGCCTCCCGTGGGCAGTTATTGGTCCACGACCCATGCACTGGGCGAGGGCAGGGGAGCTTACGGTTACGACGAAAAGGACGCACGCAATGGAGGCCAATGGGGGGTGTCGCTGCGCTGGCAGCCTGACAACACCGATCTCAACCTCGGCCTGTACGTGATGCGTTATCACGACAAACTGCCGTCGTTGAGCATGCAGGTACTGGATCCGGAAACCTTCGCTTTGGCGCAAACCTGGAAGTATCCGGAGGACCGCATGATGTACGGCATCAGTGCCAACATGCCGGTCGGCGACTGGGCATTGGGTACGGAGCTTTCATATCGCCCAAAGGATGCGGTGCCGCTTAATCCAGTCATCGACGCCTGTGCCAGCAACGGTGGCAAGTGCTGGACGGATGAAAAGAAACTGCAATGGCACCTGACCGGCATTTACAGCATGACCCCGTCCAACTCGCCGACGTTGCTCGACCTCACCGGTGCCAGCACCGGTACGCTGCTGAGCGAACTCGTGGTCGTGAAATACCCGGGGCTGCATAACGAGTACGCCGGTGAACCGATTGCCGCCGGTCTCAATACCTGGCAACTGGATCCGTCCATCCCGCCGAGCGCCAAGGGCAACAAAACCTCTTCCGGAATCAGCCTCGATTTCAGCCTGACGTATGACAACACGCTGATCCCTGGCTGGCAGGTGACGCCGGGAGTGTTCTATTCGCAATCCATCAAGGGACGCACACCCAACCTGTCGGCGACGTTCACCGAGGATGCCAGCAGTATGAACCTGTACCTCAACTTCGTGCGCAATCCTGCGAGCTGGCAGATCTCGGCCAACTACGCCAAGTTCATGGGCGGCAAGACCCCTTACGATCAACTGCTGCGTGATCGCGATTACGTCGGCCTTGTGGTCTCCCGAACCCTATGAGGCACGCCGTGAATAGTTCTCTGAAAATGAAGGAAACCAAAGTGCGCGGTGTATTGCCGCGCATCGAACAGTGGTTGTTCACTCATCGCCTGCTGACGTTGTTGAGTTTGGCGGTGTTCACAGCGGGCATGGCCTGGTTTGCCGTCCAGTTACGCATGGAAGCAGGATTCGAAAAGCAGCTACCCATTGGCCACGAGTACATCTCAACCTTTGAGACGTATCGCAACGACTTGCTCGGTGCGAACCGGCTGACCGTGGTGGTAAAGGCTCGTCAGGGGACGATCTGGAGCCAGGCAGGGCTCAAGCGCCTTTATGACGTCACTCAGGCGCTGATTTTCCTGCCGAACGTATCGCGCAGCAGTGTGCGTTCGTTGTGGACGCCTAACGCGTTCGTCAACGAAATCACCGAAGAAGGTTTTCGTGCCGATCCGCTGGTGCCGGGTACGGTGACGCCCGAAAGTCTCGATGAAACGAGCATGGCGATGATCGCCAACTCGACGGCGCAGGGTGGCTTTATCGGAACGCTGGTCGCTCGCGACCAAAGCAGCGCAATGATCACTGTCGATCTCAACGAATTCGATGCTGACGGCCAGCGCCTCGACTATGTGGCCTACAACCATGTGCTTGAGGAGAAAATTCGCAATCAGTTCAAGGATAAGGACTTCGAGATCCAAATCATCGGTTTCGCCAAGCAGATCGGTGACATTGCAGTAGGTGCCTCGGCGGTGCTGGAGTTCTGCCTATTGGCATTGCTGCTGACGGCCGCTGCGGTGTACTGGTATTGCCATTCGCTTCGTTTCACCTTGCTGGCGGTGGGTTGCTCGCTGGTGTCACTGATCTGGCAGTTCGGCGCCTTGCGTTTGCTCGGCTATGGACTGGATCCGCTGGCAGTGCTGGTGCCCTTTCTGGTGTTTGCCATCGGGGTCTCCCATGGCGTACAGCAAATCAACTTCATCATTCGCGAGATCGCCTGCGGCAAGTCGGTGGAAGGAGCGGCACGCGCCAGTTTCAGCGGCTTGCTGATTCCCGGCACGCTGGCGTTAGTCACTGCATTTGTTTCGTTCGTAACGCTATTGTTGATCCCGATTCCAATGGTTCGGGAGCTGGCAATCACTGCCTCGCTCGGGGTGGCGTTCAAGATCGTCACCAACCTGGTGATGCTGCCGATCGTGGCATCAATGCTACGGGTAGATGCCGGTTACGCCGCTGCCGAGGAAATTTCTCGCCAGCGCCGGGCTCGTTGGTTACGCGGTTTTGCCCGATTGACCGAATGGCACAACGTCCGGTGGGTGCTGGGTATGGCCGTGCTGATATTTGTCACCGCGGCCTGGCAAAGCCACGATCGGGTGGTTGGCTCCCTGCAGGCCGGGGCGCCTGAACTGCGCGAGGATGCGCGCTTCAATCGTGATGCGGTATCCATTGCCGGCAATTACGACATCGGGCTGGATTGGCTCAGTGTGGTCTTCGAAGCCCAAACTGACGCCGGCGCAAACGCTTGTGAAGACGTTGCCCTTGGTCAGTATCAGGATCGATTTGTATGGGCTATGCAAGGTGTACCAGGTGTGGTGTCGGTCACCTCGTTCTCTAACAGCCTGCGGCAGTTTAACGAGGGCTATAACGAGGGCAACCCGAAAATGAACGCAGTGCCCATCGACCCGACCAACTACTCGTCGATGGCCGCCGAAGTAGCTCGAGTGCCAGGGATGATGCGTCCCGATTGCAGCATGACGGCGGTGCATCTGTTCCTAGCCGATCATAAAGCGACGACCACTCACCGCGTGATTGCCGCCGCCAAGGCATTCCGTTCTCAGTTCATTCAGCCGGGCGTGAGCATACGCCTGGCTTCCGGTAACGCTGGCGTGATTGCGGCGATCAACGAAGAGGTGGAACGCAGCGAGCTGCCCATGATGCTTTATGTCTATGCAGCGATCGCTCTGTTGGTGTTTGTCGTCTATCGAGACTGGCGCGCGGTGTTGGTCTGTTGCCTACCGCTGACACTGGGCACCTTCATCGGCTACTGGTTCATGAAAGAGCTGCAAATCGGTCTGACCATCGCCACCTTGCCAGTCATGGTGCTGGCCGTCGGCATCGGCGTGGATTACGCCTTTTATATCTACAACCGTCTGCAACTGCACCAGGCTCTCGGGCAGCCAATTACCAAAGCGGTCGAGCACGCGTTGCTGGAGGTAGGCGTCGCTACGATCTTTACCGCCATCACCTTGGCGGTGGGCGTCGCCACCTGGGCGTTTTCCGATCTTAAGTTCCAGGCCGACATGGGCAAGCTGCTGGCCTTCATGTTCCTGGTCAACATGATCATGGCCATGACAGTTCTGCCTGCATTCGCCGTCTGGCTTGAACGAATGTTCCCACGGCGTCGTCCAGTGCGCTTGATTGGCTCTCTGGTGCATTGAGGAGATCCCGATGCGAAATCTGATTGCTTTACTCGTTCTAATGTTATCGGCGTTATCGCAGGCTTCGCCCTTGCCGACCGTACCTGCAGCAAAAACTGCCAACGCCAGTGCCGCCACGCTGTTGAGTGTTGCCTGGGCTGGGGAGCGGACCGTTGCCGTCGGCGATCACGGGGTGGTGTTGCTGTCGGACGACCGAGGCCAGCATTTCCGTCAAGCGACATCCGTACCGGTGTCCACGCCTTTGACCGGTGTGTCCTTCGTCGATGCCAGACAGGGCTGGGCTGTCGGTCACTGGGGTGCAATTCTCGCCACCAGGGACGGAGGTGAGAATTGGCAAGTTCAACGCTTGTCCAGTGCAGAAGATCGGCCATTGTTTGCGGTGCACTTTTTCAACCCGACCCAAGGTGTCGCGGTAGGGCTGTGGTCGCTGGTGCTGACAACCGATGACGGCGGAAAGACCTGGATCGAGCAAAAAATCGATGCGCCTCCCGGAGCGAGTCGTGCCGACTTGAATCTGATGGGACTGTTTGCCGATGGAGCAGGGCATTTGTACGCAACTGCGGAACGCGGCCAGGTATTGCGCTCCGATGACCAGGGCAAACACTGGCGCTATCTGGATACGGGCTACAGCGGCACGTTGTGGACAGGGGCCGTGCTTGGCGACGGTTCACTGCTGGTGGGCGGGCAACGCGGCACCTTGTTGCACAGCTCTGCAGACGGTTCGAACTGGCAGCGCGTACCGTTGCAAAGCAAGAGTTCAGTCACAGCCATAGATGTTTCCGGGCGAGCAGTGATTGCGGTAGGACTCGACGGTTTGATGGTTCGCAGTGACGACGGTGGGAGCAGTTTTCACGAGCAACCCAGCAGCGACGGTGTTTCTCTCACCGCGATCCTGCTCAACAGTGACACTTCACCGATTCTGTTTTCACGGCGAGGCGTCGTCCCTCAACGCTGATGCCATCGATATGTCGGAAGATAGGTGCCAGCCCGCTTTCCGGCATTTCAGCGCGAAAAAACATCTAGAACCCTGCTGATTTTCGGCCGGATTTTCCGTGCCTGGAAGGCTGCCATTTACGTTTCGAACAATAAACATAACAAGTGTTGCGTTAAATAATTTTGCTTGTTAGAGTCGATTGCAAATAACAAGACGCAGAACGCTGCAAAGCGCAGCGACCTGCGATTTCGATGGAGGTACTCTGATGATCTCGCTCAAGTCGACACTTACCCTGCCAGCCGCCGGACTCTCCGGATTCGAAACACCGCTGACAGAAGAGGAGGCTGCAATACAGGCCTCCGTCCACCGCTTCGCCAAAGAGGTGTTACGCCCGCTGGGTCGAGAGCTGGACCGGATGACCCCGGAAGAAGTCGTTGCCCCGGGCTCGCCTTACTATTCGTTGTTCGGCGAATTCGCCAAGCTCGGTCTTGACCCGGCACTGTTGGCGCAGTTACCGCCGGAAATGGCAGTGCGGATCGAATCTCTGATAGGCGAAGAACTCGGCTGGGGCGATGCAGGCCTGGCTGTCTCGCTGGGTTGCGCCGACTTCCCTCTGCAAATGGCCATCGCCGCTGGCAATGCCGAGTTGGTCGAACTCTGCCAAGGCCGGATCGGCTGCTGGATGGCCACTCAACCTGATCGTGGCAGCGACAACCAGATCTTCGACATGGCGCGAGACTGGCCGGCAGGTAAGCTCGGCAATATCGGCAATCTGACCGCTAAAGTGGTCGGCGATGAAGTGATCCTCAATGGCCAAAGCTCCGCGTGGGTCTCCAACGGAGCCATTGCACAGGTTGCACTGGGCTTGATGTGCGCTGATTACGGCGACGGTTTCTACGATGAGAACGGCCGGCCGCACGGTATTGCGCTGATTATCCCCCTCGACCTCAAAGGCGTGTCCAAAGGCAAGCCCCTGGACAAGATCGGGCAGCGTTCCTTGCCCCAAGGCGAAATCTACTTCGACAGTGTACGAGTGCCACGTCGCTTCGCTATTGCCGAGCGCGACCAGTACTACGGTGCTGTCAGCTCCTCCTGGTCCTTCGCCGGCACCCACATGAGTCAGGTGTTCACCGGTGTCGCACGTGCCGCCTTCGAGATGGCGCTGCAGTACTGCCATGAGCGCCGCCAGGGCGGTCATCCATTGATCGATCACCAGATGACCCGTCTGCGCCTCGGCGAAATGTTGCGTCGGGTCGAGGCAGCGCGTGCGGTTGCCCGACGTTCGTTGAGCTTCGCGCGCCTGTCGCCGCAAACCCACCCGTACGCCACAGCCTCCGCCAAGGTCACGGTGACCGAAGAGGCAATGGCCGTTGTGCAAGAGGCTTTCCGCCTGTTCGGCGGCAATGGCACCACGCGCGAATACCCGATCGAAAAACTGCTGCGCGACACCCAGTCGTCATTGATCGAGGACGGCGAAAACCGGGTCCTGACCATGCGACTGGGGCTGCTTGCCCAGCAGCTGTATGCCGAAGGCTGGGCGAACAACTGACTCTGCAGATTCACCCGACATCACTCATCCAAAAACAACAAATGAGGTAAATCCCGATGGCCAAATATCCAGTAGTTGTCTACGGCGCCAGTGGTTACACCGGCATGCTGATCATGGATTGGTTGATCGACCAGCACATCCCGTTCACCGCCGTAGCTCGTAACGCTGCTCGTGCTCAGGAAATGATGGCGCAACGCGTTGTCGGTCTGGAGTCGGCGACCTACGAAATCATCGAGTGCCCACATGAGGTCGAGGCTTTGGTTTCGGTATTCAAAGGCGCGCGCGTGGTTTGCAACACAGTCGGCCCATTCATCAATTTTGGCCTGACCGCCGTTGAGGCGGCCTTGAAGGCTGGCTGCCATTATCTGGATCCGGCCGGAGAGCAGGCGCACATTCGCGCCTTGCGCGATCAGTTCGGCGAGCTGTATCGCCAGGCCGGTCTGCTGCTGTCGCCATCGCTGGCATATATGTACACCTACGCCGAAATAGCCGCCGAGCTGGCCCTGGAAACTCCGGGCGTCGATTCGCTGGAAACCGCCACACTGACTCGTGGCCCACGCACCGGTGCCGCCGGGGTGACCGTCGGTTCAACGGCGACCATCTTCGAAGGCGTCCGCTATCCCGGGGCCTACCTGTGGGAAAAGGAACTCGTGCCTTATGCACCGAACGCCAGCTTCAATGTGGTTTGTCCCGATCTGCTGGAAGCGGTGTTTTGCCTGCCTTGGGGCGGCACCTCATTGCCGGTGTTCTTTGAGGATGATGGCCGTGTCCGCAGTTGCATGTCCTGTGTCGGCTTCTACGACAACCCGGTAATGAAAATGGTCCACGGCCTGGGTGAGAAGTGGGAAGCGGAATACAAGCACTTGCCTAAGGAGCAGCAGGACGCGGTGATTCAAAGCCTCGTTCAATCGACCACTCCAAGCATGCCACCGCGTGAACGCAGCACCTTGCAACGCACCGTCGACTTCGCTATCGGTCGCGGTCAACTGACGGCCGTGCGTGCAACCGTGCATGGCATCACGCCTTACATCGCCACTGGCGCCTTGCACGCTGCGGCCGTGGTCAAGCTGTTGAATAACGACACCGCCAAGACAGGTTTCGCTTCGGCCTCCAAAGCCTTCGGTCATCGCTATCTGCTGGGCTTCCTCGAGCAACGTGGTCTGGCCCGCGCAACCGTTACTCAACTGTGAAGTGACTGACATGGCGATTATTGATTTCTTTGACCGTGGCTGGCGGATCAATCCGCATGGCGCGGCGTATATCCAGGACGATCGGGTGTTCACTTTTACCGAAGTCCGCAACCTGTCATGCCGGATCGCCAACGCACTGTTGGCAGCCGGTTTGCCCAGCGGCACCAAGGGCGCCATCTGGTCTGCCAATGATGCAGTGGCGTGGACCTGCACCTTGGGGTTATGGCGCGCCAACCTTTGCTGGATTCCTGTTGGTGCACGCAACAGCGCCGAAGAGAACCGTCACGTGCTCGACGCGTTCGACTGCGAAGTGCTGTTTTTCCAGAAAGAGTTCGCGCCGATCATCGACGCGTTGCGTCCTGGCCTGCCGAAAATTCGTCTGTGGATCTGTATCGACGAGCACCTGCCGGGGGCACCGTCGCTCAAGTCCTGGATCGATGGTCAGCCGGTCACGGCACCGGAGGTCGAGTATCAACTGGACGATGTCGTGGCACTCTCGCCAACCGGCGGCACCACCGGGCTGCCGAAGGGGGTGATGAACACTCATCGCAGCATCCAGACGTTCTGCGCACACTTCATGATCAATTTCCCTTACGGGGATGACCATCCGCCAGTCAACCTGGCGGCGGCGCCGATGACCCACACCGCTGGCACGCTGTCGCTGCCGTGCACCTCGCGGGGCGGCACGGTGGTGATCATTACCAAACCGGATCCGGCGCTGATGCTGGCAATGATCCCGAAGTACAAGGTCACCGAAACCTTTTTGCCGCCGACCGTGATCTATCGACTGCTGGATGTGCCGGATCTGGCGCAGAAGGTCGATTTCAGTTCGCTGAAGTATTTCCTGTACGGCGCGGCGCCGATGTCGGTGGACAAACTCAAGCAAGCCATCGAGACCTTCGGCCCGGTCATGGCCGGTGGTTACGGCCAGACTGAAGCCCCAGCCTCGATCTCCAACCTGCCGCCCGCCGAGCATCTGCACGGTGGACGCCTGGCATCGGACGAGCGTCTGTCTTCGGTGGGCCGGCCCAATCCGCTGGTGCGCGTGGAAATCCTCAGCGACGCCGGGGACATCCTCGGCCAGGGGCAAACCGGCGAAATCTGTGTGCGCGGCGATCTGGTAATGAAGGGGTACTACAAGGACCCGCAGAAAACTGCAGAAACCATCATTGATGGCTGGCTGCACACCGGCGACATCGGCCACGTGGATGCGCACGGCTACCTGCACATTACCGACCGCAAGAAAGACATGATCATCTCCGGCGGATTCAACGTTTATCCCAGCGAAGTCGAGCAAGTGCTGTGGAGTCATCCTGCGGTGCAGGACTGCGCGGTCATCGGTGTGCCGGATGAGCAATGGGGCGAGGGCGTGAAAGCCGTGGTTGAGTTGAGCGCCGGGCTTACCGTCACCGCCGAGGAGTTGATCGAGCTGTGCAAGAGCCGGCTCGGCTCGGTCAAGTCGCCGAAAACCGTGGATTTCATTGATGCATTGCCGCGCAGCCCGGTCGGCAAGGTGCTGAAGAAAGATCTGCGTGCCCATTACTGGCAATACGTTGACCGGCGTATCTGAGGGGAACGATCTGATGGAACCTATTTACATCGCCGGCATTGCCATGACCGAGTTCGGTCGCCACCTGGAACGCAGTCTCCAGGATCTAGCGCTGGAAGCTTTGCAGGGCGCACTCGCTGACTCCGGCGCCTTGCGCGCTGATATCGGTGCGGTGTTCTACGCCGGCATCACCAACGGTCATCTGCAAGGACAACTGTCGATTCCCGGGCAGGTGCTGTGCAGCAAGATCGGCCTCGAAGGGGTGCCGGTGTACAACGTCGAAAACGCCTGCGCCTCGGGCAGTACTGCGGTTCATCTGGCAGTGCAGAGCTTGCGCTCGGGGGCTACCGACGTGGCCCTGGCGTTGGGCGCGGAGAAAATGAACGTGCCGGACAAGGCGCGGGCGCTGGCCCTGTTCGAAACCGGCTGGGACGTTTCCACCGCCGAGGAAAACTACGCGACGCTGGTGAAAATGGGCGAGGGCATCGTGGTGCCGCCAGGCTCGGAATCCGATCGTCCGTACAGTAAATTCATGGCCATTTATGCTGCCATGTGTCGCTGGCATATGAAGACCTATGGCACCACTCAGCGGCAGATTGCGGCGGTGTGTGCCAAGAACCATCAACACTCGGTGCACAACCCTTATTCGCAATTTCGCAAGACCTTCACCATAGAAGAAGTTCTGGCGGCGCCTCCAATTACCTATCCGATCACATTGCCCATGTGCGCGCCGTTGTCCGACGGTGCGGCCGCCGCGATCCTTTGCACCGAGGCGGGACTCAAACGCATTGGTGCCGATCCAAAACGTTGTGTGCGAATCGCCGCCAGCGTGATCCGCAGCTTCACCCTGCGCGGGCTCGACGAGCCGCACAAGCACGTCAGCCTGCTGGCGGCGCGTGAAGCCTACGAAATCGCCGGCCTCGGCCCGCAGGACATGCACGTGGCCGAGGTACACGACGCCTCGGCAATGGGGGAAATCATCCAGTCGGAAAATCTCGGACTTGCACCGCTGGGAGAGGGTGGGGTTTGTGCAGAACGGGGCGATTTCACTCTCGGTGGCCGTCTTCCGATCAATACCTCCGGCGGCCTGGAATCCAAAGGTCATCCACTTGGCGCGACGGGGATCGGGCAGTTGTACGAGTTGGTCACCCAATTGCGCGGGGAGGCCGGGCCGCGTCAAGTCCACGGCGCGCGGCATGCCATCCAGGAAAACGGTGGCGGTCTTCAAGGTGTCGAGGAAGCAGCAGTCGCTATTCACATCCTGAGTCGATAGGAGCGCATCACATGTCCATGGCCTATCAAGCACAAGAGTTGGAACGCCATTTTGCAGGCGGACATTTCCGTCGGTTGGGTGGCTGGGTCGAAAGTCCGGTTGATCTGCAGCCAGAGCTCGAAGGCGATGTAAGCGCGGACGTCATCGTGATCGGTGCCGGTTTCGCCGGGCTGTCCACCGCCCTGGAGCTTACGGCGCTGGGAGCGAAGGTAATTATTCTCGAGCAGGAGTTTGCCGGTTTCGGTGCCAGCGGTCGGAATGCCGGTTATCTGGGCGGGAGCATCGGCATTGAGTTCGAGTTGTTCTTGAAACGTGTCGGCAAGGAAAAAGCGCAAAATATCGTCAGGTTCTATGACGAAGCGGTCGCCTACGTCGAAGGTCGACTGCGCGAACTGGGGATCGACTGCGACTACAACGCCTCGGGCATCATCAGGGCGGGGATCCATCCGTCGCAAGAAAAGAGGCTGCGCAAAAGCATGGCCGTGGGCCACGAATTGGGTTCGCAAACCGAGTTTCTGGATCAGGCACAAATGCGCGCGCGGGGGATTCCACCGGCCTTTCTGTTTGGCTGTCTGCAACGCCACGGCGGTACCCTTGACCCTGGCAAATACGTAATGGGCCTGCGCCGCGCTGCACTCCAGGCGGGTGTGAGGCTGTATGAAAACACCACGCTTGAGTCGTACTCCGACGGGCCGACGATCACCTGCCGGACGCCACGCGGGCGGGCGAGCGCGCCAATAGTGGTGCTGGCCACCAATGCCTATACGCCGCAGCTCGGTCTTTTGCGCGACAAAGTCGTACCGTTTCGGGTTTCGGCGGTCGAAACCGAGCCATTGACACCACAGCAGTTGGCATCGCTGGGCTGGGCAGGGCGGGAAGGGTTGACCACGCCGCACCTGGTGATGGAAAGCCATCGCCTGACCGCACGCAATACACTGCTGATGACCACCAAACGGCTGGGTTATGCCTACGGCTCGAAAACCCCGAACATTCCCGATGAGGTGACCTACCGCGCGTTGCAAGACAACCTTGGCGTGCGTTTCCCGACGTTACGCGGTGTCGGCATTCAAGCGTGCTGGAGTGGTTACGTCAGCATGGCCTACGACGCGTTGCCGGTGGTGGGCGAAACCGGGTCCCACCACAACATTCTCTACACCGCGGGTTGCTCCGGACACGGTGTCGCCTCGCAGTCGCTGATCGGCCATTTGCTGGCAGAAAGAATCGGCGGCATCGAGCATCCGCTGCTCGCCGCGCTGCGGCATAAAACTCCGAAAACCCTGCCCGAACCGCTGCAGTGGTGCGCCGTGAATGTGGCGCTGGAGGGAGCACATCTGCTGGACGAATACACCAACCGCAAAGTTGTGCACCCTCATGTCTGACGGTTGAGGTTATAGAACCAACACGCTGATTTTCCGTGGTGAAGCTGACCTTGGAGTCCTGGGGCCGGCAGGCGTTCGCCTGCAGAAAGACAAACGAATGTTTGCGTTCTCGTCACCACTTTTTTACTGCCGCACCCACGCTCGGCCACGGGCGTTCAATCCAACAATAACGTGATGTGAGGCATCGAACATGAGTACTGACGCCCCTCCCGATCTGAAGCGAAGACAATTACTCAAACTGGCCGGTGTAACCGCCGCCGTAGGATCGATCGGTTTGAACCTTGGCCTGGCCAATGCCGCCGATGCGCTGCAAAAGGACAGCTCGGACGATGTATTTGATGTGGTGATCATTGGTGCCGGCCTGGCTGGTTTGACCGCCGCCCGTGATCTGCATCTGGCAGGCTGTGAGTCGCTGCTGGTGCTTGAAGCGCGTGATCGTGTCGGCGGCCGCACCCTCAATCATGACTTGGGCTCCGGCTACATCTCCGAAGCCGGAGGTCAGTGGATCGGTCCAGGACAAACCGCCGTAGCGGATCTGGCCCGTGAGCTTGAGGTCGGCACCTTTCCCAGTTTCTATGACGGGGAAACCGTGATCCTCGGGGGCGATGGACGTGTCGCTGTCGATTTGAAAGGCACCTTCGGTACCGACGAAAGCGTCTCGGCAAAACTCAGCGAGCTGTCGCGTGATGTGCCGTGCGGTGCGCCATGGAAATCCCCCAAGGTGGCCGAACTGGACAAGCTCTCGGCGGGCGACTGGCTCGCTCAGCAAAACATCAAGCCGGAAGATCGCGCAGGGTGGAATGCCAGCTTCCTCCTGACCTGCGGTGTCACGCCGGCGAAGATGGGCTTCTTGCATTTTCTGTCGATGATCAATTCGGCCGGCAGCGAATACATGCGGCTCGATTCGATCAAGGATAGCGCGCAAGGCACGCGGATCGTCGGCGGTTCACAGGTTCTCAGCAGCAAAATGGCGCAATTGTTGGGCGACAAGGTTCGCTTGTCGTGCCCAGTGCGCAAAATTGCTGACTGGAACCGCGACATCGTCAGACTGCAAACGGATCAGGGCGAGATCCGCGCCCGCCGGGTGATCATGGCGATTCATCCCGCGCTGTGCCAACGCCTGCAATTCGATCCACCGCTGCCCGAAGCTCGCGCCGCCCTGCAGCGGGCCTGGCCAGCGCACTCGCCGGCACGCAAGACCGCAATGGTTTACCCGCGGCCTTTCTGGCGTGACAAGGGCTTGAACGGCCACATCATTCAGGTCGGTGGGCCAGTCATCTGGGCTTACGACAACTCGCCGCCAAACGGCGAAATCGGCGTGATCAATGCATTCATTTTGAATGCCGCAGCCCCCACCGACCCCGAAGCCGCGAAGCGTGTGCAGACCGAAATCTATGCACGCGCCCTGGGGGACGCAGCGCTTGAGCCGGTTTCCTACCACGATCACGACTGGGCGCATTTCGACCCGTGGACCATCACGTGCGTGTCGCCGATTCCTCCCGGTTTCTGGTCGACACATGGCGAGGCACTGCGTCCGCCGTGCGGCAATCTGTTCTGGTCGGGCACCGAAACCGCTGACATCTGGGCAGGTTACATGGACGGCGCCGTGCGCGCCGGACGCCATAGCGCCTTGCAGGTGCTCAACGCGTTACGTCGGGCATAGGAGGCGGCAATGAAAAAAAACATAGCGCTTGGCGTCATCGCGCTCATTGCGGTGCTGGTGGTGGTTTTCGGCCGTGATCTGCTCGACTTATATCGGCTGCAGACTTACATCACGACCTCCACGGAGGCCTATCAGGCCGAACGCGGAAACTGGCCACACCTGACCGATGCCTGCACCGGTTGCCATGGCAGCCACGGTAACTCGCTGAACCCGACGTATCCGAGCTTGGCCGGGCAACCCGCCGCGTACCTGTCTGCCCAGTTGCGCAACTTTGCAAGTGGGCAACGGCTCGCTCCCAACATGGGGCCGCTGGCGATGACCCTGAGCCCGGATGAAGTTGATCTGCTGGCGAAGTTCTACGCCCGGCAATCGGTCGTTGCTCATGCGGCTGTCAGCCCTGACGAGGGGCTGAAGGACCAGGGCAAACAACTGGTGCAAACCCGAGGTTGCACCGCCTGTCATGGTGCCCAACTGATGGGCCACGACACCTTCCCGCGCCTGGCTGCACAAGGTCAGGACTACCTTTTGGCCCAGCTCAACGCTTTTGCCAGCAGCGAGCGCATTGAGCCAAGTGGCGCGATGCAAGCCATGGCAGCGGCGCTGTCTGCGCAGGAGCGCCAGGCGATTGCTGCTTACCTGGCTGCACTGGTTCCTCAATCCCGTTAACCCATCAAATTTTCTGTCAGCTGTACCGAGGCTATCGTTATGGAACCGAGAAATATTGTGCTGTGCCTTGCCTGTTTCTTGCTGCTTGCCAATGGTCTGACCTTTGGCATCAGGTTTCTGAAGAAGAGAAACCTGCTACTGGCTCTGGAGTGGTTTGTGGTTGCCTTTTCCGCGACAAACTTCCTGATCTTTTTCCTGACAGGATCGGAGCATGCGTACCTGATTTCATACTTCTGCGACGCGTTCTCCAGAGCCTTCGGGATTCCGATTATTACGGTGCTCGGGCTGATGGCGGTAACGCATGCCTACAAGCCCTCGATGGGCAAGGAGCTCATGATGTTTGCCGGCGCTCTGCTGGGCACACTCGCGTTGATCTCGACCAAGGTTCTGGTCACGCTCCTGCCGTATTTCTACGTGCTGATGTGGGTGATGTTTTCGGTCTACCTGGTGTATTTCGCAGTACGCCTTGCAAATGTCGGAGAGTCGCTACACGCGATCGGTGTGATGATTGGCATGCTCGCCTCACTGACCATTGCGTGCATCTACGATTTCTACAAGATCCCCGGCGACGACAGCAATGTGCTGCTCAACTTCTACGTGCTAGCACTGACGACCTGGGCTTATCTGCTGGTGCACCTGTATTACGCGTATTGCGCGCTGGAGCGCGCGAAGGGCGCAATGGCAGTTCTGCAAACGCGCTGAGGAGGATAGTTGAAGTGCTCGAAGCCGCCGTTTTGGCGGCTTTTTTGCGTAATGCAGGGTAGGGCGGTGGGCATCCTTGCCCGGGCAGGATCAAGGGTTCAGCTTGGCCAGATACTGCGCCACGGCCTTGATGTCCTCATCTGACAGGGTGCCCGCCATGGCATTCATGGCCTGCGTCGGATCGATGCGTTGGCCACGTTTGAAAGCGCTCAGTTGATCGATCAGATAAAGCTGCCCTTGTCCGGCGATACGCGGAGCCTGGGGGCCGCCAGAGAGTTTTTCACCGTGGCAGGCTGCACACCCATTGGCGGCGACCACACGCTGACCGCGCTGGTCCAGCGCATCATCGTTGGCCGGGACTTCAGTCACGCCTGGTCGCTGTTCGGCAAAATAACTGGCCAGGCGCTTGATCTGCTCGTCGGTCAGATTGGCCGCCAGCGGCTGCATCTGGGCACTGTGGCGACGCCCTTCGGCAAACGCGCGCAACTGGTTTTCGATGTATGCCGCAGGCTGCCCTGCAAGCGCTGCGTATTGAGCATCGCGGGGTTGACCGTTGGCGCCATGGCAAAGTGCGCAGGTGTCCTGCAGCTGTGGCCACGCACCGCCGTTGGCCTGATATGCAGCGTCGTGCTGATCCACGGCCTGCATGAAACGATAGCCCGCCCACAGTTCCGGCCCGTAAATCGCTATTGATCCAGCCAACGCCGCGCTCACGGTGATGACTCCAAACACCATAGTCCGCTTCATCAGGCGCTCCTCCGTGGTTGAAGCAACGCCTGCAGCGCTTCCATTGCCGCGCGATGTCCGGCGCGGACCGCACCGTCCATTGCCCCGGCCCAGATTTCCGCAGTCTCGGTACCCGACCAGATCAGGCGACCGACCGCCGGCGTCAGGTACTCGCCCCATTGCGTCCAGAAACCGGGGGGCATAGGGGAAATACAACTCAAACTCCACGGGTCGATCTTGCCCCAGTCCAGATCATGAAACTGAATCGGGTGCAGGGCTTGTTCGCCCATGGCGCTGGCGTAAATCGCCGACAGGATGTCCTGCGCCGTTTTCGGGTCATGGGGTAATTGGCCGGTCCTGACGAAGCCGCTGAGCACACCCAGGCTGCCGTCCGCCGGGGAGTTGTCAAAGGCCCAGATCAGCGGACCTTCCACTGGCACAATCTGCCCGTTGAGGCCTTGGTCGCGCCAGAACGGGCGCTCATAGACGTGCACGGTCTTGCGCATCGGTGCATGGGC
Organism: Pseudomonas sp. lyk4-R2A-10; assembly: GCF_030209075.1. Classification (NCBI taxonomy): domain Bacteria; kingdom Pseudomonadati; phylum Pseudomonadota; class Gammaproteobacteria; order Pseudomonadales; family Pseudomonadaceae; genus Pseudomonas; species Pseudomonas sp. lyk4-R2A-10. The sequence goes on along the minus strand of NZ_JARVSR010000010.1, from coordinate 598,082 downwards.
CGGCCAATGCCGCTGCAGCTCGGCACGCCCGGACGGCAGGGGCGGATCGAAGAGGATCTGATTGCACAACGCCGGGCTCAGCGCAGCAATTACCTGCCGCGTGCGGATGATGCCCTGATCGGTGTGCAACTCGACGACATCACGATCCCAACCGACAATCTTGCGCACCGGGCACGCCAACCGGATTTTATCTCCCAGCGCCTGAGCCATCTTCAAACTGAGAATTTGCGAGCCGCCAGCCAGGCGAGATTCCTGCGCACCGCCCTGGACCCCTTCGAGCTTTTCGAGGCGGCAGTCCGACGAGTTGATCATCGCCAGGTAATGCAGGAGTCCCATGCCGGCCGGCGTGGTACCGAAGGTGAGGCTCACGGACATGTTGAAGCCGATCTTGTCGACGTTGCTGATGCCTTGACCGGCCAGCCACTGGCCGATCGACAGTTTGTCCAGCTCAGCCGCGTCCTTGGCTTTCCACGGCGCTTTGCTGGGGACGCCTTCGGCGAGCTTGTTCAGTTTTGCGACGACTTCTGTATTGGAATTCGGCCCGTCGCTGAGATCTTCCTGGATGTTGACCTCGTCCATCAGATACACCGCCTTGCCCTTGTAGTAGGTGGGGAAGGTGGCGACATCGAGCTGTCTGGCCAGGTCGGCGATCGACGTTTGCCCCGGGCCGATCCATTGGCCACCGGCTTCGGAGATCACGCCATTGCCCAGATCATGGTTAAGCGTGCGACCACCGACGCGGTCGCGGGCTTCAAGCACGGCAAACGACTCGCAGCCAGCGGCCTGGAGGTCTCTGGCGGAGGTTAGCCCGGAAAGCCCTGCGCCAATGATCACCACATCCAGTATCGAGGTATCTACAGGTTCGATTTGCGCCATCGCACGCCCGGTGACACCCAGCCCTCCGGCGAGGGCTGCGCCTCCGATCGCTTGCAATAACAACCGTCGCTGTCGTGATTGCGTCGACAGTTGATCGAGATCCGCACTCATCTTCACCTCCGTTTTCTATTTATAATCACAGATGTTATGTGAATATATGGCGGATCAGGAATTCAGCAAAGTGAAATCGGCGCGATGTCGGTTAACCGTGGGTATGAGCGTAACGCGGGCGTGACCAAGCAGGGTTCGCTGCGTAAATGAAGCGAACCTTGTTGATGCTGGAGGGCAGGGTTTAGCGAGCGGGGCTGATCAGCGTGATGACCGCATCCATCAAGGCCTTGCTGCGCTTGGCTTCAAATCGCTCTGGCTCGATTGGCAGCATCATCATCCAGCCGTCACTCAGCGCGCTGAGCTGATCGGCAAGCAGATCGGCAGCAATGTCCTTGCGGATGATGCCTTGGCTTTGTCCCTTGCGCAGAATGCTGGCGAGATCCTCGCGGAAGCGCGAATAACGTTTCTGGATCACGTCGGCAAATACCGGTTCGTGCCGAGCGTGGGCAAGCATCTGAAACAAGGCCAGCCAGCGCGCCGAGTCGTTGGCTTGAGTCAGGTTCAACCACTGCTCGATCATTGCCCTGACATCGACTTTTTCCTGACCGGCATCCAGCAAATGGTCGAACTCGTCGAACAGACTCTGCGCCGCCGCCGTGATCATTTCTTCTTTGTTGGCAAAGTAATAGGTCACGGCCCCAGTGGTGCACCCGGCATGACTGGCGACCTTGCGCAGAGACGTCCCGGCATAACCTTCCTGGGCAATGACTTCGATGGCTGCGGTCAACAGTTCACCGCGTTTTTCCAGACGATTACCTACCGGACGACCGCGACGTGGAGCGGGCGCGGAATCACTGTCAATGGAGTGCTGACTATCCGTGGAAGGCGCTTGAGCATCATGCATGAGAGAAAGTGATTCCGTTGGTTGAAGGCGTTGAGTCGACAGTGGCTGCGAACGCCATTTTGGCTTGGCACGTCGCGATCATGCAATCGTTCAGATTCGACCGCTGCCAATCACCGCGACGGCCCGGACTTCCACGCGCAAGCCCGGCATTGCCAGTTGGGAAATGCCGACAGCGGTCCAGGCTGGATAACGTTCAGGGAAATATTCGTCCTTTACCTGTCCAAAGGCGTGCACTTCGGCCTGCAGGTCGGTATGAAACGTCATCAGCTCGACCACGTCGGCCAGGCTTGCGCCCGCAGCTTCGAGGATGGTCCGCAAGGATTGAAATGCCAGATGGGATTGCGCCTGGATGCCGTCGGCCGGAACCATGGCCTCGTCGATACCGACCTGACCGGACACCCAGATCATGTTGCCGACGCGTGTAGCCTGGGAAAAGTGGAAGTTGTCGTAGATCGCCTGGGTGTGACCAGGGTTGAAGGACTGACGCTGCAGGTCTTGAGTGCTCATGGCGGTGCTCCTCTTATATTAATTGGCGGAACGTTGGGTGGCGGAAGGCGTCTCCCGCTTTCAGCGTCGACAGCTCTTCAGTGAACAGCACGCCTTGCTGCGGATAACCGCCGGCGCTGTGTTCTGGCAAGGGATGGAAGGTGGCGTCGTCGCCAAAGAAACGGAAAACGAAGGTGTGACGGTCCGGGAAGGCTTCATCCACCGGAGCGCCGCCATGCAGCGAACCCGGATGCAGCAGGAGGATATCGCCAGGCTCGGTGGCCCACGAAATGATCTCGAATGCCTCAGGATCGTTTTGCCGCAAAGCCTCGATGTCCGGCAGGCGTGGCAATGCATCGCCGCCATGCAGCGGTTGAGTCGGATCATTCGGATCGCGAAACGTGGTGCCGTCGTAGCGTAGTCCTTTGTGCGAACCTCGCACGACTTCCAAAGCGTTTTTCTTCGGCACTGATTCAAAGCTGATCCAGGCATTCGCCCAATGGTTTCCGGCCCAAGGCAGATAGGACGTGTCCTGATGCCAAAGCGTGCGAGAACCGCGTCCACCTGCTTTGAGAAACACTTCTTCGGCGAAGTACCACACATTCTCCGAACCCCAGAGCTCGGCAAATAGCTCGCCAAAGGGGAGGGAAGCCACCAGTTCTTCGAGACGGGCCTTTGCAACGGGATTGGCGTTGTCGACGTGCGACTGTTGCTCCGTTCCGTCGAACATTCGAGTCGCATGAGGGCCATGATTCTCAACAGCCCAGTCGTAGGCTGCACGGCACTCGGCCAATTGATTTTTGCTCAGAAAACCTTTGATCAGGACGGCCCCGTCTTCCAGGAACGCCTTTCGCACAGAGAGTTGCATGAGAGCTTTCTCCTCGAAAATGCCACTTGGCGATTTCGATGCTAGCAGGCGATAAGATTAAACACAACAGTCGTTATCTTAATAATGTTATCATCAATGGAGGCCTAAGCAGATGCTCTGCGGCGGGGCCCCGGTGATCACTCGCTGATGATCGGTCGCTCAACCGCACCGTGGGTCTGAGGCTGCACACACTTAATCAAGGTCCTAATGCTGAGCTTTTATGGAAAACCCAGGTCTCGTTAAAACACTGCTAGTTGAGGACGATCAGAGGCTGGCGAAACTCATCACTAAATTCCTGGCCCGGCATGGTTTTGCGGTGCAAGTGGTTCGCCGGGGTGACCAGGCATTGGCGGCCATCGCTGAACTCAAGCCACAAATCGTCGTACTTGAGCTCCTGCTGCCAGATCAGAACGGACTGCACCTGTGCCGTCGGATTCGTGATGGTTTCGATATCCCCATCATCATCTTGACTGCCAAGGGAGATGACAGGGATCAGGTTCTCGGCCTGGAATCCGGTGCCGACGACTATGTAGTCAAACCTGTCAAACCATCGGTATTCCTGGCTCGGTTGCGCGCTTTACTGCGACGCCATATCCCCACGAAGCAACCGACAGCGCTCGACATCCTCGAATTCGGTCAGCTGTCGATCGATCGCAGTGGCCGGGTAGTGAGCCTGGCCGATCAGAGAATCGATCTGACAACAATGGAGTTCGAACTACTGTCCTTGCTGGCCAGTGCGGCGGGCACACTTTTTTCTCGCGACGAAATCCTCAACCGTATCCGCGGTATTCCTTTCGACGGGATCAACCGCAGCGTCGATGTTCACATCAGTAAATTGCGCGGAAAGCTCAATGACAACCCTCGAAATCCAGAGCTCATCAAGACGATCTGGGGCAGGGGCTACCTTTTTAATCCGTTTGCTTGGGAGGCATAGATAAGTATGAAAAAGGACGTGCTGATAACAGGAGAGCCAGTTAAAACATACTTATTAAAAAATATCACACTGACTGCCAGTGATACCGCGACGTTCTCGTGCACGGTAAAAAAATTCACACGAAATAGAAACGCGGATGTATAAAATGCAGGAGGGCCGCTCTATATGTTAGGGGCAGACTGGGAATCCCGAGCCCCCGCGCTAATCTTCCCGGAAAGCGGACGTGAGCAGCCGCGAATGGAAGCTTGATCTTCATGTGTACTCGCCCCACGGTCGAGTTACTTAATGCCGTGAAAGTTATGCCTGAAAACGCAGTTCTAATCCGGACTGAGGAGCGTAAGCGATCATTGAAAGCTCATGCGCAACGGGAAAGTTAAGCATTAATGATGTACACGGATAGTTATGTTTTAGGCAGAGAGGAAGCATGCCTCAGCTTTAATAGAAACTAACTCGACTAAATGACCGTTTAGTCGAGTTATTACAGAATGTATTGAAAATCAATGGAGCAGGCCATGAATCCGAGTCAGATCAGTGCGTCGAACCTGATTGCATCACTGGACCTTGAACCTCATGTTGAGGGCGGCTATTTCCGCAGGACATACCAGGCTGATCACCGGGACATGCTTGAAACCACGAGCGGCTCACGCTTTCTGATGACGTCGATTTACTACCTGCTGACCGAAGATTCACCGGTCGGCCAGTTTCATTTCAACCATTCGGACATCCTGCATTATTTCCATCTGGGCGATGCCATTGAGTACAGCTTGATCCTTGAAGACGGTTCACTGCAGACGTTGGTGATGGGCAGCGATGTTCTAGCCGGACAACATTTGCAATTGCACGTACCGGGCGGAATCTGGAAAGCCTCCAGACTGCTGAATGGCGAGAACGGATTTGGTTTGATCAGCGAAGCGGTTTCACCAGGATTCGATTTCGCGGATATGGAAATGGGGAACTGGCAGAAACTCACAGCGCGGTATCCGCAGCATCGAGCGCTGATTGAAAAGCTGACGCGTGCCGAGGATTGAGAGCGGCACATTTTAAATAGAGGGATCTACAGCCAACAAAGATCAGGTCGTTTGAAAGCGATGCTGGAGATCGAAATGGCGTGCGCAACCGGGCTGGCTCCGTAATACTTTGTTACGTGTAATGTATATTATGTTAAATAGTGTTTCTGATCGGAACTTCCTCGGTTCACCTTTGCCGCCAGAACGCCCTGGCTCCCCGGCGTCCTGGTGATATGCAGATTGAAAACCAAGCCATCGTCACGAAACTCTTCGCGGGTCTTACCGTCACTACTTGCGCTTCCCGGGCAATACCGTCCCCAATACCTGTTTAGCCGTTTGCACGATGACGCCCGCTTCGTCCGGATCACCCTTGAGCAACGTGCTGGCGAATTTCTTTGCCTGTTCCAGCTTGATATGCGGCGGCAACGGCGGCACATTCGGGTCGGTCTTGAATTCAATGACGACCGGTACTTCGGAAGCTAACGCCTGCTGCCCGACAATCGCCAGCACCGGCATGTGGTCCAGCCGAGCGTCGTACAGTCCGGTGATCAGGTGCGAGGCGCCGGGGCCGGATGTCGCGATGCACACACCCAGTTCACCAGTGAATTTGGCATGGGCGGACGCCATGAACGCCGCCATTTCCTCGTGACGCGACTGGACGAATTCGATCTTGCCGCCCGCCCGGCTCAACGCACCGAAGACGCCGTTGATACCGTCGCCGGGATAACCAAAAATTCGCGTCACACCCCATTGGCTCAGGCGTTCGACCAGAAAATCACCCACTGTCACCGTCATGTCCGACCTCATCTTTTCATTGCGTATGACATCCCGGTGCACCGACATCCACAGCACGCTCGGGAGATGTAAAGGTCTGGACCGCCCGGCGGACAGCGAAGTTTCGATTAATTGCGGATCACGACGGAGACGCAAGACAGAGTTATATGGCGTTCTTCATTGTGAGGATGCAAGCGCCCACCACCGCCAGTCACTTCCCCCGCCTTTCATTATGAACTTACGCTCTCCGTGTGCCCTCTCCCACTTACATCCAGTGAAAGTCACAGGTAGGACGCCATGAGAGCACTTACGTATCACGGCGCGCACAGCGTCAAAGTCGACAACGTTCCGGATCCAGTCATCCAGGACAGCGATGACATCATTCTTCGAGTGACGGCAACCGCGATTTGCGGATCTGACCTTCACCTTTATCGAGGAAAGATTCCAACCGTCGAGCATGGCGATATTTTCGGTCATGAGTTCACGGGGATCGTCGAGGAGGCAGGTTCAGCGGTGACCGCCGTGCAGCCGGGCGATCGGGTTGTCATTCCCTTCGTTATTGCCTGCGGCAGCTGTTTCTTCTGCGCAATGGATCTGTTTATGAGTCATCGGTGGGTCTTTGATTCGGGCCAGGGACTGATCGGCCGGGACGAAATTTTCCCCGTCCCGACCTGTCTGTCGCCGTTATATCTGACCACCATTGCGCGCAGCGACGGCAACGGTGGTCGGTGAATCGGACAGTGGAACGAAGCGTCGAGTGGCTCCATCCAGCGCATCGATGCAACCCGCTTCGATGTCATAGACCCAGCCATGCAAATTCAAGCGTCCTTGCTCAAGTGCAAGCGCCACCGATGGATGAGTCCGCAGGTTCGCCAGTTGGGCGATCACGTTTTCACGAACGAGGCCATCGAGCTTGTCGCGTGGCGTATCGAACTCATGCGCCGCGTTGATCGCTTTCGCGGCGTCCGAGTGGCGAAGCCAGTTGGCAACGGCCGGAAGATGATCCAGACACGTGCAGCGTGAAATCGCGCCCATCGCTCCGCAATCCGAGTGGCCGCAGATCACGATGTCCCGTACGCCAAGCACTGCAACCGCATATTCGACGGTGGCCGAAACACCACCGGGTTCAGGGCCATACGATGGCACAATGTTGCCGGCGTTGCGGATCACGAACAGCTCACCCGGCTCCCGCTGTGTGAGCAGTTCAGGCACTACACGACTATCCGAGCACGTGACAAACAACGCCTTTGGGTTTTGCTCGGTCGCGAGCTGCCTGAAAAGCTCTACGCGTTGTGGATACACCTCGCGCTGAAACCGCAGAAAGCCATCAATAATGTCACGCATAAAGTCCTCCAAAGCCTGATTCCGGATGCCGAGACGAGCACTCGATGCCTTCGCGCCTCAGTGGGGCGTCATTATTGCAGACGTCGCATGCGAGTGCGCGGCCTCACATCACTCGAGCTTCGTTTCAAAACCTGTTACGACCAAAACCCCCTGTGCGGTTCAGCCGCCTCCCCCTCCAGCATCGGCCCCAACACGCTGACCCTGCGTTGCCCCTTGGCGAACACTTCGCGGCACGGCAGCGAGAACGTCGGATTCTCCGGATGGCCCCCCGTCAGTCCCAGCAAGGCATGCTCCGACAAGGCATAGACCACACGTCCGATCCCCGTCCAATACACCGCGCCGGCGCACATGCAGCAAGGCTCGGCGCTGGTGTACAGCGTGCACAGTTCCAACTCCTGCGGCGACAGCAGTTTTGCCGCTGCCGCCGCTGCCACCAACTCGGCATGCTGCGTTGGATCACCTTCCGGGGGCATCGAGTTGTTCCCCGCTTCGACAATCACCTTGCCGTTGCGGTCGGCCACCAATGCCGCGAACGGATGGCGACCGCGTTGTTTCGATGCCTCGGACAAGGCAATGGTCTGGCGCAGTAATTTCAGATCAAGCGCGCTGATGCCAGCCGGGATGAGTTCAGTCAATTGATTCATGGGTAACTCCAGGGCAGTGGAAAACAACATTCAGTCGGCCAGTTCAACCGATGTAGCGCCGATGGTTTCGGTCGATTTTTTTTCATCGTTGAGCAGAACGTTGAGGACGATGGCGGTGATCGCTCCGAGGAAAATCCCGCTGTCGAGCACCAGTTTCAGGGTAGGGCCGACGTGTTCGAACAGCGCCGGAAAGGACATCGGCAGCACCCCGACACTCACTGACACGGCGACGATAATGCCGTTGCGCGTGCCCTCGAATTGCACCCGTGACAGTTCCTGAATCCCCGCCACCGTGGTCATGCCGAACATCACAATCGCGCAGCCACCGAGCACCGGCGTCGGCACCGCGGCGATCAATGCGCCGAGTTTCGGGAACAGGCCCATCAGCACCATGATTGCCCCGGCAGCGGCCACGACGAAGCGGCTTTTAACGTTGGAAAGCGCAATCAAACCGGTGTTCTGGGTGAAGGCGTTGTAAGGAAAGCTGTTGAACAAGCCGCCGAGCATGGTCGACAAGCCATCGGCGCGAAATGCATTGCCGAGGGTCTGTTGCGTGGTCGGTTTGCCGGTCAATTTGCCGATCGCCAGACAGTTGCCGGTGGTCTCGGCCATGATGACCAGCATCGCCAGGGTCATGATCAGAATCGGCACCGGCGCGAACTCCGGCGCGCCGAAAGCCATCGGCGCACTCAGCTCAAACCATGCCGCTTCGCTGACCCGATTGAAGTGAGTCATGCCGCAAGCCGCTGCGATCAGGCTGCCGACAAAGAGGCCAATCAGCACGCTGAGGTTGCCGATGAAGCCCTTGAATTTGGCGTAGATCACCAGCGTCACGCTGACCGTGGCCAAACCGAGCAACAGGTTGGCGGGATTGCCAAAATCTGCCGCATCGGGATTGCCACCGCCCAGCCAGATCGCCGCCGCCGGCATCAGCGAGATGCCGATAATGGTGATCAGGCTGCCAATCACCACCGGCGGAAAAAACCGCAGCAAGCGGCTGAACACCGGTGCCAGCGCAACGGTGATAAATCCCGCCGCGATCACCGCACCGAAAATCTGACTGAGGCCGAACTCCTTGCCAATCATGATCATCGGCGCCAGGGCAATGAACGAGCAGCCCTGAATCAGCGGCAGGCGGGCGCCGAACTTCCAGAAACCGAGGGTTTGAATCAGCGTAGCCACACCAGAGGTCAACAGGTTCGCGTTGATCAGCAACACCACCTGCGCCGAGGTCAGCCCCATCGCACTGCCAAGAATCAGCGGTACCGCCACCGCTCCCGCGTACATCACCAGAACATGCTGCAGGCCAAACGTGAACAACTGTCGCAGTGGCAAAACCTCGTCCACCGGATGAATGCGTTGTGTGGTCATTTCACACGCTCCTGAAGGTGCGGCATCTCTTGAGATTGCGGGCATGCCCAAGGCGTTTGAAAGGTGCATCCGCCCCGGAGATCGTTTGAAGCGCGGCCATATTTGAACGTTTATTGCGATGAAACAAATTAGCAACCATCGCTTTTTCCGATGGCACGAATCTGGCTTCCGTTAGCCGCTCCAAACCTTCATTTTCGAACCGGGAGTTCTACGCTTGCGCTTCTCACTCGATCAACTGCTGATGTTCGTCCAAGTGGTCAAAAGCGGATCGTTTTCCGCCGCCGGGCGCAAACTGGGCAAGACCCAATCAACCATCAGCGCAGCGATTGCCAACCTGGAAACCGATCTTGGCGTCGACCTGTTCGACCGCAGCAACCGCAGCCCTGCCCTCACCGCCAGCGGCCACAAATTGCTGTTGCAGGCCGACGCCGTGCTCGAACGCTGCATGACCTTCGAAGCCCACGCCGACTGCCTCTCGGACAACGTAGAACCCAGCCTGACACTGGCCATTGAAACGCCGTACGGCCCGATCATGTCGGTGCTCAAAGCCTTCGAGGCAGCGTTTCCCTTCGTCGACCTGATCATCCGTCATCCGGTCCATGGCGACGTCAGCGAACTGGTCAGCAGCGGCGAAGCGGTACTCGGTGTGGCGTTCTCGCAGCCCGGCTACCCCAAGGAGCTGGCGTTTCAGCAACTGGGCAAACTGATCATGCTGCACGTCTGCCATCCCCAGCACCCATTGGCGCAACTCGAAAACGTTACGTTCGAGGACCTGCACGTCCATCGCCGCCTGGCCTTCAGCGCCCACGCGAGCAAACTGCCGAGCAGCGAATACCTGCGTTCGACCCAGCTGTGGCAGGCGGAAAGTTATCTGGCGTTATTGGAGATGGTCCGCGCCGGACTCGGCTGGGCCACCCTGCCCCGCCAACTCATTCAGCGTGAACTGGCCAAGGGTGAGCTGGTGGAACTGCAGCTCTCGGCGTATCCGCATACGGACTGGCAGATTGGTGTGGATTTGCTCTGGGCGCGGCAGCGGCCGCTGGGTAAGGCGGAGCGATGGCTGAAGGAGAAGTTGCAGGGCAACAAGGTGTATGAACTGGATCGCAACGGGCAGACCACCACGCTTTGAGGTCAATGCAGATGGAACAAGTCGCCTTACGCCTGCCCGAAGCTTTACCAATCCCCTGCTTCAGATTTGCGATAAACCACCATCGACCATCAGCTCCACGCCGTTCACGTATCTGGCGTCGTCCGAGGCGAGAAACAGTGCCGCGCTGGCGATTTCTTCGGGTTGCGCCATGTAGCCCAATGGCGTGATTTGCTCGACGTGCTGGCGCAGCGCGGCGATGTCGCTCTCGCTCATTTTCAGCCCGTTGTCCATCAGCGGTGTGCGGGTGAAGCCAGGGCTCAACACGTTTGCGCGGATTTTGCGGTCCTTGAGCTCATTGGCCCACGTGCGTGCAAACGATCGCACCGCCGCCTTCGACGCGTTGTACAGACTCAATCCTTCCATGCCGTTGCTCGAACAGATCGAGGCGGTCAAAACGATGGACGAAGCGTCATTCATCAAGGGAAGAAGCGTTTGAACGCTGAAGAAAACGCCTTTGACGTTCACGTCGAACATGGCGTAGTAAGCAGCCTCGCTGGTCTCTCCGAGCGGATTTTTCTCACAGATCCCGGCATTTGCGAACACCGCGTCCAGCCGGTCGTCGCGCGTTTGGATGGTCGCTTTGAGCGTGTCGAGATCGGCCTGAAGCGAGACATCGGAAACCACCGCGACAGCTTTGTCGCCGAGTCTGGCAACTGCCGCCTCCAGCCTGTCCGCTGCCCGTCCAGTGATGTAAACGCGTTTGGCGCCCTCGGCGATCAAGGCTTGCGCGATGGAAAACCCGATCCCTGTGGAACCGCCGGTCACGACGGCAACCTGATCACTGAATTTACCTGACATGTCTGACTCCTCGGTCGTTGATGAAGGGAATGTCTGAAGCGACCTGCCCATGGTGAGCGCCATCGCAGCGGAGCGGCACTGACAGGAATGAACGTTGGCCGTGCAGTTTTGTAAGGCGAAAACGCAGGAGCGATTCCCTAAATTGGGACCCGGCGACCTGGTCCAAGCAGGCGCGAAGCCTTGCCCTTCAGTCGTCGTCAAACCTGAGTTCCCTACAGGATGCCTGTCATGTCTCGAATCGAAATCGAAGTGCCCGAACCCCGGCGCTGGTTGATGTTTGCCATATTGCTCGTCGGAGCGTTTCTGCCGCCCCTGGATTTTTTTATCGTCAACGTTGCCCTGCCCTCGATACAGGAGGATCTGGGGACAGGCTCCTCTGCCGAGCAAATGGTGATTTCCTCCTATGCAACGCTCTATGCCGTGACGCTGATTACCGGCGGACGACTCGGCGATCTGTACGGCCGCGGGCGGATGTTTTTCCTTGGCCTGCTGGGCTTCGCTGCCGCGTCGCTGATGTGCGGCCTGGCGGTTTCGCCGTGGATCCTCATCCTCGGACGCGCCTTGCAGGGTGTGACCGCCGCCGTCATGGCCCCTCAGGCACTTGCATCGGTGCAGGCGATTTTCTCAGTGTCGGAAAGACCATTGGCATTGAGCATTTACGGGGCCGTATTTGGACTGGCGTCTGTGATCGGTCAGGCACTGGGCGGCTTTTTGATTGAAGTTGATGTGCTGGGCATGGGATGGCGCGCGATCTTCCTGGTCAACCTGCCGATCGCGTTGCTGGTGATTGCGTTCGGCATCCGTGTGCTCAAAGAAACCCGTGCGCAGCACGCGAGCAAGCTGGATCTGGTGGGCACCGCGTTGTCGATGCTGACCCTGACCACCCTTGTGGTGCCGTTGATTGAAGGCCGCGAGGCGGGATGGCCGTGGTGGGCATGGCTGTCGCTGGCCGCCAGCCCTGTGCTGGCGGTAGTGTTCTGGCGCTACGAGAGCCGCTTGCACCGGGCCGGAGGAACTCCCATCCTCGCCCCGGCCGCACTGAATGCACCGGGCCTGGGGCGAGCGCTTCTGGTCGCGCTTTGCTTCTATTCAATCGGTGTGTTTTTTCTGATGTTTTCGATGTACATGCAAAGCGCATTGCATATGAGCGCACTGCACGCCGGCCTGATTTTTCTGCCGTTTGGTGCAGGATTTCTGCTCGGCCCCCTGTCGGTTCCGCTCCTCTGGCGCGTCCTCGGGGGTTACGTGAACCCGGTAGGCATGGGGCTGGAAGTCGTCGGATTACTATGGCTGGGCTGGCTCGTGTCAGTGACACCGACTACCCTCGCCCCGCCCTTCACTTCCATGACGGTCATCCTGTTCCTGATCGGTCTGGGACAGGGGCTCGGCCTGCCGACGTTGATGCGCATGGTCACGGGCCGGGTAGCGCCAGCGTATGCCGGGATGATTGCAGGCATTACCAGCGCCACGCTGCAGATCAGCACATCGCTGAGCGTCGCACTGATTGGCGGTGTGTTTTATACCTTGCTGGGTGAACCGGCGACGGCGGTCAGCATCACTCATGCGTTCACGATCGCTGTTCTGTGCATCGCCGTTTGCCTGGCCGTAGGGGCAGCGATAAGCCTGACGTTAGCGCGCGAGCCAGCGACGGTAGCGCAAGCCTCGGCTGTTCGCCCGACCTGAGGCGCGCTACCCCGCACCGATCATGTTGGAGGCAAGGTCAGCCAGTGCGCGTAGCCGGTCCATCTGGCGCATGTCCTGGTGATACCCCATCCAGATGTCCCGCCCTGGCGGTGGCTCGTCCTCATCCAGCAGTCGCAGTCCCGACACGGAGTCACCGAGGACGCGGGGCAAAACGGCAACGCCCAGCCCCTTTGCGCACATCTGTGCCTGAACCGTACGGCTGCTGCTGGTGAACACGGTGCGGGCCAACGGATAGCGTTGCTGCAGCCATTGCACGTCCGGGTAATGGGCCTGGGCGATGTTCATCAGAATCAGGCCCAACCCCTCGCCGTCCGGCTGCGGCGCCGGGGCATGCAATGCGGCGTAGAGCCCGTATGGCAGGGTCGTCAGCTTGCGGTGGACGATGTCAGGTTCGGTGAAAGGCACGATCCGGAAGGCGATGTCGGCATCCCGCCGGGCAAGGTCGAACAGCCGATGACCGGCTATGACTTCGGGCACGATCAACGGATAGCGCTGAACCAGTTCGCTGAGGACCGGCGACAACACATGACAGGCGAACCAGTCGGCTGAGGATATCCGCAACAGGCCTTCAGGCTGATCACCATGCCCCGCCAGACGCCGCTCGATGGCCAACGCGCTGTGTTCCATGTCCTGCGCCAGACCGAGAATCCTCTCGCCACTGTCCGTGAGCACCAGCCCTTGAGCGGTCCGCAGGAAAAAGGCTTGCCCACTGGTTTGTTCAAGCACCTGCAAGCGCCGCCCGACCGTCGGGTGACTGACCCCCAACTCCCTGGCGGCTCCGCCCAGCGAGCCGCTGCGGGCAATCGCCAGGAAGATCCGCATGTCACTCCAGTCCATGCCCTCGCCCCGTACAAATGAACATTGAGTGGTCAGCTTATAGTTCAAGTAGATGGCTGTTCATGAATATCGATTCAATCAGCCGATCTGATCAGCCGATCTGATCAGCCTCGCGACAATGACTTCAAACGCTCCACCAGCGCGGCTTCGAAAATGATGTACAGCCTCTCGGCATCGCCGGCACGCAAGGCCCCGCCGGTTTCCAGTCCCAGCACGAAACCATCCGCCCGCGCTCCTGCCTTGACAGCAATGATCATCGAGTCTGCCCGGACAATCTGCGCCAGCAGTCGATCCGCTTCTCGCTGAATCTTGTCGCCCAGCACCACGCCTTCCACATTGCCACCCAATACGTTCAATTAGACATCCAGTACATGACCGCGATAACCGCTGAAACCCAGATGATGGTCAATACAATCGAGTAACCAGCCAGTTGCTTGTCCATTTTCATCACGGCATCAATATGAATTTGAATGATGGGTCAGGATCGTCCGGCTCGCAACGTCAGCTCGTCCCCTTCATCTATCGCACTCCGGGTAAATGTCCGGACTCCGATTCGTAACAGAACCCCTTTCAACAACAAGGGTCTGCTCTCTTAACAGTCCTCGGGAATCTATCCAATGTCCGCTCAACGCAGTCTCGTCATACTCGCTCGGGGCGGATACGCCGCTCGCGGAGTGCTTTATTTGATTATCGGCATATTCGCGTTATTGGCAGCCCATGATTCGACAAAACCCAAAGACAGTCACAAGAGCCTGGAGGCGTTGCTAAGCCAGCCGTTCGGCTATTTTCTGGTGGGCCTTGTGGTGGCGGGTCTGCTTGCGTTTGCAGCCTGGCGTGTCCTGCAAGCGATACGCGATGTCGATCATCACGGCACGCAGCTCAAAGGTCTGGTGATTCGTGCAGGCCTGTTTGCAGGAGGTCTGGTCAACGGTGCTCTGGCGTTTTTTGCATTGGGACTGCTTGTGAGCGGTAGCCGCCGTTCGAGCCATTCCGCAGAGCAAACCAAAGACTGGCTGGCGCATCTTTTGTCGTGGGAACACTCGAATCTGTTGTTGTACCTGATTGCGCTCATACCGCTGGGCGTTGGCATTGCTCACATCATCAAGGGCTGGCAGGCCTCGTTCGAGAAGTATTTCGAGGCCGACGAAGAGGTCATGCGCTATGTCCGTCCGGTATCTCGATTCGGCCTGATCGCCCGCGGCATCGTGTTTATGGAAATTGCTTTGCTGCTGGCCGTCAGCGGTTCCGCTTATCAAGCCATGGACCCGCCTGGCATGAAGGAAGCGCTGGACGCGCTGCAGAATCTACCCGCTGGATGGCTTGTGTTGATGGTGATGGCCCTGGGGCTGATTGCGTTCTCGGTTTACAGTTTCTCGGAAGCGTGTTGGCGCAAGATCAATATGGATGTGCTTCAGTAACTGAAGTCATGCCCCAACTCACGCTGCATCCATTCCAGAAAACGCCTCACCCGGGGAAACCCCGCATGCGCCCTCGGAAAAACCAGGTGGTGCGCGGTAATCGGGGCACTCAGCCCGGGAATGACTTCGACCAACTCGCCGCGCGTCAGGTAGTCCTGCGCCAGCAGCGTGCTTTCCAATGCAAAACCAAGCCCGTGGCTGGCGGCTTCGAGGGTCATGTAGGAGCGGTCAAAGCTCAAGGTATACGGGCTTTCAGGGCGCGACAGCCCGTGTTGAGCAAACAGTTGCGGCCACTTGATCAGCGTCGCCTCCGACAGGATCAGGTTGCAGTCCAGCAAGTCAGCGACGGCGCGGATGGGGCGTTTTTCCAGAAGCTTGGGCGATGCGAGGACCGCGATTTTTTCGTTGCGCAGCGTACGCACTTCGAAACTTGGCCAGTTCGGCATGCCGTGGCGGATGTCCACATCGATCTTGTCCCGACTGAAGTGCAGCGACTCATAGGAGCATGAGAGATTGAGCTGAATGTCGGGATGGCTCTCGCGAAACTGTTCCAGGCGCGGCATCAGCCACAGCAGGCCGAAGCTGGGTGACGAATGTAGTCGCAGGCAGTCGAGGCTGACATCACTGGTCGCGCGCTCTGTTGCCACCGCCAGGCTGTGCAGGATGCCGGAAATCTCGGAGAGGTATTGCTCGCCTACCGGCGTCAACGTCACCCCTCTGGCCGTTCTGAGGAACAACTGCCGCCCGATCATCGCCTCGAGTTTGGCCAATTGGTGACTGACTGCCGAGGGCGTCAGGTCCAGCACTTCGGCCGCTCGCGCGACGTTGCCAAAGCGCGCAGTTTGCTCAAAGGCCTGAATGGCTTTCAGGGGTGGCAGGATTGGCGGTGTTTCGCCAGATGAACTCATGATGAGGGTTGTTCCGCTGCAAGTGGCTGAGGCCGGGCGTTCGGCTATTCAAACACCGCAATCGCATGTTGGCGAGTGCTGAATTTTTTTCAGCATCCAGTGAAGTTTGCGTTATTGCTCAGGCTCGTTATGGGAGACAAGCTGAGTCATCGGTTCTGCACGGACCGACTCAATAACAACAATCAGAGGTTTCTCCCATGCTTCTTCAAGGCAAAGTCGCGATCATCACAGGTGCTGCCTCCGCACGTGGTATCGGCCGCGCGACAGCTACGACCTTCGCTCAACATGGCGCCCGGGTGGTGATTCTGGATCTGGACGCATCCGCTGCCCGCGATGCCGCTGCCTCTTTGGGCGAGGGTCATCTCGGCCTGGCTGCCAACGTCGCCGACGAGTCTCAGGTGCAGCAGGCTGTCGCGACCGTCATCGAACACTTTGGCCGTATCGACATACTGGTCAACAATGCCGGCATCACCCAACCCCTCAAGACCCTCGATATCCGCCCCGGTGATTACGACAAGGTGCTGGACGTCAGCCTGCGCGGTACGTTGCTGATGTCCCAGGCGGTGATTCCGCTGATGCGCCAGCAAGCCAGCGGCAGCATTGTGTGCATGTCTTCGGTTTCCGCGCAGCGCGGCGGCGGCATTTTTGGCGGGCCTCATTACAGCGCCGCCAAGGCCGGTGTGCTGGGCCTGGCCAAGGCCATGGCGCGTGAGCTGGGGCCGGACAACGTGCGCGTCAACTCCATCGCCCCCGGCCTGATTCACACCGACATTACGGGCGGCCTGATGCAGGACGAACGCCGCCACGCGATCATCGACGGCATTCCGCTGGGGCGTCTGGGCGAGGCGCAGGATGTGGCCAATGCGGCGCTGTTCCTGGCCAGCGACCTGTCCTCCTATCTGACTGGCATCACCCTGGATGTGAACGGCGGCATGCTGATTCACTGACACACGTGGCGGGCCTCGCGGCCCGTGCGGTTCTGGATCGATGATACGGCCGGGCAGACTTGCCCGGCGGTCAATAAAAACAAGAGATCAGACCATGACTACCCTGTCGCTCGAAGCCGTTTCGGCGGTGCGTTCCAACGCCTACCGTAAAACCGCCTGGCGCCTGATGCCGTTCCTGATGCTGTGCTACCTGTGCGCCTACCTCGATCGCGTCAACGTCGGCTTTGCCAAACTGCAAATGATGAACGATCTGGCGCTCAGCGAAACAGTCTACGGGCTGGGCGCCGGCATGTTCTTCATCGGCTACTTTCTCTGCGAAGTGCCCAGCAACATCATCCTGCACAAGGTCGGCGCGCGGGTCTGGATCGCGCGCATCATGATCACCTGGGGCATTGTCTCCGCCCTCTTCGCCTTCGTCGAAACCGCCTGGCAGTTCTACGCCCTGCGCTTTCTGCTGGGCATTGCCGAAGCCGGCCTGGCGCCGGGTCTGCTGTTGTACCTCACCTACTGGTTTCCGTCCTACCGGCGTGCGCGCATGACGGTGTTGTGGTTCATCGCCATCCCGTTGTCGGGCATGGTCGGCGGTCCGCTCTCCGGGTGGATCATGAACCACTTCGCCGGCATGCACGGCTGGGCCGGCTGGCAATGGATGTTTGTGCTGGAGGCTGTGCCTACGGTGGTTGTCGGACTGTTGGTGCTCAGCTATCTCAAGGATGGCGTGCATCAGGCCAGTTGGCTCAACGACGACGAAAAAGCCTTGATCGCTCGTGAGCTGGCGGAGGATGACCAGCAGAAAGTGACGCATGCGTCCGTGGGCGAATTCATTCGTGATCGTCGCCTCTGGCTGCTCGCGGGGATCTATTTCTGTGTGGTGATGGGGCAGTACGCAATTACCTTCTGGCTGCCGACCCTTGTGCGTAATGCCGGGGTCTCCGATCCGATGAAGATCGGTTTGCTGACCAGCCTGCCCTACCTCTGTGCCATCGCCGCCATGTTGCTGGTCGGACGCAGTGGCGACAAACATCGCGAACGCCGCTGGCATCTCATCGTCCCGATGATCGCCGGGGCCATCGGCCTGACCCTCGCGGCGCTGATGGGAGGCAACGTGATGCTGTCCATTCTCAGTCTGTGCCTGGCGGCTTCCGGCATCCTGTCCGCGACCTCGCTGTTCTGGATGCTCCCGACCACGCTGCTCGGCGGTGTCTCCGCTGCGGCCGGCATCGCCGCCGTCAACAGCTTCGCCAACCTTGCCGGCTTCTGCTCGCCCTACCTGATTGGCTGGATAACCACACTCACTGGCTCCAGCGCTATCGGCATGTATCTGATCACTGGCGTATTGCTGGTCGGCGCCTCGCTGGTCCTGCGCATTCCCGCTGCCTTGGTCAATCGTTGATTCACAGGAGAATTCACCATGACTGCCAACCTTTCATTCACAACACCCCAGACGCTGGCCGAGCGCGCCCACAACATTCGCCGCCATGCCTTGCGCATGGGGCAGGTGCAAGGCCAGGGCTACGTCGGCCAGGCCCTCGGTGCGGCGGACCTGCTCGCGGTCGCCTACTTCCATGCGCTGAGCTATCGCCCCGAAGACCCGGCGTGGGAGCCGCGCGATCGGTTCTATCTGTCGATCGGTCACTACGCGATTGCGCTGTACGCGGCGCTGATCGAAGCCGAGATCATTCCGCTCGATGAGCTTGAAACCTACGGCTCGGATGACAGCCGATTGCCGATGTCGGGCATGGCCGCCTACACGCCGGGCATGGAAATCACCGGTGGCTCGCTGGGTCAGGGGCTGGGTATCGCCGTCGGGGCTTGCCTGGGTCTGAAGCGCAAGGGCTCGACATCGTTCGTCTACAACCTGCTGTCGGACGGCGAGCTGAACGAAGGCTCGACCTGGGAAGCCGTGATGTCGGCCTCGCACTGGAAGCTCGACAACCTGATCGCCATCGTCGACGTCAACAATCAGCAAGCGGACGGCCATTCCAGCGAGATCCTGTCGTTCGAACCCATCGTGGATCGCTGGCAAGCGTTTGGCTGGTACACCCAGCGCGTCGACGGCAACGACCTGGACGCACTGGTCAAAGCCTTCGATGCCGCCCGCCACCACCCCGGTACTCAGCCACGGGTGATCATCTGCGACACCACCATGGGCAAAGGTGTGCCCTTCCTCGAAAACCGCGAAAAGACCCATTTCATCCGCGTGGATGAACACGAATGGGATCTGGCACTGACCACGCTTGAAGAAGGAAAAAACCAATGAGCAACGCCGCCAACACACCGACCTCGACTGGCGAACCGATCAAGAAGCGTCTGACCACCTCGGCGATGATTGCCTCGATTGCCTCTGAAGGCCAAGCCACCCGCTCAGCACCTTTCGGACATGCATTGGCTGCACTGGCGGATCAGCGTCCGGACATCGTCGGCCTCTCCGCTGACCTGTCCAAGTACACCGACCTGCACATTTTCGCCAAGGCCCACCCGGATCGTTTCTATCAGATGGGCATGGCCGAACAACTGTTGATGAGTGCTGCCGCAGGCATGGCCCGCGAAGGCTTCGTGCCGTTCGCCACCACGTATGCGGTGTTCGCCTCGCGTCGCGCCTACGACTTCATCTGCATGGCGATTGCCGAGGAAAACCTCAACGTCAAAATCGTTTGCGGATTGCCCGGCCTCACCACCGGCTACGGCCCCAGCCACCAGGCCACCGATGACCTGGCGATCTTCCGGGCGATGCCCAACCTGATGATCGTCGACCCTTGTGACGCGCTGGAAATCGAACAGGCCGTGCCTGCCATTGCCGCGCATCAGGGCCCGGTCTACATGCGCCTGCTGCGCGGCAACGTGCCGCTGGTGCTGGATGAATACGGGTATCAATTCGAGATCGGCAAGGCCAAGACCCTGCGCACCGGTAACGATGTCCTGATCATCTCGACCGGTTTGATGACCATGCGTGCATTGGAGGCCGCCAAGGCGTTGCAGACCGATGGCGTCGATGTCGCGGTGCTGCATGTGCCGACGATCAAACCGCTGGATGAACAGACCATTCTCGCCGAGGCCCGCAAGTCTGGCCGGCTGGTGGTTACCGCAGAAAACAGCTCGATTATTGGCGGGCTGGGTGAAGCGGTTGCCGGGGTACTGCTGCGCAACGGAGTGACGCCGACGTTCAGGCAGATCGCGTTGCCCGACGCGTTCCTCGACGCCGGCGCACTGCCGACACTGCATGATCGCTACGGCATTTCCACCGACGCCGTCTGCGCGCAAATCAAGTCCTGGCTTTGACTGCTGGCTGATCGGGGTGCATAGGGACAAGCGCTCCGATCAGACGTATTGCCTTAGCCAATCCGCCTGGCATCTCGTCGAACCGCCTGTGGCGGAACGCCAAACCCTCGCATGAATACTTCGCGCATGTGGCGACGGTCTCGAAACCCCGTTTCCTTCGCCACGCGATCAAGGCTGTGACGACTTTGCTCGATCATCACGCGAGCGGCCTCCAGACGCAGGCTTTCCACGGCTTTGGCCGGTGACTGGCCCGTCTCGGCGGTAAATACCCGGGTGAATTGTCTGGGACTCAAGTGCACGACATCGGCAAGTTCCTCCACGCTGAGCGGGCGGCTCAGGTGCGTACGCGCATACTCCAGCGCACTCTGAATACGGTCCGACTTTGGAGCAAGCGTGAGCAGTTCCGAATGCTGGGACTGCCCACCCGAGCGCCGTTGATGCATGACCAGTTTGTGCGCCACCGACCGGGCCATGTCCGTGCCCAGATCCTTTTCCACCATGCCCAGCGCCATGTCCAGCGCGGCCGTCATGCCCGCCGAGGTCCAGACGGGACCGTCGACGATGAAGATCCGGTCTTCCTCGACCTCGATTCTTGGATGCAGCTCACGGAGCTTGTTCGCATAGGACCAGTGGGTGGTCGCCCTTCGATCGTCCAGAACCCCAGCCTGTGCCAGAACGAAAGAGCCGGTGCACAGACCTGCTGTGCGTCGGGCTCCATCGACGAAGGCGCGCACGCTGGCCAGCACCTCTTCACCTGGCGGGTTCAAGGGGGTCAGCGTACCGGTAATCATCCATGTGTCGGCCAATCCCGGGGCGCCCAGAGGGAGCGTGTCGATGTACATGCCCAATGAAGAACGCACGGTCCCACCGCCGATCGAGAAGTTCTGGACCTTGTAGATCTCTTCCCCCGCGACGATGTTGGCGAACTCGAATACAGCCTGGGTTGCCAGGGACATCACCTGAAAACCCTCGGTAATCAGATAGCCGACACGATGCATGACTGAACTCCTTTTTGAATGTCCTTAAACACTACCATATACGTCGTTTAAGACATCAGTCCCCTCCTTCATCATGGCTCCACACACAACCCACGGAGCTTGATCATGACGCAACAATACAAAGGCACTGCGCTCATCACCGGCGCGTCCACCGGCATCGGCTCGATTTACGCCGAACACCTTGCCCGCCGGGGTTACGACTTGGTGCTGGTGGCGCGCAACCGCGAACGTCTGAACGCACTGGCCAGCCGCCTGACCAGCGAAACCCGGCAGAACATCGAAGTGTTGCAGGCCGATCTTGGCCGCCCCGAGGACCTCGCCAAGGTAGAACGCAAGTTGCGTGAGGACGCCAGCATCACTTTGCTGGTCAACAACGCCGGCATCGGCACCCATACCGGCCTGCTGGAGAGTGATGTCGAGCGGATGGCCGAGATGATCACGCTGAACGTCACCGCCCTTACCCGCCTGACCTACGCCGCGATTCCAGGTTTTGTCGCCCGCGAACAAGGCGCCGTGATCAATATCTCCTCGATCGTCAGCCTGGCGCCGGAGCTGCTCAACGGCGTGTATGGCGGGAGTAAGGCCTACGTCACCGCGTTCACCCAGTCCCTGCACAAGGAACTCTCGGATAAAGGCATCCGGATTCAGGCCGTCCTGCCCGGCGCGACCGCAACAGACTTCTGGCAGATCGGTGGATTGCCTGTCGAGCATCTGGATCCGGGCATCGTGATGTCGGCCCAGGACCTGGTCGCCGGCGCTCTGCAGGATTTCGACAACGGCGTGCTGATCTCCATCCCCTCAATGCACGACCTGCAAGGTTACGAGCGTTACGAAGCGAGCCGCCAGGCCTTGTTCTCCGAGCTTTCGAGCAACCGGCTCGCGCCGCGCTACAACGCCAACTGATCGCTAAAGCCATCTGTCGTCAAGCCGCCAGCCCTCCCTGATGGAGGGCTGGCAGCTTTGTATTTTCCGCAAAATGCGGAAAGTCTTCCTGCGATTTGCTTCTGTCTGGAGAAGGTCGTCGCGCATAGCCTGTCACTGCCTTCTCGTGCTCACTGATTTATCGCGACTCGTGCTTGAAGGCTCCTCACATCACTGGCGCTCAAGGACTTGAACATGAACAGATTATTTAAAATCGCAGGCCTGGCCCTTGCGGTATCCGTAAGCGGCCTGGCCGTCGCGCAAAGTGATACGGGCAAAGGCGCCGCCATCGAACGTGTTTACGCGTTCAACGGGGCCATGCCGACAGGCGTGACGGTAACCGAAACCGGCCGTATCTTCGTGAACTTCCCCCGGTGGGGTGATGACGTGCCCTACACCGTTGCGGAAATTTCCAACGGTCAGCTTGTGCCCTACCCTGATCTGAGAACCAATGTCGCGGATCCGCAGAACCCGGCCAAGGGATTCATCAGCGTGCAAAGTGTGGTTGCCGACGGCAAAGGCCGCGTCTGGGTGCTCGACACGGCAGCACCGAAGTTTTCCGCGCCTCAGGCGGGCGGAGCCAAGCTGGTGGCGATCGACCTGACCTCCAACAAGATCACAAAAACGATTGTGTTCCCTGACGACGTCATCCTGCCGACCACCTATGTCAATGACGTGCGCTTTGACTTCCGTACAGGCAAGGAAGGGACCGCCTACATTACCGACTCTTCGGTCAGCGGCCCTGGCGGCATCATCGTGGTCGATCTCGCGAGTGGCCAGGCAAGCCGCAAACTGACTGGCGCCCAATCCACCTCGGCCGACCCGTCCTTTATCCCGAAGGTTGAAGGCAAGCCCGCCTTGGTGACGCGCAATGCTCAAGGCAAAACCGGCCTGTTGACGGTGGCATCTGACGGTATTGCCCTGTCCAGTGATGGCAAGACGCTCTACTTCTGCCCGTTATCGAGCAGGCATCTGTACGCCGTGCCGACTGCCCTGCTGCGTGATCCGGGTGTGAGCGATGCCGAACTGGAAAAAGCGGTCGTCGACCTCGGTGAAAAAGGTGCTTCCGACGGTCTTGAAGCCGATGCCGACGGTGCCGTGTACGCTGGTGACTACGAGCACAACGCGATTCGCAAACGCCTGCCGGACGGTCGCTGGCAGACGCTGGTCGAAGACTCGCGAGTGCTTTGGCCCGATACGTTGTCGATCGGCCCTGACGGCTACCTGTATTTCACCGCCAACCAGCTTCATCGCTCGGCAGGTTTTAATGACGGTCAGGACAAACGCGTCAAACCGTACAGCCTGATGCGTGTGAAGATCGGCGCCAAGCCTGCAGCGACGTACTAGAGAAACGTCAGAGCATTGAGGTCTGGCTCAAAGGCCTGAACCTGACGCGGCGCCCCAGCCTCGTCAGGTTCTCATTCAGCTACGTAACGTTCGAATCGTTGCGCCAGGAAAGTTCTCAAGGCCTGTACAGCCGGTGTGAGTGAGGTGCGATGGGGACACACGAGCTGAAGCGGCGCCGGCTGTCCGACGTCTGCCGGGAAAAGCTCCACCAGTCGACCGCTGCGCAAGTCATCCAGCACATCGATTTTCGACCTGTAGACGATTCCGAAACCGGCAACCGCCCAGCGCCGGACGATATCGGCATCATCACTGACCCGGTCGCCCGTCACCTGAACGGTCCTGACACCGTCGGCCGAATGAAAGCTCCAGCGTTCGTAGGTCTGCTCCCCCATCACAAACCGAAGGCAATTATGGTTGCCCAATTCTTCCGGTGCGGCAGGCCGGCCGTGGCGGGCCAGATAGTCCGGCGAGGCGCAGACCGTTCTTCTGTTCGTCGGCGCCAGGGCCAGAGAGACGAGGCTGGAATCGGCCAGCAAACCATAGCGGATACTGGCATCCAGTTGCTCGCCGACCAGGTCGGCAATCTGATCGCTGACCCGTAACTGCAACAGCACCTTCGGATGCAGTTGCTGAAACTCGTCGAGCCATCGCAACAGCACGTTTCGGCCGATATCCGACGGTATCGACAAGCGAATCGTGCCGGCTTTCATCGCGACCTTCACTTAGTGCGATCTCGCCATTTTCAAGCGCTTCGAGTGCCTGCCGGGCATGGGAAAGGTAGCGTTCGCCATCGTCCGATAATCTCAAGCGCCGGGTCGAGCGAACGAACAACCTTGCTCCAAGACTGCCCTCAAGACGCTGAACCGCTCCGCTGGCCAAGGCTGGAGAAATGTCCAGCAATCGGGCAGCGGCGGAGAAACTGCCGGCCGCAGCCGTGGTGACGAATACCTGAAGGTCATCTACGCGGACTATTTTCTTCACGATCACGAAATTCTGTAGGGTGCGGACGAAGTTTTTCAGCGTAATAAGAAAAATGATCATTGCCCAGCCGTCGCTCAGACGTCGGGGCTGTTAGCCATTAGTCTAATCAGCCCAGGCACCGGCGTAATCACTGCGCGAGCCATGCCTGTCACAAATCCCACTTCCCCTGACAGAAAAGCGACTTTCAACCGCATTTCAATATCGCTTGCAGCCTAACAGGCGCAAACCGTTCTCTGATCCGACGCTCCGCTGAGCAGCAAACTACACTTCATTCTGATTTAGTGATTTAACTAGGTAGTTACCTAACTATATAATGCTCGCCTCATTTCAACGGGACATTCAACGTGAAGCAGAGTCAGCGCCTCTCGGGCATATCAACATTCATTCTGGTCGGGCTGGGCGTGATCATCGCCCTGCTCGGCCTGGCACTGGCCGCTGGCGGTGTGAAATTGGTCAGCCTGGGAGGCTCCTGGTACTTCCTGGTGGGTGGTCTGGTGATGGCCGTCTCCGGTCTGCTGATCGCGCGGCGCAAGCCTGCCGGTGCCTGGCTGTTCGCGGCGTTTCTGGTTGGAACCGCTATCTGGGCCGTGATCGATGCAGGGCTGGTGTTCTGGCCGGTGTTCTCGCGCCTGTTCATGTTCAGCGCCGTGGGTCTGGTGGTTGCGCTGGTCTATCCGCTGCTCAAACGCGCCAATGGTGACGTTGCAGGTCGCGGCGCTTACGGCGTTGCGGCTGTTCTGGCGGTTGGACTCGCGGTAGCTGCCGGCAACATGTTCGTCGCGCACCCGACCGTCGCCCCTACCGGCACTGGCCCGGGCCTGACGCCGGTCGAGCCGGAAAAGGCGCAGAAAGACTGGGCCCACTACGGTAATACCGAGGGTGGCAGCCGCTTCGCCGCGCTGGACCAGATCAACCGCAGCAACGTCGACAAATTGAAAGTCGCGTGGACCTACCACACCGGCGACATCGCCGAGAGCGATGGCAATGGTGCCGAAGACCAGCTGACTCCGCTGCAGATCGGCAATAAAGTCTTCATCTGCACCCCGCACAACAACCTGATTGCGCTGGATGCCGACACCGGTAAAGAACTCTGGAAAAACGCGATCAACGCTCAGTCCAAAGTCTGGCAGCGCTGCCGGGGCATGGCGTATTTCGACGCCAGCACCGCCGTCGCCAAACCGGCCAGCGCGCCAGTGAGCGAAACCCCGACCGCTCCAATCGCCAACTGCACACGTCGCTTGCTCACCAACACTATCGACGCCCGCCTGATCGCGGTCGATGCGGACACCGGCGAGTTCTGCCGGGGTTTCGGCAACAACGGCCAAGTGGATCTGAAGGCCGGTCTGGGTGATGTTCCGGACAGCTACTATCAACTGTCCTCCGCGCCGCTGATGGCCGGCACCACTGTGGTGGTTGGCGGTCGTGTGGCCGACAACGTGCAGACCGACATGCCGGGCGGCGTGATCCGTGGTTTCGACGTGATGACCGGTGCCATGCGCTGGGCATTCGACCCGGGCAATCCAACCGATCGCAAGGCACCCGCAGACGGCAGCACTTATGTGCGCAGCACGCCGAACAGCTGGGCGCCGATGTCCTACGACCCGGCGACCAACACCGTATTCCTGCCGATGGGCAGTTCGTCCACCGACATCTATGGTGTCGAGCGCAGCAAACTCGATCACACCTACGGTGCCTCCATCCTGGCGCTGGACGCCAACAGTGGCGAAGAAAAGTGGGTCTACCAGACCGTCCACAACGACCTCTGGGACTTCGACCTGCCGATGCAGCCAAGCTTGATCGACTTCACCAAGGACGGTAAAACCGTGCCGGCGCTGGTCATCGGCACCAAGGCCGGGCAGATTTACGTGCTCGACCGCGCCACCGGCAAACCGTTGACCGAAGTAAAAGAAGTGCCGGTCAAGGCAGCCAATATCCCCAACGAGCCGTACTCGCCTACCCAGCCTAAATCGGTCGGTATGCCGCAAATCGGTGCCCAGCACCTGACCGAATCGGACATGTGGGGCGCCACGCCTTACGACCAGCTGCTGTGCCGGATCGATTTCAAGTCGATGCGTTACGACGGCTTGTACACCGCGCCGGGCACTGACAAATCCCTGAGCTTCCCGGGTTCGCTGGGCGGCATGAACTGGGGCAGCATCTCCACTGACCCGGTGCACGGCTTCATCTTCGTCAACGACATGCGTCTGGGCCTGTGGATTCAGATGATTCCGTCGCAGAACAAAGGCCAGGCAACTTCCGGTGGCGAAGCGTTGAACACCGGCATGGGCGCCGTTCCGCTGAAAGGCACGCCTTACGCAGTGAACAAGAACCGCTTCCTGTCGGTTGCCGGCATTCCGTGCCAGGCCCCACCGTTCGGTACGCTGACCGCCATCGACATGAAAACCCAGAAAGTCGCCTGGCAAGTTCCGGTCGGCACCGTTGAAGACACAGGTCCCCTGGGCATCCGCATGCACCTGCCGATCAAGATCGGTCTGCCAACCCTCGGCGGCACCCTGTCGACCCAAGGTGGCCTGATCTTCATCGCCGGCACCCAGGACTTCTACCTGCGCGCGTTCAACAGCGGCAACGGTGAAGAAATCTGGAAAGCGCGTCTGCCGGTCGGCAGCCAGGGCGGCCCGATGACGTATGTGTCGCCGAAAACCGGCAAGCAATACGTGGTCATCACCGCCGGTGGTGCTCGCCAGTCGACCGACCGTGGCGACTACGTGATGGCGTACGCCCTGCCGTAAACCGCAGCGCCCTCCTTCACTTCACTTGTGCGCGGCACCTTCGGGTGCCGCGTCGTTTCATGTCCTTCGCTCTGGATTTCAGCAATGTCATTGGCTGTTCGCTTTTCCCACGCCGGGGTCTTCACCGGCATGCTGTTCGGTCTCACCTGCGGCGCTGCCCTGCCCGCTCTCGCCGATACCGATTCGAACGTGTTCACCCGCAATACCCTGACCGGCGACTGGGGCGGCCTGCGCCACCAGCTCGATAAAGACGGCATCAAGTTCACCGGCGATTACACCGGCGAAACCGCCTACAACGCCGACGGCGGTCTGCATCGCTCGGCGCGCTATTCGCAGAACATCAAGCTCGGCGCGCAGTTCGACCTGAGCAAACTGTACGGCGTCGATAACGCCGGCAAGATCCAACTGACCATCAACGACCGTCGCGGCAACAGTGCTTCTGAAGATCTGGTCGGCAACCGTTTGCCCATCCAGGAAAACTACGGCGGCCTCTACACCCGCCTGACCGAGCTGAGCTACGAGCGCAGCCTGTTTACCCCGGCGCTGAACGTCAAACTCGGCTACATGGCCATGGGCAACGACCTCGGCGGCCTCGACAGCGGCATTCTCTGCAATTTCATGAACGCCGGCTTCTGCGGCCATCCGCTGAACATGTCCGGTGGCAGCGGCTGGACCAACTACCCCAACGCCCACCTCGGTGTGCGGGTGAAATATGACCTCTCCCCGGCCTGGCAACTACGCGTAGCCGCGTTCAATGTCGATCCGGAAAGTAACGGCAACTCCAGCCGTGCCTGGCACTTGGGCCCGAAACACACCACCGGTACCGTGGTGCCGATTGAGCTGGTCTACAAGCAGGCCGGCAAACTGCCCGGCGAGTACAAGCTCGGTTATTACTACGACAGCTCCGACGTCAAACGCATCGGCAGTGACAAGGAAGTGTCCGGGCGCGGCGGCCATTACGTCCTGATCGACCAGGCCGTGTGGGCTTCGGACGTCTCCGAAGGCCGCAGCCTGCACGCCTTCGGCCAATACTCGGCGGCCAGCGAAGCGGCCTCGCCATTCAGCAAGTGGTACGGCACCGGCCTGGTTCTGTACAAACCCTTTGAAGGCCGCCCTCGCGACACCGTGGCGCTCGGTTACGGCCGCGCAGTGCCGAACCCGCGCAGCCGCGATGTGCTGCAGGACACCGCCACTGCCAATGGCGCCGCGTTCCCCAATCTGGACAGCGCCGAGCAATTGATCGAACTCGGCTACGGCTATCAAGCCACTCCATGGCTGACGCTGCGTCCGAATGTGCAGTACATCATCGAGCCAGGCGCGTTCTCCGGGCAGGACATCGACAATGCATTGGTGTTTGGATTGCAGGTGAAAGCCGCGCTCTGACAGCATCCTTTGCCGACCACAAAAAAAGCACCCGCAAAGGTGCTTTTTTTGTACGTGCCGCCAACCGAATCAACCCGCGAAGTTGGCCCGCGCCGCGTGCAGTTTCTTGTAGCTCTCGATCAGGCGCAGGTGCCGATCCAGCCCTTCCAGCTTCATGCTGGTCGGCGTCAGACCGTAGAAGCGCACGCTACCATTGACCGAACCGATCGCCGCATCCATGCGCTCGTCGCCGAACATGCGGCGGAAGTTGGCTTCGTAGTCTTCCAACTGCAGATCCTCGTCCAGCTCCATTTCCAGCACAACGTTGACCGCTTGATAGAACAAGCCGCGCTCGACGGTGTTGTCGTTGTATTGCAGGAAGGCTTCGACCAGATCCTTGGCCTGCTCGTACTTCTGCAAGGCGAGGTAGATCAGCAGGCGCAGTTCGAGAATGGTCAACTTGCCCCATGGGGTGTTGTCGTCAAACTCGATGCCGATCAGCGTGGTGATGTCGGTGTAATCGTCCAGTTCACTGTGTTCCAGGCCTTTGGCGAGGTTGCGCAGGCCGACTTTGCTCAGGTTGTGCAGGTTGAGGATATCCGCACGGAATTGCAGCGCTTTGTTGGTGTTGTCCCAGATCAGGTCTTCTACCGGATAGATCTCCGAATAGTCCGGCACCAGAATGCGGCACGCCTTGGCGCCGATGTGCTCGTAGACCGCCATGTAGACTTCCTTGCCCATGTCTTCAAGGATGCCGAACAACGTCGCGGCCTCTTCGGCGTTGGAGTTTTCGCCGTTGCCGGAGAAGTCCCACTCGACGAATTCGAAGTCGGCTTTGGCGCTGAAGAAGCGCCACGACACCACGCCGCTGGAATCGATGAAGTGCTCCACGAAGTTGTTCGGCTCCGTCACAGCCTGGCCCGAGAAGGTCGGCTGTGGCAGATCGTTGAGGCCTTCGAAGCTGCGGCCCTGCAGCAACTCGGTGAGGCTGCGTTCCAGCGCCACTTCGAAGCTCGGATGGGCGCCGAACGAGGCGAACACGCCGCCGGTGCGCGGGTTCATCAGCGTCACGCACATCACCGGGAACTCACCGCCCAGCGACGCGTCCTTGACCAGCACCGGGAAACCCTGCTCTTCCAGCGCCTTGATCCCGGCGAGGATGCCCGGGTACTTCGCCAGCACCTCTTGCGGTACATCCGGCAGGGCCATTTCGCCTTCGAGGATTTCGCGTTTGACCGCCCGCTCGAAGATTTCCGACAGGCACTGCACCTGGGCTTCAGCCAGGGTGTTGCCGGCGCTCATGCCGTTGCTGAGAAACAGGTTTTCGATCAGGTTGGACGGAAAGTACACCACCTCGCCGTCAGACTGACGCACGAACGGCAGCGAGCAGATACCGCGCTGGGTGTTGCCGGAGTTGGTGTCGTACAGGTGCGAGCCGCGCAGTTCGCCGTCGCGGTTGTAAATGCCCAGGCAATATTCGTCGAGGATTTCCGCAGGCAACTCGTCTTTGGCGCCGGGCTTGAACCAGCGCTCGTCCGGGTAATGCACGAACTCGGCATTGGCGATCTCTTCGCCCCAGAACTGATCGTTGTAGAAGAAGTTGCAGTTCAGCCGCTCGATGAACTCGCCCAGCGCCGAGGCCAGCGCGCCCTCTTTGGTCGCACCCTTGCCGTTGGTGAAGCACATCGGCGACTGCGCATCGCGGATGTGCAGCGACCAGACGTTGGGCACGATGTTGCGCCACGAAGCGATTTCGATCTTCATGCCCAGGTCGGCCAGAATCCCCGACATATTGGCGATGGTCTGTTCCAGCGGCAGGTCCTTGCCGGCAATGCAGGTGCCCGCGCCGGACGTGGAAGCCGGCATCAGCAGGGCCTGGGCATCGGCGTCGAGGTTCTCGACTTCCTCGATCACGAACTCCGGCCCGGCCTGCACCACCTTCTTCACCGTGCAACGGTCGATCGAGCGCAGGATGCCCTGGCGATCCTTTTCGGAAATGTCCGCCGGCAGCTCGACCTGGATTTTGAAGATCTGGTTGTAGCGGTTTTCCGGATCGACAATGTTGTTCTGCGACAGACGAATGTTTTCGGTCGGGATATTGCGGGTGCTGCAGTACAACTTTACGAAGTAAGCCGCGCACAAGGCCGAAGACGCCAGGAAATAGTCGAACGGACCCGGAGCAGAGCCATCGCCCTTGTAACGGATCGGTTGGTCGGCCACCACCGTGAAGTCATCGAACTTGGCTTCGAGTCGGAGGTTGTCGAGAAAATTGACCTTGATTTCCATGCGGGTTACCAGAATAGCGGGCTAAACAAATTGGCCGCCATTATCCGGCTTTTGAGCGTGAAGTCTTGTGCTTTTGCGCAAGGGGACCTGAGCGGGCAGACACGCTTGGCGCAACTTCTGAACATCTCGAAGCCGAAGATGTTCTAGATTGAAGAAATACCGGATCAAGGACGAGCAAATGGACATCTCCAGCCGTGCGACGTCGTTACCCACCCTGCAGGGCTCTGTCACCCGGCGTCTGGCCGTCGCGGTGGGTGCGCTGTTCATTGCCGGAGTGATGGCGGCGACCGCTGCGTTGCTCGGCATTGCCACTCAACTGGATGAGGATGACGTCAATGACGTCCGGTTCTATTCGGCCCGGGCGCTGGAGAACCGAATCACGGCATCGAAGAACTACATCACTAGTTACGCCTACTGGACGACAGCCTATGAGCGTTTGAGCGGTACGGTCGACACGAACTGGGCCTACACCGAGCAGAACATGGGCAAGACCCTGTTTACCAGCGACGGCTATGACGGTCTGTTCGTGCTGGATCGAGAACGCACCAAATACGCCGTCGTTCGCGGGCAAATGCTCGATGCGCAACTGCCCCAGTTCCTTCAGCTTTCGGCGAACAGTCTGGTGGAGCAAGTGCAGAGTCAGCCTGACCTGACCAGGCCCGTCAGTACTTATTCATTGTTCGAAGACTGGCCGGCGCTGGTCACCGCGGCGGCGATCCTTCCCAACGATGAGCGCCCGGTAGGCGATCCACAAAAGACTTCGGTACTGGTATTCGTCGACAATCTGACACCCACCAAGTTGCGCAAGATCGGCAGCGGGTATGGGCTGAACAATCTGTCGCTGGCACCGGACGGCACCATCGACCCGGGCCAGCCTCGCGTCCCGCTGGACAGCACCGGATACAGCCTCGTTGCCGATCTGGAGCGACCGGGCCAGCATCTGCTCTGGTCGTTGCTGCCAACGCTCGGCCCCGCTTTGCTCGTGTTGATGGCCCTGACGGTCTGGTTCTTTCGCCATGCGTTACGTTCCTCGCGGTATGTCGACGACAGTTTTGAAGCGATGCAGGCGTCGAATCAGGCATTGCTGGCGTCCAACCGCGCACTGGAAGCCAGCGAGGAGCGCTTTCGGGCGGTGGCCGAAGCGGCGTCCGACTGGATCTGGGAGGTGGATGAAGCGTTGTCCATCACCTATCTGTCGACCCGGTTCAGTGCTGTCACCGGTTATCCGCAGGCCCAGTGGATCGGGAAACACATCGGACACTTGCTTGTCTGCGACACCACTCCGCTGGATCTGTGGCTGAAGAAACTCGATGAGGAAAGCAACGCCAGCGACCTGCGTTGCACCTACCGTGACCGCGAGGGGCAACAGCGCCACTGCCGTCTCTCGGCCAGGCCGATCGTGGAAAGTACGGCAGTGGTCGGCTATCGCGGCACGGCCAGCGACATCACCGATGAGGTCGCCGCCCATGCGCAGATCCAGCACCTGTCCTTGCATGACGCGCTGACGGGCCTGCCCAACCGCAACAAACTGTCGCGCTATCTGGACGACGCTCTGCTGCTCAAGGAGCACGCCCCGCCTTTATCGGTGCTGATGATTGACCTGGACAATTTCAAGCCGATCAACGATTCGCTCGGGCACCCCGCCGGCGATGCTGTGTTGCAAGAGGTTGCCGGCCGACTGCGCGAATGCACGCGCGACCACGATATCGTCGCCCGTCTGGGCGGTGACGAGTTCGTCGTGGTGCTCTGCGGCATGGACACGCATCAGGAGATCGACAGGTTCTGCACACGCCTGATCGGCAGCCTGCATCAACCCATCCTCTTCGAACAGCAACCGTTGCACATCGGCGCCAGTGTCGGCATCGCTCTGAGCCGGCGTCACGGGTACGTCGCCAGTGAGCTGATCCGTTGCGCAGACATTGCGCTGTACCAGGCCAAATCCGAAGGCAAAAACACCTGGTGCTATTTCGAAGCGCACATGAGCGATCAGATCCAAACCCGTCGGCAGATGGAGGACGACCTTCGAAGGGCCCTGACGAACAATGAGTTCGTGCTGCACTTTCAACCCCGATACAAGGTCGATGGCAAGGAAATCGTTTCGGTCGAGGCTCTGGTGCGCTGGCAGCATCCGGTAAAAGGGTTGCTCGGACCGGATTTATTCATTCCGCTGGCCGAACAGACCGACCTGATTGTTCCCCTCGGTCGCTGGGTCCTGCGTGAGGCTTGTGAAACGGCACTGACCTGGCCGGCGGATATTCTCCTGTCGGTCAACCTGTCACCTGCGCAGTTTGCGATCAGCGATGTGGTCGAAGATGTACGCGAAGTGCTGGTGGGTACTCGCTTCCCGGCCAGCCGGCTGGAGCTGGAAATCACCGAGAACGTAATGCTCAACGACACGGACGGCGCGTTGACCACCATGACCGCGCTCAAGGAACTGGGCGTGCGCCTGAACATGGATGACTTCGGCACCGGTTATTCCTCCCTTGGCTATCTGCGTGCCTACCCGTTCGATGGCATCAAGATCGACAAACGTTTCATTGCTTCAATCAGCACCGGCGCCAATGATCGGGCGGTGGTGCAGGCCATCATCGGACTGGGTAAAGCGATGGGGCTGACCGTGACCGCTGAAGGCGTTGAAACCGAGGAACAACTGGACATTCTGGGCAAGGATCAATGCAACGAAGTCCAGGGTTATTACATGAGTCGCCCGATCGACAGGGCGGCCTTCGCCAGTCTTTTGCAGGCATCAAGAGCCGCCGCTGTCGATCCTTCCAGGCAACGAAAAGGCCGGGTGACCTGAGGACGCTGACTCAGCACATCCGCTCAATCGCAGCACGACGGTTTGCTTCAGTATCCGGCAACTTCCATCACGGCCGGTCACTGACACATGAAAGGTTTCATGCAACCGCGTTTCGCCCTGGCACTGTTGTATTGCGCAATGGCCGACTCGGCATTTGCCAGCGGATTTCTCGACGACGCCAAGGCCGAAGTGCTCAGCCGCAACTTCTACCTGAGCAACGACTACCGCTCGCCCTCACCCGCCGGGAAAAACTACAAACAGGAGTGGGCTCAGGGGTTTATCGGCACTTTCGCATCCGGTTTCACTGAAGGAATCGTCGGGGTTGGTCTCGATGCCCACGCCTTTTATGGGCTGAAACTCGATGGCGGCAAGGGGCACTCCGGCACCGGACTTTTGCCGGTGGACAGTGATGGCCGTAGCGAAAGCGAATACTCCAGCGCCGGTGGTGCGCTGAAGTTGAAGACTTCGAAAACCACCCTCGCCTTCGGTGAAATGACCGTGGAAACGCCGGTCTTCGACACCTCGGACAAACGCCTGCAACCGGAATACGCCACGGGGTTGCTGCTCGACAGCCACGAGATCGAAAACGCACGCGTCGTGGCCGGGCGCTTCACGGCGTTCAAGAACCAGGACCGTTCCTCCGGCAAAGGCGACTTTCAAGGCTATGGCGCCAGCACCCAAGGCGAAAGCATCAGTTTTGTCGGCACCGATCTGTTCAGCGACAGCCCGGTCGGCGGCGCGCTGTATGCGTCCGATCTGAGCGACACTTGGCGCCAGTACTACGCCAACCTGCATTTCAAACAGTCCGGTCTATTGCTCGACGCCAACGTCTACCACACCCGCGACACCGGGCAGGCACTGGCCGGCGACATCGACAACACCGCGTTCAGCCTCTCGGGCAAATACACCTTCGGCGCCCACGCGGTGATGCTCGGCTGGCAACGCATCAATGGCGACACGCCGTTCGATTTTGTCGGTGGCGATTCCATCTACCTGGCCAACTCGATCAAATACGCCGACTTCAACGGCGCTCACGAGCGCTCCTGGCAAGCGCGTTATGACTTGGATCTCGGCGCCTTCGGCATTCCCGGGCTGAACTTCATGACCCGTTACGTTTCCGGCAGCCAAATCGACGGCACTCACGCGCCCAAGGGCGGCGCCTACAACCCGTTCGACGCGGACTCCGGTGAATATCAGCCTCAGCAAGGGGACGGCGGCAAACACTGGGAACGCGACATCGATCTGCGCTACATCGTCCAGTCCGGCGCGGCCAAGGATCTGTCGGTGCAGCTGTCTCACGTTTCGCACCGGGCCAACAGCGCCCAGGCCGGGGATGACATTGACCGGATCTATGTGGTGATCCAGTACCCGTTGGGCTTTTGAGGGAAATTGGCGGAAGGCAGCCGGAGTCGAACCTGCCCGGGAACGGATGCCGTCCCCAACCGGGTTTGAAGCCCGGCCGCGCCACCGGGCGCGATTGCCTTCCTTGAACTCAGTCCGCGCCGGGGTTGGCCAGCGCACTGTCGGTGCGGATTTGCCGGCCTTCGCCGACGCGCCGGGTCAGGCCCAGCCGGTCGAAGTATTCGAGGATCTGAATACTGCGCTTGCGTCCCAAGCCTAGCGCATCGCGGAAGGCCGTGACTTCGATCTGCGGATTTTCTTCGGCCAGACGCAGCAGCACCGCCACCATTTGCCGCAGCGTGATGTCGCTGACAAACAGGTCGCGCACCACTTGATGCATCACGCCGAGGCGCGCCAGTTTGCGCAGCAGCAAACGCACGGTCGCGTCTTCCTGACCGACGACTTTCGCCACGTCACGAACCCACGGAGGATCGAAACCGGCCTGCTCGAACAATGGCTGCAGCGCCTGCCACAGGGTTTCGTCGTCGGCACTCAGGCGCACTTGATGGTCGGGCAAATGCAGCCACGGGCCACTGGCGACCAGTGAACCGGCGCCGAGCAGTTCTTCCAGCAGGCTGATAAACGTTGCGCGTTCGAGGCTCAAACCGCTGAAACGCCGCAGACGGTCACGATCCGGGCCCATCTGATCGGGTTCCAGTTCATGAAAGCGCGCCAGTTGTTCCAGCAAGTTGAACTTGAGCATCCCCCAGCGCTGCGCATTGAACAGCACCGGCCCCTGACGGGTTTCGATCAGGCGGACGTTGTCCGGCAGCGTCCAGCCGTCACGCGGACGATTGAACTGACGTTCCAGGCGTTGCGGGTCGAGGCCGCTTGCGCTGTATTCCAGCAACGTCGGCAAGGCCTGTTCCAGCTCGCAGCTGATCGCCAGCACACGCAGTTGCGCCAGCCGTTCCGGGCTGCGCCGCTGGCGGGCCGGGGCGAAGGGATCAAGGACGCGCCCGCCACCGAGCGTGCGCTGGGCGCTGGCGTCACGCAGGATCAGCGGATCACCGTGGACGCCGTGCACCGGGACGTTCGTCAGCAGTTGTGCAAACATGCGCTCGCCAGGCGACAGGCTTGAACCCTCCAGCAAGGCGACTCGGGCGATCACGTCCTGAGTGCCGAGATGCAGATGCACCGGCTGGAAATGCTCGAAAACCCGCTCGCCCGGCAACAACCGGAATTCGATATCCAGCCGCTGGGTCGGTGCGTGCAGCCATTCGGCGAGCAACCATTGGCCGCGATGGATCTGCCCGAGTTCCAGACGATCCGCGCTGATGTTCAGGGCCACGCGCTGGCCGGCGAAGGCTTGTTCGGCGGCTTGATTCTGCGCGTGCAGGCCCCTGACCCGCACGGTTTTGCACGCCGGCCCGAGACTCAGCTTGTCACCCACGGCGACCGAGCCCGAAAGCGCCGTCCCCGTCACCACGATCCCGGCGCCGGCGACACTGAACGCCCGGTCGA
Source organism: Pseudomonas sp. lyk4-R2A-10 (assembly GCF_030209075.1). Lineage (NCBI taxonomy): Bacteria > Pseudomonadati > Pseudomonadota > Gammaproteobacteria > Pseudomonadales > Pseudomonadaceae > Pseudomonas > Pseudomonas sp. lyk4-R2A-10. The sequence continues at coordinate 561,472 of NZ_JARVSR010000010.1, read as the reverse complement.
TGGCCAGGCGAAAACCGCCTTCGCGACTGCGCTCCTCGCCTTCTATCTGCCGCAACGCTTCGCGCAGCGCATCGACGCCCTCACCTGTCACGCTGGAAACCGTCAGCAGTGGCGCTTCGGCATAGGGCCCGGTTGCTAGCAGGCTTTCAACCTGTCGGCGAACTTCCTCCACTCTGCCCGCCTCGACCCGGTCGCACTTGGTGATCGCCACCAGCGCCCGTGGAATGCCCAGCAGTTCGACGATCGCCAGATGCTCGCGGGTCTGCGGCATCACGCCGTCATCCGCCGCCACCACCAGCAACACCAGATCGATGCCCTGCGCGCCGGCGAGCATGTTGTGGGTGAATTTCTCGTGCCCCGGTACGTCGATGAAACCGGTCAGCCCCGCGTCGGGCGCCAGTTCTGCGTACAGATAACCGAGGTCGATGGTCATCCCGCGCTCACGTTCCTGCGGGCGGCGGTCGCCGGTTTGCCCGGTCAGCGCTTGCAGCAGTGACGTCTTGCCGTGGTCGATGTGCCCTGCCGTGCCGACGATCACGTTTGCAACTGCCCGAGTTGTGCCAGCCACGCCGGTTCATCGTCGAGCTGCCGCAGATCCAGCCACAGCGCGTCGTCATCGATGCGCCCGAGCACCGGGATCGGCAAGGCGCGCAGCGCGGCTTCCAGATTCAACAGGCAACGTCCGCGCAGGCGTTTCGATACCTGTGGGCGCAGACACAGCGCTGCGCTCGGCAGGCGCGCCACCGGTTGGCTGCCGCTACCGATCATGCCCAGCGCTGGCTGCGCCGTGACGATCCAGCCCTCGCCCAGCAGTTCGGCCAAGGCCGGTTGCAGGCGTTCGGCCTGGGCCAGAATGTCGGCTTGCGGTCGGGTCAACAGGCGCAGGCTCGGCAAACGCTCGGCCAGACGATCCGGGTCGCGATAGAGCCCGAGTACCGCTTCGAGTGCGGCCAGCGTCAGTTTGTCGACCCGCAACGCGCGTTTCAGCGGGTTCTTCTTGATCTTCGCGATCAGGTCCTTGCGCCCGACGATCACCCCCGCCTGCGGCCCGCCAAGCAGTTTGTCGCCGCTGAAGGTGACGATGTCGGCGCCATCAAGCAACGCTTGACGCACCGTCGGTTCCGCCGGCAAACCCCAGCGGGTCAGGTCCAGCAGACTGCCGCTCCCAAGATCTTCCAGCAGCGGCAGGTCATGCCGATGGGCCAACGCCGCCAGTTCGGAGGTCGGCACCCGGGCGGTGAAGCCTTCGATGCTGTAGTTGCTCGCGTGCACGCGCATGATCAGGCCGCTGCGTGGGCTGATTGCCGCCTCGTAGTCGCGGGCATGGGTGCGATTGGTGGTGCCGACCTCGTGCAGGCGCACGCCGGCGCGGCTCATGATGTCGGGAATGCGAAACGCGCCGCCGATCTCGATCAGCTCGCCCCGGGAAATGATGCCTTCCTTGCGAGCGCCGAGGCTGTTGAGCGTCAGCAGCACGGCGGCGGCATTGTTGTTGACCACGGTCACGGCTTCGGCGCCGGTCAGCTCGCGGATCAGGCCTTCGATCAAGTCGTCGCGGTCACCGCGCTTGCCGCTGGCCAGATCGAATTCCAGGTTCAAGGGATAGCGCGCCGCCAGTTGCACGGCGTCAATGGCTTCTTCGGGCAACAAAGCCCGGCCGAGGTTGGTGTGCAGCACGGTGCCGGTCAGGTTGAACACCCGGCGCACCTGGCTGCGCTGCTTCAATGCCAGACGTTCGGCAACTCTTCCGGCCAGCGCTTCAGGGCTGATTTCAACGGCGGTCAGTTGCCCCGCCACCACCGCTTCGCGCAAGTCATCCAGTAACTGGCGAAACCCCGTCAACAGCGCCTCGCGTCCGTAACGCTCGGCCAATGGCTGGCACGCGGGGTGGCGTAACAGGCTGTCAATCGACGGTAACCGCAGGGCAACACTCACGGACATCAGGCACTCCCGAAATCGAACTACGCCTGATGATGTTAGACCACCCTGCTTCTAGCGCAGCGCGGCCCGCTGAATCGGCACATAGGTTTGACTCAAGTCCGTGGCCCAGCCATCGAGGACGGCTTTCACGTTATCGGGCGTCATGACCTGTTTGTCGTTTTCCAGCGGCACGCCCTTGCCCTTGCGCACCACTTCGGCCACGACTTCCCCGGTCGAGCCGTCCTCGAAGGACACTTCCGTGGCGATTTCACTGTCGCGGTCACGAATGCCGGTGGCGCTGCTCACGCCGGCCGCAACCAGCGTCACCGGCAGCCATTCATAAAAACGCAGGCCCTGAGTGCTGGCCGCGACCTGGGTGATGGCCGGTTTGACGATCAGTGTGTTCGGGCCGGGTTTCGACGCCAGCGGCAGCACTTTGCCCAGCTCCAGCCTGAGGGCTGCGTCGTAATAATGGGTTACGCCCGACAAAGTACTTTGGGGAATGCGCGGCGAAGGCTGGGGCCGTGGATAAAACTCGCTCGGCGCCAGGTAAACCCGGGTGTAACGGCCCCTCGCCAATGCCGGGCTGACCCAGCTCAGGATCGTCTGCCCCGAAGCGGTCTGCCCTTCCTTGAGCACGCTGTAATCCCGTAAAAACCCGGCCTGCGGCTCGGTCGGAAGCTTCTTGCTGCTGCACCCCGACAGGCTGAGGGTGGCGGCAAACAACACGGCCAGTGAGCGATGGCTACTCATCAATGGTGTTTCCTTGTTCAAGCGTGGACGTGGCTGTGCGGGGTGTTGTCGGAGCACTCGATGCGCAACTGGCCGTGAGTCATGATCCATTGAATGAATTCGGCGGTAGGAATCGTGTGCAGGTATTCGACCCAATGGGCCTCGGTCGGGCTGAACCGTTCGAAATAGCGGCGCAGGATCAACTGACTCTGATCGTTGGCCAGCCCCAGGCACGTCTCCTGGAACAGGATCGGCGTGTCCGGGCCCGGTGCGGTGGTGCGCTGGGTCAGGATCAACGGGCGCACGGCGCCATGGTCCCGGGTGATGTAGCCGCTGTTCATGTCCTTCATGTTGAGCCCCCTTGGTTGGAAGGCCTGCAGAGTGCCTGCGGATGTTTGCCCGACGATGTCCGGCTGATGTCCGCGCTGAAGGAATGTTGCAGGATTGAAATATATGACCGGCGCATCGAAATGGTTTTAGATGCGCTTCTTTTAGGTTCATGGATTGCGCAAACGTGAGCAGATTGCTGATCGTCGATGACGACGGGGAAATTCTGTCCTTGCTGAAGAAGTTCTTCGTTCAGCACGGCTATCAGGTCGATGTCGCCGCCCATGGCGAGGCCATGTGGGCGGCCATTGCCCAGGCGCGGCCGGACACGATCATCCTCGACCTGATGCTGCCCGGCGAGGGCGGCCTGAGCCTGTGCCAGAAGGTCCGGGCGCAGATGGGCATTCCGATCATCATGCTCACGGCGATGGCAGAGTTGAGCGACCGCATTGTCGGCCTGGAACTGGGCGCCGACGACTACCTGACCAAACCCTTTGCCCCGCAGGAATTGCTGGCCCGGGTGCGCGCGCTGCAACGTCGGGTCGGTGAGAACGCTCCGTCCGGCGCCGAGCCTTCACGGCCGGTCATGGCCTTCGCCGGTTGGCATCTGGACATCACCTGCCGCGAACTGCGCTCGCCCGAAGGCGTGATGATTCCGATGTCCGCCGGCGAATTCGACCTGCTGCTGGTGTTGCTTGAACATCCGCAACGCATCCTGACCCGCGAACAACTGATCGACCTGACCCACGGCCAGGGCCACGACGCCTATGACCGCAGCATCGACGTGCAGATCAGCCGGCTGCGGCGCAAGATCGAACCGGACAGCAAACGCCCGGACCTGATCCGCACGGTGCGCAACGGCGGCTACATGTTCACCGCCAAGGTCAGCCGCTCATGATCGGCCGGATGCTGCGGCGCGACACCCTCAGCCGGCGGATTGCCCTGACAATCGTCGCGGCGATGCTCGCTTCGCTGCTGCTCAATGCGCTGTTCGTTCAGGTCGCGGGGATCTGGGCCCGACCGCCGATCGAGCGCACCGGGCTGCTGGAACAGATCGCCGCCACCACCCGAGTGATCGAGGCAGCGCCGGCGACCTTGCGCCCGCAACTGGCCAGTGCCGCCAGCAGCCCGATGCTTGAAGTGCTGTGGAAACCTCGTCGGGTCGACTTCGGCCTGCCGGGGGAAGGCGAACAGGTCGAGGCCGGAAAAGTGCCGGCGCTGCGGCAATTGCTCGGCGATGACCGGCAGATCGACGTGTTCAACCCCGATGACTGGCCAGCCGGTAGCCCTCGCGCGCACTACATGGCGCTGGTACGGCTGGCCGATGACAGCTGGCTGTCGTTCACGCCGCCGGAGCGCAGTTGGGGCTTGAGCCTGAACGTGCGGATTGCCGTCATCGTTGCCCTGGGGCTGGTCGCCACCCTGTTGGTCGCCTGGCTCGCCACACGGCAACTGGCTCAGCCGTTGCAGCGCTTTGCCCATGCGGCGCGGCGTTTCGGCGGGGATCTGAAAGCGCCGCCGATTCATCTCGAAGGCCCGCACGAAATCCGTCAGGCCATCGTCGCGTTCAACACGATGCAGGCGCAGATCCAGCATTTCATCGGCGAGCGCACCCACATGCTCGCCGCCATCTCCCACGACTTGCGCGCCCCGCTGACCCGGATGCGCCTGCGCAGCGAGTTCATGGAGGATCTGGACCATCAGGGCAAACTGATCCGCGACATCGAGGAAATGCAATCGATGATCAACGCCGCCCTGGCGTTCTTCCGGGAAGACACCCACCTGGAGCAATCCACCGCGTTCGATCTGTCGGAGTTGCTGCAAACCATCGTCGATGACTACCGCGATCAGCACATCGACATCGACTTCAGCGGTCCGGCACATGTGGTGTACGACGGCCGGCCGCTGGGCATCAAACGGGTCATCGTCAATCTGTTGGATAACGCGGTGAAATACGCACAGCGCCCCAGCGTGGCGCTGAGCAGCGATGACACGTCGATCCGCATCGAGGTGATAGACGAGGGGCCGGGAATTCCTGAGGACGCACTGGAGCGGGTATTCGATCCGTTCTTCCGACTCGAGACCTCGCGCAACCGCGACACCGGCGGGGTCGGGCTCGGTCTTTCGGCGGCACGGGGAATCATTCGTGAACAGGGTGGCGAACTCAGTTTGCGTAACCGCCGCAGCGGCGGCTTACGCGCCCGGGTTGAATTGCCGCATCGCTGAGGCTTATTCGTCGCCGGGCGCCAGCAACAGATTCGGCGCCAGGCGCTGATAACCGTCCTGAGCCAGGCGCATGTCGAGCAGCAGACTGGCCAGGTCCGCCGACAGCGCCTCGCCCTCCCCGTCGTTCTCCAGATACAGCAACTTCAAATAGCTGTTGCAGCCCGGACAGACCTCGGCGCGCAACGGCGCCTGATTGGCGGCGTGGCGGTCATCCTCGAGGCTCAGGTATTCAAGCCCTTTGCTCTGCTCGCAATACACGCACTTGACCCGCACCACATGCCATTCGCAGGCGCACAGCGAACACACCAGATAACGCAGGCCGTTGTGCTTGCCGCGATGGCGGATCACCCCGGCCATGGCCGGGGAGCCACAGGCCGGGCACTGGCTGAGGCTGTCGCCGGGCGTCAGTTGCAGATTTTGCGCACTGAGCAACCAATGACTCCACGCCGCTTGCAGCGCCGCCCCGAGAAACGGCACCAACGCCGCCGGCACCAGCGAATACTGGCCGCTGACCAGCGCCACCGCCCAGGCGCGCAACTGGCCGGGACTGGCGATGCGCAGCGTGGTCACGGCTTCGATCACGGCCGGTTGCTCGGGGGCGACATAACGCCGGAGCAAGGCCTCGAGATACAGCTGCCAGCTGTCTTCGCGAACCAAGGTGTCGGCGGCGAACGGCGGCATGCCGTGTTGTCGGCAGACCTCCAGCCGCTGTTCATCAAGGGGCGCGGTCGACGGAGGGGCGTCGAGGATCTGCTGCTGGACACGGCACAAACCAGCAATCAAATGCAAGTATTCGGCCAGCGGATGCCCGTCGGCCAAACGCTCAAGACGCTGGGCCCGCAACATGAACAGGTTGTGCGGCGGCAGGTGCAGAAACGGCGGCGAACTGGCCGCCGCTTCGATTTCTCCGGGTTCAAGGATGGTTGGCAACTGTCAGCCCTTTTTTGAGACCGGTCGCTCTGGCGGATCCTTGCTCTCCACCTCGCGATACCAGAGTGCATGGTGTTTCCTGGCCCAGGCGCGGCTGACCCAGCCGTGCATCATCGCGTCCACCGAACCCTTGATCCAGATTCCGGCGTAGATGTGCACGATGATGCTCAGGATCAGCACAAACCCCGCCAGAGCGTGCAGCAGCATCGCCCAGCGGATCGTGGTGATGCCGAAGTAATGACTGAAATACGCGCGCCAGATCACCAGCCCCGTGAACAGCAATCCGAGCATGCACAGCAGTAAAGTCCAGAACAGCAGCTTTTGCCCGGCGTTGTATTTGCCCACCGCCGGCACGGTTTCCTCGTCGTTGACCAGCACCCGGTCGATGCGCCGCAGCCATTTCCAGTCGTTGTCGATGAAAAAGTTCGTGTGCCAGAAGCGAAACACCAGGCCCAGGAAGAACACGAACATCAGCACGCCCATGAACGGGTGCAGGATCCGCGTCCACGGCCCGCCGCCGAACAGATGGGTCAGCCAGAACATCGACGGATGAAACAGCGCCAGCCCCGACAGGCCGGCCATGAAGAACAGGATCGCCACCAGCCAGTGATTGGTGCGCTGGTTGGCGGTGTAGCGCAGGATCGTCTTGTTGCTCATGGCCGGCCCTCCCCGCGTGGGTCGAAGGTGTGCACCGCCGGATCGACGACGTGCACCGAGTTGTCGGGCGGCTCGGGATGTTCATCTTCCTCGACCCGGTTCGGGCCGATCCGCACGTAATGGAAGAACCCGGCCAGCACCGCCGCGCCCATGGCCAGCAGGCCCAAGGGTTTGCTGATGCCCTTCCACAGGCCCACCAACGGGCTGATGGCCGGGTTGTCCGGCAGGCCGGCGTAGATTTTCGGGGTGTCGGCGTGGTGCAGCACGTACATGACGTGGGTGCCGCCGACGCCTTGCGGGTCATACAGGCCGGCGTTGTCGAAGCCACGGCTTTTCAGGTCGACGATGCGCTCGGCGGCGTGGGTCTTCATGTCGTCCTTGGTGCCGAACACGATGGCGCCGGTCGGGCAGGTTTTCACGCAGGCCGGTTCCAGCCCTACCGCCACCCGGTCCGAACACAGCGTGCATTTGTAGGCCTTGTGATCCTTCTGCGAAATGCGCGGGATATTGAACGGACAACCGGTGATGCAATAACCGCAGCCGATGCAGTGGTCCTGATCGAAATCGACGATGCCGTTGGCGTGCTTGATGATCGCCCCAGGGCTGGGGCACGCCGCCAGGCATCCGGGCTCGGCGCAGTGCATGCAGCCGTCTTTGCGGATCAGCCATTCGAGGTTGCCGGCGTCGGTTTCGTGCTCGGTGAAGCGCATTAGCGTCCATGAATCGGCGCTCAGATCCTGCGGATTGTCGTAGGTGCCGTGGTTATGGCCGACCTCGTCGCGCAGCTCGTTCCATTCCGAGCACGCGACCTGGCAGGCCTTGCAGCCGATGCATTTGGTGGTGTCGATCAGCTTGGCCACCTGTTCCTGGCCGCGTATCGAAGGCGCCGGCGTGGTGGTGGCCGAGCGGGCAATGATGTCTTGGCTGGCCATCTAAAGATTCTCCATCAGAGCTTCTCCACGTTGACCAGGAATGACTTGGATTCCGGGGTCTGTGTATTGCCATCGCCGAGAAACGGCACCAGGGTGTTGGTCAGGTAACCGTGGCGAGTCAGGCCGGTGAAACCCCAGTGCAGCGGAATGCCGATCTGGTGCACCACCTGGTTGTTGACCTGCAACGGCCGGATCCTTTTGGTCACCACCGCCACCGCTTCAATGAACCCGCGCTTGCTGCTGACCCGCACCCGGTCGCCGGCAGCGATGCCCTTCTCCTTGGCCAACACCTCGCCGATTTCCACGAATTGCTCGGGTTGAGCAATCGCGTTCAACTTGCAGTGCTTGCTCCAGAAGTGGAAGTGCTCGGTCAACCGGTAGCTGGTGGCGGCGTACGGGTAATCCTTGGCCACGCCGAGGCTGTCCCACACCGAATCGAAGATCCGTGCCGCCGGGTTGCTGGTGGCTTTCTTGTTGTCCGGGTGCAGCGGGTTGATGCCGATCGGCGTTTCGAACGGCTCGTAATGCTCGGGAAATGGCCCTTCGTTCATCTTGTCGACGGCGAAGAACCGCGCCACGCCTTCGGGGTTCATGATGAACGGGTTCATCCCGGCTTCCGGCGGCACGTCGGCCTTGTAATCCGGCACATCGGTGCCGCCCCAGGCCTTGCCGTTCCACCAGACCAGGCGCTTTTTCGGATCCCACGGCTTGCCGGCGACGTCCGCCGAAGCGCGGTTATAGAGAATCCGCCGGTTGGCCGGCCAGGCCCATGCCCAGCCTTGATGCTGATGCATGCCGTAAGGGTCGTTGTTGTCGCGGCGGGCCATCTGGTTGCCGGCTTCGGTCCAGCTGCCGCAGAAAATCCAGCAGCCGGACGCGGTACTGCCGTCATCCTTGAGCTGGGCGAACCCGGCCAGTTGCGAATTGCCCTTGATCGCCGCACCCGTGGCGTCGGTGAAATCGGTGGTGGCGTAGCCGTTGACCTCTTTGGCGATCTCTTCCGGCGAGGGTTCTTCGGCGATCTTGTACGGCCACGACAGTTTCAACAGCGGGTCGGCGAATTTGCCGCCCTCCGCCTGATATCGCTCACGCAGACGCAGGAACAGCGCACTCATGATTTGCACGTCGGTGCGCGCCTCGCCGGGGCCGTCGGCGCCTTTCCAATGCCATTGCAGCCAGCGGCTGCTGTTGACCAGCGAGCCGTCCTCTTCGGCAAAACAGGTGGTTGGCAGGCGGATGACTTCGGTCTGGATGTCGGCGCTCTTCACATCGTTGAATGGCCCGACGTGTTCCCAGAACTGCGAAGTTTCGGTGGCCAGCGGGTCCATCACCACCAGCCATTTCAGTTTGGCCAGTGCCGCCATCACCCGGTTCTTGTCCGGCAGCGCGGCAATCGGGTTGAAGCCCTGACACATGTAGCCGTTGACCTTGCCCTGCCCCATCAGGTCGAACACCTTGAGGATGTCGTAGTTGGGGATGTCGAGTTTCGGCAAGTAGTGGTAGGCCCACTGATTCTCGGCGGTGGCATTGGCGCCGTACCAGGCTTTCATCAGGCTGACGTGGAATTTGCTGTAGTTCTGCCAGTAGGACAATTGCCCCGGCCGCAGCGGGACTTGCGTGCGTTTATGGATGAAGGCCGCGTAATCCTGCTCGGCGTCGGTCGGCAAGGTCAGGTAACCCGGCAGCGCGTTGGACAGCAGACCAAGGTCGGTCAGGCCCTGAATGTTCGAGTGCCCGCGCAAAGCATTGACCCCGCCGCCGGGCATGCCGACGTTACCCAGCAGCAGTTGCACCATCGCCGCGCTGCGAATGATCTGCGAGCCGATCGAGTGCTGGGTCCAGCCCAGTGCATAAAGAATCGTCATGGTCTTGCCCGGCGCCGAGCAAGTGGCGATTTCCTCCCAGATCTTTTTCATCGCATCGACCGGCATGCCGCAGATCTGGCTCGCCAGGTCGATGTTGTAGCGGCTGTAATGCTGCTTCATCAGTTGATAGACGCAGCGCGGGTCCTGCAGGGTCGGGTCGACTTTGACGAAGCCGTCCTCGCCCAGTTCGTAACCCCAGGTGGATTTGTCGGTGTAGCTGCGCTTGGCCGCGTCGTAACCGGTGAACAGCCCGTCCTCGAAGCCGAATCCGGCTCTGACAATGAACGATACGTCGGTGTAGTTGCGCACGTATTCGTGCTGGATCTTGTCCTCGGTCAGCAGGTAATTGATCAGCCCGCCCATGAACGCGATGTCGCTGCCGGTGCGAATCGGCGCGTAGTAATCGGCCACGGATGCGGTCCGGGTAAACCTCGGATCGACCACAATCAGCCGCGCGGCGTTGTGCGCCTTGGCTTCGGTCACCCATTTGAAGCCACAAGGGTGGGCTTCTGCTGCGTTGCCGCCCATCACCAGGATCAGATTCGCATTGGCGATATCGGTCCAGGTGTTGGTCATGGCTCCACGGCCGTACGTCGGGGCAAGACTTGCCACCGTCGGGCCGTGTCAGACACGCGCCTGGTTATCGAACCCCAGCATGCCGAGACTGCGCACCACCTTGTGGGTGATGTAACCCGCTTCGTTGGACGCCGCCGACGCCGCGAGGAATCCGGTGGTCAGCCAGCGATTGACCGTTTGGCCCTGGGCGTTCTGCTCGACGAAATTGGCATCGCGGTCGGCCTTCATCAGGTCGGCGACGCGGTCGAGGGCTTCGTCCCAGGTGATCCGGGTCCATTCGCTGCTGCCGGGCTTGCGCACCTGCGGGTACTGCAAGCGGCCGGGGCTGTGAATGAAATCCAGCAGGCCGGCGCCTTTGGGGCACAGGGTGCCGCGGTTGACCGGGTGGTCGGCGTCGCCCTCGATATGGATGATGTTTTGCGCAACATTCTTCGCGGCATCGCCCTGGCTGTACATGATCAAGCCGCAACCGACCGAGCAATACGGGCAGGTGTTGCGGGTTTCATGGGTGTGGGCAAGCTTGAAGTGGCGCACCTGCTCGGCGAAGGCCAGCGTCGGGGCCATGCCCAACGCGCCCAGGCTAGAGCCTGCAAGGCCGATACCGGCGACCTTGAAGAACTGACGACGGCTGAGATCCATCGTGCACTCCTGATCAGGTGGAACCCGGTACTGGTGCCGGGTTTGTTCTGGACAATCACGGTGGCGGCACACGAGTGCCGACTTTTTCACTGTAGACAACGCCCCCGCCGCCTGTGTGAAAACCGACCGTCGGCCATTCATCGGTCACAAGTTCGCGCCCACAGGGGATGGGGGTTTATCATCGCCGGCACGACCCATCTCCGCCTTCAGAGACCGCGCATGACTTTCGATTTTGATCAGGTATTCGACCGCCACGACACCGGCAGCACCAAGTGGAGCCGCTATCCGGCCGACGTGTTGCCGATGTGGGTCGCTGACATGGATTTCGCCGCGCCGCCGGTGGTCATCGAGGCGCTGCAACAACGCCTGCTGCACCCATTGGTGGGCTACAGCGTGGCCCAGGACAATTTGCGTGAGGCGATCGTCGCCGACCTCTGGAACAAGTTCGCCTGGCGGGTCAAACCGCAAGAGCTGATCTTCCTGCCGGGTGTGGAGTCGGGTTTCAACATGGCGCTCAAGGCGCTGGTGCAACCGCAGCAGAACGTCGTGGTGCAAACCCCGAACTACCCACCGCTGCGCCATGCACCGGGCCATTGGGGCCTGAACAAGGTCGAGCTGGAATTCAACGCCCAGGCCGACGGCACCTACGCCACCCCGCTGGACGCACTGCGTGAATCCCTGCACGGCGGCGGCGCCCTGCTCCTGAGCAACCCGCACAACCCGATCGGCAAGGTCTTCGGCCGTGAAGAACTGCAAGCGGTGGCGGACATCTGCGTGGCCCAGGACGCCTGGATCATCTCCGACGAAATCCACGCCGAGCTGTGCTACGACGGTCGCGTACACATTCCGACCGCCTCCCTGAGCCCGGAAATCGCCCGCCGCACCATCACCCTGATGTCGGCGAGCAAGGCCTACAACATCGCCGGTCTCAAGACTTCGTTCATGATCATCCAGGACGCCGCCCTGCGCGAACGCGTCAACCACGCCCGTTGCGGCATGGTCGACAGCGTCAATCCGTTGGGCATGGAAGCCACCCGCGTGGCCTACAGCGAAGCCGGTCCGTGGCTCAAAGAACTCAAGCAGTACCTGCAAGCCAATCGTGACTGGCTGGTGGACGCCGTGCGCAACCGCTTGCCTGGCGTGACCATCAATGTGCCGCAAGGCACGTACCTGGCCTGGCTCGATTGCTCGGCGCTGGATCTGGACGATCCGCAGAAGTTCTTCCTGGACCACGCTCGTGTCGGCCTCAGCCCGGGTCTGGACTTTGGCGACCACAGCCAGCAATTCGTGCGCCTGAACTTCGGCTGCCCGCGTTCGATGCTGGAAGAAGGCATTGCCCGGATGGAGCGAGCCCTCAAGTCCCGGTAATCAAGTCAGGGCAAACCCAAGCGTCAATCCGATCGAACTCAGCGCAAACGGGTCGGGTCAACCGGCCTACCTGCCATGAGACCCGGAGATTGACGATGACCGACTATCCAAAACCCCCGTTCCCTAAACAGGCGCAGCCGGTTCCCGGTTCGCAGCGCAAAATGGAGCCGTATCCTGATTGCGGCGAACAGAGCTACACCGGCTCCGGCCGGTTGGCCGGCAAGATCGCCCTGATCACCGGTGCCGACAGTGGCATCGGCCGTGCGGTGGCCATTGCCTTCGCCCGCGAAGGTGCCGATGTAGCGGTCGCCTATCTAAATGAACATGAAGATGCCAAGGAAACCGCGCGCTGGGTCGAACAGGCCGGTCGCCAGTGCCTGTTGCTGCCCGGTGACATTGCGCAGAAGGCCCAGTGCCAGGCGTTGGTGGATCAAACCGTTGAGCGCTTCGGCCGCATCGACGTGCTGGTCAACAACGCGGCTTTCCAGATGACCCACGAAACCTTTGAAGAGATTCCCGATGACGAATGGGTGATGACCTTCGACGTCAACATCACCGCGATCTTCCGTCTGTGTCAGGCCGCCATCAAACACATGGGACCTGGCTCCTCCATCATCAACACCAGTTCGATCAACTCGGACATGCCCAAGCCCACCCTGCTCGCCTACGCCACCACAAAAGGCGCCATCGCCAATTTCACCGGCGGACTGGCGCAAATGCTCGGTCCGAGGGAGATCCGCGTGAATTGCGTGGCACCGGGGCCGATCTGGACGCCCCTGATCGTCTCGACCATGCCCGATGAAGAGGTGCAGAACTTTGGCGAGCAAACACCACTCGGGCGGCCCGGCCAACCGGTGGAAGTCGCGCCGATCTACGTGCTGCTGGCGTCTGACGAAGCCAGCTACATCACCGGCCAGCGCTATGGTGTGACCGGCGGCAAGCCGATGCTCTGAACCATCCGCCGAAAAAAGTGAACCGCTGGACAAGGCGACCTCTCCATACCTTCATGGCCCGTTCGGGTTGCGAGAGATCAGGAGGTCGTCATGTCCGCACCTATCGTCAAACTCTTCAATCAGCCGAACTTCGCCTGGACCGACATCCGCCGCGAAGAAGAGGCGCATCCGCGTCATTACCTGGCCCACTTGCTGTTGCTGGCCCTTGTCCCGGCGGTGTGCCTGTTCATCGGCACCACCTACGTCGGCTGGAGCCTGGCGGTGGGTGAAACGGTCAGGCTCAGCAGTGCCAGCGCCTTGCAGCTGAGTATCTTGCTTTACATCACCATCGTCGTTGGCGTGGCGATCATCGGTGGTTTCATCCGCTGGATGTCGCGTACCTTCGATGCTCGGCCGACACTCAACCAGTGCATCGGTTTCGCGGCATATACAGTCACCCCGTTTTTCATCGCCGGTCTCGCCGGCCTGTACCCCAGCCGCTGGCTGGCGGTGCTGGTGCTTGGCGCAGCTTCGATCTATTCGACGTTTCTGCTGTTCGTCGGCCTGCCGACCTTCATGCACGAGCGCAAGGAACAGGGCCTGTTGTACTCGGCCAGTGTCTGGGGTGTCGGGCTGCTGGTGCTGGTGACGCTGTTGGTGTCGATGATTCTGCTGTGGTTCAACGTGCTGACGCCGGAATACCTGCGCACGACTGCAGGTTAGGCCGATCATGTCGGGGCGGCATCGAACTGACCTTACGGGCCGCGCGTCATGAGCTTCATCATCTGGGTGGCGGTGCTCGGTGCCGTGCTGCTGACCCTGGCGCTGACATCGTCGTACCTGCGCTGGATGCCGGTGACTACCTCGGCTGTTTGCCTGCTGCTGGGCGTCGGCATCGGGCCGGCAGGGCTCGATCTGCTGAAACTGCCGTTGAATGAAGCCTCGTTGTGGATGGAGCACCTGACCGAAGTCGCGGTGCTGTTTTCCCTGTTCGTCTGCGGTTTGAAGTTGCGGTTGCCGTTGCGCGACAAACGCTGGCGGATTGCATTCGGTCTGGCGGGCCCGGTGATGGTGCTGACGATCATTGGCGTTTGCCTGTTGCTGCATTTTGGCCTGAACCTGAATTGGGGCCCTTCGCTGTTGATCGGCGCGATTCTGGCGCCTACAGACCCGGTGCTGGCGGCGCTGGTGCAGGTCAACGATGCGCGGGACGTCGACAGCGTGCGTTTTGGCCTGTCCGGCGAGGCCGGGCTCAATGACGGGATTGCCTTTCCCTTCGTGATCCTCGGTCTGTTGCTGCTGCACGGTGAAGGTTTTGCCACCGAGTGGCCGGATTGGGTACTGCACAGCCTTTTGTGGGCGGTTCCGACCGGGTTGCTTTGCGGCTACTGGATGGGCCGTGGCATTGGTCGACTGACCCTCTCGCTGCGTATCCGCAACGATGACAGCACCCTGAGCCCGAACGACTATCTGGCCCTGGCGTTGATTGCGCTGGCGTATGTGGTGGCTGAATCCATCGGTGGCTACGGATTTCTGTCGGTGTTCGCCGCCGGCCTGGGGTTGCGGCAGGAGGAAGTCAAATCCACCGGCGCCCACCAGCCGCCCGCCGAGCACATGGTGCAACCGGTTGTCGGTCATCAGAACGTCGAGCCGCAGCAGGCGGTGCACGGCGATACCGAACGACTGGAAGACAGCCAGGTGGCGGCCGGCATCATGATGGGCGACATGCTCGCCTTCGGCGGTCTGGTCGAGCGGGCGATGGAAGTGTTTCTGGTCACGCTGCTGGGTGTGGTGCTGGTCAGTCACTGGGACTGGCGGGCGTTGCTGGTCGGCGGCGTGCTGTTCTGTGTCATTCGTCCCGTGTGCGTGGCGTTGATGCCGTGGGGATCGCCATTGGCGGGACGCCAAAGATTGCTGATCGGCTGGTTCGGCATTCGTGGTATCGGCAGTCTGTTCTACCTCTTTTATGCGCTGAACCATGGGCTGGGCGACAGCGTGGGTACGCTGTGTACCGACCTGACCCTGTCGGTGGTGGCGCTGAGCATTCTGCTGCACGGCGTCAGCACCCAGCCGATTCTCGCCCGCTACGAGCGGCGTAAAAAACCGGGCAAACCCAAACACGACCACCTTTGAGCACGGTGGTGCTTCAGCTTCCCGGGTTGGTCACCTGAATGTAGAAGGCATAACTGCCGAGCAACATCCAGAACGTGGCAAAGATCCACGGCGTACGAATGGAAAACAGCAGTGACTTGCGATACCCCTTGTGGCTCGACTCCATTTCGCTGAACAGCGGCGATTCGTCATAAGCCAGGCCCATCAGGGGTTCGCTGCGCAGCAATTCACTCTGCTTGAAATGCCAATGATCAATGATGTCATAGGCGGCACGTATCCCCGGCCAGGCATTGAGCGAACTGAGCAGGCCGAGCAAGGCCAGGAACGGTGGCACCACCAGGGTGAACAGCTTGCCCCACTCGGGGTTGAGGTTGGCCATGCAGGACGCGAAGGCAATCACCAGAAACGATTGCGCCGCCAGGTAAGCGTCGGTGCGGTTGGCCAGGATACTGGTTTCGTACTGGATTTCCCGTCGGTAGAAATCCAGCCGTTCTTTGGGAGAACCGAACATCTTGGCGTTGTGCTCGGTCAAGACTTCTTCGGCGGTCGGTTGGGTCAGTATGCGTGGCACGGGAAACGCTCCGTAAACAAAGCGTTTGGAGGCGCCACGCCCCGGACAAGTTCAGACCGATTGTGCCCCCTGGTTCACTTCATCGACTGGGCGATTATCTCCACCAGATTCAGCTGATTGAACGGTTTCGACAGTCTCGGCAGCCCTGCTGCAAAACCCTCGAGGCGTTCGGCATAGCCGGTGGCGAGGATGATCGGCAGATCCGGCTTGAGCAGGCGCACGGCGTGAGCCAGTTGTGCACCGCTCATCTGCGGCATGGCCATGTCGGTGATCATCAGGTCGATGACCTCGCCCTGATCGAACAGCTCAAGCGCCTGAGCACCGGAGGTGGCGCTGACCACCCGGTGGCCGAGGTCTTCCAGCAGCAGGACCGTGCTGGTGCGCACCAGACTGTCATCGTCCACCACCAACACGCTGAGGCGCGGCACCGTATCGGTGGACACCATCGGACCAAGCGGTTTGGCGACAACACCGTCGACGGCCACCGGCAACCACAGTTCAGCGGTGGTGCCCTGCCCCTTTGTACTTTTCAGAATGAAGCGGCCGCCCAGTTGTTCGATGAAGCCATGGACCATCGACAACCCCAGCCCGGTGCCCTTGCCCAAGCCTTTGGTGGTGAAAAACGGATCGCTCGCCGACGCCAGAGTGGCGGCGTCCATGCCTTCACCGGTATCGGTGACCCTCAGGCACACGTAGCGCCCAGCCGCCAGGCTTGTGTCGTTCTGTTCGAGCACCACTTCGGGTTCGGCACTGATCGTGACGTTGCCTCCTTCGGGCATGGCATCACGGGCATTGGTCGCCAGATTGAGTACCGCAAGCTCCAGCTGATTGCTGTCGGCCAGCACCGCTTGCAGGTCTTCGGGAAACTGCGTTTCGATGCGGATCCCCGGCCCCAGTGAGCTGCGCAGCAGCCCGGTGATGCCCTGCACCAGTTTCGGGATTTCGATCGGTTCGGTCTTGAGCTCCTGACGCCGGGCGAAGGCCAGCATGCGTTGGGTCAGCGACACGCCGCGCAATGCGCCCTGGGTGGCGTTCTCCAGCAGACGGCTGACTTTCGGGTCGTCGCCTACGCGTTTGCGCACGATCTCCAGATTACCGAGGATCACCGTCAGCAAATTGTTGAAGTCGTGAGCAATGCCGCCGCTGAGTTGGCCGATAGCCTGCATTTTCTGCGCCTGGAACAGCGCTTCACGGGTTTTCTCCAGTGCCTGTTGCGCCTCGGTGGCTTCGGTCACGTCCCTGGTGATCTTGGCGAAACCCAGCAAGGTGCCGGTCTCGCCACGGATCGCATCGACCACCACATGCGCCAGAAACCGCGTACCGTCCTTGCGCAGGCGCCAGCTCTTGTTCTCGAAACGGCCCTCACGCACCGCGGTTTCCAGGGCCCGTTGGGGCTCACCGGCCTCACGGTCTTCCGGGGTGTAGAACATCGAGAAGTGCTGGCCGATGACCTCATCCGGCTTGTAACCCTTGATCCGCTGCGCGCCGGGGTTCCAGTTGGTCACCCGGCCTTCGGGGCTCAGCATGTAGATCGCATAGTCGGTGACGCCCTGCACCAGCAGGCGAAACTGCTGTTCGCTCTGTTTGAGGGTTTCTTCGGCCATCTTGCGGTCGGTCAGGTCGCGGGTAATCTTGGCAAACCCGAGCAGTTGCCCGCTCGGGCTGAAAATCGGGTCGATCACCACGTGGCACCAGAAATGCGTGCCGTCCTTGCGTACCCGCCAGCCTTCCCCCTCGAACCGGCCTTCACGAATTGCCGTGTCGAGTGCCCGCTGTGGCAAACCGTTGGCACGGTCTTCATCGGTGTAGAACCGGGAAAAGTGTTCGCCGAGGATCTCCGCCTCTTCATATCCCTTGAAGCGCTTGGCGCCGGAGTTCCAGCTGGTAATGATCCCCTCGGGGTCGATCATGTAGATCGCATAATCGACCACCGCATCGATCAGCAAACGAAAACGCATGTCTTCGATTGCAGCGGACTTCTTGTTCTCGCTCATCAGGCTTGGCTCAAAGCAAATTCTCAATGACAGGAGTATGCGTCAAACCGGTGGAATGGACAGCCGCTTCTGCTTGATCGATTTGCCACCAGCGCGGCAGCAGTTGTTTGATCCGGCTTTCGGCAAAGCGATCATCGATCAGCATCACCACGCCGCGATCCTGCTGGGTACGGATCACACGTCCGGCGGCCTGCACCACTTTCTGCACGCCGGGGAACAGGTAGGTGTAGTCGTAGCCGGCTCCAAAAATTGCGGCCATGCGCCGCTTCATCTGTTCATTGACCGGGTTGAGCTGGGCCAGTCCGAGGGTGGCGATGAACGCGCCGATCAGCCGTGCGCCGGGCAGATCGATGCCTTCACCGAATGCGCCGCCGAGCACGGCAAAACCGACGCCCTGGCTGTCGGCGGTGAATTGATCGAGAAACGCCTGACGCGCCCCTTCGTCCATGCCCCGGGATTGCTGCCACCGGGTGATGTGAGGGTGGCGCTCGGCCAGCAACTGCGCGACCTGTTGCAGGTAATCGAAACTGCTGAAGAACGCCAGGTAGTTGCCCGGACGTTCACTGAACTGGCGGGCGATCAGCTCGACAATCGGTTCCAGCGATGCTTGCCGGTGCGTGAAACGCGTGGAAATCCGGCTGACGATCTGCACCTGCAATTGTTCGGCGCTGAACGGCGACTCGACGTCGATCCAGACCGTGTCGGCCGGCGTGCCGAGCAAATCCGCGTAATAGTGGCGCGGACTGAGGGTGGCGGAAAACAGCACGCTGCCACGCGCCGCGGTCAGGCGCGGGCCGATGAACGCCGCCGGCACCACGTTGCGCAGACACAGTTGCGATAGCGGGCGTTTGCGTTCGAGATCGCGTTTGCTGATGTCGAACAGGTAATGCGCGTCGAACAGTTCCGCCACCCGACCGAACTGCAGCATCTCGAAGTAGAAGTTCTGCAATCCGCTGTCGAGCCCTTGCGGGTGATCGTTGAGGTAGTCGCCGATGCTCGCCGTGCAGGATGAGAGCGCCTGCAGCAGTTTTTCCGGCGCCTTGTCGTAGGCCTGATACGGCGCCAACTGGTCATTGTGCAGCGCGTTCCATTCACGATTGACCCGTTGCAACGACTTTTTCAGGACGTCGGGCGCGGTTTTGCGCACGCTGCCCAATGTCGCCTGATCGAGGGTGGCGCTGTACATCTGCCGCCCGCGCTCGACCAGGTTGTGCGACTCGTCCACCAGCACCGCAACGTTCCATTGATTGAACTGGGCCAGACCGAACAGCAGCGCGCTGAAATCGAAGTAATAGTTATAGTCCGCCACCACCACGTCGGCCCAGCGGGCCATTTCCTGGCTCAGGTAATACGGACATACCGCATGTTGCAAGGCGACCTCACGCAGCGCGGCCTGATTCAGCAGGCGCAATTGGCTGGCGGCTTCGCGGGCAGCGGGCAAACGGTCGTAAAAGCCCTGGGCCAACGGGCAGGATTCGCCGTGACAGGCCTTTTCCGGGTGTTCGCAGGCCTTGTCCCGGGCGACCATTTCCAGCACCCGCAGGGGCAAGGTTTCGCTGTGATCGAACAGCACTTGCGCCGCATCCAGCGCCAGTTTGCGTCCGGGTGTCTTGGCGGTGAGGAAGTAGACCTTGTCCAGTTGCTGCGGCGCCATCGCCTTGAGCATCGGAAACAGGGTGCCGAGGGTCTTGCCGATGCCGGTGGGAGCTTGGGCCATCAGGCAGCGGCCGGTGCTGACGGCCTTGAACACCGATTCGGCGAGGTGACGCTGGCCGGGGCGAAAGGCAGCATGAGGAAAACCCAGCTGCTGCGCCGCCCGGTTGCGCGTTTCGCGGTGGGCCATTTCCTGTTCGGCCCACGCCAGGAACAAACCGCACTGTTGTTCGAAGAACTGCCGCAGCGCTTCGGCGCTGAACGCTTCGACCAGACAGGTTTCCTTTTCCGTGACGATGTCGAAATACACCAGCGCCAGATTGATCTGCTCAAGCTGCAATCGACAGCACATCAACCAGCCGTAAATTTTTGCCTGGGCCCAATGCAACGAACGGTGATTGGCCGGTTGCTTGCTCAGGTCGCCGCGGTAGGTTTTGACTTCTTCCAGGCAGTTCTGCTTCGGGTCGTAGCCATCCGCCCTACCCTTGACCTTCAATGGCCCGAATGCGCCCTCCAGCGCCACTTCGCTTTGGTAGGCCTCGTTGCGCCGGGACGCCACGGTGCGATGCCCGGCGATGCCCTCCAGCGCAGTCGGTGACGGGGTGAAGCGCAGGTCGAGGTCACCGGTTTTCGCGGTGAATTCGCACAGCGCCCGCACCGCGATGCTGTAGCTCAAGCGCCCTGCTCCGCCCATTGCACGTAACATACGGCGATCGGCATCCGGTGCGTGTGGCAGAACTCCAGCCAGCGCAATTGATTGTCTTGCAGCCGATCGCCCGGGCCTTTGACTTCGATCATCCGGTAGGTCTTGTGCTGCGGCCAGAACTGGATCAGGTCGGGCATGCCGGCGCGATTGGCCTTGATGTCCAGCAGCAGACGGCTGAACCAGTGCTTGAGGTGTTCGGCCGGCAGGCAGGCCAAAGCCTGCTCCAGCAGTTCTTCATTGAGCGCGCCCCAGAAGACGAACGGCGACTGCACGCCCCATTTGGCGGCGAACCGCGCGCGGATGGTGTCGGCATAACGGCCATCGTCAAGTTCGGCCAGACAGGCCTGGAACAGCTCGGCGCGGCGCGGCTGGAAGTCTTCATTGAGCAGATCCACTGGTCCGCGCTGGAACGGGTGAAAGAACGCGCCCGGCAATGGCGCGAAGATCGCCGGCCAGCACAGCAGGCCGAACAGTGAATTGATCAGGCTGTTTTCCACGTAATGCACCGGCCCCGTTTCTTCGTGCAGGTGCGCCTGAACGTGATATTCCACCGACAATGCCGGATCGAGACGCGGCAGGTGCAGATCCAGTCGTTCCACCATGCCCGGCGCCGTACGTTTGATCGGCGGCCCCCCGAGCTTGCGCCGCAAACGCGGCAATATCCGTTGCAAGCCTTGCTGTTCGGTGGCGGTTTCCGGCGCCTGTTCGGCAATGAACGCCAGTTCCAGGGCAAGCGCATATTCGGCGCTGCGCTCCAGCACGCGGATCATCCGCAATCGAGCGCCGGGATAGGCGCAGTCGCGATAGATCTTCAGGGCCAGGGCGAATTCGCCGAGGCGCTCGCAGTATTGGCCGATCTGGAACAACAGCTTGCCGCGCCGGCGTTGCAGCCACGGGTTGTCGAAATGCAGCGCCGCGACCTGTTCGACGATCGGCTCCAGCGGCTCGCCGGCTTCGAAATACAGCTGGCAGTCGTGCAGAAACAGGCAGGCGTCGACGTCCGCGCGGCTGCGCAAGCCCCGGGAATCGGCGCTGAATTCGACTTTCTCATAAGTGAAGATGCCGAGATCGGCGAGCACGAACTCCGACCAGTCCTGATAGAGGTTGCCGAAGAACATCAGGCGAAAACGATCGCACAGGTCCATCAATGTCAGGCTGAGCAGCCGGTCCGCCAGCGCCGGGCACCATTGCCGGAAACTGCGGGGCTCGGGAAATCGGTCGTGCAGCAGCGGCAGCCAGTCGACTTTCTTGCCTCGGGGCTGGTCGATGGCCGGGCCGAAGGCTTGCAGGATCTCGGCCTTGAGCAACACCTCGAACAGATCCGCCATCGACAACGGCGCCTGTTCATCGAGCCAGCCGTGATCCAGCAGCGGTTGCGCCGCCTCGGCGATGTCGCCGATTTCCGGATAATTCAGCTTGCCGGCGCGAAAATGCACGCCCTTGCGCATCACCATCCGCACCAGCAATCCCTGGGATCCGCGCGGCAGTGTCTTGAAGTCGCGGATGAAGGCGTGCTCCGCTTCGCTCATGACATCGGCGTAACGAAGCTCAAGCCAATCAAGCACCTGGCGGAAGTTGTTGAGGTAATAGAACGGGTCGTCGAGGGGATTGGCAGTCACGGTGGTTTCGGGGCCATGGCAAGCGAGTACTGGTTATGCGTACAGATACCAGCCCGCCCCGGCGGGCGCAAACGGAAAAAGATCAATGGCACCTTGAATGCGGTTTTTTTCAGGTGGCCATCGAACTTTTCCCGGCGTAATGGCACCAACCGCGTTAGAGGCCGACAATGGTCGAAATGAACAGGAATGCTGCTTATGAAAATCAAGACTCTCGGGATCCCGTTGGCTGTTGCGGCGCTGCTGACCCTGGCCGGTTGCTCGACCCCGACGGTGGTCACCCTGCAGAACGGCACCCAGTACCTGACCGAAGACATGCCCGATACCAAAAACGAGGACGGCTTCTACGAGTTCAAGGATATTTCCGGCGCCAAAGTCCGCGTACGTGCCGACGAAGTGGCCACGGTGCGCAAAGAAGACTGACGGATAAAACATCAAAAAAGGCTGCGACCCTATGGGATCGCAGCCTTTTTTGCATTCATCAGCGGGGTAATGCCATGCCCGGGAGGGAGTCGTCGCAACTGAAGGGCCGCTCGCCCCGACGAACCAGTTCTTCCTGCAAGCGCTGGCAACGCTGTCGCTCCTGCTGCGCCATGCGGTCGATGCTCAGGTTGCCGGTCATCTCCGGCGTTTTGTCTTCGCCGATGCGAACGGTCACGAACGGTTGTTCGGGCTGGATATGAAAGCGGCTTTTTTTTTCGACGGGTTTGGCGTCTTCGCTTTTGGCCGGCTCTGGCAGTTGATCGGGTGTCACGCCATAGCGGCTCAGAATCGAGCTGTGAGGCAGATCGGCCCAGGCATTGGCCGACAGCAGCACAAGCCCCGCAACACCGATATACCCCTTGAAACCTTTCACGTGTGAATCTCCTGTACTCGTTGGCGACCTTTAGATGACGAACGTTGCCGTCATGGCTTTAGGCCGCATTTCCTGTTGGTGCAGGGATTGGAGTCAGGGAATGGCTGGTGAGTCACTTTTGCTATGGGGAGGGAATACGCTCCCTCCCCACCCTTGTCGTCAGGCGATCACGATCCCGTCGGCACTCAGGCTGTTCAAGGCAACCCCGACCAGCGTTACCGAATCAGCGCCAAACTTCAGCACCGTATCCTGCCCCACCGCCGTGGCGTGTGCGCGCAAGTCGTCGCCCGGCAACACCCCCTGCACGCCGAGGAACACCAGTTTGTCGTTGGCGGTGTAACCCACCACGCGATCCTGGCCGAATGCGCCGTTGAACAGGAAGGTATCCGCCCCGCCGCCCGACTCCATCAGATCATTGCCGGCGCCGCCGACGAACACGTCGTTGCCCGCCCCGCCGATCAGATGGTCGTTGCCGTCCAGCCCGAACAGCCAGTCACCGCTGGCCTTGGCCTTGAGCGTGTCGGCGCCGCCGGTGCCCTTCACGCTCGATTCGTACTGAGTGACGTTGTTGCCGACCTTCAAACCGGTCGCTGTGACGCTGTGGGTCACGTCGTCCTTGAACAGGCCCCAGAGAAAGCCCGGCTCCTTGGTGACGATGCTGCCGATGTCGCGGGTGATGCTGATTCCGCCGTTGGCATCGCGGATGTACAGGTTGCCGGCGCCGTCGTTGGCGAAGTCGAAGCTATTGACCGACTTCTGCAACTCCAGGGTGTTGTTGCCCGAGCCGCCGAGCAGGATGTTGTAGCCCCCACCGTCGCGGAACGTGTCGTTGCCGGCGCGGCCCTCCAGATAATCGTTGCCGCTGCCGCCCTGGATCAAGTCGTTGCCGTCGCTGCCGATGATGAACGTGCTGCCCTTGTGGGTTTCGGCGTTGCGGTTCAGGTCCTGCACCCAGGTGTTGGCCCGCGCCGGATCCGACAGGTTGGCGACGATGATCGTCGAATCCTTGCTGGTCAGGTCGTAGAACTTCGACTCGATCACCCGGTTCATGCCTTCGCCATAAGCGGTCGGCAGATGCGAGATCCAGGTCGGAATGTTGACGATCGAGAACGGCAGCACGTTCCACGCCGCCGAGGCGTAGTGGTCGTTGAAGCTGACGATGTTGTCGGTCGCCGACTCCTTCGGCGCGTCGTGCACACCGAGCGAGGCGCCGGTGAAGTTCGAGCCGTCGAGGGCGCGGAACACCGGATCGTTTTCATAGCCGACGTTGAGCACCTTGTCGGTGCTGCTCTGGGTCGGCGAGGCGTAGGCGATGTAGTTGGAATCCTGGAAGAACCCGCTCCATTTGCTGGTGCTCAAGTCCGCCATGCTGTTGACCGCCAGCCCGCCGAGGCTGTGACCGCTGACCAGCACGTCCTTGCCGCTCAGGCCGTTGGCCTTGGCGAACGCCACCACATCGTTCATCAGGTTGCCAAAGGCCTCGCCGACGTAGTTCTTGGCGTAATCCTTGGGCCCGAATGCGGCGAGCAAGTCGTTGATCACGTCACCGATGGAGTCGCCAATCAGGATTTCCCGTGGGCCACTGGTGCCGCGAAAGGCAATGCCGATTTCCGTCAGATGGCCCTGAGCGTCGTATTTGCCGAGGATTTCTACCTGAGCGCTGGTGTAGCCGGCTTTTTCGCCGAAAAAGGTGCCGCGCGCATCGGTCTTGCCCTCGTAACCCAGTTGCGCGGCGGTGATCGGGGTCCAGCCGGCTTTTTTCACCGCGTCGAGTGCGGCTTTTTCCGAATCGGGGTTCCACGGAATGCCGGGGATCACCCCCTGGGAATCCGTACCGCCGATCAGCGCGGTCACCAGCGTGGCCGGCAAACCGAGGCCGAAGCCGTTGTGCTGATAACCGACGGCAAAGCCGTTATCGAGGTTGTGGTAGGAATACAGCGTAATGGCCATGGCATCGCTGAACAGCGCCTTGGATTCCGCCGTACCGAAGTTCTTGTAGTCATACACACCCATTGCTGTTGCCTCTCTTTTTGTTGGAATTGTTCAGAGATAGCTCACAACCAGAACGCCCCTCCCGAGGCGCCCCGGAGCATTTCAGTACAACTTTCGTTTGTCAGGCGAAGACGAAACTCGAATCCGACAGGTTAGCCACACCGACCCCGATCAGCGTCACGGCAAAGTCGCCAATCTTCAGCACGGTATCGCTTCCGGACTGCGACGCGTGTTGCTTGTAGTCGTAGCCCTGCCCCGCGCCTTCGACGCCCATGAACACCAGTTTGTCGCTGCCCTGGTAGCCATTGATCGCGTCAAAACCGAAGGCGCCGCTGAACAGGAAGGTGTTGTTGCCACCCACCGCGCTCATCACGTCATTGCCGGCACCGCCGACGAAGGTCACGTGGGCCTTGTCGCTTTGCAGGTGATCGTTACCGCCCAGGCCGAACAGCCAGTCGCCGTCGGCGGTGGCTTTGAGGGTGTCGCCCATGGCGCCGCCGCTGAGCGAATGGTTGTACTGGGTCAGTTCGGCACCGTTGGCCAGGCCTTTGGCGGTGACGGTCCAGGTGATTTCCTTGCTGCCCCACCACGAACCCGACTCCTTGCTCACTAGCGCGCCGATGTCGCGGGTCATGCTGATGCCGCCGTAGGCGTCACGCACGTACAGCGTGCCGTCGCCGTCGTTGGCGAAGCTGAAGTTCTGCAACGGCTTTTGCAGCTCGAAGGTATTGTGGCCCTGGCCACCGAGCAGGATGTTGAAACCGCCGTCATCACGGAAACGGTCATCGCCGCCCAGGCCTTCGAGGAAGTCGTTGCCCGCCCCGCCCTTGAGCCAGTCGCCGCTGTCGGTGCCGATGATGAACGTGCTGCCGGTGTGCGGCTCGCCGCTGCGGCCCAGATCCTCGACCCAGGTCTTGCCCCGCGACGCGTCCTCAAGGTTGGAGACGATGATCGTCGAGTCCTTGTGCGTCAGGCCGTAGAACTTCGACGCGATCACCCGATTCAGGCCGTCGGCATACCCCAGCGAGCTGTGGGCCGACCAGTTCAGCGGGTTGGCGATGCTGAACGGCACCAGATTCTGCGCGGTGGACGCGTAGTTGTCGTTGAAGTTGACGATGTTGTCAGTGGTCGAATCGTGCGGTTTGTCGTGCTTGCCCATCGACGCGGTACTGAACGTGGTGCCGTCGAGCACGCGGAACACCGGGTCGTTTTCGTAGCCGATGTTCAGCACGTTCGTGCCGGTGCTGCTCTGGGTCGGCGAGGCGAACGAAATGTAGTTGGCGTCCTTGAAAAACCCGCCCCAGTTGCTCGCGCTCAACTCCGCCACGCTGTTGACCCCGAGACCGCCGAGGCTGTGGCCGCTGACAAGTACGTCCTTGGCCGCAATGCCGTGGGCGACAGCGAACGCGGCCACCGATTTGAGCAGGTTGTCGAAGGCGTTTTTCGCGTACTGAGTGGCGTAGTCCGACGGGCCAATGGCAGCCAGCAGGTTGTTTTTCATGTCGCCGAAGGTGTCGCTGTAACCCAGCCCGCCGGTGCCGCGGAAGGCCACGCCGATGCCGATCAGCTTACCCGCGGCGTCGTACTTGCCGAGCACTTCGGCTTCGGCGCTGGTGAAGCCGTCCTTCTCGCCGAAGAACGTGCCCTGCACCCCGACCTTGCCCTGATAGCCCAGCGCCGTGGCGCCGATCGGCTTCCAGCCAGTGCCGGGCAAGGCCTGCCCGGTCGGCGTGTAGGCATACAGCGTCAGGGCGATGGCATCGCTGTACAGCGCTTTGCCGTCGGCATTTTTGTAATCGAACAGTCCCATGTTGTGCTCTCTCTTCCTTTTAAAAACGGCAGTTCTCGAAAGAACTGCCGTTACCCCTTAGAACTGCCAGTCCAGCGTCAAGCCCACACCGTGGTCCTTTTCGTTGGAACCGATCAGCCCGTTGTAGTCCAGGTTGACCCGGACATCGCGATTGAGCGCCAGCCCGGCGCGCACGCCGACCACCGCTGCATCTCGATCCATCGACACACTTTGCACGGTGAATGCACTATTGCCATTGGCGAACGCCAGGTGACTGTCAGAATCCACGCTGCTCAGATTGTGCTGCCAGCCCAGGCTTGCGCCCAGTTCCAGCTGGTGTTTCTCCGACAGGGCAAACGTGCGTTTGGCCCGCACACCGAGGGTCGACAACACCACATCGCGGTTGTCTTCACCGCCCTTCAGCGCGGCGGCATCACCCTTCTCGGTGAAGCTGTCGCTGTTGAGGTGCACGTAGGCCAGATTGGCGAACGGCTCCAGGTTCATCGGTTGCAGGCCCAGGTCGTAGGCCGCTTCGGTGAACAGTTGCGCGGTGGTCGCATCGCGCTTGGTTTTCTGTTTGCCGCTGACGCCACCGAACTGCAGGTCGCGTTTGACGTCGATGCGATGCCAGCTGTAAGCCGCACCGGCGGTCAGACGCAGTGCATCTATCTGATGCCCCAGGTAGGCGCCCAGGTGATAGCTGTCGATCGAGGCGGACGAATGCGTCCCCTCGCCCATGCTCAACGAGCTGTCGCTATAACCGGTAACGAAACCCAGACGGGTATCTTCAGCGATCAAGCCGTCGACCCCGGCCAGCAGGCCGCCGATGGAACTGGTGGAATCGGCGTATTTCGACCCGCCATCGCTCTTGCCCCAGGCGCCCAACACTTTGAGCCAGGCGTTGCTGCGGTCATCGGTCGGCGCGCCGGCATCGAACAGATCGCGCTCACGCAGACGCTCGCCCACGGCATCGCGCAGGTAGCGGCTGTCGTTGATCAGCAGCGTGCCGATGGCCGGGTGAATCTCGCCGGACAGTTGCTGGAAGGCATCCTGCGCAGCGGCGGCCGACGGCGACAGCAACAGGGTTTCGAACAACGCATTGCCGGCGCCGAGACGTTCGGCAGCAGTGCCGACCGCGCGCTGGTTCGGGGTCAGGCCGACACTGGCGAACGAGGCGCCATTACGGCCGACGTCCAGTTGCACACCGCTTGCCGAGTACGCCAGGGTGCCGCCGAGGAACGCGTAGTCGGGCAGCACTTGGCCGAACTGCCCTTCAATGCCGCCCGCTGCCTGCAAGATGTTGAACTGGGTGCCGAGCAAGCTTTTCACTTCGCCCGTGGTCAGCAGCGTCGGGCTGTTTTCCAGCGACAGGGTCACGGTTGCGCCTTCGATCAGCGCTTTGCCGCCGGCGACGATCCGGTCGCTGCTGGTCGGGGACACTTCCACCGCATAGGTCGAACCCGGTGCGAAGGTCACGTCACCGGCCACATTCAAGGTGCCGATGGAGTTGCCCGGTGCCACGGTACCGCCGCGGTTGGCGGTCAGCGCCGCGATCCGGCCGTTACCGCCGAGGATGCCACCGTCATTGACTGTCACCGCCGATTGCAGCGAGCCATTGATTGCCAGTCGCCCCTGATTGACCAGGGTCGGGCCGCTGTAGGTGTTGTTACCGGTCAGCACCAGGGTGCCGATGCCCTGCTTGGTCAAACCGCCATGGCCGGAAATGTCGTTGCGCCAGGTGTCGAGCCCGCAGGTGATGTCGTTGCACACGCGCTCGGTGGGTTTTCCCGCATCGATGATCGCACCGATGCCAGGTAGATCGGCCACGAACTGGCCGGAGCCGTAGGCGCCCTGGATGCGGAACTCTTCGGGAATGTCCTGCTCGGTGACGAACATCGCCGGGCCGTCGATGCCCTTGCGCAGGTTGATCATGCCCCAGCCGTACAGGGCGTCGATGCCCGGTGCGCCGAGGTCGGTGGCAGAGGTGCGCAACACGCTGGCGACCTGATCGCCGGTCATGTACGGGAAGCGCTCCATCAGTACTGCCATGGAGCCGGCCACGTGCGGTGCGGCCATCGAGGTGCCGTTGTAGTTCTTGTAACCCGTGGTCAGGTTGTCGGCGTTGGTGCCTTCGATGATCGAACTGAAGATTTTCGTGCCCGGTGCCGAGACGCAGAAACTCGCGGTGTAGCCGCAGCGCGAAGAGAACGTACTCATGATGTACGGATTGGCGCTGGCCAGATCCGGGTTCTTTTGCAGGGCGGCAACGGTGATCCAGTTCGGCGCGATGTCCGGGACGAAGTAACCGAGGCCGGCGATGGCATCCGGGTTGTTCAGGTTGTAGTCGTTACCCGCCGCGAAGATCGTCACGATCCCGCTACGTGCAGCGGCGATTGCGCCATCGTAGGCGCCGCCGGGTTTGGTGCCCAGCAGTGTGCGGATTTCGTTGAACTGCAATTGCGCGTCGTTGACGGTGAAGTGCGGGTACGCAGGGTCACGGCCGCCGAGGTCAAAACGGTCGGTGATGCCGATGCCCCAGCTGTTGTTGATGATCCGCGCGCCGCTGGCGATCAGCGCATCCCAGCCGGCCTTGTACACCGCGCCGTCGTTGCCGCGCACGATGCCGTCTTCCGGGCCTGGGTCGCCGTTGTCGGCGCTGATGATCTGCGCGCCGAACGCCACGCCGTGCATCGGCCCGCCGTCACGACTGCCGGCGGCGATACCGCCAACGTGAGTGCCGTGGGCGCCGAGCTTGCCGTCGGAACCGACCGAGGGCGAACCGTCATAACGGAATGCGTCCCCGGCTTTGACCGGGATGTACGGGTCGGTGTATTCGCGGATCCCCGAAGTCACCAGGGTGATGACCTTGTTGCTGCCGGAAAACTCCGGGTGCGCGGCGTAGACCGGCTGGTCGAAGATCCCGAGCTTCACGCCCTTGCCGGTGTAACCGGCGGCGTAGGCGTGATCCGCACCGATGGCGCCCAGGCCCCAGTCAGCCTGGAATTCGGCGCTGCGCCAACTGCCCGGATCTCCTGCCCGGCCGCTTTCCACGTAGGGCGCCGCGTGCGCGCTGCCCCAGGTGGCCATCGCGCAGAGCAAGGCGACGTTGAGAGTTTTCAGGCGAAAGCCTCCACCCGATTGCGCGGGGGTATTGTTGTTTTTCATCCAGCGACCTTCCTTAGTGATGTTGCGAAAAATCCGTCTATTGAGGTGTTCCCACGCGAGAGCGTGGGAACGATCAGTCAGAACTGCCAGTTCAGGCTCAGGCCCACGCCGTGCTGCTTCTCGCGGCTGGCCAGTTGTCCGGTGTAATCGAGGTTCACCCGCACGTCGCGGGCCAGTGCCAGACTGGCCTGCACGCCGACCAGCGCAGCGTCGCGCACCAGTGGCGAGCTTTCGACTGTGTACGGCGCGCTGCCGCTGGCGAAACGCAAATGCTGTTCGGAGTCGATGTCGGTCAGGCTGTGCTGCCAGCCCAGGTGTCCGCTCACTTCCAGCTTCTGTGCGGACGGCAGGTCGAAGGTCTTGATCGCCCGCGCGCCGAGGGTGCTCAACACCGCGTCGCGCTGGTCGTCACCACTTTTCAGCGCGGCGGCGTCGCCCTTCTCGGTGAAACCGTCGGTGTCGAGGTGCACGTAGGCCAGGTTGGCGAACGGCTCCAGAGCCAGTGGTTGCAGGTTCAGTCGATAAGCCGCTTCGCCGAACACCTGGGTGGTGGCGGCATCGACTTTGGCTTTCTGCTTGGCGCTGACGTTGCCATACTGCAAATCGCGTTTCACATCGGCGCGATGCCAGCTGTAGGCCGCGCCGGTGCTCAGGCGCCAGGCACCAATCTCGTGACCGGCGTAGGCGCCGAGGTGATAGCTGTCGACCTTGGCCGAGGAATGCGTGCCTGACCCCATGCTCAGCGAGCTGTCGCTGTAACCGGTGACCAGACCGATGCGGGTCTGCTCGTCGACCGCGCCGTCGACACCGGCCAGCAAGCCACCGATGGAGGTGCTGTAACCGGCGGTGTCGTGGCGCGAGTCGGTTGTGCCCCAGGCGCCGAGGGCCTTGATCCAGCCATTGCTTTGCGTGGCTTGGGCGTCATGCAGGCGTTCGCCGATGGCATCGCGCAGTTGCCGGCTGTCGTTGATCAGCACCGAGCCGAGGGCCGGGTAGATTTCACCGTTCAACTGTTGAAAGGCTTGTTGCGCATCACTGGCGGTGGCCGACAACAGCAGGCTTTCGTAAACCGAACTGCCCACGCCCAGACCTTCGACGGCAGTGGCCACGGAGCGCTGATTCGGGGTCTGGCCGACGCTGGCGAGGGATGTTGCGTTGCGCTCGACATTGAGACCAATGCCGTTGTCGCTGTAGGCCAGGCTGCCACCGATGAACAGATAATCCGGCAGCACCGCACCGAACCGGCCCTGAATGCCGCCTGCCGCTTGCAGAATGTCGTACTGCTGGCCGAGCAGACTTCTGGCCTCGGTGGTGCTGAGCAACGTCGGGCTGTTTTCCAGCGACAGGCTCACGGTGGCGCCGTTGATGGAGGCGGTACCGCCGGCGACGATGCGGTCGCTGCTGGTGGGAGACAACTCCACGGCGTAGGTCGAGCCCGACGCGAAGGTCACGTCACCGGCGACATTCAAGGTGCCGATGGAATTGCCCGGCGCCACGCGGCCGCCGCTGTTGGCGGTCAGTGCGCCGATCCGTCCGGAGCCGCCGAGGGTACCACCGTCATTGACGGTCACGGTCGAGGTCAGCGAACCGTTCACCGTCAGCAGACCGCCATTGACCGTGGTCGGCCCGCGATAAGTGTTTTCACCGGTCAAAATCAGTCGACCGTCACCGGACTTGATCAGACTGCCTTGATAAACCCGACCGGCCGCCGCTGCATCGCGAGCCATGCCCACGGCGTAATCGGTCTGATCCTGCTGGCTGGCACCGGCCGGCACGCCGTTCTGCCAGCCCCTGTTCTGCAGGGTTTGCTGCCAGGCGTTGTGCTCGGCAAGGTCTTCGCTCTGGCGCTGGATCAGTGCTTTGTCGCTGATGTCATTGCTCCAGACATCGCTCTGTCCGGCCGCCAGATGGGCGTCGAACGCCCCGAGCAACTGCCCCGGCCCGCGCATCGCCCGGTACAGGTTGGCCACGCCCCAGCCGACTCGCTCGGTCGGCGCGTCGGTCACCGAGCCGTCGAGTTGAGTGGCGGTGGTCAGCAGCACTTCGAGAGCCTGCTGGTTGTTCATGTACGGATAGCGCTCCATCACCAACGCCAGTGCGCCGGTGGCGTGCGGGGCGGCCATCGAGGTGCCGGATTTGATCGCGTAACCGCCGTCGGGAATGGTGCTGTCGATCTTCGCCCCGGGCGTGGTGATGCACCAGTATTTGGCGATGCCGCACTGGTTGTACTTCTGCTGATTGCTTTGGTCGAGTCCGGAAACCGCCAGCCAATGGCCTTCCAGATCCGGCTGGAAGTACGGCAGCGCCGAACGCACGCTGGCATTCGGGTAGCCGCTGTTGCCGGCGCTGAACACGTTGATCACGCCACGACGGGAGACCTCCGCCGCCGCATCCAGCCAGGTGCCTTTGTTCCAGTGCTGGGCGTACGCGGCGTGCAGATCCGCGAGGGTTCGGTAGCTGACATCCGGCGGCTGGCTGCCCCAGCTGTTGTTGATCGCTCGCACACCGGCATCGGCCAGGGCGTCGTACACCGCTTTGAAGTAGCGCGGGTCAGGATTGGGGCCGAACAGGAAACTGTCGTTCTTGTTGGTGTTGCCGACGTAGATCTGCGCGTTGTACGCGACACCATGCATGCCGGTGCCATCGCGAGACGCGCCCATGGTGCCGACCACGTGGGTGCCGTGGGAATCGTTGTTCGGGTTGAGGGTGCCATTGACGTTGAACAGCGAGCCGTCGATGTAACTGCCGCTGGCCAGTACCGGGTGATAACGGTCATGGGCGAACTCGGGATGGGCGGCGTCGAAACCGGAGTCCAGCGCGCCGATTTTCACGCCTTTGCCGGTGATGCCGGCGGCATAGGCCTGATCGGCCTGCATCCGGTCCAGGCCCCAGTCCCGCAGAAATTCAGCGCTGCGCCAACTGGCGGGATCGCCGGGTTTGCCGGTTTCGAGGTATTGGGCCTGAGCCTGGGTTGCAGAAATCACAAGCAGCAGGGTGCCGACCGAAATCGGCTTGATGCGTACGTCCATGTTCACCACTCTTTTTGTTGTTTTGGGTCGAAGCTTTTTGCGTTGAAGCTACGGTGTTATTGCATCCGTGGACCCTGTCCGAACGCCTCATCCACCCGCGCCAAATCCTGTTCGCTCAAGGTGCCCGCGTAGTAATGCAATTTGGTCCAAGCCATAAGGTAGTCGTAGCGGGCCTGGGCCAGATCACGGCGGGTGGTAAACAGCTGTTGTTCGGCGTTCAGGGCGTCGAGGTTGGTGCGCTCGCCGCCGAGAATGCTCTGTTTGGTCGACACCACCAGCGCTTCGGCCGAGGCCAGGGCCTTTTGATAGGCGCGCAATTTATTGACCCCGGACAGGCACGCACTGAACTGCCGGCGCAATTCGATCAGCGTCTCGCGGGTCTTGCCGTCCAGTTCGTATTCGGCCTGTTCCATGGTGCGGCTGGCCTGACGGGTCGAAGCCGACACGCCGCCACCGGCATACAACGGCACGCTGACTTCGAAACCGATGGTGTTGGTTTCGTAACGCTGGTTGTAGGTGTTGCCGCTTTCCGACTCGTTCTGGCGCATCGTGGCGTAAGCGCTGACTTTCGGCAGGTGCCCGGCGCGGTTGCGCTCGACTTCGTACCGCGCCACTTCAACCGCCTGACGCTGGGACGCAAGGTTCGGGTTATTGCTGACCGCCAGCTCGTGCCAGGTGTCGTAGTTGGCCGGCATCAAGGCAAAGGTCTGGAAGTTCTGATCCAACGGGGCCAGGTCACTGATGTCCATCGCCGGCACGCCTACCAATGCGCCCAGCTCCCGTAGCGCGGCATCCTGCTCGTCGCGGGCCTCGATTTCCTCGGCGGTCGCCAGTTCGTAACGCGACTCGGCTTCAAGGATGTCCGTACGAGTACCCTCGCCCTGCTTGAACATGTGCTCGTTCTGCTGGAACTGCTGCTCGTACGCTTTCTTCTTGGCCTGCGCGATGTCGATCTGATCCTGGGCAAACAAGGCCTTGGTGTAGTTATCCAGTACTCGAACCAGAAGCTCCTGGCTCTTGCCGCGAAAGTTTTCGTCGGCAAACAGTGACTGGGCCACGCCCTTGCGATAGGCCGCGTAGGCTTCGTAGTCGAGCAACGGTTGTTGCAGGGTCAGGCTCGAGCCGTAGCTGTTGTAATTACGCTCATCGGTGCGATTGCGCGCGCGTTCGTCGAGGGACGTGGCCTTCGACGAGTTGCGACCCTTGTTGTAGTTGTAACCCAGTTTCGGCAACAGGCCGGCGCGGCCGATGGCGCGGTTTTCAAGGCCGGCGTCGCGCTCCTTGATCGCGCCGAGGAACACCGGGTCATTGCGCAACGCCTGTTCGTAGATCTCGAACGGCCCCATGGCCGCCACTGCACTGTTGCCCGCAAGCAGCGCGAGCGCTGCAGCCAGCATGGAAAGCTTATTCATACAGCCGAACATCCTTATTCTTCGGTCAACGCGGAACCGGCGCGGTCGAGCAGCGGCTTGAACAGGTAGTTGAGGAGTGAACGTTCGCCAGTGCGCACGAACATTTCCGCCGGCATGCCGGGTTTGATCACCAGGCCATTGAGCTTTTCCATGGCCTGATCGCTGACGCTGCTGCGCAACACGTAGTACGGCACGCCGGTTTTCTCGTCGACCATCTGGTCGGCGGAAATCAGGCTGACTTCGCCGGGCACCCGTGGCGTCTTGCTCTGGTTGAAGGCGGTGAACAGGATGTCGACCGGCAAGTGCGTGCCGACCTTGTCGATCAGGTTGATCGGCAGGTGGCCTTCGACTTCCAGGCGCGTGCCTTGCGGGACGATTTCCAGCAGGGTTTCGCCCTGACGCACCACGGCGCCTTCGGTGTGTACGCCGAGGTTGACTGCCACGCCGTCGGCGGTGGCAAGGATTTCGCTGTGTTGCAGGTCGAAACCGGCGGAGGTGAGTTGCTCCGACAGCGTGACGCTTTTCAGTTGCGCGTCGGCCAGTTGAGTGCGGACTTCCTTCTGGTACTCCTCGCCGTGCTGTTGCAGCTTCAGGCGGGACTCGAGAATGCCCTGCTCTACCCGGCCACTTTCGCCCGTGTTCTCGGCCAGTTGCTGCTGAACCTGCGACAGCTGACGCTGGTATTCCATCAAGCGGTTGCGCGGGATGTAGCCGTTGTCGGCCAGCGGTTGCAGATTGCTCAACTGCTGTTGCAGCGAGTCGGCCTGCGCGTTGAGGTCAGTACGGGCGCGGCGCATGCCCGCCAGTTGCGCAGTGGCACCTTCGATGCTGGCACGCAGGGCGGCCTGCTCGCGGGAAAACGCTTCACGGCGGCTGCTGAACAGTTGCCGCTGGCCTTCCAGCACCAGCGCCAGGCGCGGATCGGCGTTATCGCTCAGTTCTGCCGGAAAGGTCACTTGCTTGAGGTTGTCACGCTCGGCCTGCCAGCGCGCCAGGCTGGCCCAGGCCATGCGGTATTGCGCCTGCAACGACTGCACGTCGGCGGCGACCTGAGTCTGGTCGAGGCGGAACAGCGGCTGGCCCTGCTTCACGATTTCGCCTTCGCGCACCAGAATCCGGCTGACCACGCCGCTGCTCATCGACTGCACGGCCTTGCGCTTGCCCGACACCACCACCGTGCCTTGCACCGGAATGCCTTGATCCAGCGGCGCCAATGCCGCCCAGGTAAAGAAACTGCCGGCACCGACCAGCGCCAGAATCCAGCCCATGCGGGCGAAGAACTTCGCATCGCGCTCCGGGCGTTCGGTGATGTAGTCGTTTTCCATCGTGGCTTCGTTTTGCGTGTTCATGCTCGCGCTGCTCATACACCCGAATTCCTTGTCGTCGGCTGATACTGGCGGCTCATGCTGAGCCCGGCCGGTGCTTGCGCAGGTTTTTCATTTTGTTGTGGCTGGTTGCCGGGCTGATTGCCGGACAGTGCCTTGAGCACATCGTGGCTCGGGCCGAAGGCTTGCAGGCGACCGTCGTTGAGCACCAGCAGCTTGTCGGCCTGGGCCAGCACCGAAGAACGGTGGGTCACCAGCACTACAGTCGTGCCTTGGGCCTTGAGCTGCACGATCGCGCTGGACAGCGCGGCTTCGCCGACGGTGTCGAGGTTGGAGTTAGGTTCATCCAGCACCACCAGGCTCGGGTTGCCGTACAACGCACGGGCCAGTGCCACGCGCTGTTTCTGGCCGCCGGACAAACCGCTGCCGTCCTCGCCCAATTGCGTGTCGTAGCCTTGCGGCATGCGCAGGATCAGTTCGTGCACGCCGGCCTGTTGCGCGGCAGCCACGACCTTTTGCGGATCGGCTTCACTGAAGCGGGCGATGTTCTCGGCGATGCTGCCGCTGAACAGTTCGATGTCCTGCGGCAGGTAGCCGATGTACGGGCCGAGCTGATCGCGGTTCCAACGGTGGATGTCGGCGCCGTCCAGACGCACCGTGCCGCCAAGGGCCGGCCATACGCCGACCAACACACGTGCCAGGGTCGATTTGCCGGAGCCGGAAGCTCCGAGCACGCCGAGCACTTCACCGGCCGCCAGGTTGAAGTTGACCATATGCAAGGTCGCGGCACGCTGACCCGGAGGGCCGGCGCTGACTTGTTCAAAGGTGATCTGGCCTTTCGGCGCCGGCAGCGCCATGGCGTCATCGCTCGGCGGGAAGGCTTGCAGCAACGCATCGAGGCGACGGTAAGCCAGCTTCGCCCCGCTCCACTGCTTCCACACGGCAATCAACTGATCGATCGGGCTCAGCACCCGGCCCATCAGGATGGAGCCGGCGATCATCATCCCGGCGGTCATGTCGCCCTTGATCACCAGCAGTGCGCCGAGGCCCAACACCAACGATTGCAGGCATAGACGCAGGGTCTTGCTCAGCGAGCTGATCACCGCGCCGGTGTCGCTGGCCTGATTTTGCAGGCCGAGAAAGCGCGAATGCACCTGGAACCAACGCTTGCGCAAGGCGCCGAGCATGCCCATGGCTTGAATGGTTTCGGCGTTGTGCAGGTGGCTGGTGGCCAATTGGCTGGATTTCTGCGAGAAGCCGGCGGCTTCGCCCAGTGGCTTCTTGGTCATGTATTCGTTCAGGCATGCCAGCGCGATCAGCAGCAGCGCTCCCGCCGTGGCCAGCACGCCGAGCCAGACGTTGAACAGGTAAATCACGAACAGATAAACCGGAAACCACGGTGCATCGAAGAATGCGAACAGCGCAGGCCCGGTGACGAATTGGCGAATGTGGGTCAGGTCACCCAGGGACTGCCCGGCGTTACCCTCGCCCTTGAACAGGTTGCGCTCGAACGCCGCCTGATAGACCCGCAGATTGAAACGGCGCTCGAGCTGGCTGCCGATGCGGATCACGATAAAGCTGCGCACCACCTCCAGCAGACCAATGAAGGCGAAGAAACCGACGACCATCAGCGACAGCATCGCCAGGGTGGTTTCGTTTTGCGAAGACAGCACCCGGTCGTAGACCTGAAGCATATATATGGAGGGCACCAGCATCAGCACGTTAATCAGTGCGGTAAAGCATCCGACGCTGATCAGAATGCTTTTATAGTCACCTAATGCCTTGAATAAGGGAGCGGTGGCTGGGGCCTTCGCCATCTTCATTGATTATTCCTGAAATGATATTTCCCGCCCTGCTTGGCGAGAATTCAATTAATTGTCCGCATGGCGTGCGGGACATCCACCGCCAGTACCTACTTACACTTCAACAACAACTTCGGCGATTAAAACCGGACTGCAAGTTATTGCACTGTCGCTTATAACTGTAACGGGGCGCTTTATATTTAAACGGTCAGTCGGTTCCGGTCATTACGGCTGCTGCGAGGAACGCTTGAGTGTAATCACCAGGCCCGACTTCAAAGTGCTCAGATAAAGCCCGTCACGTTGTCGGCTGAAAAACTGGATTCTTGAGCCTTCCTTGCCGGTGATCGACAGACCGTCCGGATCGGGAAACCAGCCGATGGCGGCGTCCTGCAACCACGCGCTCAGGCAATCGGCGCCCTTGCCCAAGGTCTGGTTCGCCTCGAGGTCGATCTGGCAGGTGTTCGACGGCTTGTCTTGCAGGGCTTGCGCTTCGGGGCTGTCACTGCGGGCGCTCAGGGTCGCCTGCCACTGCCCGGCAAATACCGATGGGTCTTCGAGTCTGAGGCTGCTTGCCATGGTTGTTTCTCCAGAAATCATCATCAGCATCGGCAACAGATACGCCGCCGCTTTGCGGGTAATAGCGAATTGGATCATAGGAAATTTCACTCCGGCACGTAGCCTTGCTTACCGGCCATGGCGATGCAAGTGAAGAAAGCGGCGCATCACGCGCCGCTTCCCGTGTTACATCACGCCACGATGTCGCTGGTGGCTGCCTGGCCAACGGTGCTGACCTGGAAATCAGCCACGCCGTGTCCGGAGAAGTCCACCGACAACAGGCTGTTGCCGCCCGATGACGTCAGAACCGCGTCACCCGCTGCGCCGGTGAAGGCACTGACGAAGTGCAGGCCTGCACCGTTGGTGATGCCGGTCAGGTCGATTTTGTCCAGACCGCTGACGAAATCGAGGATCTGATCGATCGCACCCGGTTTGGAGTCGGAGCTGGCCGCGAACACAAAGGTGTCCGAACCCGCGCCGCCCCACAGCTTGTCAGCACCGCCTGCGCCCCAGATGATGTCGTTGCCGGCACCGCCCTTGAGCTCGTTGGCCGCGCTGTTGCCGATCAGCAGGTCGTTGCCCGAACCGCCGATGGCGTTCTCGATGGTGACGCCCTTGGCGATGGACACGTTGCCCACCAGGCCGCCAACGTCGGAGAACGAGGCTTCATTGAGGTTGATCTTCTGGTTCTGGGTGAAACCCGAGAAGTCGAAGGTGTCCTTGCCGCCCGCATCCCATACCGAGAACACCAGCTTGTCGGCCGACGACGAGGCGCTGAGGAAATCGCGACCGGCGTTGGAGTTGAAGCCGTAGGTGGTGTCACCGGTACGGGTGGTCAGGTTGGCGCCGTAGAGCTTCTGGATCGCCGCGATGTCATCCATCAGCGGGCCGGAGGAATAAGCTTCCACGCCACCCTTGCTGAAGTTCTGACTGGTGTTGCTTTCGCTCCAGTAGCTCATGACGCTGTAGCCGCGGGTGTCTTGCCCGTAGGTGGCGTCGTTGTAGGTCGGGTTGCCGTTGCCGGCGTTGTAGTCGCCCGGGTGCGCCAGGCCAAGGGTGTGGCCGATTTCGTGGGTCAGGGTCTGACGACCGTAGTTGTTCAGATCCGGGTTTTTGTTTTGCGTGTAGCCACTGTTGATCAGGTACCACGACGTGCCGTCGTAACCGGCGCCGGTGCCTGGCAGATAAGCGAACGCTGCCGCGCCGTCCTGGCCGCCGCTGTAGTTGCCGAAGGTCATGTGGCCGTCACCGCCCGAGGCTTTCTCGGTGAAGGTCACATTGGCCACATCGGCCCAGGATTGCATGGCGAGCACGGCCTGGGCTTTTTGTTGGGTACTGAACTGACTGAACCCGCTGATCCCGTGTTTGTACATCGTGCTGGACGATGCCGAAGTCAGGAACGTGTAGGTGAGTTCGATCTTGCCGCTGCCATCCTTGTCCTGGTAGGCAGCGCCGTCGCGCAGCAACTGGGTGGCGGCCTGGTCGACGGAAAAGGAGGGTTTGCCATTGACCGTGAGGTTGCCGCCACGATCGTACTGATGGCTGAAGCTGTTGATCTGGTTGAACGCCGAGCTCGACGCAGCCAGGGGAGCCGCGTTCAGCTGGAAAGCCTGCTCGGCGGTATCAACAGCATTAGCTTTTACTTTCGACATAAACACACTTCCTTGTTTAGCAATGGAACAGTTTTTGTCCGATAGCGACAACCTCTGGCGAGATTGTCCTATCACTCGCCCAATGAAGGCGTAAGAAACCTGACACAATTTGAAATCTGTCGTCTAGCGTTTTTTCGAGATCAAATTGAACTGTTCCGGGAAACTCCCGTAAACAAAGCGCGTGCCGCCGAAAGAATGTTGTAAGTTTGGTGAGCCTGCCTAATTGTCTGACGATTTCTTATTTAAATATTAAATATCGGTAAGTTGTTTTTTGTTAGCAACGTCTCACTTTGCTGCACTTTATCAGTGCGATGCCAGTGTATTGAT
Source organism: Pseudomonas sp. lyk4-R2A-10 (assembly GCF_030209075.1). Taxonomy (NCBI): domain Bacteria; kingdom Pseudomonadati; phylum Pseudomonadota; class Gammaproteobacteria; order Pseudomonadales; family Pseudomonadaceae; genus Pseudomonas; species Pseudomonas sp. lyk4-R2A-10. The sequence continues at coordinate 521,812 of NZ_JARVSR010000010.1, read as the reverse complement.
ATCAAGTAATTCCGACAGAACATAATCAGGCGAAGGCTGTGGTGCCGCCCTCGCCTGTTTTTCTTCAGCTGCCAGTACGAATCTTGTTCCACACCCGCGTGCGGATCCGGTCGATGTTCAGCGGCATCGCTTCCAGTGCGAACAGCTTGCCCATCATTTCCGGGCTCGGATACACCTTGGTGTCGTTCTTGATCGCCGGGTCGATCAGGCTGTCAGCCTGTTCGTTGCCATTGGCGTAATGCACGTAGTTGCTGATGCCGGCCATCACGTCGGGCTGCAGCAGGTAGTTCATGAACGCGTAGCCGGCCTTCTCGTCCGGCGCGTCGGCCGGCATGGCGACCATGTCGAACCAGATGGCGGCGCCTTCCTTGGGAATCTCGTAGCCGATGTCGATGCCGTTCTTCGCTTCTTTGGCGCGGTTTTCCGCTTGCAGGATGTCGCCGGAGAAACCGACGGCCACGCAAATGTCGCCATTGGCCAGATCGCTGGTGTACTTCGAGGAATGGAAATAGCTGACGTACGGCCGCACTTTCATCAGCAGTGCTTCAGCTTTCTTGTAGTCCTCGGGGTTCTTGCTGTGATGCGGCAAACCCAGGTAGTTGAGCGCCGCCGGCAGCAGTTCCGGGCCGTTGTCGAGGATGGCCACGCCGCACTTCTGCAGTTTTTCCATGTATTCGGGTTTGAAGATCAGATCCCAGGAATCCACCGGCGCGTTGTCACCCAGCACGGCCTTGACCTTGGCGACGTTGTAGCCGATGCCAGTGCTGCCCCACAGGTACGGAAAACCGTGTTCGTTACCCGGATCGTTGGTCTGCAAGGCCTTGAGCAATACCGGGTTGAGGTTCTTCCAGTTCGGCAACTGGCTCTTGTCGAGTTTCTTCAGTGCCCCGCCCTCGATCTGCCGCGCCATGAAGTGGTTGGAGGGAAACACCACGTCGTAACCGGATTTGCCGGTCATCAGCTTGCCGTCGAGGGTTTCGTTGCTGTCGTAGACGTCATAGGTGACGCCGATGCCGCTGGCCTTTTCGAAGTTCTTGGCGGTGTCCGGCGCGATGTAGTCGGACCAGTTGTAAACCTTGACCGTATCCGCCGCCTGAGCGAAGGAGACGGCGAGCATCAAGGGTGCGAGCGCGAGGGTCTTTCGGATCATGGATCGATTCCTGTATTGGCTATTGTTGTTGGCAGGCAATCAAAAGGATCAAAACGTCAGAAAATCAGGACATAGGTCTTGCGCACGGTTTCTTCGATGTCCCAGATTCCGAGCGTATTGGCCGGCAACATCAGTGCGTCGCCACCTTGTATGTGCAGGGTTTCGCCGCCGTCGTCCGGGGTGAACGTGCAGCGACCGGAAATGAAATGGCAGAACTCCTGAGCGGTGATCTGCCGGCGCCAGCGACCGGGGGTGCATTCCCAGACGCCGGTTTCGACGCCGTCGTCGCGCTCGACGCTGGTGGTCGAGGCAATCGCCACCGGCGTGCCGAGCGGCACGGCCACCGGGTTGGACTCATCCAGTTGCAACGTGGCGGTGTTCTTGAATTGGGTGATGCTCATGGCGTTACCTGTCTCGTAGTAAACAAACGTTTAGTGCATGAAACCTTCCATGAACCCGGCGACCTGGCTGGCAAGCTTGCGCCGCCAGGGCGCGGTCGCCGGGTTAGCCAGGGTCTGGTCTTCGTGGACGAAGCTCTTGATGATCGCGTTGTAGCCGAGCCAGCGGCACGGTTCCGGCTCCCAGGCCCGCAGCGCGTGGATCCCGCCGTCGGGCAGCACCCACGGCTGATGCGTCAGCTCGGTGTTGCGCTCGAGAATCAGATCCGCAAGCGTGCGCCCACCCAGATTGGAAGCGCCGACACCCTCCCCGCCATAGCCGCCGGACAGCGCGATGCCGTTGGCCCGGTCACAGAGCATGTGCGGTTTGAAATGCCGGGACATGCCGAGATTCCCGCCCCAGGCGTGGGTGATCTGGACGTTTTTCAGTTGCGGGAACAATTCGCCGAACAGGTAGCGGCGCAGCTCGACTTCATCGCGGGTCAGGTCGAAGTTGTGGCGCAGCTTGCCGGCGAACTGATAACCGCCACGGGCGCCGAAAATCAGCCGGTTGTCGGCGCTGCGCTGGCCGTAAGTGACCTGACGGCTGAATTCGCTGAAAGCCTGGCCTCGACTGAGGCCGATTGTGTCCCAGGTCGCGGCGGACAACGGCTCGGTGGCGACGATCAGGCTCTGCACCGGTAATTGATAACGCCCCAGCGGTGGCAGCGTGACGGAATAACCTTCGATGGCCGGGACAATCCAGCGGCTACGCACGCCGGCCTTGTCGGTACGCAGGCTGCCGGCCTGCCAATGGGTCACCGGGCTGTTTTCGTAAATCTTCACCCCCATGCTTTCGACGGTTCGCGCCAGGCCGCGCACCAGTTTCGCCGGGTGAATGGTCGCCACATGCGGGGCGAAGATGCCCCCGTAGGGTTTGGCGATGCGCAACTGCTGCGCCAGTTGCTCCGGGCTTAGCCAGCGGTAATCGTCGTCGGTCAGTCCCTGGGCGTGGAGTTTTTTCAGGTAGTCGCGAAGACTGACTTCCTGCTCGGGATAGCGCGCGGCGCAGTACAGCACCCCGCCTTTGCGGTAATCACAGTCGATGCCTTCGCGTTCGAGGACGACTTCTACTTCATCAGGAATGCTGTGCAACAGATCGAACGAAGCGCGACGTTGTTGTGCGGACAGGCCCGCCAGCAGGCGATCCTCACCCAGCAGATTGCCCATCAACCAGCCGCCATTGCGACCGGAAGCGCCGAACCCGGCGGTTTGCGCTTCGATGATCGCGATGTTAAGGCTCGGCGCCTGTTGCTTCAGGTAGTACGCAGTCCACAGCCCGGTATAACCGGCGCCGATGATCGCCACGTCGACGTCCAGGTCCTGCGCAAGCGACGGGCGCGCGGTCAGCGGCTCGTCGAGTTGATCCATCCACAAACTGATAGTGCGCCACGCCGGCATGCAAGACTCCGCCAATCCAGGTTTCGATGGCGTCGATCCTAGAGGCAGAACTCAGGGATTGTCTTGCGCGCGTGTCCGCAAAGAAATTTGCTTCGCATAGGCCTTGGGCGACTGGCCAGTGTGCTGGCGAAAGCAGCTATAGAAAGCCGACAGCGAATTGAACCCGGCGGCGAAGGCCAGTTCATCGATGCGCAACGGCGACGTGGCGTTATCCAGCGACTGCAACAGATGTTGCAGGCGCGCCTGATTGACGTAGCGGTAGAAGCTTTGCCCCAGCACCTGATTCAACAGGTAGGAAATCTGGTTACGGCTGTACCCGCACTCCTTCGCCACCCGTTGCAGATCGAGCTCCGGATCGAGATAAGGTTGCTGACGCTGGAAGTATTGTTGCAAGTCATCGGCCATGAAACTCAGCTGACGGGGCGACAGGCCCAGGCGACTCGTCGCCGGTCGCTGGCGGGTTGCCGTCAAGCTATCGGCCTGTTCGCGCACCAGCGAAGCATATTCGTTGACCCGCCAGATCTGTCCTTCCTTGACCGTGATCGCTTCACTGGAGCGAAACGACACCAGGCCGTTACCGCCGCGCAACGTCACTTCGTATTGAATGAAGGCGGTGTTGCCGTCGATACGGATGCGGTCGCAATGCTCCAGCGCTTCGTCGGACTCGCGCGGCATGCTGACCCGGACGTACTCGCGCAACTCGTCGAGGCCGAGCACACGATTCTGGAAGAAATCGTTGTACTGGATGTCCGGGTGGTACAGCGCCATCACGCCATCCAGGTCCCGGTGTTTCCAGCACAGGTGATAGCGCATGACCGTTTCGGCCGTGGCCCGGCTCTGTTCCGGGCCGTCATCGTCGGCGTGCATAAGAGACTCATGGAAAAAGAATCGAGCTTGCCCAACTTCTGGTGTTGCTTCAACAACCGACAGTGATAGCACTTTGCCGAAGGTCGCGATGGACAGTGACTTACATCAAAAAAATCTCGGCAATCGCTAAATCGACTGAAAATTCTCACGGGAACTTCACATCCAGATGCTACTTTTAAAGGCAATCAACGGTTGGGCCAATGACGGCTCTTCCCACCTACCATGAGCGAACGGAAGCGCTCGATGAAGAAGGCGGGCAACACATGAATAAAGGGTCAAGCAAGGTCACGTTTCCCAATGCCTGCCAGCTGATGCGCTGGCATTTTCATCCCATGGGTTTCGAGGCGACCATGGATGCGCCGGGCAGTCTGGTCGCGCGTCTGTTCGATCGGGCCAGCGGCGAAACCCTGATCGCGATCGCCGGCATCCCCTGTGCCACAGTGATGAACGCGGCGGATGTGGAGCGAATAATCGAAGCCGTTGAGGACGAGCTGGAGGCATTCATTCCTCCTGAATCCCTCAAGAGTTATGCGTAACTAGCTGATTTAAAATAAAAAGCCCGCTTTGTGCGGGCTTTTTCATGGGCATTGGATTCAGGCCGTTTTCTTTTCCGGACGATGATCGACGAAGAACGGTTTGCCTTTGGCAACCCGGTCGGAAGCTCGAGGCATATTGACTGCCTGGGTGTCTTGCGGCTCGACGTACCAGTAGCAATGGCTGACTGCGCGAGTGATGCCGACGTAGGCCAGGCGCAGGATTTCGTCTTTTTGCGCACTGTCATAAGGCTCGCTGTCGCCGGCCTTGCCCAGTCCGGCCATGCGATACACCTGATTCTTGTATGGCGAACTGGTCAGGTGCTGGCAATCGCCCAGCAGGAACACCGCGTCGGCCTGCAGACCTTTGGCACTGTGATAGGTCAGCTGTTTCAGGCGACGGGACTCATAAGGCAAGCTCGAATCCACATTAACTACATGCTGAATATGCTGTTCTATCAATAACTTATCGCTGCTTTTTCGATAGAGCATCAGGATCGAATCGCCGTTTCGATAGTGTTCCGACAGGCGCTGGCCGAGTGCCTGATCGTCGCGCTCCAGCACGTTGACTGGCTGCAACGGCCTCTCCTCGCCGCTGGCCTTGGCCTTCTTGCCCGGGATCGCCGGCGCTGCCCGGACGATGTGTTCCGCCGCGTCGATGATGTGCTGATGGCTGCGATAGTTATCGCTGAGCATCACCCGGGTCGTACTCGGCGACGGGAATTCCTTGTTGAATTCCATGAAGTAGCTCGGCGAACTGCCGCGCCAGCCGTAGATCGATTGCCAGTCATCGCCTACGCAAAGCAGCGACGATCGCTGTGCGCCTCGTCCAACGTGCATCGCGGGGCCGCGACTGCGGATTTCCGAGAGGCTGGCGCGAATCCACGAGACGATCTGCGGTGAAACGTCCTGAAACTCATCGATCATCAGGTGCGACATCGGCCGCAACAGCTCATCACTGAGCAGTTTGAAGTTTTCCGGTGAGTGCTCGCTGAACAGTGCAAACATGCGGTTGTAGGTCATGACCGGCGGCTTCTGATCCAGCAGATGATCTTCCAGCGCGCGCCAGAACAGACTTAAAGCCTCGAAGAAAAACCGGTCCGGATCATCCTTGGCGAAACTCATGCGGCCAACAGCGTCCGGCACATCCAGCCCCAGATTTTCGATGAAGCCGGCGGCGGCGACAAAACAGTCGAGCAACGGCGCGGAAGCCAGCTCGCCCTTGACCTTGTAATCGAAGCCGGGACCGGCGCTGACATCGCCTGCCAGCGTGGCCAATAAACGTTTTGACGATTCGTAACTATCCAGCCAAATCAGTGGCTTACGACAGAAAGCTTGAAACAAGGTGCGCTTGACTGCCCACTCTGCACGCACCGTCAGCTTGGCGTTGGGACGGCAGACCTGCGGGTTTTCCCGAGGGTCGAAACCCAATACCACCCAGGCGTCCAGGCTCGGAATGTAGCCGTGGCCATGGAAAGATGCGCCATTGATTTCGAATGCCTGGCGACTCGGTTCGATACCCTTGATCGGCCAGGCACCGGCGCGGAGCCACATGTCCTCGATCATGTCGCACAGCTCTTCATCGCGGCGAGCCGCCAGCTCCGTTACAGCGACGCGCTTTTGCACGTCCGGGTGATCGCGTTCCAGCTCCTTGAGCTGCAAGGCGTGCCGGGACAGCGGCTGGATCAGTTGCGCAAAGCGCGGGTCTTCTTTGTAGAGACGGTGGTAACAGGCGTTGAGCTGCTGGCGCTGCGCGTCGTTGATGCGCAGATCGAACGGATTGCTGTCGACGTCTTCATCCGCACCCGGCGCGCGGTGGCTGAGGTTTTCGAATGCCTGCAAGCGCTCGAACCCCGGCAGGCTGCGAACCATCGGCAAGATCCGCGAGTGGAAGGTGCGCACCAGATCCCGCGCGTCTTTCTGACTCAGTGCCCGGCCCCACAATGCGAACAGTTCGATCAGTTTGTTGATGAAGTCCTTGCGCGACTCGCGGGTGAAGGTCACCACGGTCATCGAATCGAGCTCGAAGCCCAGGTAGTGAGTCAGCAGCAGGATCCGCAGCACCAGCGTGGTGGACTTGCCGGCTCCGGCGCCGGCAATCACCGAGGTTGACGGGGTATCGCTGAAAATCATTTTCCATTGCGCCACGCTTGGCTGGGCGTGGGCTGGCAGCAGGCGCGCGACATCGGCTTTCATGCGCTTCTTCAGTTCTGCGCTGAGCGGCAGACGCCAGTCGTCGAACAAGTGATTATCGATACCCGGCGGGCGATGCTCGGTATTGCGACTGTCGCGGATCAACAAAACCTGACGACCCTCTTCCAGGCCGTCAGCCTTGCCTTCCTTGTACCCGTAATCCACGCCGGCGGTATGCCCGCTGCGAAAGCCGTCGGCCTGGCCGTGCAACCACGAAGCCCGGTGCTGGGCGCGCAGTTGCGTCAGACCGTGACCAAGGAAACGCGCCGCCAGGCGTTTGAACCAGGGCATCTCGGCCAAGGGACGAAGTTCGGGAGGAAGATCGGGGGTGTGTTGCGCCACGCTGACGGACTCCGGATGTGAGGCTGTTGAGAGCTATGGTGTCTGCATTTGCTTTTTTGTTCTAGCGAAATGCTTACAGGTCATTGGTTTAGGCGATGAATTGAAGGTGGGATGAGACGGTTTCGAGCCTTTTTCATATCAACCGATTCGATTGGAATGCCGCAGTTTTTACGCTTTTTCTCGATGGTTGACTGATAGATGATGGCTGCCATCAATCACCGGTCTCGCTTCGTGGCTCAGGCATCGCGCCCCATGACGAACCTTTTGAGGAGACGATCATGCTTGAACTCAGACCCTTCAGCTCGCTGGGCGGCGCCCATCACGGCTGGTTGGATGCCCATCACCATTTTTCGTTCGCCGAGTACTACGATCCGCAACGCATGAGCTGGGGCAACCTGCGCGTGTGGAACGACGACATCATTGCCGCCGGCACGGGCTTCCCTACTCACCCGCACCGCGACATGGAAATCATCACGTACGTGCGTGAAGGTGCGATCAGCCACCAGGACAACCTGGGCAACAAGGGCCGCACCGAGGCTGGCGACGTGCAGGTCATGAGCGCCGGCACCGGAATCGCCCACAGCGAATACAACCTGGAAGCCACGGACACCAAGATCTTCCAGATCTGGATTCTGCCGACCGAAACCGGCGCACCGCCGTCCTGGGGCGCCAAACCGTTCCCGAAAGGCAACCGCGAAGGTTTCGTGACCCTCGCCAGCGGCAAGGACGGTGACGATCAAAGCCTGCGCATCCGCGCCGACGCACGTTTGGTGGCGGCCAATATCAAGGCCGGGGAAACCGCTGAATACCGTCTCGATGCCGGACGTCGGGCGTATCTGGTTCCCGCTACGGGTGTCATTGAAGTCAACGGCTTGCGCGCACAAGCTCGAGACGGTGTGGCGGTGGCCGATGAACAGGTGTTGACCGTCACTGCGCTGGAAGACAGTGAAATCGTGTTGGTGGATCTGGCCTGATCGGCGAATCGCGGGTACAAAAAAGGGCGGCCTCAGGGTCGCCCTTTTCCGTTGCCTGGATTTACTGGATGCTGATCGCACCGTCTACCAGTGTTTGCGCTTCAGCCACCAGTTGCTTGAGGTGGTCGTCGCCGATGAAGCTTTCGGCGTAGATTTTGTAGATGTCTTCGGTGCCCGACGGACGTGCAGCAAACCAGCCGTTTTCGGTCATTACTTTCAGACCGCCAATGGCCTGATCGTTGCCCGGCGCCTTGCTGAGGATACTCTCGATCTTCTCGCCCGCCAGTTCGGTCGAGGTGACCTGTTCCGGCGACAGCTTGCTCAGCAGGGCTTTCTGCTCAGGATTGGCCTTGGCGTCGACACGCACCGAGAACGGTTCGCCCAGTTCGTCGGTCAGCGCGCGGTAGGCCTGACTTGGGTCGCGGCCGGTACGGGCAGTCATTTCAGCAGCCAACAGGGCCGGAATCAGACCGTCCTTGTCGGTGCTCCAGACACCGCCGTCCTTGCGCAGGAACGAGGCGCCGGCGCTTTCTTCGCCGCCAAAACCCAGTGAGCCGTCGAACAGACCATCGGCAAACCATTTGAAGCCGACCGGCACTTCGTACAGGCGACGGCCCAGACGCTTGGCCACGCGATCGATCAGACCGCTGCTGACCACGGTTTTACCCACGGCCGCGTCGGCACGCCATTGCGGACGGTTCTGGAACAGGTAGTCGATCGACACCGCCAGGTAGTTGTTCGGTGCCAGCAGGCCACCGGACGGCGTGACGATACCGTGACGGTCATGATCCGGGTCGCAGGCGAAGGCCACGTCAAAGCGTTCTTTCAGGCCGATCAGACCTTGCATGGCATGGCTGGACGATGGGTCCATGCGGATCTGCCCGTCCCAGTCGACGGTCATGAAGCGGAACGTCGAATCGACTTCCTTGTTCACCACGTCCAGGTCCAGACGATAGTGCTCGGCAATCGCCGACCAGTAGCGCACCCCTGCTCCGCCCAGCGGATCGACGCCCAGGCGCAGTTTGGCACCGCGGATGGCATCGAAATCGATGACGTTGATCAGGTCAGCGACGTATGTGTTGACGTAGTCGTGACGGTGGGTGGTTTCGGCCTTGAGCGCCTGCTCGTAGCTGATGCGTTTGACGCCGGCCAGTTTGTTGGCCAGCAGTTCGTTGGCCTTGGCTTCGATCCACTTGGTGATGTGGGTGTCGGCCGGGCCGCCGTTGGTTGGGTTGTACTTGTAGCCGCCGCTTTGAGGCGGATTGTGCGACGGGGTAATCACGATGCCGTCGGCAAGGCCCGTGGTGCGACCACGGTTGTAGCAAAGAATGGCGTGGGACACGGCCGGTGTCGGGGTGTATTCGTCGCCTTCGGCGATCATCACGGTCACGCCGTTGGCCGCCAGCACTTCCAGGGCGCTCGCCCCGGCCGGGGTCGACAACGCATGGGTGTCGATGCCGACGAACAGCGGCCCGGTGATGCCCTGGGCTTCGCGATACAGGCAGATCGCCTGGCTGATAGCCAGAACGTGCCACTCGTTGAAACTCAAATCAAAGGAACTGCCCCGGTGCCCGGAGGTGCCGAACGCCACGCGCTGGGTGGAAACCGAGGCGTCGGGTTGACCGGTGTAATACGCCGTAACCAGTCGCGGGATGTCGACCAACAGTTCTGCCGGTGCCGGTTTGCCCGCAAAAGGACTGAGTGTCATGCAAAACCTCTGAAATAGAGTGGTTCAGGAAATTACAGCGGAGTTTACTGGCAGTTTGACCAGAGTGCGATGGGGGCTATCCGGTACAAACCGAGTGTTTGGGTGAATTCGTGCGCGGAGCCAGTCGTAACGCATCCCCGAGCAGTCCGACAAGTATTAACAACGCCTCCTCGTCCCCGCCGATCACGCCGAGACGCAGGTTCTGCGCATGCAGGCCCTGGATACTGAACAACTCCCCAGGTGCAATCAATACGTTTTGTTTCAGCAGCCGTTGAAACACGGCGTCCATCGCTACCGCATGCCGGGATTGCAACCAGATCGTTGCGCCGCCCTGTGGCTCGACGACATCCAGCACATCGCCCAGGCGCTCGCGAATGAGCTGCACCCATTGCGAACGCCGCTCCCTGAGCAGTCGTTTCAGTATCACCAGATGCTGATCGACTCGACCGCTGGCATAGAGACGCGCAATGGCTTTCTGGCGGATCGGCGAGAGCCGGAACGAACGCAGCAGGAAGTGACGCTGCAGAGCATTGCGCCATTGGCGTGACAGCACAAAACCATAGGGGGCTTCGACACCAATGTGTTTTTCGAAGCTGGAAAACACCAACAAGCGGTCGGGATCCAGCAACTCGCGCAGAGGTTGACCTCCAGCATCGTCCAGCAACTCGCCATGACAGTCGTTTTCCAGTACCCAGATGCCATGACCGATGAGCAACTGCGCGACAGCATGCCGGTTGTCCTGAGGAAAACGGCTGCCGTGGGGCATGCTCAATCTGGAAGACAACAGGATCAGCCGAACAGGTTCGATCTTGAGCAGTGTTTCAAGTTGCTCTGTATCAAATGTGCCATCAGGCTGCAGTGGCAGTTCAATGACTTGTACGTCAAAAGACTGAAGCAGACGCAGGACCGCCCAGTTGCAGGGGGATTCGATCAGCACCGTTGCATGTCGCAGTTCAAGAACTGCAATCAGGATTTCCAGCACCCCCCGCAAGTCGGCGCCGATGTAGACGTCTTCGGGATGCCAGCAATGTGTCGCCGAGGCGGTATAGCGGGCAGCCAGAAGCGTGCGCAGTTCCAGCTCGCCGCAAGGCTGCGCGGCTGTCTGCAGATACCGTGGATACTGACGCAACAGTTCTCGCTCCACCATCAACAACGGGCTGTCCAGAGGCTGGGCCGCCGCCGGGTCATCACCGCTCAATACGCGCATGCCGTTGCACCTGGCACTTACGCAGACCGTTTCCAGCAGATCGTTGCCACCTCCCGGCGGCATGAACGATGGCGTTGCTTGTGCAAAATAACCTGATTTGGCTACGGAGTAGACCCGGCCTTCCTTCTCCAGCAAGGCATAAGCGTACTGAATGGTCGAGATGGACACGTTCAGTCGCTCGGACAACTGCCTTAGTGACGGCAACCTGATCGCTCCTTGATTGCCTGGTTCATCGATCAACTGAGTCAGATAACGATAGACAGCCTGATAGGCGAAACCCGATTCTCGTGATGCACTCATGAGCCAGGGTCCGCAGGCATTTTTCCTTGTCCGGGCAATACGTTCACACTCAGCCTTCCGCCTTGCGGTCAACATGTGAAGTCTCATGACCTGATACTTCAGCGGTACTCGCTGCCTGTTCGTCCATCCGGATGCCATCCATTGCATACAATCGGTTGATCAGTCTTACGGGCAGTCCACTGACATCGGTCATCCATTGCAGAACCTGCTCCGGAGCGTGCAGTCCCTGCATCGCCCGGTGCAACTCCGGCATCGCGACCAGCATGCCGGGGTGGCAGGTGCGCAAAAACCGCTCAAGACCAGCGGCTCCATCGATGAAAGGGGCAAATATCAGGCATATCAATTGCGCCTCACTGAGGCCAAAGTTCCGCTGCAGGGAAGAGGTAGCGTGCGCGCGCTGCTCGGTGAGGTTGGACAGATTGCCGAATGTCGAAAGGAAACGGTCACAAAGCTGCTCGGGGGTACCTTTGCGACGCATCGTTGCCAGGCACTGCTGCAGGTATTCCGTGACACCGACCTCGTAGTTGCGACCTTCTACGTAGCTGGCCTGCAGCCCGCTCAGATAAGCGCCGACCAAAGGATCGGCACATTCACCGGGGCGTGGTTCGAACATCAGCTCGTCGGCCTGAAAGCCCAGGAAATCGCTGAGCAACGGCCATCGCTCCTCCATCTTGCCAACGACCATATCGTCGATGCCGATGTAGCTGGTTCGCCGACAGGCTTCAAACTCGCCAAGCGGCCGCCACTGAGTCAGTTCCTTTTCGGGGTAGAGTTCGCGGTAATAATCGCCGCCCATGTTGTCGAGCAGACGGAACAAATCGGCGAATCCACCGGCCGTTCGTGGCAACGCGCCGATGCTTGCCTTGCGCGCCGCCCGATCCAGGCCTGCGATGAATTGCTCCTGCTGGTACACGCTGTCACTGGCTATCAACGCATCGACACCATTGCCCCAACGTGCAACCTGACCGTAGAACTCGGCTGTGCTCAGGTACAACTCATCCCACAATGCCAGGCTCTCATTCCATGTGCGACGATGCCCCAGCATCAGCAGGTTGAGGCGACCGGACTCGCGCCCTTCTTCGCTGACGCAAACCTCATGGTTGAAGGGCAGAACCTCGCGATGATCCACCATCAGTAGCTCCACCCTTGGATCGTCATACAGGAACAGTGCGCCGAAGCTACGATGCATGTTGTGCAGCGCCGACGTCGGTGCGCCGCTCCAGCGCAGGGTGGCGACACGCAACTGGAAAGTGGCCGGAGCGCGTCCTGCGATGCTCAATTGCGCCGCACGCAACAGGGCCAGGCTGTAGCAACAGTCACGTGTGCCGGATTGAGTCACCATGACCTTGAATTCGCCGATGCGGTCCATACCGCCGGCAGCCACCGCCAGTCGCTGTATCAATAGTTGCAAAGCCGTGCGCTCGGCTCGGGAAAAAAAACTCAGCAGGCGTTGCAAAACTTGCTGGTAGACATAATTCATTGCTTGATCATGGATCGTGCTCATCAGTACTTCACCCGGTATCAAAGGTTTTATATCGCGCGGCCACGAATGGCGGACGCACGATCACTCTTCATTAATTAATAGACGCTGAAATGCTAACACTTAAGTTTTTGTAGTTATTTGAAACAGTTGAGCGCGTAGTATTTCAGGATCTTGAGCGACATGGCTGAAAGCCCCGCCTTGGCTGGGCCGGCTGCAAGAACGGGCTTTCCTAGGAAACTTCTTACAAGCCCCTGCACATAATGAGCACAAGAAAAAAAGAAGGGATTACATGGCACCCCTACAAACTTTAAACAGAAGTTTGAGGGGCGATGATAAACAGCCGATTGATACTGCACGGAACAAATAGAATGCACAGACATAGCTCATTCCTTGAGATGAAAGTAGTCATTCAATTATCAGGGTCTGGAGGGCAATTAGAAGATACAGATCGAGAGCAAAAACCAGTTCAGTTGCTGAACGTCCCCAGGCGTCTGGCCCAGGGATTTCTCGATATCTGAAGGATTAAACGCACAAGAGTCCGTGGGGCCACGGACTCTGAATGGGAAAGTCAGGCAGTTTCGATTTGCAGAGCAACCCGCTCGCGGCATGGGCACTCGTCCATGTAGCGGTGAGCTTCGACAAACTCGTTGAACGGAAACACCCGGGTCTTGAGCGGCAGCAGCACACGGTCAGCGGTGAGCTGGTTGATATCACGCAAGGCACGCTGCAAGGCGACGTGGTCCTGAATGATGCCGAGCTCCGGTTTGCCGGTGAAGTTGCCGATGCAATGTACGAAGAACTGAATGTTCTTCTGGAACGCCGCACAGGCCGGGAATGGCGTCTGGTTGCCGCCCTGCAAGCCGTACAGCACCAGGCTGCCACGCGGTGCCAGCACATCGCCGAGCAGCGACATCTGTGGCCCGCCGAGACCATCGAACACCACGTCGACACCGCGGTTGTCGGTGATCTTGTTGATCCGCATCAACAGGTCTTCTTCTTCGGTGACGATCACTTTCTCGGCACCGAGCGACAGCAGGTACTCACGTTCCTCCGCTGTTTTGGTGGCAGCAATCACCCGCACACCCAGCGCCTTGCCCAACTGGACGAAGGACGGCCCGGCGCAGTGGCTGGCGTCGGTCACCAGGGCGAACTGCCCGGGTTTGACCCGTGCCAGATCAACGTAACCGAAATAGGCGATCAACAGCGGCGTGTAATGCACGCTGGCTTCAATCGGGCTGAGCACATCCGGATAGCGGGTCAGCGCGGTACGCGGCAGAACGATCTGTTCGCCGTAGACCGGGTAATCGTTGGGGCTCTCGGCCGGGAAGCTGGCCACCTTGTCGCCCACTGCCAGATCTTCGACGCCATCGCCGATGGCCGTGACCACGCCGGCCATTTCATGACCCAGGCCTGAAGGCAGGCGCGCCTGGGACGACGCCAGATTCTGGCGCCAGAGCGTGTCATACCAGCTGATGCCGATCGCCTCGACACGCACCTGCACTTCGCCAGGACCTGGCTGAGCAGCCGCATGCTCTTCGCATTTGAGCACCTCGGCCGGACCAAACTTGTGAAAACGGATCGTGCGGGACATCGCAAACCTCGTCAAAGTAACCTCTAATGCCATGAACTCTATCTGGGCTTTCCAGCCAAGACTATCAGTGGCTATTAATAGTCGACATGCCTGTCATTGATTCCGCAGCATGGTCAGCATTGAGAAAATCCATGAAAAAACTGCTGCCGCCTTCTCAGTAAAGCTGAATTACCCGGTGCAGACTACCAGCCTTTCCCCGTAAGATTCATGCCGGCCATTGTTCTCATATGGTCGCTCTCGTCAAGCTTGATGACTCTGCCAGGACTCCAGATGAATCGTAATGACCTGCGTCGTGTCGACCTCAACCTGTTGATCGTGTTCGAAACGCTGATGCATGAGCGCAGCGTGACCCGTGCGGCGGAAAAGCTGTTTCTCGGCCAGCCGGCGATCAGCGCGGCGCTCTCGCGTCTGCGCGGCCTGTTCGACGATCCTTTGTTTGTGCGCACCGGGCGCAGCATGGAGCCTTCCGCCCGCGCGGTGGAAATCTTCGCCCTGCTCTCCCCGGCCCTGGACTCGATTTCGACCGCCGTCAGCCGCGCGGCGGAGTTCGATCCGGCGACCAGCACGTCGGTATTCCGCATCGGCCTGTCGGACGACGTCGAATTCGCGCTGCTGCCGATGCTGCTCAAACGCCTGCGCGCCGAAGCACCCGGGATCGTGCTGGTGGTGCGCCGCGTCAACTACATCCTGATGCCGGGCCTGCTCGCCTCCGGCGAAATCTCCATCGGCGTCAGCTACACCACCGACCTGCCGGCAAACGCCAAACGCAAAGTCCTGCGCCGCAGCGCCCCCAAATTACTGCGCGCCGACACCGTGCCGGGGCCGCTGAGCCTGGACGATTACTGCGCGCGCCCGCATGCGCTGGTGTCGTTTGCCGGCGACCTCAGTGGTTTCGTCGATGAAGAGCTGGAAAAGCTCGAGCGTAAACGGCACGTGGTACTGGCGGTGCCGCAGTTCAACGGACTGGGTACGCTGCTGGCGGGCACCGACATCGTCGCGACCGTGCCCGATTACACGGCGGATGCACTGACGGCGGCGGGCGGTCTGCGCGCGGAAGACCCGCCGTTGCCGACGCGCACGTTTGAACTGCATATGGCTTGGCGGGGGTCGCAGGATAATGATCCGGGTGAGCGGTGGTTGCGGTCGCGGATTCAGATGTTTTTCGGCGACCCTGAGAGTCTTTGAATTACACGTTGGAGTGGATCAACTGATGCCGTACACCATGTTAAGTTTGGTGTCGGACGCGGTTAGCGACATCCTGCCGTTGAACTGATGTGGCCTGATCCGGCTGTAGTGGTGCATCAGACAATAGCTGACGTTGCGACGACCGATTGAATCCGCCGAGCAGAACGACGAATGGTGCCTGTGCCGGTACTCTATGCAACTGGAGAACTTCGAGGCGGTCAGCGATAATCCGCAGGCCAAGCTGTTGGCCGCGATCAACTAAACGGCACTTAGTGGCCAAGGCCATGATGAGTTACACCACGTCTTGGGACACGATCAGCGCCTGAGCATAGGATCTACAAGATCCCATGCAGTACCTGGCGATCATCACTGCGTGGGCGACCCATTTTCTGCTCCGGAGAAACCAGATCCTTGATCAATTCCCACGATCCGTCGGAGAGTTCGTAACGCTTTGCCATGCGGGCCTCAAGCCAATCATGACGGCAATTCTACTCGCACCGACTTTTCGTACAAAACCTAAGCTAGGCGCCAGTCAAACCATAACTTACCGTTTTGCCAGTTGCAGTAAGCGACGCTGATCTACCGCTAGAATTCTCTGCACACTTTCCAGGCTTCTTTGATCCGCTCGCTTATTAAAGGCTTCCTCTTGCAAATTTTCAGAAAAAGCCACCATCCGCTTGTGCCCAATCAACCCCGCCAGCCAGCCTGTCAACTCATTATTAAAGAAGGGGTATGCACGATTTGAACCGAGATGAACCGCCACTGCGCGCAGCTCAGTCAAACAAATGACATCCGCGAGATCCTGATCAAAGGTTATCAATCGATCCAGGCAAAAATCTACGCCCTTCAAATTTTTAGGATTCGACAGCGACTCCTTGATTCTGAGTATGTACAAATCCTAGGCGCAGTTATTAATGATCCGAGGAGGTTCTTCCTTGTCAAGGACCGAGTTCAGCTTCTTCGAAAGCGTCGTTTTTTTGTGTGGAAAAGGATATCAGCGCAAACAATCAGTTCGCGTAGCATGAAGATTTGCAACTCATCGTGCATGAAGTTGAGCAACGCCTCCATCTTCGCTTCCGGTGATGCCTTGACGCTGCTTTCTATAATCTTGGCCCGTAAAATCATGCACTCCGCAGCCGCGGCTTGCTGAGCTAAAGCGACGCCCAAACTGCCCTCCAAGATACTTGAAAAACCTTCAATCCAATCCTCGGCGAACGCCTCGGCTTGTTCTTGGTAAAAGCGGCGATACCGCCCCCCCTCACTCAGAGGGGCATTATCAATGCGACAGTGCGTGCACTGCGGCAATCGTTTCTTTGCAGAACTGGCGGGTTTCAGGCGACCACTTTTTCTGCGACTCACACAGATAGATGTAACAATTCAATCGTGCGAGATCATCTACGGAAAACGTCCGATGCAGATCAGCACGCACGGCATCGAGTTCAGGAGAAATACGCTCCGCATATGACAGCTTTCGAATGTAGCTGGCCGCATTCGAATCCAAAAAAAGCGAGCCGCCCAATGTGTATTTCACTTGCGTCTTGGACAAGACAAAGGCTTTGTCCAGAATCCAGACGGACTTGCCGCGCAACATGGTCGAAACAACCCGTTTCTTGGAGAACTGCTCACGCACCAAGCTAAACGGCCCACCCGACTCAGCTGCCGCATACATGATCCGCCAGTCGCCGAGCAGCTCGATTTCCTCCTGAAAGCGCTCCAACGCATCCTTTGGGTTATTTGCAGAACACACGTATGCAATGCCCGTTGGACTTCATACTCAGTGTATTCCTTCACCATCAACCCACTCCTCTCTGGAAATCCCATTCGGACCATCGCCGCAAAGGCGCATTAAACTCACGCCCCCTCCATGGAAAATCGCCTGCACAGATTTCCATTATGGAATAGCCGCTTGGTGTGCCTGGTCAGAATGTCTTTTGGCGACCCTGAGCATCTGTGACTGTGTTCCACTCATAGGCCGTTACGGTGCATCCGTTTGCAACCCTCAAGAACATCATCGTTACCCGCATCCGCTACTTCGGGCTCAGCCGCGGTAGTGCGCTTCTATAAGCGCCAGCATCGCGTCACCATGGTCATTGATCTGAGTGTGACCCCAGTCGTCCCCATTGCCCAGCACATGGAACATGTGCGCCAGTTTCAAGGAGTCGTACTTCGGCTTGGCGCGGAAGGCCGCCTGCTTCTTGATCACCGCCAGGTTGCTGTACGACGAGTTCTCTCCCGGGCTGAGCAGTACCAGATTGCCAAACCCGTGCAACAGGTGATCGCTGAGTGTACTACCGAACTCTTCGTTCTGAGGGTGCACATGCTCGACCGAGTTCTTCGATGTAATCCGGTAGGCCTGCAGTCTTGCCCAGTCCAACCACTTGAACGAATGCCGCTCCCGCCAGAGAATGTATTCCAGCTTCTGGAACCAGTAGTGCTCGAAGCTCGTGCCGTGGTGCTCCCTCAGATAAGCGATCTTGTCCTTGATCGGCAAGCATTCGGTGGTGTCGCTGGAGAGCAGTCGATAACTCGCCTCCTTCTGGGTCATTTCGGTCAGGGAAAGCTGATTGTCGATACTTTCCAGCAGCTTCAATACCTGCTGCTCGCCCATGTTGGGCGTTTCGATCAGCTTGCCCAGGAAAGGCGTCAGCCAGTACTGAGAGCTGCGCTCGCCGGTTAGGTAGCGCACGCTCTGTAACTGGCTCAGGTCGGACGTCTCGAGATGCGTGCGCCATTCCGAGAGGGTGCGCTTGCGTGGATTGAGCGAACTCAGGCGCAAGATCCGCTCATCGTCCTCGCCCAGGCGTACCCACTTGACTACCCAGCGGTCGAATTGGAAGCGCACACTCCAAAGGCATTCCATGAATGCCTTGGCTTGCGCTGCGCTGGCATTTTCAACGAAGCGTGAGAAGCAGGCGTTGAGGTTACCGTCGTTCAAACGGAAACCGATGTCTTTAGCCCCCTGCGCATGGCGGTAGATGCGGTAGGCGTGCATCAGCAACAGGCCAAAACTGACGATCGATTGATAGCGAGCCTCATCCTTGTTCTCGGTTTCGTCCACCTGCTCGGCCTGGATTCTCAGCAACGAGATTTCGTCGATAGACCGGCCTTTGGTGTGACCGGCAGCAGGACGATCCAGGGAGAAGAGATCGAAGGAGTGGCTCAGGAGGTCATTGATACCCACCATATTCCAGCGGACATCGGCGAAGACATCACGCAGGTTCCTTTCGAAGTAGTTGCCCATGTCCTCGCAGGCCTGCCAGATCCCTTCATACGTGGTGCGGTGATGCTTGATCCGCGACATCAGGCGGGCCTTGAGGATATCCGTCTGCTCAAGCTGAACGCCGCTGGTGTTTAGCGTGGCGAACAACTTGTTCAGGTCCATGCCCGCCGGCATGACATTGTTGACCCACGTGACCTGGTTGAACAGGTAGTCACCCACCCGTTCCAGGGCCTGCTCACCTCCTGTGGCGCGCAAGCGTTGCAAACGATCGCCGGCGACCTTGCGGGCGGCGTTGAGATGAACCAGATAAGGATTGGCAGCATCCTCCTTATCCAGCGGCTTCTCCTCGGTCAGGCCCGCCCACGCACTCAACTGGGCCTGGACTTCGTCGCGGATATTGAAGGTAAGGCGCGGAACGTTGCCCAGCACCACCAGTGAGCATAGCGGCGAGCCAGTTTTCAACGCGCGGAAGGCAAGCGCCAGGATCATCAAGGTGGTCATTCGCTGCTGACCATCGATCAGTTCGTAGGTCATGGTCGCATCAGGATTGGCGTTGGGTGGTACCACGCTGCTCAGCACCGTTCCGATGAAGTAATGCGCCTGCAACGGTCGGCCGTCGGTGTCCGGTTCGCTGGCCTGAATGATCTGCTCGAGCAGTTCCTCCACGGCGTCGGCGGGCCAGACGTAGGGGCGCTGGTAGCAAGGAATGGTTAACGATATGCCCTGAGCGCACAGCGTGGCGGCAGACTGCACGTGGGATTGGACCAGGGCGCTCATTATTTGCCTCCTTGGCAGGCGAGGTCGTCGCGGCTGATACGTTCGATGGCGCTGCGCAACTGCGCGTCATATTCAACGGCCACCCGCTGCGGATCGGGCCAGGGCAGTTGCAGGCTTAGAGTAAAGCCGACCGACTCCGCGAAGCGCTTCTTGATACTGTTTTTATCCAGGTGTTCAGCAGTGGCCGTATAGGTGTAGTCGCGCAGGTAACTCAACAGCTCGTGATGGGTGTGGGCACTGGCGATCCAGTCCAGCAATGGGTTGTGCCTGAGGTGCGCCTGCACGCCATCCTCCCGGACGCTGACCTCCTTGATCAAGCGATAGGAGAAGATCATCCGGAACATCCACAGGCTGGCTTCAAGCAGACGGGAAGTGCCGAACTGGCTTGCGTACATCAGCAACGCGCAATCAAAAGCACGGCTGAGAAACACGCTGCCGCAGGCGTCATGGGCCAAGCGCTTGTAGTAGTAGGCGAACGTGGGTTCCTTGGCCGTCTTGTCGACTTCAAGCAAGGTTTTTCGCAAGCCCTGGAAGTAGGTTACGACACGCATGGTATTGACCCCGGTGCCCAGCGGCTGGCGCATGGCATAACCCGGCTGGACGGTCTGTGTTTCCTTACCCCAGGCATCGCGGAGCACTTGCAAAGACCGATAGGCGATGTCGCCGTTGTCGGGAAGCGTAAGTTCGGCAAGCTCCGTGACGATCTGTTTGCGTTCCAGCAGCGGATCCCGATCGCTGGCGACGTCGCGCCAGCGCAAACTTTGCCAGTGCCGAGACTTCATGAAGGCCGCGACCAACGGTTTGAGGTCGCCGAGCGACTCCCAGGTCCGTGCGAAATCGTCCTGGACTGCGGCCGCAACGCTGCGCAAGTGATAAGCCTTGACGATGTCGGCACCGCCCAGACGCACACCCGAGGTGTTCTGGGTTTCGAAGAAACGATAGGCGTCGTCTTCGCGTCGAGTGACGACCAGGGTCACGTTGATACGGGTGAAGTCGATTCGCGGCAGGCGTTGCTGCTCCAGCCAGCGAAGATTCAGCTGGATGCGTCGATGGCTCTCCGGCGCGTTGAACTTCAGCTCCGGCGCCCCCCTCTGGCCGTACTGGAGGTAATGCAACAAGGCCAGGCTGGTGATTCGCTGCTGTCCATCAATGATGTTGAGCAGACCACGCTGGCGTCCGTCGCCTCCCTCCTGGTGCAAGATGATGCTGCCCAGGTAGAAATCATGGTCCGGCGCATCGCTGCTGAAGAAGCAGCGCAAGTCGTCGAGCAGCCTCCCCAACTGCTCCTCGTTCCAGCGATAGGGCCTCTGATACTCCGGCAGATGCAGCCGGCCGAAGATGCCCCCACCGTCGCTGGAGGGAATCCGCTTGCCGCTGAATACATTATTGAGACTCGTGGAGGCGACAGCGATGCCTTCCACGTCCAATGACAATCGTGTGACAAACGGCCACTCACTCACGGCTTGGTTCATAGAACAGTCCTTGTACTGGTTCCGGCGTCCAGCGCTCGGGAAGGAACGATTAAATCCGAAATAATGGCACAAGGCCATTTTATTCAAAAGCGCTACCAGAAGTTTGATTTACATCGATATCCAAATTGTTGCGGCTGACACCGAATTGACCCAACTGCCGATGCCACACTGACCCAGCACCAATTAGTAAATATCTGACGCTGATGATGGTTTACCCCGTAGGAGCCTGGGTCAGTGAGATTTCAGTAGCTGGGTCAGTTCTATGCTAGCGGCAACACTGTAGAGGCTGCCCGGAAACTGACAAGCCTCTGAGCAATATCCTGACCATCACATTGTCGCGATGACAGTCTGCATTAATCGCAGTAACGGAGAAAAAGCACGCCAAGCAGTTGATGGCCACGTACTGCAAGCAACACACCAACCGCTACCCCAAAGAAATACGTGACATGCGCGATATCATCATTGAAAACATCATGAATGAAATGGATGCTGAGGACGCATTCCTTGCAGAAGCATAATTGCTGCAGTAAGCCAGAGGCCCGGGGACACTCTCGGGCATCAATTCATGCCCTACCCGATCCAGCAAAATCTCATCAACGGCGTCACCTCTCGCGCCCTATTCAATTGGGTCGTCCTTGCCTGCGCAGCCGCACGGCTCTTACCCCTTTTGCGTAACCACAACAGGTTCCAACCTCAGTTTCTCGATGCAGTTGCGCCCGATGCCGCACTCTCAGACCTTGGTGGTATTCAAGTTTCTCTGCTTGACGTCGATAGCTCGTAAGGTGCGATACTGCCATCAGTAGCAATGTGCCACCAACTGATACAAGGACGTTACTTTGCGCCTGCTCACAGTCTTTTTCTCATTCAGCCTGATCGGAATCATCAGCCGCTGGATGCAGCCCCAAGCTCGTCTTGTACCTCGCGTAACGGGTACGCCGCCTCGATGATCTGACTAGTTGCATGGAGCTTGCGACTCAACCTGTCGCTACTTCGTGCAAGCCTGTCTCCAGCGGACAGGGCGAATACCCTCGCCTCCCGCCATATTTTTTAACAACACTCTCCATATCGCCGTGAATGCCATCAGATCAACAGGACCGAGAAAAAACATGAAGCATGCAACAAGGTCAGTGGCTCGCTCTGGAAAAACGAGGCCTCGTCAGACAAGTAGCGCCCCCTTCGATGTGTTGGTATTGGCGACCATGAGTGCAGGCAAGACATCGTTCATCAATGCCCTGATCGGGCAAGAACTGCTGCACACCGCCAACGAAGCCACTACCGCTTGCATGACGCGTGTCGAACATCGCCAAGGCGCGCAGGCCTTTGACGGTGCTTGTTACTCGCATAATGATCAAGAGCTTGCGCGGCTCAAGGACACTTCAGCCGCGATGCTTCGTGACTGGAATGCCAACAGCGAAGTGAAGCGAATCTGCTTGAAAGGCAACTTCAAGATCGTGCCCAGCCCTGCATCTGGCCTGGTATTGCATGACACCCCTGGCCCCAACAACAGCCAGGACCACAAGCATGCAGAACTGATGCTCGAAGCGGTACGCACTGTTTCTTTCAAAGCCCTGTGCTATGTGCTTAATGCCAGCCAACTGGGCACGCAGGATGATCGCGCTCTGCTGGCGCAAATTCGAGATGAACTCGCGACCCGACCTGACCACACGATCTACTTCATCCTAAACAAAGTCGACCTGCTGGACCCTGAGACGGGTGAGACCATTGATGCCTATGTCGGCAAGGCTCACCGCTACCTCACAGCTATCGGCTTTGACCAACCGATCATCATCCCGACCATGGCCAACGTCGCGCTCTATGCCCGCAAGGCCCTCAAGGCCCAGACCTTGACTCGCTCGCAGCGGCTTAGGCTTCACCAGGCGCTTGCCTACCTGCAGGAAAACAAGCGCTCGCTGCTTCACGCCACGGTGGTGCCAGACGCTATCAAGAAAGACGTATTCAAGGCACTCAACAGCCTGGAACGGCAACGTCAGCTCAAAGCGCTCGACGCGCAAGCCTGCGAAAAAAACGATTTGCAGCAATTGGTGGCCATCAGCGGTTTGAAGACCGTAGAAGCCCTGATCAAACATCAACGTCAATCGATCAAGAATCCATGAACCGCATCCATATCACGCACAACCCTTTCACTGTCGAAACGATTTTCTCGATCAACGACCAGGCCCCGGCAGAAGGCTGCAAATTGTCGAGCTACAAGGAGTCGCGCCTGCAGTTGTGGGTCGAAAAACTGTTCGATGAATTGAGCGAACTGTTCAATGGCGACAATCGCTTCCATGTCGCTTTTACAGGTGTTGAGTCTGACTTCCTGGATATCCAAGAAGCCGCTAATGTGGCCATTGCCGATGGCATGCAGGTGGAACTGGAGTGGCACCAGACCGTACCTACCGAGCAACGCCTGGAGCAGATCCGCGCCCTAATGGCCGAGGCGCGCGAGCACCCTCAGTTCGACCAGTTCATCGCTGACAACGAGCAGGTTCGCAAGTCCATCGAAGAAGCGTTCAACCGTGACTTCGATGTTTATGTCGTCGCGACCATGTCATCGGGTAAATCGACATTGATCAACGCGATGCTGGGGCGCGACCTGCTGCCTGCGGCGAACGAAGCGACGACTGCGACAATTGCCCGGATCACGGACAATGATCGGATGACCGATCGATTCTCGGCCAAACGCTTCAACCGCAAAGGTGAAGAAGTGGGTGCGGCTGACAATGTCGACCTGGAATGCCTCAAAGAGTGGAACCAACTCGAGGACACCCAGCTGATCGATATCGAAGGCAACATCGTAGCGATTCGCGAGCGCGAGGACGTGCGCCTGGTCCTGACTGACACCCCTGGCCCCAACAATAGCCAGGATGAAGAGCATCAGCTCAAGACCATGAGTTTCATTCAGGATTCCCGGCGCAACCCGCTTATCCTGTATGTGCTGAATGCCAGCCAGCTGGGCACCAACGATGACAGCAATCTGCTCGGCCTGGTCGCCGAGACCATGCGCAAGGGTGGTAAGCAAAGCAAGGATCGCTTCATCTTCGTGATCAACAAAATGGACGTGTTTGATCCTGAGCAGGGAGAAGATATCCCTTCTGTACTCAAGCGTGTGAACCAGTACCTCACCAGTAATGGTATTCAGAACCCCCTGATTTATCCGATCTCTGCCAACCTCACTCGCTTGATCCGCAAACCGAGCGACCTGCACACGCGCAAGGAGCGCAACGAGCATAAGTCGATGGCAGACATGTTCAGCGAAGAGCCAAGCATGAACATGCTGCAGTACATGCCGATCACCTCTCGCGTGCATCGCTCGCTACAGGAAAAACGCCACTCCCCGTTGCTGCTCAGCAGCGGCTTGCCGGCAGTCGAAGCGATGATCGACGAGTACATCGACAAGTACAACCTGCCGCACCGGCTCAAACGCGCCTATGAAGCCTTGGGTCACGCCATTCGAGTGGGTTTGAATGAAACTGACTTGATCGAACAACTGCAACAAGATGAAAGGACCCTTGCTCATCTGAACGAGGAGATCCAGGGCCTGCAGCAGCGGCAGGAGAAAGGCTTCGACACAGCAGCTTACAAAGACAAGCTGGAGCGCGAGGGCAAGGCGTTCCCGCGAGACACAGAGCTTGAGCTGGCCAAGCTGGAAGCCGTTATTGGGCCCATCATCAAGCAGCTGGGCGCAAACTTCATGCAAAACGACGTTCGAGTAAGCATTGCCGAAGCGCGCGTGCAAGAAGCGGAAGAGCTGCTGCAGTTCAACCATCGGAAGCTGGTGAACCAGTACGAGTCGGTGTTCGTCTCCAGCCAAGAGCTTATCCGCCAAGACCTGCATACCGAGTATCAGCGTTACGTCACAGAAATCTTCCAAGGCACCGAGAGCTTGAACCTGCCAATTTTCGAGGGGCTTAAACAGGCGGCCTCGAACATCTCGTTCAATCTGTCCGTATGCCAGGATGATATTCAAGTAAAACGCGTTGTCATTGGGACACGTGAGGTAAGCGACAGCTCTTGGTGGAACCCCTTCTCCTGGGGCTCGACCCGAACGGTACGGGATTACGGCAACGAAAATTACGTCGATCTCGAGAAGTTCTGGCAGGAGCGCTCCACTCGAATCCAGGCCGAATTCACACGCTTGGTCGAAAACGCTCGTAGGGAAATTGAAGTTGGCAAGGACCGTTTGATCGAACAATACGTTGCATTCATGACCCGCGAATTTGACCTCAAATTTGCCGAACTGCTGACATCCTTGAGCTCCAAAACCACAGACCGAAACGCCCGCGAGATTGCAGTTTCCGAAGCCAAGGCACTGCGTGCCTGGATCGACAATTTCAAAACCAAGCTCGACAGCACATTGGCTATTTAAGGAGCCCCACCATGACCACCGATATGCTTGCCGAAGCCAGGAAGAGTTATCTGCTGTCAATCAAGGACCCTAATGCCAGCACCGCCCTGCTCAATGACCTTCTGGATCGCGCCGAGAAACAGTCTCCGGAGCTGCTGGTGGCCTTCGAGCCAGGGGTTGGGAAAAATGCCCTTGACCCCGACCCCGTGAGCTGGAGTGCAGACTACCTGACTCGTCAAATGTGGCTCACTCAGCAGAACTTCGCCCGGGAGCGCATTGAGCACTTGCTTGCCGTTCGCGAGCACCTGCGCAAAACCGGGGTGAAAGGTTTTGTGCCTACGCAAACGCCTCCAAAACCGCAAGCCGAGAGTGACGTCAACGTGCAGTCGAACTATGAGCCATCCTCCAACCTCAGGAAGTTCGTACAGGAAGGCGAGCTGCTCACCATCCGGACCGCGCTGCGCATGGAACTGGATGACAATCGCCTGACCTCTGCCGACCTTCGTGCTGCATTGGCCTGGGCGGCCAAGCAGGTTCCAGCGCTTCTGGAAGCTTATTCTGAGAAGTCCTTCGCGCGCGCGATGGAGTCTGACCAGAAGCTGTGGACGAGCGAGTACTATGAGCTGCAGGTTGTGTACCTCAAGACCAACTACGCCCAGGAACGCTTCCTGCACCTGATCGAAGTACGTGATTTGTTGCGCCATCAAGGCGTAGAGGGCTTCGCGCCCGTGCAACCGAAACCACGTGCCAGCGCCAGAGCCAACGCAGACCAAGCCGCACCCGCTTCGCACCGCCCCCAACCGCAGAACTCCCGGTCACAACAGTCGCACCAGGCTCACCAAAGCCACCAATCGCAACCCCGCGCCGCAGACAACGACCGCAACCCAGTCTTCAAAGCCGCTTTGCTTGTCGGCGGCGCCCTGGCTGCGCTGGTGGTCTTCCTGGTTGCGCTGGTGAAATAACGCCATGGCAACCTCGACCCTGACCCCGCTGGCAATCCGCGAGATCCAGCAGAACGCCACGCTCACCCTGGCCGCTGGGCGTGCGCTGATCAACCGTAGCTACCTGAGCGAACTGGAGCAGTACCCGGTCATCGCTTCAAACCAGCGCATCAGCCTGAACCGCGCCAGCGACCTGCGGATATTCCGCGTCGAGCGCATCGTCCAGGACAACAAGCAGTCGGTGCTGGAAAGCACCACTGCGGCCTACACAGCACTGGGCGCCGCTGGCTATACGGTGTTCCTGTTCCTGCGCTCCAATGGCATCGAGACTGAACTGTTCATTGGCACCCGTGGCGAACCCGGCAAGATGCTCGGCCACAACTCCGGCGAGTTGCTGCGCGAGACCTTCAAAGGCCACTTCCCGGGTAGTGCGCTGCAACCGCTGAGCGTCCAGGACGCCAATGCGCTGCTCGACAAGCTCGAAAACGAGAAAAGCAACCCATCTGCCAGCATTA
This sequence comes from Pseudomonas sp. lyk4-R2A-10, assembly GCF_030209075.1. Classification (NCBI taxonomy): domain Bacteria; kingdom Pseudomonadati; phylum Pseudomonadota; class Gammaproteobacteria; order Pseudomonadales; family Pseudomonadaceae; genus Pseudomonas; species Pseudomonas sp. lyk4-R2A-10. Next base: position 495,168 of record NZ_JARVSR010000010.1, on the reverse strand, counting down.
CCGCTGTCACGGGCGTACCTGCATTGTCGACTGAAAACCGCGACCACTTCATGCAGGGGCTGGAGCGCTTCATCGACGCAGCAGAGCGGCGCGAATACCAGGCACTGATCCTGGCCGAACCCGTTTCTTCGCAGAAACTGGATACCATCCGTATCGGCTACGAACAGGTGGCGACCCAACTTTCGCCGCTGGCAAAACAGCAGCTTTCCTATGGCGAGCAAGACAGCGACAGCATTGGCCTGAGTATCAGCCAAGGCCTGAGCACCTCCCTTGGCCACAGCCTTGGCCTTACCGAAACTCGCGGCACCAGCCATACGACCGGTACCTCCACCAGCGAGACCAACGGCACCACTGAAAGCTTCAGTTCGCAAACCGAAGCCTCGAAGGCAGCCGCCATTGCCGGTAGCGCCATCGGCGCGCTTGCCGGGTCGTTCCTGGGCCCGGTGGGCGCGGTGGTCGGTGCTCAGGTTGGGTCAGGCATCGCCGCTGCATTCAATGAAACACGCAGCACAGGTACTAGCCATTCGGCTACCAGAGGCACCAGCGAAAGCAATGGCACGTCCTGGAGTGAGTCTTCTGCCCGTACACAGTCGACAACCCACACCAGCAGCACGACCGACAGCCAATCGGTCAACCGCACCAGCGGTAGCAACCGGCAGTTGTCGATCGAATCGGTAGACAAGACCATCGAGCAGCTGCTGGGCAGGATTGATCACCATCTGCAACGTATCGACGAAGCCAAGACCTACGGCGGCTGGAATTCTGCTGCCTACTTCATCGGCGACAGCAGCGCCTCGTCCGAATCGCTGGCAAGTATCTTCCTGGGCCTGGTACGCGGCAGCAAATCCAGCCACGAAGACTTTGCGCTCACCACCTGGACGTCGAGCAACAAGTCTGCGGTGCTGGAATGGCTCACGCGCCTCAGCCATCCCGAACTCAAACCTGCGTTCGCCAGCCGCGTGCCGGTGCCGTTCGTGACCCCTGCTACGCTGATTTCCGGCAAGGAAATGGCAATCCAGCTGAGCCTGCCACGGCGCTCCACTTCAACCGTGTCGGTCGTCGAAACCCAGGCATTCGGGCGCAAGGTGCAGCGCCTAGACGGCCAGACCACGCGGCGCCCAGGCGCCAGACAGCTGTCCTTGGGCAACATCCGTCACCTGTGGGAAAACCTGCCGCAGACCATCGAGCTGGACATGGACCAGCTGTCCAGCCACGTGTTCATCAGCGGTTCCACAGGTGCAGGCAAGAGCAACACGCTCTACGAAATGCTCGACCAGGTCAGCGCCGCTGGCGTGCCATTCCTTGTCATCGAACCCGCCAAGGGCGAATACAAACATGTGTTCGGCCATCGCAGCGACGTGACTGTGCTCGGCACCCACCCGGCGCACAGCGCCTTGTTGCGAATCAACCCGTTCCGCTTCCCGGCAGCGATCCACGTGCTCGAGCATGTCGACCGCCTGGTGGAGATCTTCAACGTCTGCTGGCCGATGTACGCAGCCATGCCCGCAGTGCTCAAGGACGCAATCCTGCAAGCCTACCTGCGCTGCGGCTGGGACCTGGAAAGCTCGAGCAACCGCTACAACGAGGAAATATTCCCCACCTTCGTCGACCTGCTGGAAACGCTACAGGAAGTGATCGAGGCGTCGGCCTATTCCCAGGAGCTCAAAGGCAACTACATCGGCTCACTGTCGACCCGGATTCGGTCACTAACCAACGGCCTCAATGGCCAACTGTTCGTGGCCGACGAAATCGACAACGACGTACTGTTCGACAGCAATGTGATCGTCGACCTCAGCCGCATCGGTTCTTCGGAAACCAAGGCGCTGATCATGGGTATCCTGGTGATGCGCCTGAGCGAGCACCGCATGGCCCACGGCGGCATGAACCAGCCCCTGCGCCACGTCACGGTGCTCGAAGAAGCCCACAACATCCTCAAACGCAGCCCGGAAGGCGGCGCCGAAGGTGCGGGGCTGATGGCCAAGTCTGTAGAAATGCTGACCAATGCCATTGCCGAAATGCGCACCTATGGTGAAGGTTTCATCATCGCAGACCAATCACCCCATGCCGTGGACATTGCCGCGATTCGCAACACCAACACCAAGATCATCATGCGCCTGCCCGATGAAACCGATCGCCGCCTGATCGGTAAGTCCGTGGCGCTGGATGACGAGCAACTGGACGAGATCGCCCGGCTCCCCAAGGGTGTAGCCATCGTCTATCAGAATGACTGGCTCGAACCCGTAATGTGCCAGGTGCGCAAGTTCAAAGGCGAGGAATCGCCCTACCAATACCAGCCGCAAGCTACGGCGGGCATCGCACGCAGTGACTTCAACGGCCAACTGCTGAAACTGCTGCTCAGCCAGCGCGTGGTTACGCCTGCCCAGATTGACTGCGACCTTCTGCAGCAGGGCCTGTGCGCACTGCCATTGCCTGCTCGCACCCGCATCAACCTGTTGCAGATCGTCACACAGTACCGTAACCAGCAGGCACCAGGCATCTGGCGAACGGAAGCCTTCGAGCGCCTGGCGCGCTTGGTGGTGGATACGCTGAATTGCCGCCGCCAGGTCAACCAGATCATCCAGGAGGCCAATGACTACACGCACCTGGACCAATTGCTCGACGGGCTGCTCGAACAGAGTGCCAACGGCCTTTCAGCCGAGCTGGCCCTCGCCGCTCAGCAATGCCTGATGAAAGACTACAGCCTGCAGCACGAAAGCCACCTCGACATTTACGCGATGTGGCACGCGCACCATGAAAAAGGAAGCGTCCGGTGAACTTCGAGAACTTTGCCATCGAGAAGGCTGACGGCCCCTCCCGCCTCGCCCTGCTCGCCAGGGAAACACCCGACAAATGCCTGATCATCGCACAGCTGGATCGGCCGATCGTGCTGACCCAGGAAAACCGCCTCGAGCTGCCTGGCATGGGTGACGAAACCCGTGAACGGCTGGAGAAGCTCGGCTTCCCCAAGGAATTGCTGGACGTCATCAACAGCGAGGCCGAAGCGCGTATCTACGAAGAAGCCAACCTGGAGCCGGCCCAGGTCAACGGCAAGGATGCATTGATCCGCACCGATATCGATTACGATCAGAAAGATGCATTCGACCGCACCAACCTGGAGCGCATGAAGCTGGGCCTCGCCCCGCTCGATGCGCAGGGCCGGCCGATCGAGTTGCACCATATTGGGCAAAAGCAGGACTCTCCCCTGGCCGAGCTCACACGCGATGAGCACAGGGGCAATGGCAATGACAATGTGCTGCACAACAAGCTGAAAGAGTCGGAAATCGCACGGGACGATTTCGACAAGGAACGCAAGGAATACTGGAAGGCGCGAGCCGAACAGATCGAGAGCCAACGGTAAGCGAGTGCATACATGAAAACACTGGAAAAACTGGTCGCAGAACAACAGGCAGCTACCCGGCCTGCTACCAAGGCAAACATCGATGCGCTCGAATCGAACCTGGGATTCGAACTCGCCAACGAGTACCGGGAGTACCTGGAGCGCTTCGGCGTGATTGCCCATGACGCCTACGAAACCTATGGCCTTGGCGTGCCGGAGGATTACTTCCTGCATGCACTCAATGCCTACAAGGACCTGGCATCGGACGCCAGCTACCCGGCAACTGCGGTACCGCTGCTGGAGTTGGGAGACGGCCAATATTACCTGTACGACAACCGCAGTCAGCGGGTGGTGCTGTGGGCTACCCCCAACGGTGGAGTCGTCCGTACCCTGGATGACAACCTGGAAGCATTCCTGATCAAGCATGTTTTCCAAGGCTGACACCACACGATAGGCCCCCCTGCGGCGGGGCATCTTGCGCCTGGCACTGCAGGCGCATTACTTGTTTGCCTACCTGAAAGATCTGCTGCCCGGAGGCGGCCAAGGGCTACCCATCCGGGTAGCCCGCCGCCGCCCAGGCTTTGACAAGGAAGCTTCGCAATTGCCACAAATCAGCTCCCGCGACACCATCAGCCGACAATGGGAACTGCTACACAAGCTACCCACCAAGGGCCCCGGCATCACCAGCGGTGAATTGCTCGAAAAAATGCGGGATACGGGCTACCGCATTACCAAACGTACCGTCGAACGCGACCTGATCGAACTATCGCGCGTGTTCCCGCTGACGTGCAATGACCGAGGCAAACCGTTCGGCTGGCACTGGGCCCCGGGGGCAAGCATCGACCTGCCCGGTATGAGCGTCAGTGAAGCGTTGAGCCTGACACTCATCGAAGACACCATTCGCCCGCTGCTGCCCAACGGAATGCTCAAGGCACTGCAGGGCCGCTTCCAGCATGCGCGCAAGAAGCTCGAGAACATGGCCGATGAAAACCTGGCGGCGCGCTGGATGAGCAAGGTTGCCAGTGTTCGCCCAGAGCTCAACCTGCAGGCGCCGAGCATCTCGGCGGAGATTCTCGAGACGATTCAACTGGCCCTTCTCGAAGAACGTCAGATCGCTTGCCGCTACTACTCCGCCCATGGCAACAAGACCAGTGAACTGACGCTGAACCCTCTGGCGCTGGTGCAACGTGGTGTAGCCACCTACCTGATCGGTACCGCCGATCATTATTCGGACCTGCGCCAGTACGCAGTGCATCGGTTTCTCAACGTCGAGATCATGCCGGCTGCCTGCGAAGGCGCGGCTCAGTTCGACCTTCCCCAGTACCTTGCCAGCGATGCCTTGCAATTCGGTGGCCCGCAGAAGATCAGTTTGCAGGCATGGGTCAGCGAAAGCCTCGCCCGCCTGCTGCGGGAAACACCCTTGGCAGAAGACATGGCGCTGCAGGCCTGCGAAGGTGGGTACCGCCTGACTGCGACAGTCAGTGACAGCTGGCAGCTGAACTGGTGGATGCTGTCGCAGGGCGATGGACTGGTGGTCGAGCAACCTGTGGAACTGCGCCATAAATTGCTCGAGACGCTGCGAGGAACATTACAGCGTTATGAGCGGGCGACTGCATAGCGGGTCGCCCTGCCCAACTTATTTATCAACCCACCTCACAATACAGGTGTTTCTGCGCGGTCGGGGTTGTTTCACTGTTACGGCTGGCGCCGAATTGACCCAGCTGCCGATCCCACACTGTCCAAGCATCAATCAGTAAATATCTAAAGCTGATAATGGTTTACCCGGTAGGAGCCTGGGTCAGTAAGATTTTGGTAACTGGGTCAGTTCTATGCTAGCGGCAACACACCAAGTCTCGTATTCACTACCAAGAAGGACTGGCAGCGAAGCGTACCGTTGCTTGAAGTACATCGCGTGGAATTTGACCCTGGGCGGCTTAACCAGGATGTCCGAGAAAGCTCCTGCGAATCGCTCATGCAGATGTGCTTCGAGAGCACACTCGATCGCAAGCACAGGGATCATGCCGGGCGCAGAGAGGTCTCGTGCAATTGATTCAACCAAGCTCATTCCATCGAGCGACACTTCCACAGCGATCTCACAATTTGAGCAGAATTTATCTATAGCATGATCCTGGTACACATCCGAAACAAGAAACAAAGCGATTGCACGCAGATGGAAGGCTGCTGCCGACGCATTGCATTGCATTGCATTGCAGCAAAAAAATACTGCAACGCAACGCCGAGGCAGGCTGAGGACTGTCACAAGAAAGATTAAATACTGACTTCAGGGAGTACACTGAAAGCCAGGCAAAGCCACACTGGTGTTTATCAGGAATCGCCATTCACGATCGCTAGCACAGCCGTTGCAAGTGGGGGCAAAAATAGGGGCACAACTCTTTTTTTCGACTTGAAATAACCGTCCTAGAGCCATGTCAAAATGTTTTTCGGGGACCCCTGACAGTCTCTAGGCTTCCTTTGCGGCATCTCCTGATTACGAACGCGTTCGAAGCGGTTTGGCAAACCGGATCAAAGGTGCAACGCGGGTTTGGCCTGGCGAACGCCATGGACAGAAGGCACGCGCACACGCAACGCAATCAGTAACGCGGCCAGCAGCATCAGCATGGCCGCCGCCACGAATACGGCTGCACTTCCTCCGAGGCTGAACATCGCACCGCCAGCGGCTGCGCCCGTTGCGATAGCGGACTGCACAGAGGCCACCACCATGCCCCCGGCGCTTTCCGCCTGATCAGGTACCGCGTTGGCGACCCAGTTCGACCACGCCACCGGCACACCACCAAAGGCCAGGCCCCAGATCGCCAGCAGTACCGCCTGCCCCGGCACCGACGCTGGCAACAACACCAATACCAGTGCTGCGACGCCGACCAGCGCGGGCATCAACACCAGCGTCGCCAGCGGGTGGCGCTCCAGCAGCCTGCCGGCCAACAGCGTGCCGACGAGGTTCGCCGCACCGAACCCCAGCAGCATCAGTGACAGCCCTTGCGGGCCGATGCCGGTAGTCCCTTCAAGGAATGGCCGAACATAAGTGAACATCGCGAAGTGCCCGCTGTGCACCAGTACACAACCGAACATGCCCATGGCGATGCCCGGGCGCAGCAATACCTCCAGAACGGTGCGCAGTCTTGCCGGCCGGCGCGGTGCAAGGCACGGCAGAGTGAGCGACTGGAAAGCCAGGGTCACCATGCCTACTGCCGCCGCTGCAAAGAACGCGCTGCGCCAGCCATATAACCCGCCCAAATAACTGCCCAGCGGCACTGCCACCACCGTCCCAATGGCTATGCCGCTGAAAATGATCGACAACGCCCGAGGCAACAAGGCACTCGGCACCAAACGCATCGCTACCGCTGCCGCCATGCTCCAGAACCCACCAAGGGCAATACCCAGCAAGATGCGCATCAACAACAGCACCGCGAAGCTGGAGGAAACGGCCACCAAAAGATTCGAGGCGACCATCAACGTGGAAAAACCCAGCAACACCCAACGTCGATCGATGCCGCGGGTCAGGCCTGGCACCAACAGGCCCGCGAACAGCGCCACCACGGCTGTCACCGTCACCGCCTGGCCAGCCAGCGCTTCGGACACTCCCAGATCGTTAGCCATCAGCGTCAACAAACTCGCCGGCAGGTACTCAGCGGTGAGTAACCCGAACACACCCATTGCCAACGAGAAGACGGCCATCCACGCGGGCGTCGAAGGTTCCAAGTCCGCTCCTACGCCGCAATGGCGGTCGGATACGGTGTTACTTAAACAGTCAGTCATTGCACAGATCTCCCAATGTTCATTGCGAGCCGAAGTCTAGGCGCCGAAAATCGGATGATCTATGATCCAAAGTCTCTATTTTTTGATCAAAACACCTGAACAATGTCTGCAGATCAGTTTGCTCTCTCCTCGGACCTCATCAATGAGCTATTGCGCGGCATGCGCCTGCGTGGCGTTGAATACCGGCGTATCCAGGCGGGTCCAACGTTCGGATTGGGCTTCGCGCAAAAGCCTGGGCACGCCTGGTTCCACTTCATGGCCGTGGGCAATGCGGAACTGCGAATGGAGGACGGCAACACCTACGCGCTGTCTGCCGGCAACGCCGTGTTCATCTCCCATGGCGCAGCTCATCAACTGTTTTCCCATCCGGACGCGTCTGTTCAAGACATCGACGGTCTAGACGGCGAAACCTTGGGTGACACCATCAGTGCGGTGGATACCGGAACCGATGCCAGCCCCACGCCGAGCACTATCTTGTTCAGTGGGTGCATGGAGTTTGAACTGGGCAGTATCCATGGGCTCGGCCGGCTGATGCCGGGCCTGATGCTGATTGATGCCGGCGGCCAGCGTTACCCTGGGCTGGTACCGATCCTGACCGCCATGGAACGCGAGGTCAGCGCCGCCCGTGTTGGGTTCGCCGGTATCCTCGCGCGGTTGGCCGACGTGGTGGCCGCCATGGTTGTTCGCGGCTGGGTGGAGTGCGCCTGCGGCAATGCTTCCGGGTTGATCGCCGCCTTGCGCGATCCACGCTTGGCCGGTGCACTGCTTGCGCTCCATCAACAACCGGGCCGCGACTGGACCGTTGCGCAGTTGGCAGAGCACTGCAATACCTCGCGCTCGGTATTCGCGGAGCGCTTCCAGGTCACGATTGGCATGACTCCACTGCGCTACGTGACCGAACTGCGAATGCGGCTTGCAAGCCAGTGGCTGACGCTCGAAAGGCTGCCGATTGAAGAGGTTGCGCAGCGCTTGGGCTATACCTCCCAGGCTGCTTTCAGTCGTGCATTCAAGCGCATTACGGGCAGGACACCAGGTTTGAGTCGCAAGGCGAGGCAGCCCGCGACTATTTGAAGTCCAGCGCAAGGAGTCAATGATCCGCGCCTCTGAGTCATTTGCCGCCGGTTACGTCGAGGAATGTACCGGTCACAAATGATGCCTCTGCGCTGGCCAGCCACAAAATGGCCCGCGCCACCTCCTCTGGCTGCCCGCCCCGGCCCATCGGGATTGAGTCCTTGACCCGATCGACCCGCCCCGGTTCGCCGCCGCTGGCATGCATGTCGGTATAGATGTGGCCCGGTCGGATACAGTTGACGCGAATGCCCTCACGGGCCACCTCCTTGGCGAACCCGATGGTGAACGTTTCCAGCGCCCCCTTCGATGCTGCGTAGTCAACATACTCATTCGGACTGCCCAGACGCGCCGAAGCCGACGAGACATTGATCACCACGCCTCCCGCACCACCGTGCCGCAGAGACATGCGCTTCACAGCCTGCTGGGCGCACAGAATCGGCCCGAGCGCATTGACCGCAAAGATGCGTTGCATGCGTTCGAAACCCAGATCCTCAAGGCGTGACTGCTGCGCCAGCACGCCTGCGTTGTTGACCAGGACATCAATACGCCCGAACGTGCGGTCGATCGCTGTGAAAAGCCTCGCGACCTGCTCGGGGTCGGCACTGTCCGCGCGCATCGCCAACGCCTTGCGCCCCATGGCTTCTATATCTGCCGCTACCGCCAGCGCGGCAGACTCATTGGCAACGTAACTGATCGCCACGTCGTAGCCCTGCTCGGCAGCGAGTCGGGCGGTGGCGGCGCCCACTCCTCGGCTGCCACCGGTAATCAGAATCAGCGGAGTCTGCGAGACGTTAACCATGAAACTACTCCTGAGCAGATGAAGCCGAGTCAGCCGATGATGATCGCGCCGCTGGCGATCACCACACAGGCCAGCATCCGGCGGACGGTAAGTGTTTCACCGAGGAACAGGTAGCCAAGCAGCGCCGCAAACAGCACGCTGGTTTCACGCAGGGCTGACACCGCGCCCAGCGGGGCTTCGTTCATCGCGTAAATAACGATTGCATAGGCAAGCAGAGAGACCAGCCCGCCCATCGCTGCAGCGGACATTCCGGGTCGGATCGAAAACAGGCTGCGGGCATCGCGCAGACCGATGTACACCGCCGGCATCAGCACGCCCCACAAGGCACTCATCCACACCGTGTAGGCAAGCGGCGCACCGGAAAGCCGGGCGCCAATGCCATCGACCACGCTATACGCCGCGATAAAACCACCGGTGCCCAGCGCATAAGGCAGGCTGGGCACCGACAGGCTGCGCCCCCGGAAGGCCAGCGAGATGATTCCGCCTGACACCAGCGCAATGCCGAGCAACTGGCCGGGGGTGATGGTTTCGCCGGCAAACAGCGCGGCGCCGAGCGTGATCAATGCAGGCGATGAGCCGCGCGAAATCGGATAAATCTGTCCCAGATCGCCGACCCGGTAACTGCGCACCAGAAACAGGTTGTAACCAACGTGCAGCATTGCCGACAGCAGCGCATACCCCCAGCTCTGAGGCGCAGGCGCCGCCATGAATATCGCGGCAACTGCACAGACCATGGCGATGGCAACGCACATCACCGTCATCGACCAAAGCCGATCGGCACCGCCGCGCAGCAATGTATTCCAGCCGGCGTGCAGCAGCGCGGCGAACAGGACAAGGAGGACGAGATGAGTAGGCATTGGCCATTCTAGGCAGCCTGAGCGGCCGGATTACAGAGAAGACTCCTCATTGCACCATGAGTGATTCTTCATGCCTCAAACGTGTCCGCCTTGCACTTTAAGCGCCTCACCGAGCAACCATTCGCGAAAACTCTCAATGTGCGGCTGCGTCTCAACGCCCTTGGGGCAAACGAAGTAATAAGCGAGCGGTGACTGAAACGGCACGTCGAACAGCCGCACCAGACGGCCATCGTCGATTTCCTTCTCGACGTGCCCGCTGCGCACCAGAGCAATGCCATGGCCGAGCAAAGCCGCCTCCACCGTCATATTGGTATCGCCAAACCTGACGCTTTCCCGCAGCGGGGAAAACGCCAGCCCGACGGACTGGAACCACGCTTCCCATTTCGGCGCCAGTTCGGCGCCGTCACGAGCCAGCAGCGGCAACTGCAGCAAATCGGCGGGACTGCCCGGCATTCCGACGCGTTGCAGCAGTTCGGGACTGGCCACCGGAAAAACCTGCTCACCGAACAAAAACTGCGAATACAGACCGGGGTAGTTGCCCTTGCCCAAGCGGATCGCGACATCGGCTTCGCTGCTGGCGAAATGGATGACCTTGTCCGTGGTGTCCAGCGACACCAACAGTTCCGGGTGCTGGCGGGCCAGGCTCGGCAAGCGTGGCAGCAACCATTTCAACGCAAAGGAATACGTCGTGCTGACGCTGAGCCGGACCCTGCCCTTTTGCTCACGCAGATCAGCCAGCGTCGCCTCAAGGCTCATGAAAAACTCGCGCACAATCGGCGCCAGGGTAGCGCCCGCAGGCGTAAGGCGTAACGACTTGCCCCTTTCAAACAGCTGCAAGCCCCATAGATCTTCCAGGTGTCGCAGCTGGTGGCTGACCGCGCTCTGGGTCACATGCAGTTCCTGCGCGGCGGCGGTGAAAGTCGGGTGCCGGGTCGACACCTCGAAAGCACGCAAGGTCGAAGTCGGTGGCAGATCTCTCATAAGTAATGGGTCCGGGATCGGCAGAAATCGAAGTATGAATATCAAGTCATGTTAGAGCGAAAGTTCAGTGGTTGCCTCTTGCGCGTAACGGGACTCGCGATGATTGCGTATTGCTCCAGCAGCCAGGCGAGGTTCGAGTAAGCAATCGCCAGATGATCCGCCCCGAGCCGGCTCATCGCTTTTGCTGTGCGCCGTGCCTGTGCCGCGCTGATCGCCGGGACATCTGCATCGCGAGCCATCCGCCGAATGCCGGTACGAGCACATTGGGCGACGGCGGAGTCAGGGCCCAATTCGCAGGTTTTGTGATGCAGTTGGTTCAATTGCCTGCTCAATTGCAGTGACAGCCAGCCTGCTCGGTCATCGAGCGTGCTCTCGGTGCCAAGCAGATTTTTCAGTGTGACGATTCGATGCTGTTGTTGCGCTTGCCACTGCGGGTGATTGACAGCGCCTGAACGGCGCAGCAGTGACCGAACGCCGCTGTGGATCGAACGCTTCAGTGCTCGAACATCCCGGGCTCTGTCTCTCGGCATTATCTGGAAGGCCAACAGGCAGATGGCCATGGCCACGAACCAGGCGAGCGACTGATTCGCGAAATCGGCGAAATCATAGATCGCGGTTCCGCCCGTACTCACCAAGGTGTTGAAGCCGATCAGGTATGCAACCCCTTGCAACGCGCTGCGAGGCTGGCTCGTTGCGTGAATCCCGAACGACCAGAATGCCGCCAGCGACAGCAGCAACAGAAGGAAATCGTTGATCTGCGGCAGCAGCAGAAACTTGCACAGCGCAGCTGCGATCACGGCATAGAACGTACCCCGGATAAAACCGGCCATGCCTTGTTCAGGCGCGGGAGCGGTCGCCAGCAGCGTGCAGCAGGGTCCAGCCACCGCCAGCAACGTGGGGCCCTGATCCCAGCCGCTGAGGTACCAGACTGCGCCGGCGGCCAACAGGGCGAGCAATGCTCTGCAGCCGTTGCGCGCGGCATCGGCGTAGTTGCGGTGGAAACTCACGGCCCTTACCGGTTCTCGGCGACGGTGATCGAGGCTGGAAAAGTGCTGCAAGGCTGCGCTCAGGTCGGCCAGTTGTTCGCCGAACGAACGTGGGCCTGGGGTTGCCCGCTTACAAGCGTCCACCCGAATACGCAGTTGGTCCACGATCAGGGCACAGGCGCGATAGTCTCCATCAGCATCGTTCATCCGCTGGCTCAGCGCGTGCAACGCCGAGCTTGTTTGGGCGAGTAATGTCGCGTCGTTTTCCATGCAGTGCCGGTCGTAGTGCATGTCAAGCACCACGGCTTGCAGGTGCGCCAGCCCTGCCTGAATTGCCGGTTGCCGCGCGCGAAGCAGCACAGACTCACCACGTCCGAGCCCTAACAGATCGTCCACTTTGCCGATATCGATGGCGAGCTGATGAACCTGTGCAATCCGCTCGACACCCTGTTCGCCCGAGAGGCGCATCGCGAGCAGTCTGGCGCTGCGGGCACAGACCTCGGCGAGCGTGCGCCTGATGGTGTTTTCCATGGTTCTCGGACTGAACAGCGTGACCACCAGGCTCAGGCACAGCACGCCGATTGCCACCGCTGTGCCGCGAGTCATGATGTGTTCGAAAGCCTTTTGCGGCGCGACAATGGCCGGCCCCAACGCCAGGCAGACGGTATAACCGGCCACCACGGCGGCAGTGGCCTGGTAATGACGCAACACGGTCATCGCCGCCACACAGAAGCCCAACCAGAGACCGATGCCCAACAAGAACAGCAGCATCTTTTGCGCAAACAGCCCGGTCAGAGCGCAGGCCGCGAGCAAACCTGCCAGCGTTCCCAGCATCCGATAGAAGCCCTTGCCGCGAACCGCGCCTTGTATCGGTTGCACCAATAGCAACACGGTGGAAGCGCCCGAGAACGGCGAGTCCAGATGCAGCTCAAAGCCGAGCCACAGCGCCAATCCTGCCGCCAGGACGCTGCGCAGTACGTAGGCGAAAGTGGCAGACGTCCAGGGCTGAGGAATGACCGCGAACAGCCGTATTACCAGACTGGTCATCACATGAATGCCTGCAACCAATGGATGAGGCGCCAGCGCGACACCTCGTCGGGCCGGGCGACTTCGACGCTGGCGGTCATGCCGGCTGCCAGCTCCACGCCTTCCGGTACCTTGTCCAGTTCGATGCGCACCGGCACACGCTGCGCCAGGCGAATCCAGCTGAAGGTCGGGCTAACCTCGGGCAAGCCGCTGTCGTTGCGCACCTCATTGGTGTCCGCAATTCCCCGGCCCATACTTGCGACATGGCCTTCGAGCAACGGCGCGAAGCTCATCAGCTTGATCGACACCGGCGCGCCAATTCGCACACCCGGCAACTTGGTCTCTTCGAAATAACCCGTGATCCAGAAACTGTGGCCCTCGACCACGAACAGGTTTGTATGCCCAGCCTCTGCGTAATCACCCGGGTGCAGCCGCAGTTGCGTGACGTAGCCATCAACTGGCGAGCGGATCGTCGTGCGGTCAAGGTCGAGTTGCGCCTGGGCAAGATGACTGCTCGCCGCGTCCAGCCGCGATTGGGCCACTGCCAGGTCACGCGCGGCGTTGTCGACTTCTTCCCGGGCGATGGCCCCGGCCAGTTGCGCACGTCGTTTGTATTGGGCATTGCGCTGGTCGAACACACTGCGTGATTCGGCCAACTCCGCCTTGCGCTGCTGCAGGGCCAATCGATAAGAGCGCGAATCGATGCGATACAGCAAATCGCCCTTGGTCACCCATTGGTTGTCGCTGACCGCCAACTGATCGATTTGCCCGGACACCTCCGGTGCAATCCGCACAACTTGTGCGCTAACGCGCCCGTCCCGCGTCCAGGGCGCCAGGACGTAAGCGCGCCAGAGTTGCAGGCAGAACATCAGGGCCAATGTACCCAGAACGAGGGTGACAGCAAACTTGAGCACTTTAACGACAGACATGGCGAACCTCGCTCAGTAATGGACAACCAGCGCTGAAAGGACGATGAGCGAAACGAAGAAGCGTGCCAGCGCGGGATGCCAGGCGCTGTCCAGCCAACGTCGAGTCAGACGTTCAATGCCTGTGTAGGCCAGGAACGCCACACCGAGGTATATGAAGAAAGGAGGAAAGTAGAGATTGGCAATAGAGACTTCATTAAGCATGGCAAGTACTCGGTTCCATATTTCAGCGTTCGCCCCGCGGTATCGGGCGTGTTGAAAATGCTATGGAATCACTGTGCTTGCCGATATTGAGTAGACTGCCAAAATATAATCAAAATCGGACAACCTGCGAGCTCGCCATGACCGAACTCCACCCTTTGCCTGTCGATCAGTTCGAGTACGACAACCTCGCGCAGCATGCCGTCGCGCTGATGCTCGCCCCCCAGCGCAACGACAGTGAGTCCGCCGAACACAAGCACCGTAAAGGACAATTGGTCGTGGCTTACCGCGGCGGCATTGTCTGCACGGGCGAAAATGGTGTGTGGATGGTCCCTTCAGGTTTCGGTGTCTGGATTCCCGGCGGTATTTCCCACAGCAACCGCGTAACGGCCAACGGTCAGGTGTGTTTTCTGTTCGTCGAACCCGGCGCCGCCTCATTGCCCGATCACTGCTGCACATTGGCGCTGTCGCCGCTGATTCTGCAGTTGATCCTGCACCTGAGCGATCAGGCGCAGGATTACCCCGCTGACTCGCGTACCTCGCGGCTGGCCGGTGTGCTGCTTGAAGAGCTTGAAGTGGCACCGACCGAACAGCTTTACCTGCCGCTGCCCGCCTCCAGACCACTGCGCACGATCGCTCGGGCCTTGGCTCAAGCCCCCGCAGACCGCGCCACCATGGCCAGTTGGGCACAAAAGGTGGCGATGAGCGAACGCTCGCTGGCCCGACTGATAAAAGCCGAAACGGGGCTCACCTTTGGCCAGTGGCGCAAGCAATGGCAAATCATCGTCGCGCTGCAAAGCCTGGCCGAGGGGCAATCCGTGCAAAGAACCGCGGAAGTGCTGGGCTACGAATCAGTCAGCTCTTTCATCAGTATGTTTCGCAAAACATTGGGAAGCCCACCCGCACGCTATCTGCGCAGTACGCAAATATCGGCGTTGGGGGATCGCTAAGCGTGAAGGATGTCGAGGCTCGATAACTTCAGCGGAACATTTAATCGCCGCATAATCCTCACCGCGCAATTTCGCCTGCGACAGTTGCCGATCACGCAACACAGAATTGTCATCGAATCGATTGATAGCCTCCTAACGAAAGGTGCATGCTAGAGGGCTTCCCTCGGGTTTATATCATTCCGAATGATAGTTACCTTCGTGTCATTCGATTCGTTTGCTACCTACCCGCCGAGCATCATCCGCCCATCTTCAATACATTGGCGGATGCATCCATGGAACAATCACTCAAACATTTGCGCTTCCCGTTGGCTCTGTTGGCCGTGCTGGTGATGAGCGCGTGCGGCAAGACTCCGGAAACTGCCGCCACCATGCCCGCTGCCAAAGTCAGTGTGGCCAAGGTGCTGGAACAACCGGTCAACGAGTGGGACGAATTCACCGGGCGCCTCGAGGCGCCGGAAACCGTTGAAATCCGTCCGCGGGTCTCCGGCCAGATCGACGAAGTCGCCTTCACCGAAGGTGCGCTGGTCAAGAAAGGCGACCTGCTGTTCCAGATCGACCCGCGTCCGTTCCAGGCTGAGGTCCGCCGCCTCGAAGCTCTGGTTGCCCAGGCCCGCGCCAACGCCACCCGCAGTGAAAACGAAGCCGGCCGAGGCGAACGCCTGCGTGCCAGCAACGCCATCTCCGCCGAACTGGCCGACTCGCGCACCAGCGCTGCACAGGAAGCACGCGCCGCTGTCGGCGCCCTGCAAGCGCAACTGGATCTGGCCAAACTCAACCTGAGCTTCACCCGCGTCACCGCGCCAATCAGCGGCCGCGTCAGCCGTGCCGAGATCACCGCCGGTAACCTGGTGACTGCCGATACCACCCCGCTGACCAGCGTGGTGTCCACCGACAAGGTCTACGCCTACTTCGACGCCGACGAGCGTGTATTCCTCAAATACACCCAACTCGCCCGTCAGGGTCAGCGCGGCGCGACCACCCCGGTGTACATGGGCCTGTCCAATGAAGACGGCAACCCGCACCTGGGCCAGATGAACTTTATCGACAACCAGGTCAACCCGAAGACCGGCACCATCCGTGGTCGCGCGGTGTTCGACAACAGCGACGGCAGCTACACCCCGGGTCTGTACGCACGCCTGAAACTGGTCGGCAGCGGCACCTACAACGCCATGCTGATCAACGACGAAGCGGTCGGTACCGACCTCGGCAAGAAGTTCGTGCTGGTGATGGATGGCGACAACAAGACCGCCTACCGCGCCGTTGAACTCGGTCCGAAGATCGAAGGGCTGCGTATCGTGCGCAGCGGCCTGAACAAGGACGACACGATCGTCGTCAAGGGTCTGCAACGGGTTCGCCCTGGCTCCCCGGTTTCGCCTGAAGTGATCCCGATGGCCAGCGAGCAAACCATTGCCGCTCTCGCTCAACAACGACAAGCGCTGGAAGCCAGCAACCTGCCTAAAGTCGCACCTGCCAAAGGCGCGCCGGGTTCGGTTGTGAAACTGGCTGCTGCGACCCCACGCGGTTAAGGGACGACAACTCCGATGAATTTTTCCCAATTCTTCATTTCACGGCCGATCTTCGCAGCGGTGCTTTCGCTGTTGATCCTGATCGCCGGTGCGATTTCGCTGTTCCAGTTGCCGATCAGCGAATACCCGGAAGTCGTGCCACCGACCGTGGTGGTGCGTGCCAACTTCCCGGGCGCCAACCCAAAAGTCATCGGTGAAACCGTGGCCGCTCCATTGGAGCAGGCCATCACCGGCGTCGAGAACATGCTGTACATGTCCTCGCAATCCACCGCTGACGGCAAGATCACCCTGACCATCACCTTCGCCCTGGGCACTGACCTGGACAACGCGCAGGTGCAGGTACAGAACCGCGTGACCCGGACCGAGCCGAAACTTCCCGAGGAAGTGACGCGCATCGGTATCACCGTCGACAAGGCGTCGCCCGACCTGACCATGGTTGTGCACTTGACCTCGCCGGACAAACGCTACGACATGCTGTACCTGTCCAACTACGCGATCCTCAACATCAAGGATGAGCTTGCTCGCCTCGGTGGTGTGGGTGACGTGCAGCTGTTCGGTATGGGCGACTACTCGCTGCGTGTATGGCTCGATCCGAACAAGACCGCTTCGCGTAATCTGACCGCGACCGATGTGGTGACCGCGATTCGCGAACAGAACCGTCAGGTTGCCGCCGGTCAACTGGGTGCTCCTCCTGCCCCGACTGCGCAAAGCTTCCAGCTGTCGATCAACACTCAAGGCCGCCTGGTCACCGAGGAAGAGTTCGAGAACATCGTCATTCGTGCAGGCGAGGATGGTGAAATCACTCGCCTGAAGGACATCGCTCGCGTTGAACTCGGTTCCAGCCAGTACGCCCTGCGTTCGTTGCTGAACAACCAGCCGGCCGTAGCGATCCCGATCTTCCAGCGCCCAGGCTCCAACGCCATCGATATTTCGAACGACGTTCGGGCGAAGATGGAAGAGTTGAAGAAAGGCTTCCCGCAAGGCATGGACTACAGCATCGTCTATGACCCGACAATCTTCGTACGCGGCTCTATCGAGGCGGTGGTTCACACTCTCTTCGAAGCACTGATTCTCGTGGTTCTGGTGGTAATCCTGTTTCTGCAGACCTGGCGCGCCTCGATCATTCCGTTGGTGGCGGTGCCGGTATCGTTGATCGGTACGTTTGCAGTGATGCACCTGTTCGGCTTCTCGCTCAACGCCCTGTCGCTGTTCGGTCTGGTACTGGCGATCGGTATCGTGGTGGACGACGCCATCGTGGTGGTGGAGAACGTCGAGCGGAACATTGAACTGGGGCTCAACCCCTTCGATGCGACTAAAAAGGCCATGGGTGAAGTAACCGGCCCGATCATTGCCACGGCGCTGGTGCTGTGTGCGGTGTTCGTACCGGCGGCATTCATCTCGGGCCTGACCGGTCAGTTCTACAAGCAGTTCGCACTGACCATCGCGATCTCGACCGTGATCTCGGCGTTCAACTCGCTGACCCTGTCGCCAGCACTGGCCGCTGTGTTGCTCAAAGGTCATGACGCCCCGAAAGACCGCTTCTCGCGAGTGCTGGACAAGATCTTCGGTGGCTGGCTGTTCCGTCCGTTCAACCGTTTCTTCGACCGTGCCAGTCATGGCTACGTCGGCACCGTACGCCGGGTCATCCGTGGCAGCGGCATCGCCCTCTTCCTGTACGCAGGCCTGATGGTGCTGACCTTCTTCGGTTTCTCCAGCACACCGACCGGTTTCGTACCCGGCCAGGACAAGCAATACCTGGTGGCCTTCGCGCAACTGCCGGACGCCGCGAGCCTGGACCGCACTGAAGACGTGATCAAGCGCATGTCCGACCTGGCACTGAAGCAGCCAGGCGTGGAAAGTGCCGTAGCGTTCCCGGGCCTGTCGATCAACGGTTTCACCAACAGCCCGAACGCCGGCATCGTGTTCGTGACCCTGAAACCGTTCGACGAGCGTAAAGACCCGAGCATGTCCGCCGGTGCGATTGCCGGTGCCTTGAACGGCCAGTACGCCGGGATTCAGGAAGCCTACATGGCGATCTTCCCGCCGCCGCCGGTACAGGGTCTGGGCACCATCGGTGGTTTCCGCCTGCAAATCGAAGACCGGGGTAACCTGGGCTACGAAGAGCTGTACAAGGAAACCATGAACATTATTGCCAAGAGCCATAACGTTCCGGAACTGGCCAACCTGTTCACCAGCTACACCGTGAACGTGCCGCAGGTCGATGCCGCCATCGACCGCGAAAAAGCCAAGACCCACGGCGTGGCCGTCAGCGACATCTTCGACACCCTGCAGATCTACCTGGGTTCGCTGTATGCCAACGACTTCAACCGCTTCGGTCGTACCTATCAGGTCAACGTTCAGGCAGAGCAGCAGTTCCGTCTTGAATCCGACCAGATCGGCCAGCTGAAAGTACGCAACAACAAGGGCGAAATGATCCCGCTGGCGACCTTCATCAAGGTCAGCGACACCTCGGGCCCGGATCGCGTGATGCACTACAACGGCTTCATCACCGCTGAAATCAACGGTGCGGCAGCCCCGGGCTACAGCTCCGGCCAGGCCGAAAAAGCCATCGAGAAACTGCTCAAGGATGAACTTCCGAACGGCATGACCTACGAGTGGACCGACCTGACCTACCAGCAGATTCTGTCCGGCAACACTGCGCTGTTCGTATTCCCGCTCTGCGTATTGCTGGCGTTCCTGGTACTCGCGGCGCAATACGAAAGCTGGAGCCTGCCACTGGCAGTGATCCTGATCGTACCGATGACCCTGCTGTCGGCCATCACCGGTGTGATCATCTCTGGCGGCGACAACAACATCTTCACCCAGATCGGTCTGATCGTACTGGTGGGCCTGGCGTGTAAGAACGCGATTCTGATCGTCGAGTTTGCCAAGGACAAACAGCAGGAAGGCCTGGATCCGCTGGCTGCTGTACTGGAAGCCTGCCGTCTGCGTCTGCGGCCGATCCTGATGACCTCGTTCGCGTTCATCATGGGTGTTGTGCCACTGGTGTTCTCCAGCGGTGCCGGTGCCGAGATGCGTCATGCCATGGGTGTGGCGGTGTTCTCCGGGATGCTCGGTGTGACCTTCTTCGGTCTGCTGCTGACCCCTGTCTTCTATGTGCTGATCCGCAACTTCGTGGAGCGCAGTGAAGCGCGCAAAGCGGCCAAGGCGCAAAATCTTCAAAAGCCACTGGAGGCGCACCCATGAGTCTGAAAGTCTTTCTGCCGAGCCTGCTGGTGCTGGCCCTGAGTGCCTGCGCCGTCGGCCCTGACTACAAGACCCCGACAACGGAGGCGGCGAACATAACGTCCGCCACCGACGGCGCCGCCGGCCAGAAGAACTTCGACCGTTCGAAATTCGAAGGCATCTGGTGGCAGCAGTTCGACGATCCGACTCTCAACCAGTTGGTGACCCAATCGCTGCAAGGCAACCGTGAACTGCGCGTGGCGTTCGCCCGCTGGAAAGCCGCCCGGGCGATCCGCGACGACGTCAGCAACGATGCGATGCCGACCATCACCAGCCGCGCCAGCAGCGATCTGGCCAAAGGTCAGATTCCGGGCCAGACCACCAAACGGGTCAACAGTGAACGCTATGACCTGGGCCTGGACATGGCGTGGGAGCTGGACCTGTTCGGACGCATCCAGCGCAATCTGGAAGCCAGCGACGCCGACCAGCAAGCGGCTGAAGCCGATCTGTACCAACTGCAAGTCACCATGATTGCCGAACTGGTAGACGCTTACGGTCAACTGCGCGGCGCTCAATTGCGGGAAAAGATCGCCCTGGCCAACCTGAACAACCAGCAGGAGTCGCGCAAGATCACCATCAGCCTGCGTGACGCCGGCGTTGGCGATCAGCTCGATGTCGAACGTGCCGATGCTCGTCTGGCGTCGGTCGAAGCCAGCGTGCCGCAATTGCAGGCGGAACAGGCCCGGCAGAAAAACCGCATCGCCACCCTGCTGGGTGAACGTCCGGACAAACTGACCGTCGACTTGAGCCCGAAAGACCTGCCGGCGATTGCCAAGGCCTTGCCGATCGGTGATCCGGGCGAACTGCTGCAACGTCGTCCGGACATCCTCAGCGCCGAACGCAAACTGGCTTCGGCCACGGCGCGTATCGGTGTGGCCAAGGCCGACCTGTTTCCTCGGGTCAGCCTCAGCGGTTTCCTCGGCTGGACGGCCGGACGTGGCTCGCAGATCGGTTCTTCGGCGGCCAACGCCTGGGCGCTGGGCCCGAGCATTACCTGGGCAGCGTTCGACCTCGGTAGCGTGCGGGCCCGTCTGCGCGGCGCCGATGCCGATGCCGAAGGCGCACTGGCGACCTACGAGCAGCAAGTGTTGCTGGCACTGGAAGAGTCGGAAAACGCCTTCAGTGATTACGGCAAACGTCAGCAACGTCTGATTTCGCTGATCCGTCAAAGCGAATCGAGCCGCAAGGCTGCCGACCTCGCCGAGATTCGCTACCGCGAAGGCACCACCGATTTCCTGGTGCTGCTCGACGCCCAGCGTGAACGCCTGAACGCCGAAGACAGCCAGGCCCAGGCCGAAGTGGATCTGTACCGCGGCATCGTCGCGATCTACAAGGCTCTTGGTGGTGGCTGGCAGCCAGAGACGGTCGCCAGCAAGTAACAGTTTTTAAAGAGCTCCTTTGGTTGGCCGCAACCAACCAAATTTTTTGCCCCGCGTATCATTCGGTCGCGGGGCTTTTTTGCGCCTGTCTTTCAGGGTTTTCCAGCACCGTAACTGTCGCTGTGGTGCCGGCTCTCAGTCGGTCCTTGCCTGAATAATCGGGATCGATACCGATCCGCACCGGTACTCGTTGCGCCAGTTTTACCCAGGTGTAGCTGGGGTTGATGTTGGCCAGCAATCGACTGCCCGGCGCGTTTTCCCGGTCAGCAATGGCGAAGGCGATGCTCTGCACGGTGCCGCCGAATTTTTCCCCGCTCATCAATTCGATCCGCACCCGGTCACCCTCCTCGATTCTTGGCAACTTGGTTTCTTCGAAATAGCCGCTGACATAAAAGGAGCTGCTGTCCACCAGCGCCAGCAAGGCACTGCCGGCCACCGCGTAATCCCCCTGACGGGTCAACAAATTGGTGACATATCCGCTGACCGGCGCTTCGACTCGGGTACGTTGCAGATCCAGTTCAGCCTGGGTCAATGCAGCAATCGCCAGTTGCACGTTGGCTTCGGCCAGACCGAGATTCGCCTGATTGCGCAACAGATCCGCCTGGGCCACGGCCACGTCGGTACTGGACTTCTCCCATTCCTCCCCGGAAATCGCGAACCCTTGCTTGAGCGTTCGTCGCCGACGTTCTTCGCTCTGGCGTTGTTTGAGCAATGCCTCGCTGGCGACAATGGCTGCTTGTGACTGCCCAAGCGTGGCCTTCGAGACCTCCACCGAGCGTTTCGCATGCTCGACGGCCAGGCTGTAGCGAGCCGGGTCGATCTCCAGCAGCAACTGCCCCTTGTCGACATGCTGGTTGTCCTGCACGGCGAGCGTGACGATGCGACCCGAAACATCCGCCGACAGCGTCACCACATCCGCCCTCACCCGCGCATCCCGCGTCCACGGGGCCCGGGTGTAATGTTCCCAGGCGAACCAGCCAAGCACGATTGCCAGCAGCACCACCGCCAATGTCGTCAATCGAGTGAGCAACGTCTTCAAGATTTCAGGCTCCCATCAGCAAAATCAGTGCGGCGCATACACAGGCGTACAAGGCGCCTTCGAACAGCGCCTCGTGCCAGACAAAACGCAGGACGCCAAGCCGGCGCAAACCCCAGTCGAGCACCAGAAAAACCGGTATGGCCATTAACAGGGCCTGGGCAATGGGAGGCAGGTAGACGCCGCCAATCTCGAAATCAATGGGCAAGGACGGGCTCTCCTTCAGAATTGTCGGGCTGCAAATGCTCGCCATGTCGTTCCAGAAACGACACCACGATCAACAGGGCCACACGCATGCGAAAGACCGACCACAAGTGCTCATGGGTGGCGACATGCAAGGCATCCAGATCATCGCCGAGCGCTTGCAGCGTAGTCAGTAACGGTGTCAGGCGCACATCTGGTCGGCCGGCGACAAAACGACCGGTCTGACGCAATGCCGTCGACAGCTGCCGAACGAATGCGTCAGTGAGCAGAGTATTGTTCTGTGCCTGTTGCCTGAGCTGGTGCATGGCCACGCCCAGCGCTACACAGGCGAGACTGATTTCATACAAACGCTGCATGTCCCGATCATTGGCGGCTGGCAACACCCCCAGCATCGAGGTCAGGCGATCGACCATGCGACTTTCGAAGGCGAATTGCTGTTCGTCGGTAGCCGGGCTTTTTGTCAGTTGATAGACCTGCTCCCGCGCCTCGTTATAAAAGCGCCTGATTCGAAAGGCCGGGCGGAACGGGAAGATCCAGGCGTAGACGATCAGAGCCAGTATCGCCGCACTGACGTAGGCGCCGGCAAATTCGAACCATTGAATGGCGGTGTTCTGTCCGGTGCCGACGTTCTGCGGTCCCAGCATCAGGAAACTCGACAGCCCCAGTCCCATGCCGATACCGGCGGTGGCCGGGCTGGACAGTCCGACTGCGATCACATACAGCAAAGGCGCAAGCAGCAAGGCCAGCATCTCGAAATCACTGATCGCCGGAACCAGCATGAACTGATAGAAGGCCGACACCACCAAGGCCAGTCCCAGCCCTCGGGCGTAACTTTGCGCGGCGATCAATGGGCGCGGAAACGTCGCCATCAACGAACACAGGATCCCCACCAGAATCATCCCGCCCCGCGCGCCGTCCCACGCGGTTTCGATCCAGATCAGCCCGGCTACCAGCAACGCGCTGAAGGCGCGAATGGCGTTCATCGTTGCGAGGGTGAAATCCAGGTGCAAGGGGCTGGACTGGCCACGGAACATGCAGCTGGCCTCCCGCCCTTCCTGTATCGCGTCGCTCAGTTCGAGAATCTGCTCCAGCTGCTGCAACAGCCGCGCCTGTTCCCAGCGCAGCGCCCAGGCCAGCGAGCGCAGGGTTGCGCTCATGTCTTCCGTCAGTTGTTCGGCCTTGTAGGCCAGCGCTTCGAATTGCTGTTGCAGCGCGACGAACTGGTGCCGCACCTCGGCCGGCAATGATCGCCCTTGCTGTGCGAGCTGATCAAGAAGTGCCAGCTCCTCGGCGCGCAATTGCTGGATGTCCAGCGGCAGATCGCCCTCCCAGCGCTCGGTAAGCAATTCCCGCTGGTGACGCAACGCGGTGAGGCGCGAAGTCAGCAGCATCAGTTGATTGCCGAGTAACAAAACCAGATTGTTGGCGCTGCGCAGACGCGGAGCATCGAAATACAAGTGCCGGCGCAGCCCTTCAAGAGCGCTGATTTCCCCCAGCAGCTGCATTTGCCGGCGCTGAAAGTCCGCTTCGCTTTCTTCGGTTCGAAGCACCGCGGCTGAATGGCTGGCGACCAGTCTGATCACCTGATCGACCTTCGCGAAATAGTTGCGCGATACCGCCTCCGGCCGAGCCGTCAGCAGGCTGACCACGCAAACGCATGCCACCGCCAGCAAGGTTTCGGTGACCCGGGTCACCGCCAGCAAAAAGGTGCCGTCCTGATCCGGAATCGCCAGCAGCGCCACCACTACGGCGGTGTACCCGCTGAGCACGAACGCCTGGGAACTGGTGTAGCGCAATAACGTGCCGCCGGCCGTGCACAGGGCCAGCCACAGCGCCAGGGTCGTGATGAATGGCAACGGTGCCTGGGGAAAGATCGCCATCAGCAGCACCGCCACCATCGCGCCGAGGGTCGTTCCGATGATTTGTCCGAAGCTGCGAGCCAGCGCCATCCCGGCCAAGGGCTGGCTGATGATCACCACGGCCATGATCGACCACTTCGGCTGGTCCAGATCGAACAGGAACGCCAGGTACAACGTCAGCAATCCGGCGGCAATCGTGCGCAAACCAAACAGCAGCACTGCCTGGCTGGGGTGGATCACCGCCTTGAAATAAATAAGCAGGGATTGCATGGGTAGCCTCTTCGAAACAACTTCTGCAAGCGTAGACACTGCATGGAGGGCATGACGGCAAACAGGGTCGACACAAGCTGTAGGTCGATTCAACGCCTGTAGTAGGTCATATCGGGGAGAGGGTTTGACTCACGGCGCGAGCTGACAGAAGCTTGCGACCTCCGCTACAAAACGAAAGTTTCGGAAATTCGCATGCCTCAGTCTCGCCGCTATTTGCTCATCAGCCTCGGCCTTGTGCTGGCCCTCTTTGTGGCCTGGCTGTCATTGCGCAGTACCGCGCCCGTGGTGCCGGAAGCGATCAAGCATGGTTACAGTGAAGCGCTGGCCGCTGCTCGCGCCGGCCAGCCGGGTGCCGCGCGGGTTTTGTACCAGCAACTGGGACGTCCGGACCTGTCGGTCAAACGTCGCGTCTGGCTGCATGCGGAGTTACCCAATTACCCGAGCCCCCAGGCCCTGAAACTGGCGGATGCCGATCTGCAAAACCAATCGCCGGAGGTCCGGCTGGCGGCAATAAAAAGCGTGACCGGCCTGGTGCCGGGCGGCCAGCGCAGTCTGCTGCTGGGCCCGTTGCTCGACGATGAGGATCAAACCGTACGCTTTGCTGCGATCAACGCCCTGCTCGGCTTGTCGCCGGATCAGCTGGGCCTGTATTTCGCCCCGCTCCAGCAAGGCATCGACGTGTGGGAGCAAGCGCTCAAGAGCCAGCCGGAAAGCGCCGCCAACTATGCGCAGCTGGCGCGCCTGTATCTGCACAACGCCGAACTGAAACAGGCACAGCAAGCGCTGGAGCAAACCCTGCGTCTCGATCCCGGCAACCTGCCGGCGCTGGTAATGCAGATCGAAGTGCTCGACCGTCAGGGACAGAGCGATGCCGCCCGGCAACTGCTGGCCCGACAGCTGAAGGCCCAGCCCGATTCGGCCTATCTGCAGCATGCCCTGGGCCTCTGGCTGCTGCACCATGATCAACGCGAATATGCCCTGCTCGGCTTGTCCAAAGCCGTGGAACTGGAGCCCGACAACAAAGACTATCGCTACGACCTCGCCACCACCCTGCACAGCGCCGAAGAACTGGAAGCGGCGCAAAAGCAGTTGCAGGAAATCGTCCAGCGCCACCCTGCCGACCGCAAGGCGCGGGTGCTGCTGATCAATTACTGGAAAGAAAGCGGCCAGTTGCAGAACGTACAGATTCTGCTGGCCCAGCTCGAACAGATGAACCCTGACGATCCCTCGTTGCAGCAAGGTCTCTAGCGACCTTCTCGACGCAACCTGCAAGAAACTCGGAACCGCCGTCTCGGCAAAAGGTCAAGTAATCAGGCAGTGCAAAACGGCGTCCGGCGCCCGCTGCCTCGTTTCCCCTAGTCATGAGAGGGCATTTTTTGTCTACATCGAACGCGTTGATCAGTGCAAAAGCCGCCACCGGCATCGAAGGGTTGGACGATATCCTCGCCGGTGGTCTGTCCCGCAGTCACGTTTTCTTGCTGGAGGGCGAGCCTGGAACCGGTAAAACCACAGTCGCGTTGCATTTTCTGCTGGCCGGCGCCCGTGCCGGCGAACGTTCGTTGTACATCACGTTGTCCGAAACCGAGCGCGAATTGCGCCAGGGCGCGGCTTCCCACGGTTGGGAACTGAACGAAAACATCGAAATTTTCGAGCTGACGCCCCCGGAAAGTCTGTTGAACGCCGAGCATCATCAGAGCCTGCTGTACTCCTCGGATCTTGAGCTGGGCGAGGCAACCAAGCAGATTTTCGAAGTGGTCGAGCGCTTCAAGCCCACCCGGGTTGTGCTCGACAGCCTCTCGGAAATCCGCCTGCTGGCGCAAAGCTCCCTGCGCTATCGTCGACAGATTCTGGCGATCAAGCATTACTTCGTGCGCTACGACGCCACGGTATTGTTGCTGGACGACCTGACCACCGAATCCCTCGACAAAACCGTTCACAGTGTCGCTCACGGCGTGATCCGCCTCGAAGAACTGACCCCCAACTACGGCGCCGAACGCCGTCGCGTGCGGGTGATCAAGTACCGTGGCCAGAAATACCGTGGCGGCTTTCATGACTTCACCATCATGGGCGATGGCGTGCACGTCTTCCCGCGTCTGGTGGCGGCGGAACATCGGGGTGATTACCCACGGCTGCAACTGTCCAGCGGAATCAAGGAAATGGACGCCTTGCTCGGTGGCGGTATCGAAACCGGCTCCAGCACGCTGATTCTCGGACCGGCGGGCACGGGCAAATCCTTGATCACGATGATTTTCGCGGCGGCGGCCGTGGCCCGTGGAGAAAAGGCCGCCCTGTTCATTTTCGACGAAGAGCTGGGCTTGCTGTTTGAGCGCATGAACAACATCGGCATTGACCTCAAGGCGTTGCAGGCCACCGGCAATCTGCTGATCGAACAGGTGGACGCCGCCGAATTGTCCCCCGGCGAGTTCTCTCACCGGGTTCGACGCTGCGTCGATGAAGGTGACATCAAGACCGTGGTGATCGACAGCATCAACGGCTATCAGGCCGCGATGCCGGAAGAGAACGCCCTGGTGCTGCACATGCATGAACTGTTGCTGTACCTGAACCGCAAGGGCGCCGCGACGTTCATGACCGTCGCCCAGCATGGACTGGTGGGCGACATGCAGGCCCCGGTCGACATCACTTACCTCGCCGACACTGTGATTCTGCTGCGTTATTTCGAAGCCCTCGGCAAGGTTCGCAGGGCAATTTCGATTATCAAGAAACGCACCGGCAGCCACGAATCAACCATTCGCGAGTACCGTATTTCCAAGCGTGGCATGACCATCGGTGAACCGCTGGACGCCTTCCAGGGCGTACTGCGCGGCGTGCCTACTTACCTCGGCGCGAGTAATCCGCTGCTCAAGGATGACAACTTGTGACCGTCACCGTGCCGCTGTCGGAACGAGCACTGATCCTTGCGCCCCTGGGGCGCGACAGCCAGGTTGCGCTGATGATCCTCAACGAGGCCGGCTACGGTGGTCTGATCACGCCCGATCTGGCTACGCTCTGTGCCGAACTTGAACCCGGCGCCGGGTTACTGCTAATCGCCGCCGAGGCCCTGCGTGGCCCGGAGCTGGAATCCCTGCTGTCATATCTCGATCAACAGCCCGCCTGGTCAGACCTGCCGATTGTGCTACTGACACACCATGGCGGCTCAGGACAGGGCCCCTCGTCTCAGCTCAGCAAATTACTGGGCAACGTGACGTTTCTTGAGCGCCCTTTCCATCCGGTGACCTTGGTCAGCCTGATCTCCACGGCCCTGCGAGGGCGACGACGACAATACGAGGCCCGCGATCGCCTGATCGACCTGAGCAATAGCGAGCGGCGCCTGCAATCAACCCTCGAAACCCTCGAGCAACAAGTCGAGGAACGCACGGCGCAACTGCGGCACAACGAAGAAGCTCTTCGTCAGTCACAAAAGATGGAAGCGGTCGGTCAACTCACCGGCGGTATCGCCCACGACTTCAACAACATGCTGACCGGCATCATCGGCAGTCTCGAACTGCTGCGTCGGCGACTGGCTCGTGGCCGGCTTGACGATCTCGACAGCCTGATCGATCTCGGAGTGACTTCGGCCAACCGCGCCGCCGGTCTGACCCATCGTCTGCTGGCGTTTTCCCGTCGCCAATCGCTGGATTCCAAAGCCGTACAGATGAACGATCTGGTGCAATCGATGGGTGAACTCCTGCAGCGCAGCCTCAACGAAAGCGTTCAGCTGGACATGCGCCTGCATAAAGAATTGTGGGTGGCCGAGGCGGATCCGAATCAACTGGAAAGCGCCCTGCTCAACCTGGTGATCAACGCGCGTGACGCGATGCCCGATGGCGGCAACCTGGTGGTCGAGACCGGAAATCAGGTGCTTGAGCGGGATTTCACCGACGCTTACAGCAACCTGGAACCCGGCGATTATGTCGTTTTGAGCGTGACGGACAACGGCTGCGGCATGCCCGAAAGTGTGATCAATCGCGCGTTCGACCCGTTTTTCACCACCAAGCCGATCGGCCAGGGTACCGGCCTGGGCCTGTCGATGATCTACGGTTTCAGCAAGCAATCCGGGGGGCATGTGTCGATCGACAGCAAGATCGATGAGGGCACCACGGTCAAACTCTATCTGCCGCGTTTCCAGGGCGAATCGCTGCCTCACGCACCGACAGACATGGAACAGGCGCCCGACGCCGTGGAAGGCGAAACCGTCTTGATCGTCGAAGACGACCCGGCCGTGCGCGTGCTGGTCAGTGCGGTATTGAGTGAATTGGGTTACGGATTTGTCGAAGCCAGCGATGCCGACGGTGCCGTGCCGATTCTGGATTCGGAGCAGCGCATCGACCTGCTGATCAGCGACGTCGGTCTGCCGGGCATGAATGGTCGGCAACTGGCGGAAATCGGCAGGCAATACCGGCCAGACCTGAAGGTACTGTTCATCACAGGTTATGCCGAACACGCGGCAGTGCGCGGCGGGTTCCTCGACCCGGGCATGCAGATGATCACCAAGCCGTTCACCTTCGACCTGCTGACGGCGAAGGTGAGGGAGATGATTCGCGGGTGACGCTTTGCTCCTTGTCCTCCCTGACAGACGGTAACTTCCCATAAGCGGCCAACTGCGAAGCATAGGCCGCTTTTGCATGCTCGAAACCTGTCAACTCTGACAGCTATTCGACATCTATTCATGATGTTGAAATCCACTTCAAGAAGGTCTCTCGCTGCTTGGCTGGTGAGTTTGGGCATTGGGCCTGAAGACCAACTTGTGAGGTAGGAACACATGGAGCTTAAAAAAGCGCTCGTGCTTTTGATGACGCTATCCATCGCGTCTTGTCAGACCCTGGAACAGACACAAGCCCCACCGCAAACGTCAGTAAATCGAGCGGGTATCAGTCAGACTTCATTGACCGCTTCGCAGAGTGGCGCACAAGTCGCAGCGACTCTAACTGCCAACTATTCGAATGACAGCCCAACCTGCGGAACTCTGGCGGCATTCGACTGTTCTGGCGTAGTTATAAGAGGGACTGTCCCTTCTCCGAATTACTTTTCATGGAATCCCAGTCCCGTTTCACAACGGAATGGAGGGGTATCGGCCTCTTACTTGCGCAAAGATTCAAAATTTTCGAGGCTTGCTTATGGAATGACAAACGGATTTATCGTGGCACCCCTCGCAGAAGCTTTACCCGGCAAAATCCAGTTGAAACCTCTTTGCAGTTTCCCTATCGATGGCTGGACACAGCGTCGACTAACGCCCTGTGGAGCCCACCCAGACCATCCCAATCAAAGCCGAAGCTGCGAGATTATCGGAATCGATACTGCCGAAAAATGGATGGCTCATTGGGCCTCTGCTCCAGGCGGTTATCCGCACACCTATCAATGCGGATTCAATGTAGTTAAAGCCACGCCGGCTGCCGATCGGTTTTACCAGACCATTCGCGCAAGAAACATGCTGGGACCCGAGTGGTTCGGTGAGCAAAATGAACTGGTTTTAGAAACGTGGCCACAAAACATTCCCGATCAATTACCCATTCTGGCGTTTTTCTATACCACGACTGGCTTGGCTGGCGCGCAACACGACCAACGCGATTTTTTCAAAGCAACCAATGGAATGTTTAAGCCAATCATCAAAATCACACTACCAACCTCCGCCTCAGGCAATGCCACTTTTACATTCAACCCGGCAGACCAGGCGGAAGAGGAATGTACGCCTAACCCTGAAAACGCCTGCTAAGAGCTGGATCTCAGGCCAGCAGTTCCTGAATCTTCTCCTGCAACACATCCAGATCGAACGGTTTTTCCAGGATCGGTGCACGACGAGTGATCGGACTGCCGGTCTCACGGATTTCCTGCGGATAGCCGCTGATGAAGATCACCTTCAGATCAGGGCGCAATTTGACGGCAGGTTCGGCGATCTGCACGCCGGAGATCCCGCCAGGCAGGCGGAAATCAGTAATCAACATGTCCAGATGCGGCTTGCTCGCGAGAATCTCGAACGCCTGCTCGCCGTTTTCGGCCTGCAATACGCGATAGCCCTGGCCTGACAAATAATCGGTCAGGACCATCAGGATCACCGGTTCGTCCTCGACGACGAGTACTACATCTTGTGCATCTACGCTCATGGGAAGCCTTTGTTCGGTCAATAGCTGCTGATACGACCGTGTGGTCACTCAGAGGTTGCGTTTGTTTTGCCGTTTTCCTGGAGCGGCAGACAAACGCGAAACAGGGCGCCCTCGTTGATCTTGCTTTCGACGACGATGGAGCCGCCATGGGCGGCGACGATCTGCTCGGAGATGAACAGCCCCAGCCCGAGGCCGGCCACCACCGTTTTGGCGGAAACCCGTTCGAACTGTTGAAAAATGCGTTTCTGGTTCTCCTCGCTGATGCCGATGCCCTGATCCTGAACTTCAACCCGGGCTTCATTGCCTTCGCGATAGACCCGTACCTGGATCGGACTTTTACCGCCATAACGCAAGGCGTTGGTCAGCAGGTTCGACACCACCTGCTCAATGCGGAATTCGTCCCACTGGCCTTCCACCGGTTCGGCGGCAGTGAAACTGACCTCAGTCTCGGCGGCCTCGATCTGTTGGGCGAAATTCTCCAGCAGACTGCCCACCAGCTGCGCGAGGTCGAAGCGACTCGGTCGGATCGACAGCTTGCCGGTGCGGATCCGCGACACGTCGAGCATGTCCTCGATCAAGCGGATCAGGCTTTTGATCTGGCGCTCGTCGCGGTCGACCAT
Organism: Pseudomonas sp. lyk4-R2A-10; assembly: GCF_030209075.1. Classification (NCBI taxonomy): domain Bacteria; kingdom Pseudomonadati; phylum Pseudomonadota; class Gammaproteobacteria; order Pseudomonadales; family Pseudomonadaceae; genus Pseudomonas; species Pseudomonas sp. lyk4-R2A-10. The sequence continues at coordinate 464,022 of NZ_JARVSR010000010.1, read as the reverse complement.
GGCGTGCATCTTGTCGAGGGTGAACGCGGCGGCGTTGTCCCGAGCCAGGTGCATCTTGCGCAGTTGGGTTTCGAGGATAAGGCCGTTAAGCGGCGTACGCACTTCGTGGGCGACGATCGACATGAAATCGTCGCGCATGCGTACCGCTTGCTCCAGTTCGCCCTGGGTGCTTTGCAGTTGCAGCAACAGCGCTTCCTGTTCGCGGCGGCTCTGCTCGAGGGCTTCGACCTGTTGCTTCATCGCCTTGCTCTGGCGGTAAAGGTCGACGAAGACATTGACCTTGCTCTTCACCGCGTGGATATCCAGCGGTTTGTGCAGGAAGTCTACCGCGCCGCTTTCATAGCCCTTGAACGCGTAATTGAGTTCACGGCCGGCAGCGCTGACGAAGATGATCGGGATGTTCTTGGTTTTCTCGGTGCCGCGCATCAGCTCGGCCAGTTCGAAGCCGTTCATGCCGGGCATCTGCACGTCGAGAATGGCCATGGCGAATTCGTGTTGCAGCAGCAGCGACAGCGCTTCGTCCGCCGATAACGCTTTATAGACGGTGCGGTCTTCGCGTTTGATCAGCGCTTCGAGGGCCAGCAGGTTCTCGGGCAGATCGTCGACGATCAGCAGTTTTGCCTGGATATTACTCAGCATGCGATTCGTTCCAGCTCGACAAGCAGACGGCCGATGCCGTGTATGGGAAGTATGTAATCCGGTTGATGCGTTTTCAGTGCCGCGCGAGGCATGGTGGCGACCTGCGCCTCGTCGGGGTCCTGCACGATGGTCAGGCCGCCCAGGCGTTTGACTTGCGCCAGGCCCCGCGCGCCATCGTGGTTGGCGCCGGTCAGCAACACGGCGGCCAGCGCCGGCCCGTAGGCATCGGCGGCGGATTCGAACAGGAAGTCGATCGAAGGCCGCGAATGATGCAGGCGGTCTTCAAGGCTCAGCGACAGGCTGAAGTCCTGCTCCACCGACAGGTGATAACCCGGCGTCGCGAAGTACACGGTGCCCGGTGTGATGTCCTGCTTGTCGATGGCTTCTGCCACCGGCAGCGCCACTCGCCGGGCAAACACCTCGGCGAGCTGACTGCGGCGCTCTTCCGGCAGATGCAGCACGATAATGATCGGCAGTCCGAACCCGGCCCTCAAGGAACCGAGCATCGTCAGCAAAGCCTCGACGCCACCGGCGGAAGCTCCGACCACAATCGCCTCGACCCGAGGCAAATCCGCTGCACTGTTCATGATTTGCGGTAGATCCGTTCTTGTTTCACCAGCGGCTCGAACTGGTTGGAGTAGCCGGAAAAATCCAAAGTTTCCTTGCTGCCCAATACCAGGAATCCACGGTGGCACAACGATTCATGGAACAACCCGAACGCTCGATCCTGAAGTTTTTTATTGAAGTAAATCAACACGTTACGACACGAAATTAATTGAGTTTCGGAGAATACACTATCGGTCGCCAGGCTGTGATCGGCGAAGGTCACGTTTTCGCACAGGCTCTTGTCGAAAATCGCGTAGCCATAGGCAGCAGTGTAGTAGTCGGCGAACGAGCGCTGGCCGCCGGCCTGCTGGTAGTTGGCGGTGTAGGCGCGCACGTTTTCCATCGAAAAGATCCCCTGCTTGGCCTTGTCCAGCGAGCGCGGGTTGATGTCGGTGGCGTAGATGATCGTGCGGTCGAGCAGGCCTTCCTCGCGCAGCAGAATCGCCATCGAGTAGACCTCCTCGCCGGTACTGCAACCGGCGATCCAGATCTTGATCGACGGATAGGTCTTGAGCAGGGGCACCACCTCCTGACGGATCGCCAGGAAGTGCGACGGATCGCGGAACATCTCGCTGACCGGAATCGTCAGCAGTTGCAGCAACTGCATGAACGCCGTCGGGTCGTGCAGGACTTTCTCCTGCAAGGCCGAGATGGTCGCGCATTCGAACTGGCTCAATGCGTGCTGCACGCGGCGCTTGATCGACGCGCCGGAGTAATCGCGAAAATCGTAGCTGTACTTGAGATAAATCGCCTCGATCAGCAATCGCAGTTCGATTTCACTGTTCCGTTCAACGGGATGACTACGTTCCACTAAATGCGTTCCATCTTGGGTAACCACACGCGAATCAGCGAGAACAGGCGATCCAGGTCGATGGGCTTGGCCAAATAATCATTGGCGCCCGCCTGCAGGCAGCGCTCCTGATCGTCCTTCATGGCCTTGGCCGTCACCGCGATGATCGGCAGCTTGCGCCAGCGCGGATCCTTGCGGATTTCCATGGTGGCTTCATAACCATCCATTTCCGGCATCATCACGTCCATCAGCACCAGGTCGATGTCCTCGACTTCATTCAGTTTTTCAATCGCTTCACGACCGTTACGGCCGATCACCACGACTGCACCCTTGGTTTCCAGCGCACTGGTCAGGGCGAAGATGTTGCGTACATCGTCGTCCACCAGCAGCACTTTACGGCCTTCGAAGACCTTGTCGCGGCTGCGGGCGGTCTTGAGCATCTTCTGCCGTTCATGGGACAACTGCGATTCGACTTTGTGCAGAAAGAGTGTGACCTCGTCCAGCAGACGTTCTGGCGAGCGGGCGCCCTTGATGATGATCGAACGCGAATACTTGCGCAGTTCGGCCTCTTCGTCGCGGGTCAGGTTACGCCCGGTATAGACGATGACCGGCGGGAACGAGCAGATGTCCTCGGTGGACATACGCTTGAGCAGATCATTGCCGAGCATGTCCGGCAGCTTCAGGTCGATGACCATGCAGTCGAAGATCGTCGTGCGCAGCAGTTCCAGCGCGTCCTGCGCCAGGCCCACGGCAGTGATTTCGATGTCGTCGTCGCCAATCAGGCGGGCGATGCTTTCCCGTTGCAGATCATCGTCCTCAACCAGCAGCACGCGTTTGACCTTCTGGGTCAGCTTCGCTTCAAGACGGGCGAACACGTCCTTGAGCTCTTCGCGGGTGGTCGGTTTCACCGCGTAACCGATGGCACCCATGTGCATCGCCGCTTCGACGCGGTCCTCCACGGAAATCACGTGCACCGGGATATGCCGGGTTTCGGCGTGTTCTTTCAGGCGTTGCAAAACGGTCAGGCCCGAGTGATCCGGCAGGCGCATGTCCAGCAGGATCGCGTCCGGCACGAACTCTTTCGCCAGGTCATAACCTTCATCGGCACCGTGGGCGACCAGGCACTGATAACCCAGTTCATGGGCCAGGTCGTAGAGGATATGGGCGAAATTCGCTTCGTCCTCCACCACCAGAATGCAGCGGCTATTGAACGGCGCTTTATCGCGGTCATCGTTGAAGCGCGGAATCTCGACAGAGGCCAGCGGCGAAACCACTACAGCGGAGGCCATGACCGGAGCTGCTGCTGGCGGGCTGAACGTCAGCGGCGCGACAGGCGCGTCGCCCGGTTCGCGGTAGTGCTGCGGCAGCACCAGGGTGAAGACACTGCCCTGCCCCGGCGTACTGCTGACGCTGATCGAGCCGCCCAACAACGTCGCCAGATCCCGGGAAATCGACAGGCCCAAGCCAGTGCCGCCGTATTTGCGGTTGGTGGTGCCGTCGGCCTGGCGGAAGGCTTCGAAAATGCTTTCCTGCTGGTCTGCCGCGATCCCGATACCCGAATCGCGCACGATAAAGGCGATGCAATCGTCTGGCTGGCCGGCGATGGTCAGGCTGACTGCGCCGTTTTCGGTAAATTTCACCGCGTTGGAAAGCAGGTTCTTGATCACCTGTTCCAGACGCTGGCGGTCGGTGAACAACGTACTCGGCGCATCGGGCTGCAACTGGACACTGAATGCGAGTTGCTTGTCTGCCGCCAGCGGTTCGAACATCCCGCGCAAACCGTCGGCCAGGCGCGCGACACTGGTGTTTTCCGGCATCACTTCGAGCTTGCCGGCTTCCACCTTGGAAATATCGAGAATGTCGTTGATCAGGTTGAGCAGGTCGTTGCCGGCGGAATAGATCGACTCGGCAAACTTGACCTGCTCGGCGCTGAGGTTTTCCTGCGGGTTTTCCGCCAGCAGCTTGGCCAGGATCAGCGAACTGTTCAGCGGCGTGCGCAGTTCGTGGGACATGTTGGCGAGGAATTCGGATTTGTACTTGCTCGAACGCTGCAACTCTTCGGCGCGTTCTTCGAGCTGCACCTGCGCCTGATTGAGCTCGGTGTTCTTCTGATCCATGGCGTCGCGCTGCTCGGCCAGGGTCTGGGCCTGTTCGGCCAATTGTTCGTTGGTCTGCTCCAGCTCGACTTGCTGGGTTTCCAGATGCGCCTGGGATTCCTTGAGAATCCGCGACTGTTCTTCCAGCTCTTCGTTGGCGGTTTTCAGCTCTTCCTGCTGCACCTGCAACTCTTCGTTGAGCTGCTGGGTTTCGGCCAGTACTTCCTGCAAACGTTGGCGATAACGCGCCGCTTCGATGGACGTACCAATGTTGCCGGCGATCAATTCCAGCAGCGCCACATCGCGATCGGTGAGCGGACGCAGGAAACCGAGCTCAATCACGCCGTTGACTCGTTCGTCATCACTGGTAGGCACCACCAGCACACTGTGCGGCAGGCCTTCGCCCAAGCCGGAACTGACCTTGAAGTAGTCGGACGGCACCGAATCGAGACGAATCAACCGCGCCTGCTGAGCGACCTGCCCGACCAGACCTTCTTCGCTGTAGATCGATTGGTTCTGTTGTTCCTGTTCGCGGGAGAAGCCATAAGTCGCAACGCGTTTGAGGCCGCCATGTTCCTCGCGCACATACAACGCGGCCACGGCGCTGCCGAGATACTGGGCGCAGAATTGCAGAATATTGCGCCCCAGCAGATTGACCGTCAGTTGCCCCAGCACTTGCTCGGCGAGCTGGGTCTGGCCGTTGCGCAACCAGGCTTGCTGTTCCAGACGTTTTGCACTGGCCTCTTGCGCCGCCAGGGTCGCGCCATAGCTTTGCGACAGGTTGACCAGATCGCGCCGACCGACATAGGCCAGCAGACCGCTGATACCGGCCACAAACAGCAGATAAAGGCTGATGCTCCAGATCGTGGTGCGGCGCACGTCTTCGTTGCGTGAAGCACGCAGCAACTGTTCGGTTTCAATTACATCTTCGAACTGTTTACGTATTTCGTCGGTCAGGCGCTTGCCCTTCCCCGCTTTGACCGCGGACTTGTAATCACCGCTCGCGCGTTGCAGATCGATCATCGACTGCGCATACGTCGCCCACTCGGTTTGCAGCGCCTGAAGACGACGCAGGCGGTCGGTTTGAGCCGGATTGTCGGCAGTCAGTTCGAGCAAGGTATTCAGAGCCACAGCAATGCGAGGCTTGGCCGTCTCGTACGGATCGAGGAAATGCTCGTCGCCGCTGAGCAGATACCCGCGCATGCCGGTTTCCAGATCCACGGTGAGTTTCACCGCTTCGTTGGCGTTATTGATCACCCGGTCGGTGTGCTCCACCCACTGGATAACCGACAACAAATAGGTGATCAGCGAAACGAAGAACACGGCACTGATGACGCCGACGCCCAACGGCAAACTGACGTTGCGGCTCAGGAGTTTGCGGAACCGTTGCTCATCAACCGAAGACGGAGAGGACATGTGGCAGCCTTGTCGAACTGTTGAAAACCAGGGAGTTTGCCCCAAAACGGCGGTATGGATCCATTTTTCTCACTGCTTTAGTACTGTTTTCCTACATTTGCCTACGCCGAATCGCGGGCCAACAGGTATCCTTGCCCGCCCGTTTGCGCCTATTCTTTTTTGTATCCACTCGGGAACTTGTGGCCATGCGCCACTTACTCATGCAAGAGCCCGGCATTTTTGATCGACCGGCGCCCCACCCCCCATTCTTGAGAGCCGCCATTATGTCCAGCCCTGTGTCCACCATCCTTGTAGTAGAAGACGATGCCATCGTGCGCATGCTGATCGTCGACGTGCTGGAGGAATTGGAGTTCAAGGTTCTGGAGGCGGATGGCAGCGAGCAGGCACTGGACATCCTCAAGGATGTGAATCAGCACATCGACCTGATGATGACTGACGTTGGTCTGCCGATCATGGATGGCCGCCAACTGGCCACCGAAGCTCGCAACATTCGCCCGGCCCTGCCGATTTTGTTTGCCAGTGGTTATGCCGAGGCCATTGAAGTGCCGGCGGACATGCATGTGATCGGCAAGCCGTTTTCAATCGATCAGTTACGAGACAAAGTCAAAGCCGTACTTGAGTGTTCCTGAAAGTTTCAACTTCCATTCCCGAACTATTCAAAGGGCGGATCCCGGGTCTGCCCTGACCAACTTTGAAACCAACTACAACTGTTCATCAGCCGCAGAACAAAACTATTCTGCGGCCGTTCCGTAGTTGTGTTTTTTACGCACCACCAACTTTTGCATAACTGCCGAGGACAACTAATTCAGAATATAAATCAAGGATAAATTGCTTATGCAACTTGCACAGGGCACAAGCCTGCTGGATATAGACGACGCTGCATTCGATTTCGGGAATGTTGCCTCGCGTCGCAAGCTTGATCAAACAGAAAAATCCAGCATTGCTTCAAGCCTCTCTACCCTTGCAGGAAAACGCCCGGACACTGAACTCATCGACTTGCGCGACACCACGGTGCCCCGTTTGTCCGGCACGACGTTTGATAATGCCCTGGAATTTGCCCGCGTCGCTTTGTCAAAGATGCTTGAAACCGAGGACTTTGCTTTCCTTGCGCAGAAACATTCCCTGCCTGATGACACTGTTGTCTGTATTGATGAGCAGGCCAGACTCAGGATCCTGATCAAGGATGGATGGGTTGATATCACCAACGACCCCGCCATTAGCACCGACTTGCTCAATGACATCCTGATGTTGGGGGACTGCGCGGTAAAAACCGGCGGCTGTGTTTTTTCCGGGGAGTTTTTTGCAGTCGATCAGTGGCTTCGCTTTCATGAATACACCCTGCCCGGCAATGTTGAACAAGTGCGTAATCTGGTCGAGTTTCTTCAGTTCGAAATTCCGCAAAGCCCGGATACAGCCGACTTTTATCAATTGCTGGGGGAACCCGTCGACTCGCCTTTTCACCTGTCGGCAGAGGCACGCAAAACCATCACGCTGGTCACTGACGAACTCACGCAAGGTCAGTCCAGTCTGTTGAAGTTCATTGCAACGGACGATCTGCGCCAGGTGCCTGAAGTTGGTCGGCGCGAACGCGCGGCCGACTACCTGGAACGCTTTCTCGATTCGCCGAAAGCCAGGATGCTGGGTGAAGTTCTGCATCAGCGGCTGCAATGGCACCTGGAACAAGCTGACCGGGAAGTGGCGAAACGACAAATCAAATGTCTGGCAGCCACCGCGTTGATTCTGGATCTGAAAGTCGATGTCGAACGGCATGCGAAAACAATCGCCGGGTTTGCTCTGTATCAACCGGACAATGCTTTGAGGACCCCTTCGCAGGTGGTACAGGCATTTGAAAAACAACTGATCGTCGAAACGCAGCTGGAACCTGAACTGGGGCCTTTGGCCGCACACCTGTTGCTGGCAGGCGCGGCACCCCAGTTCCTCGTTCAGCAAATGCCCGTCGAATTGACGATCGGCAAGCCTGGCTGGGTCATTCTGTCCCAGGCGGTCGCACTGATTGAGCTCGCTGCGCCCGGCGCTTCGCGCCTGATGACCTACGCCCGGGTGAAGGCATTTTCTGAACTGGCGCCCGTCAGTAGCGCTCAACGTGCGATGCACGAACTGGCAACCATCACACCGGTTATCCAGTGGGCAATGCTCAACGGTGTCTTGCCTGCGACGACGGAAAATGAATATGACGTAGATGCCTTCATCATCGCCGCCAACCGTTTCAGCGAATATGCCGAAGCATTGAATGAAGTCGAAACAGGTATTTCGGTTGTTCCGCCTGATCGACGGGAGTTGGCACTGCAAGCGCTGAAACGCGTTTTGCCGGCAGGCGATTATCTTGAACAACGAGTATTCAAAGCCAGGTTCGACCCGTCATTGGGTGAACGCAACATTCTGGAATGGTTACTGCTTTATCATCCTGTCAGCCTGAGTAATGCAAACGGCGAACATTCAAAAATAGAGAGACTCCGTGTTTCGATTCTCGACCTCTACCTGTCAGGTGATCTGGTCGTTGCCGGCAAGTTGACGGACAAGTTCATAACCACCGAGGCATTCAATCCCCCCGCTAACGCCTTCTCACGGCTCGGCGAACTGGAACCAATCGACTCGCTGTTCGACGAGGTTTTTGAGCAATACCATCAAACTTTGCAGAAGAGCCTCCAGTCCATCATCAAAATGGCAGTGTCAAACTTGCCCAAACGTGACAGGACAATGCTGGCCAATGGTTTCATCACGTTATATACCGTTCGAAAGTCGGTAAACACGCTCAATCCATTTGAAGAAACCCAACGCCATCGCAATGCTGCCAAGGGGCGTTACGGCATTATTCTGGGCTGCCAAAACGGTAAGGCATTCCATTGTTATGAACTGTTCTCTCTCAGGGGACTTTGTCGCGAGCGTCCGGAGCTGGCCGACATGTTGCGTTCCACCGGGGTTGTGTATGAAGAGCCTTCACTGTCCTACAAAGGCGCGGACACGGACTTTCAGCCCAAAAAACTCGAGCGCCAATGGCCTCTTGACCTCGATGCCTATCTCAATGGCAGCGAGCCGAAACACGGTGTGAAGTCTGGCGCGGTCGTGGAAAAGCTTTGGCATTTCACCCTGACGTCCGAGGCAGTGCATCCGGTTCCGCTTTTCTTTTCCGCAGCCTTCCAATCCTTGGCGCAGGGGGTACTGGGCAATCACCCGGTGGCCACTCGTGACGAACTGTATTCATCGTTGTACGCAAAGACCGAACTGCAGCAAATACGCGCCGAAAATGATCAGGTGAATGAAGCCATCATCAATGTCATCGTGCCTTTCAAGAAATGTATAGAGGACCTGCGATCCGGCGACGCGTCTCAAGTAACCGAGGGCATCGGCGGCTGCATTCTCGACGGTCTGGCGTTGCTGGGACTGGTTGTCGGTTTCGGTGCCACAATTGCCGGCATCGCCGGCAAGACCACCTCGACGACCGCCAAGGCTCTGAGCATTGCCAAGGCAGGGGCGCATTTTTCGGTGTCCATTTTCAACCCGCTGGACGGGTTGCCGACGTTGGCTGTGCAAGGTGGGCGCCTGGCCAAAAAGGGCGTGCTGCTTCTGAGCAAATACGGGCTGAACACTCTGGAAACCGCCACCGGCCAGTTGCGCAAACTGACTGGAAGCGCGCAATCCTACGATCTGGTCAAGGCTGCGCAGAAATCAGACCTGTTTCAGGGTACCTGGAAGGCTGCGAATAATCCGGGGGATGCGGTCAGTCTGTTGGCACTTCAGCGAAACAGTGACTGGTATGCACTGAATCACAGGGTTGGCGGTGCCTGGGGACCCAAGTTGAGAAACCTTAAAGCCTCGCCCTTGGCGCCGCTTCGCCGACTCTTCGGTCGCTCGAAACCCTTCAGTTATACCCGGGCCTATGTGAAAAGAGCCCTGCCGACAGCCAAATCAAAACTCGATAATGCTGTTCTGATGCTCCTGGATAACGACAACGCTGACATGCGCGCGGTGCTCAAGCACGTCTTTGGCAATGATTCCGATGAAGTACTCAGGCATGTGAAAGCCAATTTGCACAACATGCGCAACGATCTGGATTACGTCACGCTTGCCAACATGTCGTTCAAAAAAGGCTCGGAAGCCAACGCTGCGTTGCGGCCGCCGGTTTACAGGCGCTGGAAGGCCAGCGTCCTCGACGGCTCGTACTTGAAAAACCCTCCGGAGCGATTTCTGGTGATCTACCCCGACGGACTGGACGACTATTACCGTATGGCCAAGTACGACGATGGCCGGATTGGAGATGTGTTGGTTCATGAAATGGCTCACGGCGCGCCGGACACACTGGACTTGTATTACGGGCAATTGAAACAGGCCGGCGCCGGGCCTGCCGATATGGACGTGGCCGGATTGCTGGATTTCGCCAAGGATGCTCACAAAGCGCACCCTAAAAACCTTTCCAATCCGCATTTCCGGGCCACTCATGATGAGGGCTTCGAGTTGTTGGGGCTTATCGAAAATACGCTGCCGTCGCTCGTTAAAAAGCATCCGGCATTGCTCAACGCCGATTCCTACTCACTGGCGGTATCAATGCTCGATCAGGCACGGACACACCGGGAAACGTTCTTGCTCAATCTCGCTCGCATTCAGAACGGCTTGAAAAACACCAACAGGCTTGGCTTCATCGACGGCTCGTTGCGACTCAAACTGAGCAAGGCACCGATCTGATAAAAAGCGGATTGGCAGGCGCGCGCATTGTGTTCTAATTCGCGCGCCTTTTTTTGTCCCTTTGTCCCAGGAATCGTTACTCATGAGTCAGCCCGCAACCAAAGTCCTCGTCATTGGTTACGTCTGGCCGGAACCTCGCTCCTCCGCCGCGAGCGGACATGTGATGCAGATTCTCGAGACGTTCCTGCGACAAGGCTGGCAAGTTACCTTTGCCAGCCCGGCCGGTACCGGTGAGCACCGCGCCGATCTGACTGCGCTGGGCATTCACGAAGTACCGATCGAACTGAACAACAGCAGTTTCGATGTGTTTATCAGTGAACTGGCCCCGGACATCGTGTTGTTCGACCAGTTCATGATCGAAGAACAGTTCGGTTGGCGAGTGGAGAAACACTGCCCCGCTGCCTTGCGCGTTCTGGAAACGTCGGACCTGCAGAGCCTGCGGCATGCTCGACACCAGCGCTTGAAAGATCGACTGAAGCTCAGCGACGACGCCAACGATTTCCGAGGATTGTTTGCCCCGGCGCTCGCCGAAGAGTTCGAACTGATGGCCGAAACCGATCTGGCCAAGCGCGAGATCGCCGCGCTTTATCGTTGCGATCTGAACCTGATGATCTCGCCAGTGGAAATCGAGTTGCTGGTGCAACAGTTCAAGCTGCCACCGGAGTTGTTGCACTGGTGTCCGTTGATGGTCGAACCACTCGGCACACCGTCAAAACCCTTCGAGGAGCGCGCGCACTTCCTCAGTATCGGCAATTTCCGTCACGCCCCGAACTGGGACGCCGTTCTGTGGCTGAAGACGACAGTCTGGCCGCTGATTCGCGATCAACTGCCCAAGGCACAATTACATGTCTACGGCGCGTATACGCCGCCCAAGGCAACAGCGCTGCACAATGCGTCCCAGGGTTTTCACATCATGAACTGGGCGGAGGATGCATTGCAGGTCATGTCCGATGCCCGGGTTTGCCTGGCCCCCCTGCGTTTCGGCGCTGGCATCAAGGGCAAGCTGATCGATGCCATGCTCTGCGGAACGCCCAGCGTGACGACGCCGATCGGTGCTGAAGGTATGCACACGGATCATCTCTGGCCAGGAGCCGTGACGCAGTCGGCGCGGGCGTTCGCCGATGCAGCGGTTCAGCTGTACAAGGACGAAGGGCTGTGGCAAACCGCTCAAACTCAAGGCAGCACGCTATTGCGTGATCGCTATCAACAAGCGATTCATGGTCCTGCCCTTATTGAGAAAATAAAATACTGCCGTGAACATCTGGCGCAACTCAGAAAAAACAACTTCACAGGCAGTATGTTGCGTCATCACGCACACAAAAGTACTCAGTACATGGCGCAGTGGATCGAAGCAAAAAACCGGAACAAATGAGATGACGGAAAATTATAAAAACAATCACCAACAACTTGCATCAGTCCACCAATAGCCATTAAAAAAGTTAAACGCTATAAACATCCTGCAAGCGCCATTCAAATAAAAAATTGAATTGCCAACAACTCTTTAAATCACGCAGGATACATAAATGAGCAACAATAACTGGATGGGCTCAACGCCCGCCATTGATACACTGACAATCGCTGAACTGACATTGCCCGGCACCCACAACGCAGGCAGTGACTGGCGCGCCGACTACCCAATCTTCGGCCCGCCTCGCCATTGGCTGGTATGTCAGCACGATACCTTTTACGCCCAACTGCACCATGGTTCCAGAGCGCTGGATATTCGCCTGAGCTATGAAGCCAGTGCGGAAGGTCCAAAAAAATTCATTCTTCACCATAATGGTTTTCGAAACTCTCGGACATTAGGGCAACTGATCAACGACGTAGAACTTTTTCTGCAAAAAAACCCTGACGAGTTCATTGTTCTTGATTTCCACAAACTTGATGGCAAAGACTTCGACCACGACTACTTCAATAAAATAATGAGCAGTTTTCTCGGGCATCGACTGATCCCGCGCTGGAACGCGGCCCTGAGCCTGCGGGAGCTGAAGCGCGCCAGCCCGCAACAGCGAGTGTTCGCTGCCGGTCCAGGCATAGAACTTGATCACACGATATTCCACGATTATGTAAGCCATAAGTGGTCAGGCACCGATACGACTACGCCTGACGAGCTGAGGGCGTTCATCGGTAGTGTCATGCAGAATCCACCGGGCTCCTGGCGTCCCTGGTCGTTGTCCGCCACCAGTTATACCTACCTGGGCGGTCCCGTCGACATCCATGACCAGTTGAACGAATGGTTCGATCTGGACAAAAGTGACTGGGCATTGAAGTGCAATATCATCAATGTCGACTTCATCGAAGAGTCGGACCTGGTAGAGATTTGCCGGATTGCCAACTTGATGAAAGCCCGAGAACGGGCGCTCTGAGCGGCAATGGAAACTGGCGCAACCGACGAGGAACGAGGCATGATCACCGGGCGATAACAATAAAAGCGCTCTGCCATGACCCGAACAGCCCGCGTGACTGACCCTTCTTATGAGCTGATGGATGACCACAACGGGTTGTCCATCATCTATCGCCAGCACGGTTTCCCCTGCCCGCTGGTGCGCTGGCATTTTCACAAGGAGTACGAACTGCACCTGATCGTCGCCAGTTCGGGCAAGGTGTTCATCGGCGACTACATCGGCAACTTCTATCCACAGACCCTGTTCCTGACCGGCCCGAATCTGCCGCATAACTGGATCAGCCAGGTGGCCGAAGATGAAGTGGTCGAGAAACGCGACATGCTGGTCAACTTCACCGATGAACTGTTCGAAAGCGGCCATCAGGTATTCGCCGAACTCAAGACCCTGGCACCGCTGCTCGAACGTGCGCAGTACGGCATCGAATTCCGCTCGCCGCAGACAATTCGCCAGGCCATGACCCTGATGCAACGCATCGCCGATTCAACCGGCATCACCCGTCTCGGGCACTTTTTCATCCTGATGGAATTGCTGGCGGCGTGCGACGACTACCAACTGCTGTCCGGCGCAACCACCCCGCAACTGGCCGACGAGCACAACATCGACCGCACCAACCGCGCGGTGGATTACATCTTCGCCCACTACGCCCGCGAGCTACCCCTTGAGGAAGTCGCCGAGCACCTGGGCATGAAACCCACCTATTTCAGCCGCGTGTTCAAGCAGGCCACCGGGCGCAATTTCATCGAATTCGTCAATCGCCTGCGCATCAGCAAATCCTGCGAGTTACTGGCCGATGGCGACAAACCGGTGACCGAGGTGTGTTTCGAGTCGGGCTTCAACAATATTTCCAATTTCAATCGGCGCTTTCAGCAGCTCAAAGGCATGACGCCATCGCATTACCGGCGGCTGGTGGTGCAGCGCCTGACCGAGCAAAACCACGGCTGAGCAGGAAAATCTGTACGGTTTCGCGCCCTTCGCCCTGCTGAAACGCCCTTCCCTGCGGTTATCGCGCCAATCCCGAGTGCAAAAAAGTATCGATTCAAGTGCTAGGGATGATTTGTCAGCCCTGCGTCAGAAGGCTGTAATCAGTGCACATTCTTCCCCCGCCGGAAGAACACAAAAACAATAACTGTCCTTCTGCCCCCCGCCGGGTGCAGAAAAGGAGTGCACGATGCAACCCACTGCAAAAGCTCTGCTGGCCCTCACCTGCATGACCCTCAGCAGCGTCAGCCTTGGCGCCCAGACCCTGACCATCGCCACCGTCAATAACAGCGACATGATCCGCATGCAAAAGCTCTCGAAAACCTTCGAGACCGAGCATCCGGACATCAAGCTCAATTGGGTGGTGCTGGAAGAAAACGTCCTGCGTCAGCGCCTGACCACCGACATCGCCACCCAGGGCGGTCAGTTCGACGTGTTGACCATCGGCATGTACGAAGCCGCACTCTGGGGTGCCAAGGGTTGGCTGGAGCCGATGAAGGATCTGCCGGCCAGCTACGCCCTCGATGATGTGTTCCCGTCCGTACGCGAAGGCCTGTCAGTCAAGGGTTCGCTGTACGCCCTGCCGTTTTACGCCGAGAGCTCGATCACCTACTACCGCACCGACCTGTTCAAGGACGCCGGCCTGACCATGCCGGAGCGTCCGACCTGGGAGCAGATCGCCGGCTTCGCCGAGAAACTCACCAATAAGGACAAGGAACAATACGGCATCTGCCTGCGTGGCAAGGCCGGCTGGGGCGAGAACATGGCGCTGATCACCACCGTGGCCAACGCCTATGGCGCGCGCTGGTTCGATGAGCAATGGAAACCGGAATTCAGCGGTCCGGAATGGAAAAACGCGCTGAACTTCTATGTCGACACCATGAAGAAATCCGGCCCGCCGGGCGCCTCCAGCAACGGTTTCAACGAGAACCTCGCCCTGTTCAACAGCGGCAAATGCGCGATCTGGGTCGATGCCAGCGTCGCCGGCTCGTTCGTCACCGACAAGACCCAAAGCAAGGTCGCCGATCACGTCGGCTTCACCTACGCGCCGCATCAGGTCACCGACAAAGGCTCGGCCTGGCTGTACTCGTGGGCGCTGGCGATTCCGACCAGCTCCAAGGCCAAGGACGCCGCCAAGCAATTCAGCGCCTGGGCTACCTCCAAAGAGTACGGCGAACTGGTCGCCAAGACCGACGGCATCGCCAACGTTCCGCCGGGCACCCGCGCCTCGACCTACAGCGACGCTTACATGAGCGCCGCACCGTTTGCCAAGGTCACGCTGGAATCGCTGAAAGCGGCCGATCCGAGCAAACCGACCCTCAAACCCGTGCCGTACATCGGCATTCAACTGGTGACCATTCCCGAGTTTCAGGGGATCGGCACACAGGTCGGCAAGCTGTTCTCCGCCGCACTGATCGGCCAGACCACGGTCGACCAAGCGCTGACCGCCGCCCAGCAAACCACCGAACGCGAGATGAAGCGCGCGGGTTATCCGAAGTAATCCTGCGCATTTCCATGTGGGAGCGAGCCTGCTCGCGATAGCGGTAATCCGGTCTCAATAAATGTGGCGGATGGACCACCCTCATCGCGAACAGGCTCGCTCCCAGAGTGGATCGAGTCTGCCTTTTAAAACGGTTGTGATCACCATGAATACTTCAACTGCCAAAGCCCACATCGACCTGTCGCAGCCCCGGCGCAAAAGCCGCGTGGCCAATCCCGGCTGGTTCCTGGTCAGCCCTTCGGTGGCCCTGTTGCTGCTGTGGATGATCGTGCCGCTGGGCATGACCGTCTATTTCTCGATGATCCGCTACAACCTGCTCGACCCGGGCACCAACGAATTCGTCGGGCTGGAAAACTTCACCTACTTTCTGACCGACTCCGGCTTCATGCCCGGTGCCACCAACACCTTATTGCTGGTAGGCAGCGTGCTGTTGATCAGCGTGGTGTTCGGCGTGTTGATCAGTGCGTTGCTGGAAGCCAGCGAATTCTTCGGTCGCGGCATCGTGCGAGTGATGCTGATTTCGCCGTTCTTCATCATGCCCACGGTCGGTGCGCTGATCTGGAAGAACCTGATTTTCCATCCGGTGTCCGGGATCCTCGCCTACCTCTGGAAACTGTTCGGCGCGCAGCCGGTGGACTGGCTGGCGCACTACCCGCTGCTGTCGATCATCATCATTGTCTCGTGGCAATGGCTGCCCTTCGCGATCCTGATCCTGATGACCGCCATGCAGTCCCTCGACCAGGAACAGAAAGAAGCCGCGCGCCTCGATGGCGCTGGCCCGATCGCGATCTTCTGGCACCTGACCCTGCCGCACCTGGCGCGGCCGATTGCCGTGGTGGTGATGATCGAAACCATCTTCCTGCTGTCGGTGTTCGCCGAAATCTTCACCACAACCAACGGTGGCCCCGGCTACGCGTCGACCAACCTCGCCTACCTGATCTACAACCAGGCGCTGGTGCAGTTCGACGTCGGCATGGCCTCGGCCGGCGGCCTGATCGCCGTGGTCATCGCCAACATCGCCGCGATCATTCTGGTGCGGATGATCGGCAAAAACCTGACTGACAAAGCCTGAGGCCTGCCATGACTCTTCAACAATCCCGCCGGCTGCAAAGCCTGCTGCTCGGCACGCTGGCCTGGGCCATCGCGATCATCATTTTCTTCCCGATCTTCTGGATGGTGCTGACCAGTTTCAAGACCGAAATCGACGCCTTCGCCACGCCGCCGCAGTTCATCTTCACGCCGACGCTGGAGAACTACCTGCACATCAATGAGCGCAGCGATTACTTCAGTTTTGCCTGGAACTCGGTGGTGATTTCCTTCACCGCCACGGCTCTTTGCCTGCTGATCGCGGTGCCGGCGGCCTACTCGATGGCGTTCTACGAAACCCAGCGCACCAAGGGCACGCTGCTGTGGATGCTCTCCACCAAGATGCTGCCGCCGGTGGGCGTGCTGATGCCGATCTACCTGCTGGCCAAGAGTTTCGGCCTGCTCGACACGCGCATCGCGCTGATCGTGATCTACACGCTGATCAACCTGCCGATCGTGGTCTGGATGGTTTACACCTACTTCAAGGACATTCCCAAGGACATCCTCGAAGCCGCCCGCCTCGACGGCGCCACCCTCGCCCAGGAAATGCTCCGCGTGCTGCTGCCGATCGCCAAGGGTGGCCTCGCGTCCACCGTGCTGCTGTCGCTGATCCTGTGCTGGAACGAGGCGTTCTGGTCGCTGAACCTGACCTCGTCCAAAGCCGCGCCACTGACCGCGCTGATCGCTTCCTACTCAAGCCCCGAAGGATTGTTCTGGGCCAAGTTGTCGGCCGTCTCGACGCTGGCCTGCGCGCCGATCCTGATCTTCGGCTGGATCAGCCAGAAACAACTGGTGCGCGGTCTGTCGTTCGGCGCCGTCAAATAAGAATTCGCAAGAGGAGCGCCACCATGGCCAACCTGAAAATCAAGAATCTGCAAAAAGGCTTCGAAGGTTTTTCCATCATCAAGGGCATCGACCTTGAAGTGAACGACAAGGAATTCGTGGTCTTCGTCGGCCCGTCGGGCTGCGGCAAATCCACCCTGTTGCGACTGATCGCAGGCCTTGAAGAGGTCAGCGGCGGCACCATCGAACTGGATGGGCGCGACATCACTGAAGTCAGCCCGGCCAAGCGCGATCTGGCGATGGTGTTCCAGACCTACGCGCTGTACCCGCACATGACCGTGAAGAAAAACATGTCGTTCGCCCTCGATCTGGCCGGCGTGCCGAAAGCTGAAGTCGAGAAGAAAGTCGGCGAAGCGGCGCGCATTCTCGAACTCGGACCGATGCTCGAGCGCAAGCCAAAACAGTTGTCCGGCGGCCAGCGTCAGCGCGTGGCCATCGGCCGGGCGATCGTGCGCAACCCGAAAATCTTCCTGTTCGACGAGCCGCTGTCCAACCTCGACGCCGCCTTGCGGGTGCAGATGCGTCTGGAACTGCTGCGCCTGCACAAAGATTTGAAAGCCACGATGATCTACGTGACCCACGATCAGGTCGAAGCCATGACCATGGCCGACAAGGTCGTGGTGCTCAATGGCGGCAAGATCGAACAGGTCGGCTCGCCGCTGGAGCTGTATCACCACCCCGCCAACCTGTTCGTCGCCGGGTTCCTCGGCACGCCGAAAATGGGTTTCCTCAAAGGCCAGATCGCCCGTATCGACGGCGCGAGCTGCGAAGTCTCGCTGGACGCCGGCACCCGCATCACCCTGCCGTTCAACGCGTCGAACCTGAGCGTCGGCAGCGCCGTGACTCTCGGTATTCGCCCGGAACATCTGGAACTGGCGCAAGCGGGCGACTGCACCCTGCAAGTTACCGCCGACGTCAGCGAACGACTGGGCAGCGACACCTTCTGCCACGTCAAGACCAACGCCGGCGAAGCCCTGACCATGCGCGTGCGCGGTGATCTGGCGAGCCGTTACGGCGAACAACTGAACCTGCACCTGGACGCCTCCCACTGCCATCTGTTCGATGCCAACGGCGTGGCGCTGACCCGCCCGTTGCGCGCGGCCGCCTGATTTCGAGACTGACCCGATGAAACTGAACCAGCAAAACCTCAACCGCCTGGCCGCCGAAGTGAAACTGCCGGCCTACAGCCTCAGCGACACCCGCCAAGGCATCGCCCACATTGGCGTCGGCGGCTTCCACCGCGCGCATCAGGCGTATTACACCGATGCGCTGATGAACACCGGCGAAGCACTGGACTGGGCGATTTGCGGCGTTGGCCTGCGCGCCGAAGACCGCCGCGCCCGCGACGATCTCAAGGAGCAGGACTACCTGTTCACCCTGTTCGAACTGGGCGACAGCGACGACACCGAAGTCCGGGTCATCGGCGCGATCCGCGACATGCTGCTGGCCGAGGACAGCGCCCAGGCGCTGATCGACAAACTCGCCGATCCGCAGATCCGCATCGTCTCGCTGACCATCACCGAGGGCGGTTATTGCATCGACGACAGCAACGGCGAATTCATGGCGCACCTGCCGCAGATTCAGCACGACCTGACGAACCCGCAACAGCCGAAAACCGTGTTCGGTTTCCTCTGTGCGGCGTTGGCCAAGCGGCGTGCGGCGGGCACTCCGGCGTTCACGGTGATGTCGTGCGATAACCTGCCGCACAACGGCGCGGTGACCCGCAAGGCACTGTTGGCCTTTACTGCTTCGCTGGATCCGGACCTGCACGACTGGATCGACGCCAACGTCAGCTTCCCCAACGCCATGGTCGATCGCATCACGCCGATGACCAGCATCGCCCATCGCCTGCAACTGGCGGACAAGCACGCCGTCGATGACGCCTGGCCGGTGGTCTGCGAACCGTTTGTGCAATGGGTGCTGGAGGACAAGTTCGTCAACGGCCGCCCGGCCTGGGAAAAGGTCGGCGTGCAGTTCACCGACGATGTTTCCCCCTACGAAGAGATGAAGATCAAACTGCTCAACGGTAGCCATCTGGCGCTGACTTACCTGGGCTTTTTGAAGGGTTACCGCTTCGTTCACGAAACCATGAACGACCCGCTGTTCGTGCGCTACATGCGCGCCTATATGGACCTGGACGTGACTCCGCAGCTGGCGCCGGTGCCGGGCATCGACCTCACCGAGTACAAGGACACGCTGGTGGCGCGGTTCTCCAATCAGGCGATTGCCGATCAGCTTGAACGGGTTTGCTCCGATGGCTCGTCGAAGTTTCCCAAGTTCACCATTCCGACGATCAATCGGTTGATTGCCGATGGGCGCGAGACCAAACGCGCGGCCTTGGTGGTGGCGGCCTGGGCCCTTTACCTGAAGGGCGTGGATGAGAATGGCGACACTTACTCGGTTCCGGATCCTCGGGCGGCGTTCTGTCAGGGGTTGGTGGCGGAGGATGCTTTGATCACTGAGCGGTTGTTGGGGGTTGAAGAAATCTTCGGTACGGCGATACCGCGTTCGCCAGAGTTTGTTGCGGCGTTTGAGTGGTGTCTGAACAGCTTGCGAGAAGAAGGCGTCACTCGGACTCTCGAGCGTATTCTGGCGTGAAAAGCCCCTCACCCCAGCCCTCTCCCAGAGGGAGAGGGAGCCGACCGAGGTGTTTATCCGAGGTACATCGACCTGAAAGTCCGGAGCCGAACTCAGGAATTGAAACCTACACAAATCTGCTCCCTTTCCCCCTCTCCCCTCTGGGGAGAGGGTTGGGGTGAGGGGTGGCTTTAGAAGTCGCCAAAAAACCAACAGGTTCACACCATGCACAAACAACAACTATTCCTCGGCATCGACTGCGGCACCCAAGGCACCAAAGCCATCATCCTCGACGCCACCAGCGGTCAGGTGTTGGGCCAGGGCGCCGCCGCGCACACGATGATCAGCGGCGCCAACGGTCGTCGCGAACAAGACACCGCGCAATGGCTGGAAGCCTTCACCCTCGGCACCCGTCGCGCTTTATTGGCGGCAAATGTCGACGGCCAGTCGATCCTCGGCATCGGCGTCTCCGGCCAACAACACGGCCTGGTACTGCTTGACGACCAAGGCCAGGTCCTGCGCCCGGCCAAGCTCTGGTGCGACACGGAGACCACACCAGAGAACGATCAACTGCTCGCTCATCTGGGCGGTGAGCAAGGCTCGCTGGAACGCCTCGGCGTGGTCATCGCGCCGGGCTACACCGTGTCCAAACTGTTGTGGACCAAGGAGCAGCATCCGAATGTGTTCTCCCGCATCGCGCGAGTTCTGCTGCCCCACGACTACCTGAATTTCTGGCTCACCGGTCGTGCGTGCAGCGAATACGGCGATGCATCCGGCACCGGCTATTTCAATGTGCGCACCCGCCAATGGGATTTGCAGCTGCTGCGCGACATCGACGCCAGCGGCCGTCTACAATCCGCGCTGCCGGAACTGATCGACGCCCATCAAGCGGTCGGCACGATCCTTCCCGCCATTGCCGAACAGCTGGGCATCAACCCCGGCGCGCTGGTGTCCAGCGGTGGCGGCGACAACATGATGGGCGCCATCGGCACCGGCAATATTCAGCCGGGGGCGATCACCATGAGCCTCGGTTCTTCCGGCACGGTGTACGCCTACGCCGAGGCACCGAAGGTCAGCCCGGATGCGTCGGTCGCGACCTTCTGTTCGTCAAGCGGCGGCTGGCTGCCGTTGATCTGTACCATGAACCTGACCAACGCCACCGGCGCAATCCGAGAACTGTTCAACCTCGATCTCGACGCCTTCAACGCTTTGGTAGCCCAGGCTCCGATCGGCGCAGAAGGCGTAAGCATGTTGCCGTTCCTCAACGGCGAACGCGTGCCGCCCCTGCCCCACGCCACCGGCAGCGTGCACGGCCTGACCATCGATAACCTGAACCAGGCCAATCTGTGCCGCGCCGCCGTCGAGGGTACCACCTTCGGCCTACGTTATGGATTGGATCTGTTGCGCCAGAATGGTTTACAAAGCCGCAGCATTTGCCTGATTGGCGGTGGTTCGAAAAGCGCGGTATGGCGGCAGATCGTCGCCGACATCATGAACACCCCAGTGATCTGCACCGAGCAAAGCGAAGCCGCAGCCCTCGGCGCGGCGATTCAGGCGGCGTGGTGCAAGTCGTGGTCGAACGGCCACGAAGACACCCTGGCCGACCTGTGCGAGCGCTGCGTGAAGCTCGACCTGAACAGTGAAACCCTGCCGGTTGCCGCGAATGTCGCGGCCTTCCAGCAGGCCTATGAACGCTATCGACTGCATGT
Source organism: Pseudomonas sp. lyk4-R2A-10 (assembly GCF_030209075.1). Taxonomy (NCBI): domain Bacteria; kingdom Pseudomonadati; phylum Pseudomonadota; class Gammaproteobacteria; order Pseudomonadales; family Pseudomonadaceae; genus Pseudomonas; species Pseudomonas sp. lyk4-R2A-10. The sequence continues at coordinate 442,675 of NZ_JARVSR010000010.1, read as the reverse complement.
CGCAACCTTATAAAGAGCAAACAACTATGTACCTGGTGTGTGGCGAAGCGCTGTTCGATTTCTTCAGCGAAGACGATGCCGGCGGGCAGGCATCGAAAGTCAATTTCAAGGCCATTGCCGGTGGCTCGCCGTTCAACGTGGCGGTGGGTTTGCGCCGTTTGGGTGTGGACTCGGCGCTGTTCGCCGGGTTGTCCACCGACTACCTCGGCCGACGTTTGCATCAAGTCCTGCAGGATGAAGGCGTCCGTCCGGATTACCTGGTGGATTTCGCCGCGCCGACCACCCTGGCGATGGTCGCGGTGGGCGCCAATGGCTCGCCCCATTACAGCTTCCGTGGCGAAGGTTGCGCCGACCGGCAGTTGAGTCAGGCACATCTGCCGACGCTGGGCCCGCAAGTGCGTGGCCTGCACTTCGGTTCCTTCTCGCTGGTGGTGCAACCGGTGGCCGATACCCTGCTCGCGCTGATTCAGCGTGAAAGCGGCAAACGCCTGATCAGCCTCGACCCGAACGTGCGCCTCAACCCCGAGCCGAACATCGACCTGTGGCGCGAGCGGATCGCCACGCTGGTGCAACTGGCGGATCTGATCAAGGTCAGCGACGAGGACTTGAGCCTGTTGTATCCCGAGCAGGATCCGCAACGCGTCATCGAAGGCTGGCTGCAGCATCGCTGTCAGGTGGTTTTCCTGACCCGTGGCGGTGAAGGCGCGACCGTGTTCAGCCGTGCTCACGGTTCATGGTCGGTGCCGGCCTCTTCAGTGAAGATCGCCGATACCGTCGGCGCGGGGGATACTTTCCAGGCCGCGTTGATCACCTGGCTGACCGAGCATGAGCTGGATTCGGTGGAGGGTGTTCAGCACCTCGGCCGCGAACAAATCGACGCCATGCTCAGGTTTGCCGTACAGGCTGCCGCCCTTACATGCAGCAAAACAGGTCCGGATTTGCCTTATCGCCACCAGTTGACCTGACCGCGTAGACTGGCGCCCTTTTTTGCACGACGGGATGACGGCTTTTGAATTCGCGGCGCACGGTTGGACTGTTGGTATTGGCGGCACTGCTGACCGGTTGCGGAACATCGCCACCGCGTTCGCCGGAAAACCTCTGCGAGATTTTCCGCGAAAAAAGTGATTGGTACGACGCGGCGCAAGTCACGCAAAAGCGCTGGGGCGTACCGATCCAGGTGCCGTTCGCGATCATGTATCAGGAGTCCGGTTACCGCTATGACGCCAAGACGCCGCGCAAATACCTGTTGTGGGTGATCCCGTGGGGCCGGGTTTCGACGGCCTCGGGCTATGCCCAAGCCAAGGATGAAGTCTGGGCCGATTACCAGAAAAGCACCGGTCGCTACGGCGCCGATCGTGAAGACTTCGACGACGCCATCGACTTCGTTGGCTGGTACATGGACAAGACCACCTCGATCAACGGCGTGTACAAGTACGACGCCTACAACCAGTACCTCAACTACCACGAAGGCTGGGGCGGCTTTCGCCAGAAGACCTACGCCAGCAAGGCGTGGCTGATGCCGGTGGCGCGCAAGGTGCAGAACCGCTCGGACATGTACGGCCAGCAATACGCGGCGTGCAAGGATGATTTGAATCGCGGGTTCTGGAGCCGGTTCTGGCATTGGCTCTGATCCCAAGCCAAAAAAACCATCACGAGTTAACTCGCGATGGTTTTTTTTGGCGCGGATTTACAACACCGAAAAGTTGTAACTCACAATCAACCGGGTCTCATCCACGTCCCGGGCAAACTTCTCGTAGTTCGTCCGGTACGTCGCATTACGCAAACGCAGGCTGACGTCCTTGAACGTGCCGGTCTGAATCACGTACTTCAACTCGCTGTCGCGTTCCCACTCTTTGCCTTCCTGATCGCTGCCCGGAACTTTGATGTGATCACCGTTCACGTAACGGGTCAGGAAGCTCAGGCCGTTGATGCCGATCGCCTTGAAGTCATAGTCGTAACGCAACTGCCAGGAACGTTCCTGCGCGGCGGCGAAGTCGTTGACCTGCACGTAGTTCACCAGATACGGGTTGCTGCCATCCAGATACGGCATCGAATTGTCGCCGTTCATGCGCTGCCAGCCGGCGCTGAAAGTGTGACCGCTGATGCCGTAGGACAGCATGCCGCTCAAGGCGCGGTTGTCGATGGAGCCCGCTTTGGCATCGCCGCTGTCGGCGCTTTTCAGCAAACGCAGATCGGCTTTCAACACGCCGTCACCCAGCGGCTGATTGGCCAACAGCCCCACGAAATGCTGGCGATAGATGTCTTCCAGCTCGGCGTAGTGGTACTGCGCGGTCAGGCGATCGTTGATCTTGTAGTCGAAGCCGTACATGTCGAAATGATCGGCGGTGGTGTTGCAGGCATAGCGCTTGTTCTTGCAGTGCACGCGGATGTCTTGCGAATCGCTCGAGTCCCGGGCGGTGTACTTGTCCAGACGCGCGGCCATGAAGGTCAGGTCCTTTACCTCTTTGGAGGTCAGCATCGCACCGTTGAACATGGTCGGCAGCAGGCGACCGTCGTTGTACTTGAGCAACGGCAGATCCGGCAGCAGTGCGCCGTATTTCAGCACCGTGTCCGAGACTTTGACCTTGGCGGTCAGGCCCATTTTCGCGTACTGACCTTTCGAGCCGCGCGGGTTGTCGCCGCTGGACGGCAACAAGCCGCTGTTGCTGCGATCCGGGCTGGAATCGAGCTGGAATCCCGCCATGCCCAGCGCATCGATCCCGAAACCGACGGTGCCTTCGGTGTAGCCCGATTGCAGATTGAGAATGAAACCCTGCGCCGACTCTTCGCGCTTGGACGCGCCCTGATCACTGGAGGTATGCCCGTCACGGAAATCGCGGTTGAAGTACACCGTGCGCGACTCGATCTTCGCCGTAGTGTCTTCGAAAAAACCGCCGGCCTGGACCTGCGCGGTAAAACCGGCGCACAGCACAAAGGCTCCGAAGCCAAGCGACTGGCGCGGGGTGATGAGGGGAAATGGGGGACGCATTGAAAACTCCAACAGAACAACGATTGCGCAGAGGCGCAAACAACCAGAAATAGCTCCCGTCCCGGACCAGTTAAGAACCGGGAGGCAGTGAACACGCGGGGGTGAACGGCAATGATGGCAGATGGCTTTGACGTGCTACAGGCGACTTTAGTCTGAAACTGACTGGTTGTTCCTGGACGCTGCATTCGGCGTCCGCGGCAGATTGGTCCGTCCGAAAGTGCCTGTTTTACTGGGCCCAACCGTGGGCCTAAGGGTTTTCCCTATGGGTTCGGACCGCAGCATCTACGGCATTTGCGCCTTGAACGAGGCCGTTTAATCCTGCACCATCCGCCCACGCTAATCCAAAGGACGGAAAACAAGGCATGCTGGACGCCAATGCTACCCACATTACCCTCACGCTCGAAGGCGCTTCCGCCGACCTGCAAGTCCTCAGTTTCACCGGTCGCGAAGCCCTCAACGAACCGTTCCGTTTCGACCTCGAACTGGTCAGCGCCCGTCCCGACCTCAATCTTGAAGAACTCCTGCACAAGCCTGGCTGCCTGACCTTCGGCGCCACTGGCGAGGGCACGATTCATGGCCTGGTGTATCGCATCGAACAAGGCGATTCCGGCAAGACCCTGACCCGTTACAGCCTGAGCCTGGTGCCGCAACTGGCCTACCTGCGGCACAACCATGACCAGCAGATTTTCCAGAACCTCACCGTGCCGAAGATCATCGCCCAGGTGCTGGAAGAACGCGGGATTCTGGGCAATGCCTACAGCTTCCAGCTCGGCGCCGAATACCCGGAACGCGACTACTGCGTGCAGTACGACGAATCCGACCTGCATTTCATCCAGCGTCTGTGCGAAGAGGAAGGCATTCACTTCCACTTCCAGCACAGCAGCAGCGGCCACAAACTGGTGTTCGGCGACGACCAGACCGTGTTCCGCAAACTGAAACCGGTCAACTACCAGCAAGACTCCGGCATGACCGCCGACAAACCGGTGATCAAGCGCTTCAACCTGCGCCTGGAAACCCGTACCAGCCGCGTCAGCCGCCGCGACTACGATTTCGAAAAACCGAAGATCCTGCCCGAAACCGCGGTCAAATCCGCGTTCATGCCGGACCTGGAAGACTACGACTACCCCGGCCGCTTCACTACGCGCGAGCGCGGCAAGTTCCTCTCGACCCGCGCGCTGGAACGCCATCGCAGCGACTACAAACTCGCCGAAGGCAAAGGTGACGAACCGACCCTGACCAGCGGCCACTTCATGACCCTGGCCGAACACCCGCGCGCCGAATGGAACGATCTGTGGCTGTTGCTGGAAGTCTTCCACGAAGGCAAACAGCCGCAAGTGCTGGGCGAAAACGTCACCAGCGACGTCACCGACAACAAAAGCGATTTCCACCAGGGCTACCGCAACAGCTTCGTGGCCACCCCGTGGGACGCCCACTACCGCCCTGCCCTCGAACACCCGAAACCGAAAGTCCTCGGCAGCCAGACCGCCATCGTCACCGGCCCCGCCGGCGAAGAAATCCACTGCGACCAGTACGGCCGCGTGAAAGTGCAATTCCACTGGGACCGCGACGGCCAGGCCGACGACAAGACCACCTGCTGGCTGCGCGTCGCCAGCGGCTGGGCCGGCGCAGCCTACGGCGGCATCGCCATTCCACGGATCGGCATGGAAGTGCTGGTGACCTTCCTCGAAGGCGACCCCGACCAACCGTTGGTGACCGGTTGCCTGTACCACAAGGAAAACGTCGTCCCCTACGCCCTGCCGGCGAACAAGACCCGCAGCACCTTCAAGACCCTGAGTTCACCGGGCGGCAAGGGCTACAACGAATTCCGCATCGAAGACAAGAAAGGCGCGGAACAGATCTACATCCACGCCCAGCGCGACTGGGACGAAAACATCGAGCACGACCAGAAAATCCGCGTCGGCAACGAGCGGCATGACACGGTTGAAGCCAACACCTACAGCGAGTTCAAGGTCGAAGAACACCGCATCACTCACCTGAATCGGATCAGTGAAATGCGCGCCAACGATCACCTGACCGTCGCCGTGACCCAGCACCTCAAGGTCGGCACGGCGCAACTGGTCGAAGCGGGAACCGAGATCCACTACTACGCCGGCCAGAAAGTCGTGATCGAAGGCGCAATGGAACTGACCGCCAAGGCCGGCGGCAGCTTCGTCAAAGCCGATGCCGGCGGCGTGACCATCAGTGGTGCCGAAGTGAAGATCAACACCGGCGGCGCGCCGGGCGTGGGAACACCGGCAGCGCCGTTGTTGCCGGGGCCGATGAAGGTGGTGGATGCGGATAAGGCTGGGAAAGTCCCGATTCCGCTGCCTAAACGACTGAATGAATCCGGTATCACGCCGCTGTGCGGAAAACAGAGTAACGGCGCTTGCAGCCGTAAGGATTGCACATGCATGTAAAAGCGCTGAGTGCTTTGTTGGCGGCTCCGCGCCACACATTCGAACAGCTACCCCGAGAGAGCGCCGGCTCGACACTGTGTTTCATCATTGACCGTACCCGTCAGCCTGACACCATGAGCCGCCTCTATCGCATCGGCGAGCCTATCGACTCCCAAGGCCTGTTTCTCGCCACCGATTTCGCTGAAATGGCCAATGACGGCCCGTTATGGCTGATCGCGCCTTGGGGCAGTCGCCTGGCTGCCGAAGCAGCAAAACTCTGCGAAGAAGATTACGCCGGCATTGCACTCATCACTGATGAGCCGGCCAAGGCACTGGCCCATGCTCGCTGGCTGCTGCGTGCCAACGATGGGTCCGGCGGTCAAAGCCTTCTGAGTTACCAAAAGCCAAGCCTTTGGGCCGCATTGGCCTATACCGCAGACGAAACTTCGCATCAGTTATTCGGCCCATGGCAACGCGTCTACAGCCCTGCCCCGGTTCACTTTGGCAGCAGTCGGGGCCATTGGCTAAGCTGGCGCAGCGTTTCGGAACTTGAATGGCTGGGCGACGTCTCAGCGTTCAACCTGCCACCAGCAGCGCCAAAGGTTCAGGAATATCTGGGCTGGGTTTATTGGGTTGATGAGCATTACGCCATCTATGGCGAACCCACTGACGAGGAACTGCCCAACCTCGTCGAAAACCTCAATGTACTGGTTGCCCACAACATTTATGAAGGTCGTCATTTACTGAAGCTGGGCCAGATCACCAACGGCCCGCTGCTCGAAGCGCAGCCTCAGGCAATGACCATCCTGCAATCCAGGGAAGAGTCGTTCATCAAGGTTCAGCAGCTGCAGCAACTCTCCACCAGCGCTGCCTGATGACCCCGTCCGCGTAAAGAATGAATGGAAGCGAAATGGAAACTGGTATTTCGAAAGCCCCCAAGGAAAATCTCAACGGTCCAACTGCAAATGCATCGACCCAAACAGCAGCGGTTGAGAGCAAGCCAGCGCTGGAGCTTGATCCGCAGCCCAAAGCGCCTGACAGTTGTTCCAACGCGTTCGACAAGGTAAAGACACCTTGCTCGACGTCCTATGGTGAGGTGATTTACGCCACCAAGGAAAAAATGTTCTATCTATTGCCAGAACGTGCTGCCAGCTCGATCAAAGAAGCGATGAATGAACTTGAACAACATATCAGCGTAAGCAAGTCTCCAGAAGAACGGCTCAAGGGGATGAACACCGCAGGGCTGCTGGAATACTTCCTTGAGCCAAAGCTGACTAACTTCCTGCAAGGCGAGCAAAAAAGCCGAATGCTGGAAATCGAAGCTCAGGAGCCGGATATCGCGCAACCCACGATGGCTATGCGCTTGAAGGCTGTCAGCCGAGAAGCCCGCAATAGTGCGGCGCTGGACAAGCAACCGGACCAGAGCGAATACGCTCGCAATCGGGAACTTGCCAATCAACAACAAGCGAGTCTGCTTGAAGCCAACTCTGATGGGCAGAAACTGCAGCGGCTCTACAGCGAATGGAAGAAGCTGAAAAACATCGCCGTCGCGCAAGCCAAAGTAGCAGGCTACACCTACGAAAGTGGCAACCTGTTTTCTCCGGGAGCACTCGAAGCGAGAAGTCGTGTACAGACCTATCTGAAGGCACGTTCGGCACTCACCTCCAGTGGCAAGCTGACGACTCTGAAAGAAGAAGACTTCCAAAAAAACAAAAAAGCCTATCTGGACGCGACTAACTGCGTAATCGATGGCAAAGCCCGGATGTGTGGCTATTTGAAGGAAGTCGCCAACGAGCGCAAGAAAGTCGAAAAAGACTTCGCCGCGTATATTGATTCGATCTTGAAAGTTGCTGACTACGGTTTGGCCCTGCCGGAGTTTGCACTCATTCCCGACACTGGCGATATCAGTGCAGGCATCGAGAAATTCAAGGCTTACCTTGAGATGGAACAGCAACAGATCAAGCTCACCGAGCAGATCCGTTCGAAATATAAAGCCTGGATTGACGCGAGCGGGCAGAACGTCGCGGCACCTACAGGTATCGTTGAAGCGGAGCAAGCAGAATGGCAGCGTATCCAGCAAGCTCGTCTGAAGCTTCGTGAAGACGCCGAGGCAGCAGTGGCTGCTGCCTTGCCATTACGTCACCTGTTATGGGAGCCCGAGCAGTTTCAACCGAAACCGGAAGAGCGCTTGGTCAAGGCAGGATTTCCTTTGCGCGAAGTCGCGCTTTTCAATAGCCCCAACAGTCCAGTCAAACACTTGAGCTTGCTCAATCTTGAAGGCATCACAAAGGTGCTGAAAAAAGACGCAAGCGAAATCGGTGCCGCTGCAAGCAAGGACTTGCAGAAACTTCCAGGTAACAGCAACGGAAAGGCAGAGTCGGACTCTGACGACAACCCCTTCCATGAATGGCTTCGTGAACAAGGCGCTTTGGCCATCAAGGACCAACAGAGCGACTGGTTTGATGAAAAAGGCTGGTTTGACGTTGAGATGTTCCACTCTTACTTGAAGTCAAAGAACTACAAGGTCGAAACGTTTGAGGATGCGGGGGCGCGCAAAGATTGGGGGCTCCGTCTTCGTCAGTTGCTTTTTAAGGAAGAAGTCAGAAGCTCGTTGCGTCTGTTCGACAACAGCCCTCAAGCTCAACTGGTTCGCTGCCTCACCCCACCGCAGTCATCAATTCACACCGCTACCAAAGTCAGCGGCCCAAGCTTCAGCGTTGCGGATAATTTCAAAGCCTCCGCCAAAGCCGAAGCAAGTCTGGGAATCGACCTCGCTCGCGGTGAGGTTGAATTGATGAAAATGGATCTTCCGGGGAGAGATCAAGCGAAAGACATCCTGGTGCCTTACCTGGATTATGAGAAAAACCGCAAAAATCTGAACCTGGGTCGGTTCTCGATTCACTTGGGCGCTAGAGCCTGGGGGTATACGGGTGCAACCCTCCTCCTTTCTTCCAGCGTGCAGTTGGGCCGCGCGAACGTGCAAGGCGGGCTCAACCTTCCGGAAATCACCGATGCAAAACGCGCGGATACCACCAATGCGACTGCCGCAACCGCGCGAAGTGAACCTGTACTTGAGGGCGACGCTGCCAAGGTTCGGGTGGAAGACGGCGCTAAAGCCCAATTCAATCTTTTTGCTGGGGTGCAAGCCGGGATTCTGCTGACCGGTGCCTTGAACTGGGCACCACCAAAAGACATAGCAGCCCTGCGCGCAGCGCCAACACCGGGAATGAGTAACAGCGTCAACAGCACGAAAGCCAGCCAATGGTCGAGTCTAGCGAGACTGACAGCTGGATTTACTGCCGCTTACGGCCTCGGTGCAAACGCAGACATTGGCATTTCCTTGCACGAAGGCCGCTTCATCATGCGGTTCAAGGCCTCTCTCATTGTCGGCACAGGTGCCGGCGGCGAATTCCAGTTTGAAGTCGGGTATGACGGCGTTACTGACCTGATTAACCTGCTGCGCCGTGAGATGCACAAAAATCAGGACAAATCGCTGATTTTTGTGACGGATGATGCGGCTGATTACATCGATAAGCTCAACTTCCTAGGTGCTGCCGGCATGGAAGTAGCGATGTCTTATATGCAGGGTGTTGATATGGTGATGTCGTTGTATGAGGCGTTAACGGGGGGTGGTCGAGGTGGTACCGTTGCTCATACCATCATGACATATCGAAACCAAGCAGAGCTGGAAGAGTGGTTCATAGCAGCTACGCCGGGAGCGCTGGGCCCAATGCTAATGACACTTACCAGTGCAGCGGAAGCATTCAAAATTCCACTAAAGCTATCCGACAGCAGCCAGGCTTCCGAATATAGTCATGACCAAGCTCACCTTCTTCAGCAAAAAGCAATTGAGCGCATTCTTGGTTGGATATTAAAGCGCGCCGAAAAAGATGGAACTATTTCAAAGGCGAAAAGCCAATTTGAAGAAGCCTGTATGTGCATGAACAGGTTTGGGACAAAAGAGCAGAACCAAAACCAGAAGTACTGCGAGAACCGCCTGCACATGGATAACTTCATGTCAGAAGCAGTTATGCGACTTCAAGATCGAACAAGTGACGACACCCGAGCCCGATACAAAGCGCACGTAAAAACTCTTGGCGAGCGGCTAGACGGCTATTGCTCTCGGATTACACACTACGGAAGAACATATTTGCCAGGTGGAAAAGCAACCTATACCGGACCGGACGATAGCGTAAAATGATTAAAAATAAGCACTACAAATCAATAGCCCAAGTTTTTTTTGTGTTCCTAGCCTTTGCATCTCATTCCGCGATGGCGCTTACAAGCGATCAGGCGATTGCTAAAGAAAAAGGAATTACGCTTTTTAATCAATATAAATCTGCTGAAGCGGAACTTCGGATTGCTGCAGAAGCAGGTGACGCTGAAGCACAGTTCTACCTAGCTGAAGAAATCCGACAAAGAAGCCAATACATTACGCCTGAGGCAAAAAAATGGTTGGAAGCGGCAAGTGCACAGGGTGATCTGTACGCCATGCTTAGGCTCGCCCGCTCGGATAATGATCTCTGTACGACGATGAAAAACTGCCCTCCCGGGCAAAAAACTTCGGCAGAGTGGATGAATATAGTTAAAGAGTTGGCTACATCTAAAGCTGAAAAGGGTGACGCCGAATCCGCTTATGTCATGTATTTGGCGACTGGCCAGTTGGAGTGGTTAAAAAAATCCGCAGAGTCTGGTTTTGCTCAAGGTCAATGGCTGCTTGCTATTCGATATAAGGAAGGTAATGGATCCTTTTTGTTGCCTTGGAAACGGTCGGAAGCTGTCGAGAACTGGGCAAAGGCGTCTGCTCTTGGAGGCAATCCCAAGGGAATGATGGAGTACGCTGCCATTCTTTTCGAGAAGGGTGACATGGAAAGTTTTCGATATTGGAACGAACAGGCTGCCTCAATTGGCTTCGCCACTACGGTGTACGGGTATGGATCAGACCTGGCCCATGAGCCTGATACGTATGGCTTCCCTTATGACATAATCAAAGGGTACGCCTTGATTTATTTATTGAAAGAACTTGATGGCGGAGGCGGCATGGATGCCAACGTCAATGATAAGCTTCCTAAAATCGCTGCAAAAATGACACAAACGCAAATAGCGGAAGCAAAAGTATTCGCACAAAAGTGGAAAGCCACACACCCGCCGCTCTCTTTTTTCCCTGATAAGTTAGGTGACTAATACGGTCGCACCCCCTTAATTACTTTGAAAGACAGCGCTTGGAACTACTATATTTACTGGCGTGGGGAACTACACAAAATTGAACTACCCACGTCATCGCGCTAAATTTCAAGAAAGACTTTTGTCACATGTGGAAAAACAGTTAAGAGGATGCAACACGCAGAAGGACGAAGCAAGATGTTCCGCACACCAATAAAAGCCATGGCATTGATTGCATTAATATTTTCAACCTACGCTTTCGCTCAGCTCACTCCTGAACAAGAAGCCGCGAAAAAGCGCGGAATTACACTATTCAATCAATATAAAACAGCCGAACCCGAATTACGTATTGCAGCAGAAGCTGGAGATACGGAGGCTCAATTTTATTTAGGTGAAGAGCTACGCCAGCAGAGTCAGTATATAACCGCTGAAGCTCAGAACTGGTATGAAGCAGCGGCTCTTCAAGGCGACCTCTATGCAATGCTGCGATTAGCAACATCAGAAAACGACCTGTGCAACGTAATGAACAACTGCACTCAAAGCTCAAAAAAACGTACTGACTGGATTGACCTTTTAAACAAAGAAACGGAAAAAAGAGCGAACAACAACGATGGCGAAGCCATGTATGTTAAGTATTTGTACACTGGGCAATTAGAGTGGCTTGAAAAATCCGCTGAATTCAAATTCGCGAGAAGCCAATGGCTACTGGCAAGCCGGTACAAGGAAGGTGAGAAATTTTTTCTACCTTGGAAACGTTCGGAGGAAGTTGGGCGATTATTGAAGGCGTCGGCAGAAAATGGTTTCCCCGCAGGTATGCTTGAATATGCGGCGTATCTGTATGAACACGGAGGAGATCTCAGCGATGCTCGCTACTGGATCGAAGAAGCGGCCAAGACCGGCTATCAATCCGGGGTAAGCAGTTATGGAGCATACCTAGCACATGCCTCTTCCCTTTATGACTTCCCACTGGACTTAGTTAAAGGTTACGCGCTCACATCGCTTTTAACAGAACTTGATGGCGGTGGAAACATAAAGCCTTATGTCGATGAAGTACTGCCAGAAATAGCAAGCAAAATGAGTCCGGCGCAGATTACAGAAGCAAAAGCATTTGCAAAGCAATGGAAAGACACTCACCCGCCACTTTCTTTCTACCCAGGGAAATATGGCCTGTGATGCGGACCGTGCCACTCAAAGCGTCACTAAAGTTAAATACGAAGTGATTAGAGGTAATATGACTATCGAGCAGATTGAATGCTCGAAATCTGTGACAATGAAAAGAAAGGTACCCACCGCCTCTCTTTTCCCCGACAAACTGGGTAATTGATCCAATTACTCAGAGTCTTTCCCTTGCTAATTCAAAATAACCAGGCAGCCAAAAATGAAATTGGTGACTTTCGCGTTAATTTTGTTGAGCCTAGCGACTTCACCATCGTTCGCGCTCACACAGGAACAGTCTCAAGCGAAAATCAAAGGCATTGAACTTTACAATCAATATAAAGCTATTTCTGCAATTGATTTCCTAAGAATCGCAGCCGACGGCGGTGATGACGAAGCACTTTACTACTTAGGCGAAGCGATAAGGAAAAATAACCACTATATGACTAAGGACGCGCAAAAAGCTTACGAAGAGTCTGCCCAAAGAGGCAATATCTATTCGATGATACGGCTTGGTGAAGCGGGCGAAGATTTGTGCGTAACGATGAAAAATTGTTCTTTTGCGGAGCATTCGCCCGAAGAGTGGACAAATAAAGCTAAAGAGCTTGCAACTGAACTGGCATCAAAAGGAAACACTGAGTCAATGTATCTGTTATGGAAAATAACAGGAAATGATGACTGGTTAGAAAAATCTGCGGAAGGTGGCTTCGCGTTGGCTCAGTTTCGTTTGGCCACTAAGTACCAAGAAGGGGGCGGTACATTCCTATTGCCATCAAGAAGATCTGATGCGATTGAAAAATGGATGAAGGCGTCTGCGGAAAATGGCTATCCACCGGGCATGATGGGCTTCGCAGCATCCAGAATGGAAAAAAAAGATTTATCGTCCTTCAGACTTTGGAATGAACGAGCTGCTGCGTCGAGCTATGTATCAGGTGTTTTTGGTTATGCGTTATATATTGGGGGAATAGAGCCAACATACGGATTTACACCTGACCCAATAACGTCATTTGCTCTACTAACAAACCTGCTAGAGCTTGATGGCGGCGGAAACATGATAAACAATGTTAAAGACACATTGCCCGAGGTTGAAAAAAACATGACCAAAGAGCAGCTGGCAGAAGCAAAAAGGCTCGCAAAAACCTGGAAGTCCACCCATCCACCTCTCTCGTTTTATCCGGAAAAATTAGGACATTGAAACCAGTGAGGTTATTAATAAACCGCTTAATCTTGACGGTTTTTATATGCTTCACACCTAACTCTTTCTCGGAGCCGGTGCGTGAAGCTTCTTCAGGCATTATTTTATTCAATCAGTTAAAACTCGGAGAAGCTATCTCCGCGTTAGAAAAAGAGGCACAATCTGGAAGCGTCGAGTCTCAGTACTACTTAGGGGAGGCTCTGCGAAAACGCAACCGTTATATGACACCAGAAGCACAGCACTGGTATGAAACAGCGGCAGTGAATGGTTCCATATATGCAATGATCCAGTTAGGTCGCAAAAATGAAGATTTATGCAAAATCATGGATAACTGTCCTGCCAGCGCCAAGTCTCCTGTTGAGTGGCTTACACATGCCAAAGAATTGCTGCTGGCAAAAGCCAACAACGGTGATCCTGAGTCGTTGTATCTAATGTATGAGATAACGTTTGATCGCATTTGGCTCGAGAAGTCCGCAAATGCAGGATATGCCCTCGCACAATACTGGATGGCGGTAAGTGAACGACAAGGTGAGGGTTTCTTTTTTATCCCAGGAAGACGTGACGCCTCTGTTAAAAACTGGCTTTTGCTTTCTTCTGAAGGCGGCTATCCCAAAGCAATGATGGACTATCTTGAAATACTGCATATAGAAGGTGATACAGAGAGCATTCGCCATTGGCTTGTGTTAGGAGCCGAGACCGGTTACCAAGCTGCTGTAAGCAATTATGGCGCCTACATAGCCCATACGCCGGATAAAGTTGGTTACCCACTCGATATGATAAAAGGGTATGCACTGTTCACCTTGCTTGGCGAGCTTGATGATAGCGGTGGAATCGGACGGTATGTTGAGCGAAAAAGTGACGAAATTCGCAACAAAATGACAGCCGAACAAATCGAAGAATCAAAGATCGTAGCAAAGGAATGGAAAGCCACCCACCCGCCGCTCTCCTTTTTCCCTGACAAGCTTGGAAACTAGTTCGAAGTTCTCCAACGGAATTCGGAAAGTCGCGCATAGAAAAAGCGGAAGGAGTGAAGTGCATTGATGCCTCACTCCTTCCGCTTTTTAGTCACAGCATCAAACCGGCGCCTGCCAGTTCAACATTTTCTGCTGCGCAACCTGCAGCAGATCACTGCCATCCTGCGTCAGCAGGTACAGCGCATGGGTGATGTGGGGAATGTCCTGGACGTCGGCGTGTTTGAAGCACAGGCAGTGCAGGGTTTCGAGCAGGTCGGCTGCGGCGCGGATGCGTTGCACGGCGGCTTCGAAGAGGTCTTTCGGGTTGGCTTGGGTGTCGATGACCAGCGGTGCGCTGTCAGTGACGCCGCTGTTGAGCGGGAGATAGCGAGCGGAGCTTATTTTCAGGATTGGCATTGGAGTTACTCGATTAGGTTGTAAGTAACCGCCGACACCGTGACCAAACGATGGGGAGGCGGACTGTGCGCAGGCTTGGTCAACCGAGAACAACCCAACTCAGCACGCCCGAAGGCGACCCTGCACACAGCCGCCACTGCAATGCACTTCGAGGACATAGATGTCCACGGAGCGAATAATGGCACACTTGAGGGCTGTTATTTTAGGTGACCAAACCTAAGCCGCTGATTTTGCAGCGACGCCAAACCATAACCGCCCCGCTCCAGCCCCCGAAAGCAGACAAGGCATCCACCCTTGTAGGAATCCGCCGAGTCTCCCCCGCGAAACAATCCTCACCCAGACAGCCGGCGTTCAGCCCGGTTAACCATCGCTTAACGCCGCGGTCAAAAACTCTACTGAACCGCACACCCTCAGCCCTGGCTGACGCCGAGTGCGGCAGGTTTGGCTGGCAATCCGCCGAACTCCATTTCCGTCGCACCGGAGTCCATCATGAACATTCGTCCGTTCCTGCTCACCACCGCCCTCGCCTGCACCGCGTTTGCCGGGCTGGCCCAGGCCAATGACACCTCCAAGGCTGTTCCCTATGAATACGGCATGCCGCTGCATGTCGCCAAAGTGGTTTCCCTGACCGAGCCGCAGACGCAGGAGTGCAAGGTCATCACCGCCGACATGAAGTACCTCGACAACACCGGTAAACCGGAAGAAATCAGTTACCGGAAATTATCTGACGCCTGCAGCTTCCAGAACTGACAGAAAGCTCTGATTTGCGGCTTTGCGGTAGGCGAGCACGGGTCTCGAAGAGTATGCTCGGGGCCCTCCTCACTGCCGCAAGGATTCGCCATGCAGTTGTCGTTCCGCACGCTCTCGACCCTCACCTTCTCCCTTTGTTTTCTGCTTTCCTTGGCGTGGGGTCTGGCACCACAGATGTTGCTGGCGATCTGGAGCATCGAGTATTCGGAAGCCGCCGGATTCGTCGCACGGCGCAGCGCGGTGCTGTTTGCGGCGTTGGGGGTGATGTTTTATCTGGTGCGCAACGCGCCGGTATCGATCGCGCGCAATGCGCTGAGCAACGGCTTTATCGTCGGCTGTTTTGGCCTGGCGGTGCTGGGGTTTGCTGAATGGCTCAACGGCCACGCCGGCCCCGGGATTCTGCTTGCGGTGCTGGTCGAGTTCGCGCTGGGCCTTGGCTTCTTGCAGGCCCGGCGCGTGACGGTCGAACTGGGTGAAACAGTCGGTTAGACGACTCGGGATCGCGGCACTGAATGTTGGGTCGCCGTTTGTAGCGCAAGATCTGAGCGCAACCCGGCGATCAGGCCGTTGATTTCGCGACAGCTGTTCAAATGACTGGCATCGATGCCACTCACCTGCAGCTCAACCTGATCGGTCTGGTGATCGCCATACACCTTGACGGTCATCGACAGATCCGGGGACAGCGTGCACTGGCAGCGTTTCGGTAGAAAGCTGCTTTCAATGATGTTGCGGAGTTCCAAGGCAGACAGAAACATGGCGAAACCTCTCCTTACTGTGAGACTGCCAATCAAGTATTCACGTCGACCGATGCCACGGTTCCCACGGGTGTGTCCCCGCTAAATCCTTGGGTGTGACAAGCGGCTGTACTGCGAAATGCCCATTGGAGTGTAGGCGCCCGAACTCGGTGCGCTGCACCAAATAAACGCATAAAACGTGCCTTTCATCAGGTTGCATTCACCTCCTTGCAAATCAAAGACTTGGCCAAAACGCAGGCAACTGGCCAGTTGCAAAATGCAAGATTCGATCGTGCAGGCACTGCAATTTGCAAGCGGCTGGCGGTTTGCATTCATCGCCTGCGACAGTGAGAATGCCCGTCAACCAACGTACACCCGCCAGGAGGCTTCAATGGGAAATTTCACCGTCCGCGCGACGGCCGGCCTGATGCTCGCCAGCCTGTCCACCCTCGCCCACGCCGCCAAGCTTGAAGACACCGCGCCTTATCCGAAGGCCGAAGCGGGCTTCACGCGCCAGGTCATCCACCTGCCGCAACAGGCCCAGGAAGAAAACTTCAAAGTCGAAATCCTCGCCGGCAAAACCCTCGAAGTCGATTGCAACCGCCAGCGTCTGGGCGGCACCCTCGAAGAGAAAAACCTCGAAGGCTGGGGCTATCCGTTCTACCGCCTGGAAAAAGTCAGCGGCCCGATGAGCACGCTGATGGCCTGCCCGCCCGGCACCCAGAAAAAACGCGTATTCGTGCCGGTGATCGGTGACGGTTTCACCGTGCGCTACAACAGCAAGCTGCCGATCGTGGTTTACGCACCGCAGGACGTTGAAGTGCGTTTCCGCATCTGGTCGGCCTCGGACAAGATTGGCGTGGCCATTCCCGAGTAACTTCAAGCCACAACGCCGCACGCCGCCGCTCGCTCGGCGACGTGTCGCAAGCTGTCGAAATTGATATTGGCGCCAGAATCGATGGCGATCAGCGTCTGACTCCGTGCGCCGCTTTGCGCCACGTACTTTTTAATGCCCGCCACCGCCAAAGCACCGGAAGGCTCGGTGATCGAGCGGGTATCGTCGTAGATATTCTTGATCGCCGCGCAGAGTTCGTCGTTGCTGACGGTGATGACCTCATCCACGCAGAAGCGGCAAACCTCGAACCCGTAAGCGCCGATCTGCGCCACCGCCACGCCATCGGCGAATGTGCCCACGTTGGGCAGCACCACTCGCTCATCCGCTAGCATGGCAGCCTTCAGGCAGGCCGAGTGCTCCGACTCGACGCCGATGATCCGTACTTCAGGCCGCAGGTATTTCACATACGCCGCGATGCCGGCGATCAACCCGCCACCGCCCACCGGGACGAAGATCGCATCCAGTGTGCCTTGGTGCTCGCGCAGGATTTCCATCGCGACCGTGCCCTGGCCGGCGATCACATCGGGATCGTCGAATGGCGAGACGAACGTTCGGCCGGTCTGCTCAGCCAGTTGCAGCGCGTGAGCCAGGGCAAAGGGGAAGCTTTCTCCATGCAATAGCGCCTCGGCTCCGCGACTACTGACGCCCAGCACTTTCAACTCAGGCGTGGTTGCCGGCATCACAATGGTCGCGGCAATACCCAGTTCCCGCGCCGCCAGCGCTACGCCTTGCGCATGATTGCCCGCCGACGCCGTGATTACTCCGCGCGCCTTCTGCTCATCACTCAGCTGCACCAGTTTGTTGTAGGCACCACGGATCTTGAAGGAGAACGTCGGTTGCAGGTCTTCGCGCTTGAGCAGGATCCGGTTGTCCAGCGCTTCGGACAGCGCCGGCGCCGGTTGCAGCGGCGTGCGCACCGCCAGTTCATACACCGGAGCGGCGAGGATCTTTTTCACGTACTGCTCAAGCAGGGCTTGCTGGGCGGGGCTGTAGCGCATGGTCGTCTCCTGACGTTTGATTCAGAACCCCGGAGACAGAAAATAAAAACCCGCCTCTAGGGCGGGTTGGGTGCTGCAGTCGTGAGCTAGCCCGCCAAATGAGGAATGGCGGTAATAATGCTTGGCTGGCAGCGCAGTACGGTGGAAGTCATGGCCCCGAAATTAGCCCGGGTGCTGCGGGCAAGTCAATGGCGAATTTTGCTTTCATTTCGCCAGACGCCTGAGCCCGAACAGCATCCCGCCCGCCCCCAGCAGCATCGCCGCCAGAAACAACGGGTACGACACCCACCACGGCGTGCCGGCGGTCATCATGCTGAATTCCGACATGCCGCCAATGCTCGCAATCAGGTTGAGTGGCAGGAACACCACGTTGATCAGCGTCAGTTTGCGCAGCAGGTTGTTCATGCTGTTGTTCATCAGGTTGCCCCGGGCGTCGATCAGCCCGGAGAACACCGTCGAATAGATTTCCGCCTGCTTGTAGCACTGGTTGTTTTCGATGATCAGGTCGTCGATCAGGCCGATCGCTTCGCTGCCGAAATGCTGCTTTTCCGCGTGATTGCGCAACCGCGTCAGCACCGCGCCGTTGCTGTGCAGGGCGTTGATGTAATAGATCAGGCTTTCGCTGAGGTTGAACATCTGCACCAGATGCTGGTTTTGCATCGAGGCGTTGAATTTCTGCTGCAATTCCCGGGCGACCAGTTTGATCACCTTCAAGTGCCCGAGGTAGTGATGGATGTTGTTGAACAGCAGGTCCAGCAACACATCCAGCGGCGTGTTCAGTGGCTGACGCGTACCGACACCGTGCAGCGGCGTGTCGTCGGTCGCGATGACCAACAACTGGCCAGGTGAGAACAGCAAACCACAGGACGACACCTCGAACGCCAGGCTGCCGCCGCCGGAATAGTTCTCCGGGCGTTTCCAGATCAGAAACAGGTGATCGGGGTGAAACTCGATCCGCGACACCTCGTCCGGATCCAGCGCCGAGGCCAGCGCGTGCTCGTCGAGTTTGAAGTGACTGTGCAGCAAGTCGCGCTCGGCGGCGTCGGGGTCGCTGAACAGCATCACCTCGGCGTCCAGCCGCTCGACCCGCTGCAAGGCGCCGTGATTGAGTGCAAAGCTGTTGATCATCGGCCGGTCACCAGGCCTGGCCGCGGCGTTTGAGTTCGAGGCGCCGCACGAATTCTTCCAGCACCAGCGAATACAGATCGTCTTGCAAATAAGCGTCTTCGATACCGGCGTCGAGGTTCGGGTTGTCGTTGACCTCGATCACCACCACCTTGTCGCCGGCCTGCTTGAGGTCCACGCCGTACAATCCGTCGCCGATCAGGTTGGCGGTCTTCACCGCCAGTTCCACCACCGCGCGCGGCGCTTCGTGGATGGCCAGCGTGCGGCATTCGCCGTTGACATCCTGGCCCTTGGCCTTGTGGTTGTAGATCTGCCAATGGCCTTTGGACATGAAGTACTGGCAGGCAAAGATCGGTTTGCGGTTGAGCACGCCGATGCGCCAGTCGTACTCGGTGTAGAAGAATTCCTGGGCCAATAACAGCACCGAATGCTCGAACAGTTCGGCGGTGGCTTCCAACAAGGCCTCTTGGCTCTCGACCTTGATCACGCCACGGGAGAAACAACCGTCGGGGATCTTCAGCACCAGCGGAAAACCGAGGCGCTCGCCGACCCGCTCGAAGTCTTCGGGTCGCTCCTTGTAGAGAATTTCCGTGGCCGGCATGCCCAGTTGATGGCTGTTGAGCAGGTCGGTGAGGTAGACCTTGTTGGTGCAGCGCAGGATCGACGTCGGGTCGTCCATCACCACCAGCCCTTCACTTTCGGCTTTCTTGGCGAAGCGGTAAGTGTGGTTGTCGACACTGGTGGTCTCGCGGATCAGCAGGCCGTCGTACTCGGCCAGCCTTGCGTAGTCCTTGCGTTCGATCAGCTCGACATCGATGCCCATGCCCTTGCCGACCCGCACAAAGTTTTCCAGCGCCCGGGCGTTGGACGGCGGCAACGCCTCCTGCGGATCGTGCAGGATCGCCAGGTCATAACGCGCCACTTGCGGCGAACGCGGAACACGCCAGATCTTGCGACTGAAGCCGTCCAGCGCATTGGCGAACTGATCTTCCTGATCGTCGCGCAACTTGTGCAAGGCGCCGGACTTTATACCTTCGATGTGCCAGCCGTTAGTTCTGCGGAACTCAACTAACAGAATCGGACACGGAAATACTTCAAACAATTGCCGGGCCAAATCCTGCAACGGCTCGATATGGGTTCTGCCGAAATAAAGTGTCAGCGTAAAACCTTCGGTGTCGCTGTAGAGATGATGGCTGAGGGCTTTTTCCAGGGTTTTATCCAGGTCATCCAGCGCCAGACCGTAAAGGGATTTCCGGGTCAGTTCGCTGATGGTCCGCACCGAAGGAATCACCTTGTGCCCCCGCGCTTCAGCCAGCAGCGAGCAGTAATAGCCGTGGCCCAGGTACTTGTAGCTGCGACACAGGTTGATCACCTGCACCCGTTTTCCCGGCTCGCTGTCGGGGGGTTGTTCGAGGTATTCCTGGGCCGTCAGGATGTCTTCGCTGGGAAAGTACGAGGCCCAGTCTTCCTTGCGTTCGACGATGATCAACACTTGACTGGAAGTTCTGATCTGCGGTTTTAAATAAGTTGCCGGTGGCAAACTTTGACTGGATACTTCGCGCCAATGACCCTGTACCGCTGACATAGAAATTGATCCGTTGGAGAACAAGACCTTTTCTATTAAGCACGAAGTTTTTCGAAAGTCCCGTTTCGTTACGCAACTTTTACGGTGGTCATATGAATGCTGCTTTTCGCCTGGCGGTCGTTGAGGATTTGCCAGCGTTGCTCACGCTGGAGATGCACTGTTTCACCACGGACCGACTCACCCGCCGCAGTTTCCAATGGATGATCACCCGGGCCCACGGGCAATTGTGGGTGGCCGAATGCGAGGGTCAACTGGCCGGTTATGCGCTGGTGCTGTTTCATCGCGGCACCTCGTTGGCCCGGCTGTACTCGATTGCGATTGCTCCCGAGGCGCGCGGTGGTGGTCTGGGCAAGCAACTGCTGCAACGGATCGAGGCCTGCGCGCTTGAGCACGACTGCGCCTACCTGCGTCTGGAAGTGCGCACCGACAATCCGGCCGCCATCGCCCTGTACGAGCGCAACGGTTACCGGCGCTTTGCGCTGATCCATGACTACTACGAGGATCACGCCGACGCGCTGCGCCTGGAGAAACGCATTCTCCAGCATCGCGACTCACGCAACATCAAAGTCCCCTATTACCGACAAACCACCGACTTCACCTGCGGCCCGGCCTGCCTGCTGATGGCCATGGGCGCGTTGCAGGCCGATCGCTTATTGGAGCGGCGCGAAGAGTTGCAGTTGTGGCGCGAGGCAACCACGGTGTTCATGACGGCCGGCCATGGCGGTTGCAGCCCGCAAGGCCTGGCACTGGCAGCGTGGCGCCGGGGTTTCAACGTGCGTTTGCAACTGAGCATGACCGGGCCGCTGTTTCTCGACGGCGTGCGCGATGCGCATAAAAAAGACGTCATGCGCTTGGTGCATGACGAGTTCATGGCGCAACTGAACGACACCGATGTTGATCAATCCATTGGCGTAACGCTGGACTTACCGGCACTGCTGGCCAACGGTGGACAGCCTCTGGTGCTGATCAGCAGCTATCGCCTGACACGTTCCAAGTCACCGCACTGGGTGATCGTCACCGATTGCGATGAAGACTTCGTCTACCTCCACGACCCGGATGTCGACCACAGTCAGCATCGTCAGCCCATGGACTGCCAGCACGTGCCGGTCAGCCATGGGGAGTTCGAGAAAATGTGCCGCTTCGGTCGTGGCAAATTGCGGGCGGCGGTGGTGCTTTACGCTCGCCCGCCCGCATGACGCATTTATTTGAGTCCGATCTTGTACAGCGAGCCGTCGGATTCATCGGTCAGCACATACAGGTAACCATCCGGCCCCTGACGCACGTCACGAATCCGTTGCTTCAGTTCGCCCAGCAAGCGTTCTTCATGCACCACCTTGTCGCCGTCGAACTGCAAGCGAATCAATTCCTGCGTCACCAGCGCACCGATGAACACGTTGTGCTGCCACGGTTTGAAGCGATCGGCATCGTAGAAGGCCATGCCGGTGACGCCCGGGGATTTTTCCCAGACATGGTGCGGCCCGACCGTGCCTTCGGCGGTTTTGCCCTTGGCTTCCGGGATCGGTTGCATGGAGTAATTGATGCCGTGGGTCGCCAGCGGCCAGCCGTAATTTTTGCCGCGTTCGATGATGTTCACCTCGTCGCCACCGCGCGGGCCGTGCTCGTTTTCCCACACGGTTCCGGTCCACGGATTGAGCGCGGCGCCCTGGGGATTGCGGTGGCCGTAGGACCAGATCTCCGGGCGTACGCCCGACTGGCCGACAAAGGGATTGTCATCGGGCACCTTGCCGTCAGGGTAGATTCGCACGACTTTGCCTTGCAGCTTGTCCAGGTCCTGCGCGGTCGGGCGGTCGTTGTTCTCGCCCAGGGTGATGAACAAATAACCGTCCCGGTCGAACACCAGCCGCGAGCCGAAGTGGTTGCCGACCGACAGTTTCGGTTCCTGACGGAAAATCACGTTGAAGTCCTTCAAGGTTTTCAGGTCATCCGACAGACGCCCGAACCCCACCGCCGTTCCGGCCTTGTCACCAGCTCCGCCGCCCTCGGCGTAGGACAGGTACACGAGGCGATCCTGTTTGAAATCCGGTGACAGCACCACATCGAGCAATCCGCCCTGCCCCTTGGCCCAGACGTCCGGCACACCAGTGATCGGCGCGGACAGTTTGCCGTCGGCATCCACCACGCGCAGGTTGCCGGGACGTTCGGTCACTAGCATGCCCTGCCGATCCGGCAGGAACGCCAGAGCCCATGGGTGCTCGAGGCCCTGGGTAATCGTTGTGACTTCAAGAGTGCCCTGCTCGCTTTGCAGCTCTTTGGGAGCGGCAGCGAACGCCGGGGCGGCGATCAGTGCACTGGCACACAGGCCGGCCAGAAGGGTATTACGCAACATGCACGATTCCTTTTGTTCGTTTGAAGGGCTGACAGAAGCGGTTCTGCCATTCAACGGTTGCTCCCGCTGTCACGGGCTGGTGGGTTGGGGATGAAGGTGGGTGGCGTGCTCGGGACGGAGCGCAGCGGCTGGCCATTGCCGATGCCGCGGTTTTCCAGGGTCGGCGGCCGTGGCACGGGCACCGTATTCGGCCCGCGAACGGGTGGAGCGCTGGGCTGAGTGCCCTGCATGCTGTTGGGATTCGCCCGGCGGATCGGGCTGTTGTAGGGATTGTTGCTGTTGCCGGTCGGACTCTGCGCCAGCAACAGCGATGAATGCGTGGTGGCGCCCTCGGCGTGAACCAGCCCGCCACTGAGGGCCAGCAACGCAATGCCAAGCAGGAAACGGTTCATGAACGGCCTCTTTCGATGCACGTGGATTAGAGCCTTCGAGTCCACGCTACGCCGTGGGTTCGGATTTGTTAACCCGTCACCGCTAAACAAGATGTAACACGGCTTGACCTGCCGTTTACCGCCGCCCCACAAACAACGGAAACTTTTACGCCGGACCACGGGTCACCCGAACATCACTCGGAGGACGGCACATGGCTCGGGCAATCTGGAAAGGCGCAATCAGTTTCGGTCTGGTGCACATCCCCGTGGCACTGGTCTCGGCGACGTCATCCCAGGGCGTCGACTTTGACTGGCTCGACAGCCGCAGCATGGACCCGGTCGGCTATAAACGAGTCAACAAGGTTACTGGCAAGGAAGTCACCAAAGAGCACATCGTCAAAGGCGTGCAGTTCGAAAAAGGCCGCTACGTGGTGCTCAGCGAGGAAGAGATCCGTTCGGCGCACCCGGTTTCGACCCAGACCATCGACATTTTCGCCTTCGTCGACAGTGACCAGATTCCGTTGCAGAACATCGACACGCCTTATTACCTGGCCCCGGACAAGCGCGGCGGCAAGGTCTACGCCTTGCTGCGTGAGACCCTGAGCAAAACCAAAAAAGTCGCCCTCGCCCGCGTCGTTTTACACACCCGCCAATACCTGGCAGCGTTGATGCCTCTGGAGTCGGCTCTGGTGCTGGTGAAGCTGCGCTGGCCGCAGGAGGTGCGCAGCCTCGACGAACTTGAGCTGGGCAGCGAAGTGACCAAGCCGCAACTGGCAAAGGGCGAACTGGACATGGCCAAACGGCTGGTGGAAGACATGACGGCGGACTGGACGCCCGAAGACTATAAGGACGAGTTCGAAAACAAGATCATGGCACTCGTTGACAAGAAGGCCCATGAAGGCAAGATCGAAGACGTTGAAACGGTTTCCGGAGAAGAAGAGCGCAAATCGGCTGATGTGATCGACTTGACCGAACTGCTCAAGCGCAGCCTCGGCGGGAAAGCCCCGGCGAAACCGGCGAAGAAGACCGCCAGTAAGGCAGCGCCGGCGAAGAAGACCAAAAAAGCCTCGTAAAAAGTAAATCGGGCGACTGTCTTGCAACAGTCGCCCGATTCGTCAGATCAAAATGAAGACCGCCAGCAAACCGCCGAAGATCGCCCACTTTTCCATGTAGTAGAGCTTGCGATTGCGCTTTTTCAGCTCTTTGCCGCGCAGGCGAATCTTGTAGATCTTGGTAAACAAGCGGTTGATGCCGCCGGTGCGGTCACCTGCGTCGTTCGGCGCACCGGCCGCCGACATCACGGTACGGCTGAACCAACTGTTGAATGCCGCTGCCCAGCGATACTTCATCGGGCGCTCGACGTCACAGAACAGGATGATGCGGTTCTGGTCGGTGGTGTTTTCCGCGTAATGAATGAAGGTCTCGTCGAACATCACCGCTTCGCCATCACGCCAGTGATAGTTCTCGCCATCGACGTTGATGTAGCAACCGGCGTCGTTCGGCGTTTCCAGGCCCAGATGATAGCGATAGGAACCAGCGTACGGGTCGCGGTGACGCACCAGTTTCGAGCCCGGCGGCAGCTCGGCGAACATCGCAGCCTTGATCGAGCCGATGCTCTGCACCAGTTCAGTGGTGCGTGGGCACAGTTGCAGCGCCGACGGGTGGCTGTCGCCGTACCACTTCAGGTAGAAACGCTTCCAGCCGGTCTTGAAGAACGAGTTGAAACCGACATCGTCGTACTGATTCGAGCGTTTGATTTCACCGGCGCGCAGGAGGTTGCGGCCTTCCTCACGGATTTCTTCCCAGTGGGCCTGCAACGTGCTCAGCTCGGGGAAGTCCTTCGGGTCCAGGTACGGCGTGTTGGGCTTTTTGGAGAACAGATAAAGGAAGCAGTTGATCGGTGCCAGGAACGAAGAGTGGTCGCTCAGTTGACGACCGAGCTTGTGGCGCACGCGACCGCGCAGGTGAACGTATGCAATGGAAATGACATATACAGCGGCAATGATGAGTTTCACGGAAATCGTCACACGTCAGAAGTGAACAAACTGCGCGCCTTTCGGGCTGTGGCCCAAGGTCTGTGGCAGTGGTCTGAAATCAAAAAAACGTCCCGGTGGCGCATCCTTGAGCCCATGCCGGACAAGGCACTGGGTGAATGGATGGCATTTTAGCCACAGTTTGTAACCAATAGTGAACCTTCATCTGTGAAAAACTGTCTCGCGATTGCTCCAAACGGCAATCGGAATGTCAGCGCCCTATCGTTTAAAGAGCCAGACCAGTACAATCGCCGCCAAACTTTACGCGCCCCCTTGGTTGATGACGGGATAGTCCCGCCTCAGCGCACTTCGACTCGGGCCAAGCGCTCCGGCTGCACCCTCGCTACTCAGCACGCTTCGCAGGAAAAACCTTTGATTTCTACAGCTAACATCACCATGCAGTTCGGCGCCAAGCCGCTGTTTGAAAACGTTTCGGTCAAATTCAACGGCGGCAACCGCTATGGCCTGATCGGCGCCAACGGTTGCGGCAAGTCGACCTTCATGAAAATCCTCGGCGGCGACCTTGAGCCGTCCGGTGGCCAGGTCATGCTGGAGCCGAACGTACGCCTGGGTAAACTGCGCCAGGATCAGTTCGCCTACGAAGAATTCACCGTGATCGACACCGTGATCATGGGTCACGAAGAGCTGTGGAAGGTCAAGGCCGAGCGCGACCGCATCTACTCGCTGCCGGAAATGAGCGAAGAAGACGGCATGGCCGTGGCCGAGCTGGAAACCGAGTTCGCCGAGATGGACGGCTACACCGCCGAATCCCGCGCCGGTGAACTGCTGCTGGGTCTGGGCATTCCGCTGGAACAGCATTTCGGCCCGATGACCGAAGTCGCGCCGGGCTGGAAACTCCGAGTTCTGTTGGCCCAGGCACTGTTCTCCGATCCGGAAGTGCTGCTGCTCGACGAACCGACCAACCACCTGGACATCAACACCATCCGCTGGCTGGAAACGATTTTGACGGCGCGTAACAGCACCATGATCATCATTTCCCACGACCGTCACTTCCTGAACAGCGTCTGCACCCACATGGCCGACCTGGACTACGGCGAGCTGCGTCTGTTCCCGGGCAACTACGACGAGTACATGACCGCGGCGACCCAGTCCCGCGAGCAACTGCTGTCGGACAACGCCAAGAAGAAAGCCCAGATTGCCGAACTGCAAACGTTCGTCAGCCGCTTCTCGGCCAACGCCTCGAAAGCCAAGCAGGCCACTTCCCGCGCCAAGCAGATCGACAAGATCCAGCTGGCCGAGGTCAAGCCATCGAGCCGTGTGAGCCCGTTCATCCGTTTCGAACAGACCAAGAAGCTGCACCGCCAGGCCGTGACCATCGAGCAGATGTCCAAAGGCTTCGACGGCAAGACCCTGTTCAAGAACTTCAGCTTTACCGTTGAAGCCGGCGAGCGCGTGGCGATCATCGGCCCGAACGGGATCGGCAAGACCACCCTGCTGCGCACCCTGATGGGCGAACTGACCCCGGACGCGGGTTCAGTGAAGTGGACCGAAAGCGCGGAGCTGGGCTACTACGCTCAGGATCACGCCCACGACTTCGAAGACGATGTCAGCCTGTTCGACTGGATGGGTCAGTGGACTCAGGGCGAGCAAGTGATCCGTGGCACCCTCGGTCGCATGCTGTTCTCCAACGACGAGATCCTCAAGTCGGTGAAGGTGATTTCCGGTGGTGAGCAAGGTCGCATGCTGTTCGGCAAGCTGATCCTGCAAAAGCCGAACGTGCTGGTGATGGACGAACCGACCAACCACCTGGACATGGAATCGATCGAGGCGCTGAACCTGGCGCTGGAAAACTATCCGGGCACGCTGATCTTCGTCAGCCACGACCGTGAGTTCGTATCGTCCCTGGCCACGCGCATCATCGAGCTGAGCCCGAATGGCGTGACCGACTTCAGCGGCACCTACGACGATTACCTGCGCAGCCAAGGCGTAGTGTTCTGAGTCGAATCGAGCGGTAAACAGAAAGCCCTGTCCTTGTGACGGGGCTTTTTTTGCGTTGAGGAAAAGATCGTTAGCCTGCTTTCTTTTAGTTTGGCGCCAAGCCATGATGCGGACTCTCCCACCGCCGCCCGCGAACGAGTCCTCATGTATGCGCAGCAACTGCCACCGCAAAGCTCCATGGCGATCACCCAGCAGATCGTCTCCATCGTTTTCTATACCTTTATTGCCTTCCTCTGCATCGGCCTGCCGATTGCGGTGCTGCCCGGCTACGTGCACGAACAATTGGGGTTCAGTGCCGTGATCGCGGGGCTGGTGATCGGTTCGCAATACCTGGCCACCCTGCTCAGCCGGCCAATGGCCGGGCGCATGTCGGACACCATCGGCACCAAACGGGCGATTGTGTATGGCTTGTCGGGGATTGTGCTCAGCGGTGTGCTGACGCTGGTTTCGACGTTGCTGCAGAGCCTGCCGTTGTTGAGCCTGTCGATCCTGATTGTCGGTCGCCTGCTGCTGGGGATCGCCCAGGGCCTGATCGGCGTCGGCACCATCAGTTGGTGCATGGGCCAGGTCGGTGCCGAACACACCGCGCGCTCGATTTCGTGGAACGGCATCGCGTCCTATGGCGCTATTGCCATCGGCGCGCCGCTGGGCGTGGTGATGGTGGCCGACTATGGTTTCGAGAGCCTCGGCATCGCCTTGTCACTGCTCGCGGCCGGCGCCTTGCTGCTGATCCGCAACAAGCCGTCGGTGCCGGTGGTGCGCGGTGAACGGCTGCCGTTCTGGGCGGTGTTCGGGCGGATCGCGCCATTCGGCGCCAGCCTGAGCCTGGCGTCGATTGGCTACGGCACGCTGACCACCTTCATCACCCTGTATTACCTCAATCGCGGCTGGACCGGCGCGGCGTACTGCCTGACCGTGTTCGGCGTATGTTTCATTCTGTCGCGGCTACTGTTCATTTCGGCCATCGGCCGTTTCGGCGGATTCACCTCGGCAATTGCCTGCATGACAATCGAAACCGTCGGCCTGGTACTGCTGTGGCTGGCGCCTTCGACCGCGTATGCCTTGATCGGTGCCGGTCTGGCAGGATTCGGCCTGTCGCTGGTGTACCCGGCTCTAGGCGTCGAGGCGATCAAGCAAGTGCCCAACTCCAGTCGCGGCGCCGGGTTGAGTGCCTATGCGGTGTTTTTCGATCTGGCGCTGGCGATTGCCGGGCCGTTGATGGGTGCGGTGGCGCTGAACCTGGGGTATTCGTGGATTTTCTTCAGTGCGGCCATGCTGTCCGTGACCGGACTGGGATTGACCTTGCTGCTCAAACGCCGGGCCATGGCGTAAACGCTCACTGATCCGCCGTCTGCATCCCCGCGCGGGTCGGCCGGCCCAAGGCATGGGAGAAAAACCGCCCGGCCTCGGATATCAGGTTGCGGTGGATGTCTTCGCGGTCCACGCCATCGGCATCAGTGCACAGGGCCGGCATCGCACGAATCTGTTCTTCATTGCATGGCGCCATGAACACGAAGTGCCCTGCCCCAGCCAGCAATTTGAAATCCGGTGCCGTTGGCAGTTTGCGCGCCAGAGCGGCGGCGTTTTTGTCGAAGGCCACCAGTTTGTCGCCGTCGCCGCTGTAGAGCAGCACCGGCACATGCACATCGGCCAGCGTATGGCGACCGAACTTCAGACTCAGCGGCGCCATCAGCAGCAACGCATGCACGCGCGGATCGGCCACCGGTTGCAGATCGTCGCGGTCGACAATCAACTCACCCTGGGTGTTGCAGGCGTCGCGGTCGTCCGGGCGCTCCTGGCAGTAACGGCGCAGGCGATCCAGATCCGGCTGTGCACCGGACAGAATCAACGCCGTTTCACCACCCGCCGAATAGCCGATCACGCCCACCTGTTCGGCGTTCACATAGGGTGCGAGCATGCGGTCGCCCAACGTCGCGGTAATGGCTTCGGAAATCTGGATCGGCCGGCCATAAAGATTGCTCAACGTGCCGAGGCGGCTGTGATCCTTGGAGTTGTCGCCGGGATGAATCACCGCCACCACCACAAAGCCCTTGCGTGCCAATGACGTGGCCAGATCGTGCAGCGCCAGTGGCGTGCCGGTGTTGCCGTGGGACAGCATCAGCATCGGGAAACGGCCAATGGCGACTTTGGTGTCTTCGCCGGCCTCGACCGAATAGCCTTCGAGCAGGCTCAGGTGTTCGCGGTCGCTGGAGGGATAGAACGCGATGGCACGCATCGGTTGCAGGTCGAGCGGGTCGAGGAACGTCATCTCGTGGTAGCCGACGCTCCAGCGCGGGTGCTGCCCGGGTGCAGCGTGCACTGAATTCAGGCTGCCGAGCAGGCAAATCAGTAACGCTGCACAAAGACGCATCATGGGATGCCCCACCCTGTTGTTACTCAATCGAAAGATCCGTTGTGTTCGACGCCCGAGATTCCGAGGTTCGCTGATCCGGCGCGACGTTGCACTCAGACGTTGATCATCGGACTGCATAACCCGGGCCAGATTATGTAACAGTCAGAAACAAAAAACTCCGTATCTGGCCCTTGCGGAACCAGAATACAGAGTTTTTTTGGGTTTGCCTGAACAGGAGCTGTTCTTTACGCAAGCCTTACGCGGCGGCGAACAGTTGCTCGCTGATCTTCGTCTGAGCGGCGCTCATGGCGTTGTTGCGCACTTCTTCGCCGTAGGCCAGACCTTCGGCACGCACGACTTCGATGTCGGTGATGCCGAGGAAGCCGAAGACCAGTTTCAGGTAGTCTTCGTGCGCCACGCCCGAAGCTTGACC
This sequence comes from Pseudomonas sp. lyk4-R2A-10, assembly GCF_030209075.1. NCBI lineage: Bacteria > Pseudomonadati > Pseudomonadota > Gammaproteobacteria > Pseudomonadales > Pseudomonadaceae > Pseudomonas > Pseudomonas sp. lyk4-R2A-10. The sequence goes on along the minus strand of NZ_JARVSR010000010.1, from coordinate 412,824 downwards.
GGCGTGGATGCCGCCAGCGGTGGACACGATCACGACTTTCTTGCCACCGCACAGGCCTTCAGGGCCGGCTTCGGTGTAACGGAAGGTCTGGCCGGCGACGGCGATGCGGTCGATCCAGGCTTTGAGCTGGGTCGGTACGGTGAAGTTGTACATCGGCGCAGCAACGACGATGGCGTCGGCGGCGATGAATTCGGCCAGGGTGGTGGCGCTCAGTTCGGCTTCGTGCTGTTGTGCGGCGTTGCGCAGTTCAGCGGTGGTGCCGGCGGCCACCAGGGTGGTCGACGAGAAGTGGCTGATGGCATCAGCAGCCAGATCGCGGTAGGTCACGACAGCGCTTGGCTCGGCGGCTTGCCAGGCTTTAGTGACTTGACTGCTCAGCTGACGGGAAGCGGAGTTGTCGCCCAGAATGCTCGAATCGATGTGCAGCAGTTTCATGTGGAATCTCCTGGAATGAATCGCCGGTGGCGACGGAATGGAGACAATCCTACCGACGAAACCAATAGCTGATTAGACGGCAACAATGCGATAGTTTGTCCCACTGATAGAACAGTCGGATTTCCCTATGCAAGACCTCAACGATCTCTACTATTTCGCCAAAGTGGTGGAGGCCGGCGGATTCGCCGCCGCCGGCCGCTTGCTGGGCATTCCCAAGTCACGCCTTTCGCGGCGCATCGCCGAGCTGGAAGAACGCCTCGGCGCACGCTTGCTGCAACGCACCACTCGCCAACTGAAGCTGACGGCGGTCGGCGAACGCTATTTGCGTCACTGTCAGGCAATGCTGCTGGAAGCGGAAATGGCCGACGAGACGGTGGCCAGCATGTCCAGCGAGCCCCGTGGACGCTTGCGGGTTTCAAGCCCGACGGGGCTGGCTCATGAAATGCTGCCGGTGGTGATCAGCAATTTCCTTGGCAAATACCCCCAGGTGCAACTGGAAGTCACCCTGATCAATCGCCGGGTCGATCTGATTACCGAAGGCATCGACGTGGCGCTACGCGTGCGCGAACACGGTGATGAAGAACCGATGCTGGTGACCCGCCGCCTGCGTCAGGCGCAGATGGTGGTGGTCGCAAGCCCTTCCTTTATACAGGGTGTGGAAATCAATCATCCGCAGGATCTGAAGAACCTGCCGGTGCTGGGCGCGCTGGAGGCCGATCGCATGGTGCATGTGCGCCTGCTCGATCAGCACGGCAAGAGTTGTGATCTGGCACTGGAAGCCCGGCTGGGGATCGACGATTTCATCGTGCGCAAGGCGTGTGTGCTGGCCGGCCAGGGTTTCACTCTGTTGCCGATGATGTATTGCGAAACGGAACTGAACAACGGCACGCTGGTGCAATTGTTGCCGGACTGGTCACTGCCCGGTGGCTGGCTGCAAGCGGTGTATCCGCATCGGCGCGGGGTGATGCCGGCGGTGCGCGCGTGGATCGATCATCTGGTCGAATCGTTCAATGCCTGTGGAGAACGGCTGCTATGAAACAAGGAAAGATGAGCGAGCAGGATGTCGCGGACTTCTGCCTGGCCCTGCCCGGCGCCCGGGAAGACTACAAATGGGGTGGCGTGCGGGTGTTTTCGATTGCCGGCAACAAGATGTTCGCCTTGCAGGGATTGCGTGGTGATTCGCTGGCGTTCAAGGTCGACAAGGATCTGTTTATCGGTCATTGCGACCGGCCGGGCATTCACCCGGCGCCGTATCTGGCCCGGGCGCAGTGGGTCATCATGCACCCGCCCTACCCGCTGGGCGCCGAGGAATTGCTAGGCTTGCTGCAGCGTTCCCATCAACTGGTGGTGAGCAAGCTGCCCAAGCGCGTGCAGGTCGGGCTGTTGCTCTAGAACAGCGCCAGCAGGTTCGAACCAAGGAACAACTGATCGATCCAGAACACCTGGTGCAACGCCACGATCATCCAGAACAGCACCTGAAATGACACCTTGCGCGTCTTGTGCCGGAAGACCTGCTGGGCGATCAACGCACCCGGCCAGCCTCCCGCCAGTTCCACCGCGTGCAGGATGTTTTCCGGTGTGCGCCAGGCGTCGGCCCGCGCCTTGCGCTTGTCCGCCCAGTACAGGAAAAACGCCAGCACGCTGACCAGCCCGTAAGCCGTCAGCGGTACCAGGGAAATCCCGCGCAGCCACATCGACAACGAGCCGGACAACGGCAACGCGCAGACGATCAGCAGCACCGCCAGCTTCAATTTCAGATGCTGGATATTGCCACCTGAAGGCCCGCGATCCGAGCGGCGTGCGCGGGAATCGCTCATGGCTGGGCCGCCGTCCAGTCGATCCAGCCGAACTGCCAGGTCGCCAGAATCACCAGACCGAAAACGATCCGGTACCAGGCAAACGCTGCATAGCTGTGGCTGCCGATGAACTTTAGCAGGCCGCGCACCGCGATCATTGCGAAGATGAACGCCGTGACGAAACCGATGGCAAACACCGGGAAGTCTGCCGGTACGAACAGGTCGCGATACTTGTAGCCCGAATACACCGCCGCACCGACCATGGTCGGCATCGCCAGGAAAAACGAGAACTCGGTGGCGGTCTTGCGCGACAGGCCGAACAACAGGCCGCCGATGATGGTCGAGCCGGAGCGCGAAGTGCCGGGGATCATCGCCAGACACTGGGCGAAACCGATCTTCAGTGCATCCGTCCAGCGAATGTCATCGACCGTTTCGGCGTGCACTTCATGCTGACGCTGCTCGGCCCACAACATCACGATGCCGCCCACCACCAGCGCGGCGGCCACAGTGATCGGGTTGAACAGGTAATGGTGAATCAGGTCGGCGAAGATCACGCCAAGCACCACGGCGGGCAGGAAGGCGATCAGCAGGTTGGCGGTGAAACGTCGCGCACTCGGCTGGGTCGGCAGGCCAATGACCACGTCGAGGATCTTGCGGCGGAATTCCCAGACCACCGCGAGAATCGCGCCGAGCTGGATGATGATGTTGAACGCCATGGCCCGCTCGCCTCCGAAATCGAGCAAGTCGGCAACAATGATCTGGTGTCCGGTACTGGAAATGGGCAAAAACTCCGTCAGCCCCTCTACAACTCCTAGAATCAGTGCCTGCAAGGCCGTCCAAAGATCCATCAATCCCCCAGAGAGCGATGCACAGAGGCATGCCCCGATAGTATTTTTTACGTTCACTGCGTTCAGCGTAGCTGGTTAAAGCTGTACCGATTCCGCGCGCACAGAATCCACACGAAACAGTCAAAATTCCGTGAAAAATCAATTTCGATTCAGGTTTTCACGCGCGGGGCCGAAATCCTAACAGACAAGCCGTAATAGCGCTGCCGCGTTCTACGACTTGGGTCGCGTATGCCCGGTCACCGAAACGTGGTTGGATGCTGGCGGTGGTTTATTACAAGAAAAAGAATCCGGAGTGACAGCGTTATGAACAGCTTGCGCAGTGTGTCGATCAGCCGACGCTTGTGGCTCATCTTGATTGTGGCCGTGGTCATGCTGTTGACGTTGGGCGTGTTGATGCTCAAGCAGATCCATGATGACCTCTACCACGCCAAGGCCCAGAAAACCCAGCATGTGGTGCAGACCGCCAGCGGTTTGCTGACTTACTACCAAGGCCTCGAAGCCGCAGGAACCCTGACCCGCGATGTGGCACAGAAACAGGCGCTGACCGCGATCCGTGGCCTGCGCTATGACCAGAATGACTATTTCTGGATCAACGACCTCACGCCCGTGATGGTCATGCACCCGACCAATCCCAAGCTCGAAGGCCAGAACCTCTCGGCGATCCGCGACCCGGACGGTTTCGCGGTGTTCAATGAAATGGTCGCCATCGCCAAGGCCAAGGGCGCCGGCATGGTCGACTATCGCTGGCCCAAGCCCGGTGCCAGTGAACCGGTGGCCAAGACCTCTTACGTGAAATTGTTCGAGCCTTGGGGCTGGGTGATCGGTTCCGGCGTTTACGTCGATGACGTGCAGGCCGAGTTCCAGGGCCAGGTGATCAAGGCGTCGGTGGTAGGTCTGGTCATCGCGGTGATCATGGCGTTGCTGGTGATTCTGATTGCCCGCAGCATCGTCCGTCCGTTGCAAGAAACCGTGAACGCCATGGCCAACATCGCCAGCGGCGAAAGCGACCTGACCCGTAGTCTCGATACCCACGGCCAGGACGAAGTCACTCAGCTGGCCCATCACTTCAACGCCTTCACCGCCAAGCTGCGCCGGGTGATCGGTGACTTGCAGGTGTCCGCCAGCGCTTTGGGCCAATCGTCCAGCGAACTGGGCAACGACGCGGCGCAAGCGCAGCAACGCAGCCAGCAGCAGTCACAGCAGATGGAGCTGGTGGCCACTGCCGTCAACGAAGTGACCTACGGCGTGCAGGACGTGGCGAAAAACGCCGAACACGCTGCCAGCGAAATGCGTGATGCCGAAGCCCAGGCGCAACAGGGCCAGATCAACATCGACGGCAGCCTGCAACAGATCGACAAGCTCTCCGGCACCATCGATCAGGCCGTCGAGGTCATCCGCACGCTGGCGACCGAAAGCACGCAGATCGGCAGCGTGCTGGAAGTGATCCGCTCGATTGCCGAGCAGACCAACCTGCTGGCCCTCAACGCCGCGATTGAAGCGGCTCGCGCTGGCGAACAGGGTCGCGGTTTTGCGGTGGTTGCTGACGAAGTACGTTTGCTGGCTCAGCGCACGCAGAAGTCCACGGCGGAAATCCAGACGATGATCGAACGCCTGCAAAACCACTCCGAAGCCGCCGTGAAGGTGATCGGCGACAGCAGCAAGGCTTCGCAACTGACCATCGAACAGGCCGGCCTGGCCAGTGCGAGTCTGAATGCCATCGGCCAGGCCCTGCGCAACCTCAATGGCCTGAACGCCTCGATTGCCAGCGCAACGCTGCAACAGGCGCATGTGGTCGAGGACATCAACCAGAACGTTACCCAGGCGGCGGGGTTGTCTCACAGCACGGCACTGGCGGCCGAGCAGTCGAGCGTGGCGAGTGTGAAACTCGGCCAGCTCAGCGAACAACTGAACGGGCTCCTGCGCCAGTTCCGCGTCTGATCCCTGCAACAGGTGGGAACTCGTTTCCCACCTGTTTTTCGGTACAATCCGCTCCCTTCCCAACTCCCCCAAGGATCCTGCATGTCCGGGCTAGAACTGTTTGCCGCCGCCCTCGGCGTGATCGCCGTGTGGCTCACGGTCAAACAGAATCCGTGGTGCTGGCCGATCGGGCTGGTCATGGTGTCGCTCTACACCTGGGTGTTCTTCGAGGTGAAGCTGTATTCGGACATGCTGCTTCAGGTGGTTTATGCCGGGCTGCAAATCTATGGCTGGTGGCAATGGACCCGGGCCGGGACGATGCATGACGGGCGCGAAGTCAGCCGGCTCAACAGTCGCTCGATTGTGCAGGGACTGGCCATCGGCACTGTCGGCAGTCTACTGCTGGGCGCTGCGATGGCCCATTGGACCGACGCTGCACAACCTTGGCTCGACGCCGCGCTGACCGGTTTCAGTCTGGTTGCGCAGTTCTGGATGGCCCACAAACGTCTGCAATGCTGGGCGTTGTGGTTCGTGCTGGATGTGATCTTCGTCGGTCTGTTCCTCTATAAAGGGCTGTACCTCACAGCGGCGCTGTATGCCCTGTTCACCCTGATCGCGGTGCAAGGCTGGCGCGAATGGCGTGCCGACCCGGCGTTGCAACGATGAAAGTGATTGTCCTGACCGGCCCCGAGTCCACGGGCAAGAGCTGGCTGGCGGCCGGGATTCAACAGCAGTTCGGCGGCTTGCGGGTGGATGAATACGTGCGCTGGTTTATCGAGCTGTACCCTCGGGATACCTGCTTGGCCGATATTCCCGAGATCGCTCGCGGCCAGTTGCAATGGGAAGACGCGGCACGTGCGCAGCAGCCGCGGCTGCTGATTCTCGATACGCATCTGCTGAGCAATATCCTGTGGAGCCAGACGCTGTTCGGCGACTGCCCGCCCTGGCTGGAAACCGAGTTGCTGGCGCGGCATTACGACCTGCACCTGCTGCTCTCCCCCGAACAGATCGAGTGGACGGACGATGGTCAGCGCTGCCAGCCCGATTTCAGTGAACGGCTCGCGTTCTATCAGGCCACCCGGACCTGGCTGGAAACCCATCACCAACCCTTGCAGATCATTCAGGGCAACTGGCTCGAACGCCATCAGCAAGCCTTCGACGCGGTGCGCGCCCTGCTCGCGGACTGACCGGGTTTTCGGGGCGTTTGCCCCGCCGTAGCCCCCTGTATTGGGGCAAAAGTGTCCGTTCCTGAAACACTCCTGCGGGTGCAAAGTGCCCGTCTCAGCGCCCTTCATCCCTTTGTCATGCGACTTGTTACGCAACTGAAACACCTGCGCGCAAACCCTTGTTCCAGAGCTTTGCAATGGCATTAAGGGGTTGCGAAGACAATGACTTGTTTCAACGATGAAACAGCTTTTGTATCAGGCCTGCACTCGTCAAACCCAACGCATTGAAATTTAAAGATATTTCAAAAGCGGCACAGCTTTCGCTCTCTCCTTCACAACGCTGAACAGGCTCAGCCCACTGAAGAAGGAATTGCCGTCGTGGGGAATATCAATAAAGCCTTCACCTGCCTTCTGCTGATCGGATCAGCTGCCAGCACTTTCCTCAGTTTCAACGTTCAGGCCGAAGGCAATGGCGTGATCGTACTCAATCGTGATGTCCAGCCGATCCCGATCGGCCGCAACGGCGGCAAAGACCCATACCCGACCACCGTCAATGCCAACCCTTCGGCCCGGGTCAATTCGACCCTGAGCAACACGGAACTGAGTGATGGCGATTTTGCCAGTGTCGCCAGCGGCTCTTCCATCCGCGGCAACATCAACACCCCCAACTCCAACCTGCCCGGCATGAACAACCTGACCAACCAGAACGGCCTGCCCGGCATGAGCAGCGGCCATGGCGGCGGTGCCGGCGGCTCGATTTCCAATACCGTCAACCGTGCGATGAGTTCCGGTCTTGCTCCGTTGACCCGCATGGCTGGAGGCCAATGACATGAATCGTTCCCTGCTCCTGCTCGCCCTGCTCGGTTGCTCCAGCGTGATGGCCGACCCAAGCGCTGTGAACAACGCGAACATTCAAGACTCCGGCGTTCAGTACCGCGGCAACTTCAACGTCAACCAGGCCGCCGGCGACCAGATGCAACAGGCCAACGTCAAGGCGATCGCCATTGGCACCGAATCCCACGCGACCACCAGCGTGAAACAGAAAATCGACACTCCTGCCGACCGCTCGATCAATGCGAGCGCCAACATCGGCGGCAACTCTTTCAGTAATGGCAACGGGATCCTGGGCGTGAACCAGGGCGCCGGGGCCAACAACCAGATGGCCAACGTCACGCGCGTCAGCATCAGTGCTGCCCCGCAGGCCGTTGACGATAGCGCCCTTTCCCAACAGAACGTGGCGTTGTTACCGAGCTCAGGAGCAACTGGCACCTCACCCGGCAGTCGCCAGGTCACGACAAGTGATCAGGCCTTCACCGGCAGCCGAGGGGTAATCCAGGTGAACCAGAGTGCCGGGGTGGGGAACCGAATGGCTAACACCCTGAGCATCCGGGTCGCAGACTGACCCAAATAAAAAGCAGTGCAATTAGAAAGTACCAACACTTAACCAACTAATAAGCACGGAGAAACACCATGAAACCTACAATGGCCCTCAAACCACTGGTTTTCGCACTCGCAGCAGTGATGGCAATCGCAGCACAGGCAGGCGGTCGTGATGATGATCACGGTCATGGTAATGGGCACGGCAATGGTCATGGCAACAACCATGGTCCAAAAGGCCCTACCCTGGAACAACTTCTGCAAATTACCGCCGGCGCCGGCGCTGCAGTGCTCGATGCACAAAACAGCGATGGCAACGTGGTGAAAAACCAGGGCACTAAAAACGATGCGAAGGCTGACAACTCGCTGAACAACTCCAACGGCAACATGGGCGCCAACGTTGCAGCCGGCGACGGCAACCAACAAGACAACGCCGCCGCACTGGCCACCGCCGACGAAAGTTTCATCTTCGGTACTGCTGTTGCTGCCTCGAGTGCCACTCAAGTCAACAACAACAACTATGTGAAAAACTCGTCGACCACCAACACCGCTACACTTAACAACGCTGGCAACAACGGTTCCGGGAACATCGGCATCAACGTGACTTCCGGCAACTTCAACCAACAGAAAAACAACCTGGCAATCGCCGTATCGGGTGGTCGTGTCGCCACTGCCGCTGCTGCTGCCAACCAGTCTTCCACTGGCCTGGTCGTAGATAACAAAGGCGTGCAGACCTACAAAAAAGACACCCTCACCGGTACTTTCGCAGCTGCTGGCGTGTTCAAGGCCAAAGGTACTGCGACCATCGAAGACGATGACCACCACGGTGGTTATGGCAACCGTGGCGGCGGCCACGGCGGCAACGATGACCAAAAAGCCAAGTTCGAAGCTGTGGGCACCTTTGGCCTCGCTGGCGTCACCACTCAACAAGTGTTGACCAAAGATGGCTGGAAAAACCCTGTAACCAACACCGCAACCATGACCGGTTCGATGAACAACTTCTCCGGCAACGGCGGAGCGAACGTATCGGCAGGTGTGGGCAACCAACAAAGCAACTCGCTGTCCATCGCCGCAGGTTGCAAAGCCTGCATGTAATCGCGATCGAAACGAAAGCCCCGGAAACGGGGCTTTTCCTCAGTCCCAAAGGCGTATCGATCATGCGTAAGACTGCCCTCCTCGCTCTGCTTTGCTTCTGCGGCCTGACCCAGGCTGCCCAGATGCCCGTTGCTGCCTTGCCGGGCGGCACGCTCGTCTACAAGAACGTGCAAAGCATCCGTGAGCGCAAGTTTGCCGACATCGTCGAACAGAAAACCGACTTCAGCTGCGGCGCCGCCGCACTGGCGACGGTATTGCGCCAGGCCTATTGGCTCGACGTCGATGAAGAGCACATCATCAAAGGCATGCTGGTCAACGCTGACCAGAACCTTGTCCGTACTCAGGGTTTTTCCATGCTGGACATGAAGCGCTACATAGAAAGCATCGGCATGCGCGCCAGAGGCTACAAGATTCCCCGAGAAAAACTCGACGCAGTCACGATCCCGGTGGTGGTACTGATGGAAATTCGCGGCTACAAGCATTTCGTGGTGATGCAGCGGGCGGACAAGGATTGGGTTTACATCGGAGACCCGGTTTTAGGACACAAACGCTACTCCCATGATGACTTTGTCAAAGGTTGGAACGGCATTGTCTTTGCCATCGTCGGCCCCGGATACGACAAGACCAATGCATTACGCAGTCCTCCGACACCGCTGACGGCCAAAAACAAGCTGGATGGATTCAACCCGGTCAAAGATGCTGAATTGATGGACTTCGGGTTCATACAGAGCGACTTCTTTTAATCGCCGATTACAAGAGTGGGGCTGGATGTCCCGGGAGCAGCAGATGAAAACCTCATACTGGCTGGCCGCCGCCTGCCTGGCAGCGAGCGCGTCAGGCTATGCCAATGCAGGATTCAAACCCATCGAAATCAAGGACCAGGAGCTCGCCGAGCTACGCGGTCGCTATGTCATGCCGGGCCGGATCATCAGCTTCGGTGTCGTCATGAGCAGTACCTGGCGCAATGCCAGTGGAGATCTGATCGGGGCATCGGCCTCGATGCAATTGCAGGCCGCTTCGGTAAAACCTGAATTCTACGTCTCGACCATCAAGGAACACGGCAACGGCAGTACCCCGGAACTGGGCACTGGCGCGGTCATTGGTGGAGCGGGACTCAACTCCAGCCAGGGCGTAACGCAGAGTGTGCGCGCCGCTGGCGATGGCAACGCCGCCTACAACAACGTTGCGATCAACGTCAAAGAAGCCAGTCAGGCACCCGCACTGATGCCCGCACAGGGCCAGGCCTTGATGGCCGGCCAGACCATTACCGGCAGCAACGGCGCCGGCAGCGTCGCGGTTTCGGCCACAGGCGGCGGTGTACAAATGGCCATTCAGGCCTCCGGCAATCAGGGTACCGCCTTGCAACAGGTCGCCCAGGGCGGACTGCTGCAAAACACCCGCTTGCTCGGTAACGCAAACGTAGTCAACAACCTGACACAACTCAACGTTGTCCTGAACAATAACGGCAGAAGTGCCGGCGCACTGGACTGCAACCTGACTCAACTCGGGGCGCTACGCAATATCGGATATTGAACTACGCTGAGTCTCGATCATTGGGCTTAAAGGGACGGCTTATTCATGTATCGATCAGTATCACTGCGTGCCGCTGTATGTTTGAGTACTCTTCTACCCGCGGCGATGCTGCAAGCAGCACCCGACGCCGACGTAGAAGCCCTGAAACAGGAACTTCTGGAGCTGAAGCAACGATACGAAGTACAACAGAAAGCCCTGGCGGTGCTCGAACAACGGGTCCGCCAGGTTGAAGAACAGCCCGCCTCACCACCCCCAAAACGCCTGGCCAAATCGCCTTCGGACATGAAAGGCAACCGGGTGGCTGCAGGGACCGGGGCTGCAGCAGCGTCGGGGGGCGCCGCCGGGGGCAGCGGTGCATCCTATGGCCAGTCGCTGGCCGACGATTCGCAACCGGCACAGAGCGTGTCCAACCTGTATGACGAAGCCAGCGGCTTCTTTGGCGGCGGCAAGTTCAGCTTTGAAACCGGCGTGACCTATTCGCGCTACGACACCCGCCAACTGATCCTCAACGGTTTCCTCGCCCTGGACTCGATTTTTCTGGGCAACATCAACCTCGACCGGATCAAGGCCGATACCTGGACGCTGGACCTGACGGGCCGCTATAACTTCGACAACCGCTGGCAATTCGACCTGAACGTGCCGGTCGTGTATCGCGAATCGACCTATCAGTCCGGCGGCGGCAACGGCGGTGCATCCAACGTCACCACCGAACAGGACGTCAGCCGCGACCCGACTCTCGGCGACGTCAACTTCGGCATTGCGTATAAGTTCCTGGACGAGTCGGTCAACACTCCGGATGCCGTGGTTTCCTTGCGGGTCAAGGCGCCAACCGGCAAGGACCCGTTCGGGATCAAGCTGCGCCAGACCGATGCCAACTCGAACCTGTTCGTGCCTGACACCTTGCCTACCGGCAACGGCGTATGGTCGATCACCCCGGGCATCTCGCTGGTCAAGACGTTTGACCCTGCCGTGTTGTTCGGCAGTTTGTCCTACACCCATAACTTCGAGGAGTCGTTCGACGACATCAGTTCGACCGTCAACCAGAAAAACCCGGGCAAGGTTCGCATCGGCGACAGCTTCCAGATTGGTGCGGGCGTTGCCTTCGCACTGAACGAGAAGATGAGTATGTCGTTCTCAGTGTCTGACCTGGTACAACGCAAGAGCAAGCTGAAACAGGATGGCGGGGATTGGGAATCGGTGGTGTCCAGCGACGCCAACGCCGGTTACTTCAACGTCGGCATGACCATCGCGGCCACCGACAACCTGACCATTGTGCCCAACCTGTCCATCGGCATGACGGACGATGCCCCGGACTTCTCCTTCAGCCTGAAATTCCCGTATTACTTCTAAACCGCAACAGCATGAAAAGGCCCGCTGCGACTTGCATCGCAGCGGGCCTTTTCAGCTTCCTGGACTCAGAAAGCGCCGCGCCCTAGCGGATCTGGTGCTTGTGCAGCAAACGATAGAAAGTCGGTCGGGAAACCCCCAGCACTTTGGCGGCAACGCTGAGATTGTCGCTGTGCCGGTTCAACACATCGCACAACGCCTGGCGTTCGGCGCGGGTCTTGTAGTCTTCCAGGGTGCCCATCGGTGCCGCGATCGACTGCTGGCTGATCAGCCCCAGGTCACGCGCTTCGATTTGCCGCCCTTCGGCCAGCACCAGGCCTCGACGCACCCGGTTGGCCAGTTCGCGGACATTGCCCGGCCAGTCGTGTTTGCCCATGGCGATCAGCGCGTCTTCACTGAAGCTGCGCGGACGACGGCCGGTTTCATGGCTGTAGAAATGGGAAAAGTGGTTGGCCAGCATCGACAGATCGCCGTGGCGCTCGCGTAACGGCGCGGTTACCACCTGCAGGACGTTAAGACGGTAGTACAAGTCCTCGCGGAAGCGCTTTTTCGCGATCGCGGCCTCAAGATCGACGTGAGTCGCCGCCAATACCCGCACATCCACCGGAATCGGTTGACTGCCGCCGACCCGTTCAATGTGTTTTTCTTGGAGAAAACGCAACAGATTGGCTTGCAGCTCCAACGGCAGATCACCGATTTCATCGAGAAACAAAGTGCCGCCATTGGCTGCTTCGATACGCCCGACCTTGCGTTGATGAGCGCCGGTGAAAGCCCCCTTCTCGTGGCCGAACAATTCGGACTGGATCAAGTGCTCGGGAATCGCCCCGCAGTTGATCGCCACAAACGGTTTGCTGTGGCGTTGCGACTGCCGGTGCAGGGTGCGGGCGACCAGTTCCTTGCCGGTACCGCTTTCGCCGCGGATCAAAACCGGCGACTCGGTGGGCGCCAGTTTACTCAGCAACTTGCGCAGCTCGCGGATCGGTTTGCTGTCGCCCAGCAGTTCATGTTCCGGCTGATCGACGTGAATTGTGCCCTGACCGCGCAACCGCGCCATGCCGAACGCCCTTCCGAGGGTGACCTGCACCCGCGACACGTCGAACGGCAAGGTATGGAAATCGAAAAACCACTCGCAAACGAAATCGCCGACGTTCTGCAAGCGCAGCACTTCCTGATTCAGCACCGCGATCCACTCGGTGCCACTGCGGCTGATCAGCTCTTTGACGGCTTCGGGACGTTCCAGGTGAAAAGGCTGTAATCGCAACAGGCCGACATCGCAGCTTCGGTCGGCGGCATTTTCCAGGCTGCAACTGTCGACGTCCCAACCCACGGCACGTAAACCCGGCAACAATCGGTGACAGTCGTCGCACGGGTCGACGACCAATAAACGTCTTAATGCAGGCGCTTCGCTCATGACTGTTCCTTGGCGCCAAATTTTAGGAAATGATCGTAAAAACAGTCATTTGGCAAACCTGACTGTTACATTAGCAAGAATTTGACGGCGTCTTGTATCGATTGCTTATAGGCGTGCAAGTGAAGCAGTTATAAGAACGCGCTTTATTAGTTAGCTATCGACTTGATTCTTTCGCCAGGCTTTCAAAATCTGTCTGAATATTGAAGGTATGAAAGAAAGTCGAAATTTCTTCAGATTCTGTGTGACCTGTCAGCGGGTTGCGTGCATCAGTACAAGTAACTCGCCGAACGGTAAGCCCAACCGACGGCACATCACTTGATTGGGCACTATAGAGAGAAGACCCCATGACCGCCCCGCTCCGTATCAACGAAGCTCTTTTGATTGCCAACCGCGCATTTGAACCTTTTCAATGCGTCGCCTGGGCCCCACAAGACGGCAATGGCGAACTGAGCCTGACCGTTATCGACCGCACCAACTCCCACATCGGTCGCACCCAGATCCCAAGCAGCGCCTACTCCGATCCGGCGCAACTTGAACACCTGTTGCAACAAGCCCGCGCCGAACTGAGCGAAGAAGGCTACGCGTTGCAATCCTGGTCGATGCCACACTGATATTTGCGGGTAATGCGGATGACGCTCAAGTCATCCGCCCTCTTCTGTTAGTTGCGAATCTTTTTCCAACTTCAGTCTTTTTGTACAACTTTCCTCAATACTTTCGCGCCTGAATGCTTGGCAGGCTTGCGACTGGTTCAAAAAGACACTGTTCTGGCACAGTGCGACCCTCCACCTGTTAGTTATGTCAGTTGTACTTGCGCGTATTCAGGGATTGAATGTTCCGCTCATGCAGTTACCCGTTTCGCCTCCCGGAAATCGGTCGACTAGCAAGGAGAAGCATGCATGTCATCCCAGATCGCCATAGCGCTGCCGACGCTTGCGAATAACGCCGGACAACTCGACAAGACCTTTTCGAGTAACGGTGTTGCGCAGGTCTATTTCGCCGGCAGTACGTCCAGCCTGATCCAGAGCGTGGCGCTCGACGCGCAGGGCAGGATCTTGGTCGCCGCCAAGGTGGGCACTGCTCAAGGCAGTTGTTTCGGTCTGGCCCGTCTGCTTGAGGACGGCTCGGCGGATCTGGGGTTCGGCTTTCAAGGCAGCGTGATAGGCCGGTTCGCTGCCGGTTTCGAAGCCACCGGCGGCAAGGTTCAAGTCTTGCCCGACGGGCGGATTCTGCTGGCGGGCCTGCACTACGAATCAGAACATCGCACCCTGCCCGCCCTGGCGATGTTCGATGCTCAGGGCCGACCTGACCGGGATTTCGGTGACAACGGTCGACAGATTGTCCGTCTGCCCGGCGACCTGTCCATGGGCACTCGCGATGCCTGGCTCCCGCCAGGCGTTCCGGGCGCCGAAGCCTGCGATTTCGCGGTGCAGCCGGACAGGCATATCCTGCTGATCGCCAACCATCACTTCGAACTGGCCGACCACGTCGGCATGCTGATCCGCCTCAAACCCGATGGCAGCCTCGACCCGTCCTTCAACGGTCGCGGGTTCGTCATGGTCCGTCACTTGCTGCTCAATACCTGGCTCGGTGGCTTGCTGTTGCAAGACGATGGACGCATCGTAGTGGCCGGTTCCATCGACTTCCCTCAGGAAGGCCTGCTCGCCCGCTACCTGCCGGACGGGCGGCTCGATGAACGCTTTGCGGTGGACGGTTTCATGGCCTTCAAGGCCCAGGGGCACAGCACCCTGGTCAACCAGGTCATCGAATCAGCGGAGCATTTGCATTGTTTTGGCAGCAGCCGCGATCCGATTCGATGCATGGCGCTGTCTGTCCATGGCAACGGCCGCCCAGACCTGCACTGCAACGGTGGTCAGCCGCATCTTCTGGAAATCGGCCCCAGCGGCTGCCAGTGGAGCGCAGCGCAGGTGATGCCGGACGGTCGCACCCTCGCGGTCGGCGCGACCATCGGCGGGGTTGAAGCCGACTTCATCGTCGCCCGCTATCTGGCCAACGGCAGCCTTGATCGAAGCTTCGGTTCCGGTAATGGCTGGTTACGCACACGGCTGGGGCGCAGCCTCGATACCGCCACTTCGCTGGCGATCCAGCCGGGGGGCGAGATTCTGGTGGGCGGTTATTCGCTGGATGGCAACTACCGCGCAGTAGTCGCGCGTTATCTGAATCATTGATGCGAACCTTCCTACACTTGATCTTGCCCATGGCTTACGGCAACTTGCGCGCTTCTTAATACAAGGAGCAACCGATGTCCGGTTCGATGGCCCAAGCGTTCGCGCACAATTTTCTCGGGCATTCGCCCCGCTGGTACAAGGCGTGCATCGTCGGGTTCCTGATCCTCAACGCACTGGTGCTGTGGAGCGTCGGCCCGGTCGCCGCTGGCTGGTTGCTGGTGATCGAGTTCATTTTCACCCTGGCCATGGCGCTCAAGTGCTACCCGCTGATGCCCGGCGGCTTGCTGCTGATCGAAGCGCTGCTGCTGAAAATGACCACGCCCCAGGCGCTGTACGAAGAGTTGCAGCACAATTTCCCGGTGATTCTGCTGCTGATGTTCATGGTCGCTGGCATCTATTTCATGAAAGACCTGTTGCTGTTCCTGTTCTCGCGCCTGTTGCTGGGCGTGCGTTCGAAGGCGCTGCTGGCCCTGATGTTCTGCTTTCTGTCGGCATTTCTTTCGGCGTTTCTCGACGCACTGACCGTCACCGCAGTGATCATCAGCGCCGCCGTCGGCTTCTATTCGGTTTACCACCGGGTGGCTTCCGGCAACGATCCGCGCCAGGACAGCGA
This sequence comes from Pseudomonas sp. lyk4-R2A-10, assembly GCF_030209075.1. Lineage (NCBI taxonomy): Bacteria > Pseudomonadati > Pseudomonadota > Gammaproteobacteria > Pseudomonadales > Pseudomonadaceae > Pseudomonas > Pseudomonas sp. lyk4-R2A-10. Next base: position 397,100 of record NZ_JARVSR010000010.1, on the reverse strand, counting down.
ATTCAGCGATGACCGGCATCTGCCCCAGCTGCATCACGAGGATCTGGAACAGTTTCGCGCCTTCCTGCGCAGTCTGTTGATGCACGGCGCCGTCGGTACTGCACTGGGTGGCGTCTGCACCTTGGTTGGCGAACCGCAGAACCTGTTGATCGGCCACGAGATGGGTTGGCACTTCGCCGAGTTTTTCCTGAAGGTCGCACCGGTTTCCCTGCCGGTTCTGCTCGCGGGACTGGTGACCTGCCTGCTGCTGGAGAAATTGCGCTGGTTCGGTTACGGCACGCTGCTGCCGGACAACGTACGTGCCGTGCTGGCCAACTACGCCGCCGAAGACAACGCCGAGCGCACCCCGCGTCAACGCGCCGCCCTGCTGGTGCAAGGCTGCGCTGCGCTGATCCTGATCGCCGGGCTGGCGTTCCATATCGCGGAAGTCGGCTTGATCGGACTGATGGTGATTGTGTTGATCACTGCGTTCACCGGGATCACCGACGAGCACCGACTGGGCAGCGCATTCAAGGACGCGATGCCGTTCACCGCGTTGTTGGTGGTGTTCTTCGCCGTGGTCGCGGTGATTCACGACCAGCAACTGTTTGCACCACTGATCCAGTGGGTCCTGGCACTGCCGGCCGACCAGCAACCGGGGATGCTGTTCATCGCTAACGGCCTGCTGTCGGCGATCAGTGACAACGTGTTCGTTGCCACGATCTATATCACTGAAGTAAAACAGGCTTTCCTGTCCGGACACATGAGCCGCGAGCACTTCGAGACGCTGGCGATTGCGATCAACACCGGCACCAATCTGCCGAGCGTGGCGACGCCCAATGGTCAGGCGGCGTTTCTGTTTCTGCTGACGTCGGCGATTGCGCCGCTGGTACGGTTGTCCTACGGGCGGATGGTGTGGATGGCGTTGCCTTACACCATCGTGATGGGATTGCTCGGCTGGTATGCCGTGAGCTACTGGCTGTAAAAACGACAACGGGAGCCCTGGGGCTCCCGTTTTTTATGCATGAATCAGCGCGGCAAAATGTATTTCTCGATGGCCTGCGCCACCCCGTCCTCAGTGTTCGGCCCGGTGACTACATCGGCCTGACGCTTCACCGCGTCCTCGGCCTGTCCCATGGCAATCGCCAAACCGGCGACATGAAACATCGCCGGATCATTGCCACCATCGCCAATCGCCGCCGTCCGCGCCAGCGGCACGCCCAGATGTTCAGCCAGCGTCACCAGCGCCGAGCCCTTGTTGGCCTCCAGCGCCGTCACGTCCAGATACACCGGTTGCGAGCGCGACACCTGCGCCATGCCCTCGACCTTCGGCAGCAACCGCGCCTCCAACTCGATCAGCAGATCAGTGTTATTGCTGGTCGCGACGATCTTGTCGATACGCTCCAGATAAGGCTCGAAGCTCTCCACCACCACCGGCGGATAACCGAGCCCATGCTGCTCGCGCGGCACCATCGGCCCGTACGGATCCTTGAGCAGCCAGTCGCCACCGCTGAACACCCAGATTTCGACCTCCGGCTGATCGGCGAACAGTGCCAGTGCGGTCAACGCTGCCGTGGCCGGCAGGTAATGCGCGACCAGAATGCTGCCATCCGGATTGACGATCGTGCCGCCATTGAACGCAGCGGTCGGCAGATCGACGCCCAAGGCTTCGATTTGTTGCAGCATCGCTTTGGGCGGCCGTCCCGTGGCGAGACTGAACAACACGCCCGCTTCGCGCAGCGAACGAACCGCGTCGATAGTGCGCTGACTCAGGCTGTGATCGGGCAACAACAGCGTGCCGTCCATGTCGCTCAACAGAAAACGGATCGGCTCACTCATCCGAGACCATGCCAGACGCGACCATCGCGAGTCAGCAGATCATCGGCGGCTTTCGGCCCGTCTTCGCCAGCGGCATAACTCTGCACGCTCGCGTCCTGTTGCCAGGCGTCGAGGAACGGCTGCACCGCGCGCCAGCCGTTCTCGATGTTGTCAGCGCGCTGAAACAGCGTCTGGTCACCGGTCAGGCAGTCGTAGATCAGGGTTTCGTAGCCAGTGGACGGCTGCATTTCGAAGAAGTCCTTGTAGGCGAAGCCCAGCTCGATGTTGGCCATGTTCAGCGCCGGCCCCGGCCGCTTGGCCAGCAGGTCGAACCACATGCCTTCATTGGGCTGGATCTGGATCCGCAGGTAGGTCGGCTGCAATTCGTCGACCTCGGTATCCCGGAATTGCGCATACGGCGCCGGTTTGAAGCAGATGACGATCTCGGTGTCGCGCACGCTCATGCGCTTGCCGGTGCGCAGGTAGAACGGCACGCCGACCCAGCGCCAGTTGTCGATCATCACTTTCAGCGCCACGTAGGTTTCCGTGGTGCTGTCGGGCGAGACATTGTTTTCATCGCGATAACCGGACACCGGTTTGCCAGCGACTTCCCCGGCGCTGTATTGGCCGCGTACCGAGTTTTCCCGTGCTTCTTCGAGGGTCCAGGGGCGGATCGCGCCGACCACCTTGGCCTTCTCGCCCCGCACCGCATCGGCGCCGAACGCGGCCGGCGGCTCCATCGCCACCATGGCCAGCAACTGAAACAGGTGATTGGGCACCATGTCCCGCAGGGCGCCGGTGTGTTCGTAAAAACTGCCACGGGTTTCGACGCCGACGGTTTCGGCAGCGGTGATCTGCACGTGGTCGATGTAGTGGTTGTTCCAGAACGCTTCGAACAGGCTGTTGGAGAACCGGCTGACCAGAATGTTCTGCACGGTTTCCTTGCCCAGATAGTGATCGATCCGGTAGATCTGCTTTTCCGACATGACCTTGAGCAGGCAGGCGTTCAACGCCTCGGCGGTTTGCAGGTCGGAGCCGAACGGTTTTTCGATCACCACCCTTCTGAAGGCTTCCGCGGTTTCTTCGAGCAATCCGGCGCTGCCGAGACGGCGCACCACTTCGCTGAAGAAACGCGGCGCGGTGGACAGGTAGAACACCGCATTGCCAGTGCCGCTGTCGGCGATTTTCGCCGCCAGCGCAGAATACGTGCTGTCGTCCAGGAAATCGCCCTGGACGTAGCTGATACCTTTGGCGAGCTTGGCCCACAAGGCCGGATCAAGCATCTGATCGCCCTTGCCGACCTTGGCTGCCACTTCGGTACGGATGAAGTCTTCGAGCTTCTGCGCGAAGGCTTCATCGGTAATGGCGTTGTGGTCAACGCCGACGATCCGCAGGCCATCATCCAACAGGCCGTCGCGACTCAGGTTGTACAGCGCCGGCATGAGCAGGCGCTTGACCAGATCTCCGTGGGCGCCGAACAGAAACAGCGTGGTCGGTGGCGCGGGTTCTGCCTTGGATTTCCTGCGGATCGTATGGGTCATTTCTTCGGAGTCTCCACATGGCCACCGAAGCCGAAGCGCTGGGCCGAAAGAATCTTGTCGCCGAAAGTGCCCTGGCCGCGCGAGCGGTAGCGCGAAAACAGCGAGTTGGACAGCACCGGTACCGGCACCTTTTGTTCCATGGCCGCTTCAATGGTCCATTGACCTTCGCCGCTGTCGGCCACGGAGCCGGAGAAACCGTCGAGTTTCGGGTCGACCGCCAGGGCATCGGCGGTCAGGTCGAGCAGCCAGGACGACACCACGCTGCCACGACGCCAGACTTCGGCGATGTCGGCCACGTTCAGGTCGAAACGCTGATCCTCCGGCAGAAGCTCGCTGGACTTGGTCTTGAGAATATCGAAGCCTTCGGCGAAAGCCGCCATCATCCCGTACTCGATCCCGTTGTGGATCATCTTCACGAAGTGACCGGCACCGGCGGGACCGGCGTGGATGTAGCCGTGCTCGGCACGGTGGTCATCGGACTTGCGGTCCCTGGTGCGCGGGATATCGCCCATGCCCGGCGCCAGCGCGGCGAACAGCGGGTCCAGACGCTTAACGGTCTCGGCATCGCCGCCGATCATCATGCAGTAGCCGCGCTCCAGGCCCCAGACGCCGCCGGAGGTGCCGACATCGATGTAGTGCAGGCCCTTCTCGGCCAGGGTCTTGGCCCGACGGATGTCGTCCTTGTAGTTGGTGTTGCCGCCATCGATGATCGTGTCGCCCGCCTCGAGCAGCGTGCTCAGGGTTTCGATGGTGTCTTCAGTCGGTGCGCCGGCCGGCAGCATGACCCACACCGCACGCGGTTTGGCCAGGCCTGCGACCAGTGCAGGCAGGTCGGCGACGCCGGTAGAGCCCTCGGCGGCCAGGGTATCGACAAAGGCGGTATTGCGGTCGTAAACAACGGTGGTGTGACCGTTGAGCATCAGACGTCGCGCAATATTGCCGCCCATGCGGCCCAGTCCAATAATCCCGAGTTGCATGTGCTGATGCTCCTTACTACAAATAAAAGTGTGTCAAAGGTATAGCCCAACGCGACTAATGGAGGTTAGTCCAGAGCGTCGGGTTGAAGTTTCCGTGCATTGTGCCCGATCCAGACTGATAACGTCTGGAAACGTGCCGAAGACACAACGACCATGAAAAATAAAAAAGTTCCATTCACGAGCAAAAGAAATCAAAATCGGCGCCGATAGCAGGTCAAGGCCCGAAACCGGGGCTGATTTGCAGTTGAGACACGCCATTTGCGAGGTGAGCAATGGGCACAGTACACACAGCAATGCCGCCACAAACCCTCTACGTCACCATCCGTCGCGATGAATTGCGGCAGTTGAAAGATGAACGCGATCAGCTCAAGCAGGAACTCGCGCAATTGCGCCTGCTGACCCAGGGCGCCGAGCCACAGCCTCTGCCGCGCGTACAGCGCTCGCCCCACGCCTGATCTCCCCCCGCTTCGGGAGCGGTCTTCGCCGTTCCCGACATGCTGCACCTCTGGCCTTTATCGGCAACTAACAAAGTTTTCACATTCGCTTGTTGATACTCCGGCGCATTCTGGCCGTGCCTGTGTGCACGGCTTCCGTTCGCCGGGCTCATGCGCCGTTGCATGAGGCGCCCGGCGGTGGGTGTGACGACTGAGCTGGAGTGCTGAATGGCGGTGTTCAAACGCAGCAAAACGACTGCGACAGGTTTCGACTGGGCCGGTTTCATCTGGCTGTTCGTGTTCTTCTGGTACTTCTCCGGTATCACCCAACTACTGATCCAGTTGACAGGCACCTCAGGGTTTACCGGGTTCCGCCAGGCTTTCGTGATGAGCGCCGTGTGGCTCGCGCCGATGCTGCTGTTACCCAAACGCACCCGACTGCTCGCCGCGCTGATCGGCGTGGTGCTGTGGGCCTGCTCGATGGCCAGCCTGGGTTACTTCTTCATCTACCAGCAGGAATTTTCCCAGAGCGTGATTTTCATCATGTTCGAGTCGAACGTGTCCGAAGCCGGCGAGTACATGACCCAGTACTTTGCCTGGTGGATGGTCCCGGCGTTCCTCGCGCACACCGCATTCGCGTATTTCCTGTGGACCCGCCTGCGTCCGGTCTACCTGCCCCGTGGCCGGGCATTTGTTGCCGCCATGGCGATTCTGGTGGCCGTGATCGGTTATCCGCTGGTCAAGCAGACCATGCGTACCGGCAGCTTCGCCCAAGGCTTCGAGAAATTCGAAACCCGCATCGAGCCGGCCGTACCGTGGCAGATGGCCGTGGCTTATCACCGCTATCAGGAAACCCTGGCCGACATGCAGGGCATGCTGCACAGCGCGAGCAAGATCCCACCGCTGAAAAACCTCAAGGACTCGGGCGCCAACCAGCCGGCGACTCTGGTGCTGGTCATCGGCGAATCCACCAACCGCCAGCGCATGAGCCTCTACGGTTACCCGCGTAAAACCACGCCGGAACTGGACAAGCTCAAGGATCAGCTGGCGGTCTTCGACAACGTCATCACCCCGCGCCCGTACACCATCGAAGCGCTGCAGCAGGTGCTGACCTTCGCCGACGAAGAGAACCCGGACCTGTACCTGTCCACGCCGTCGCTGGTCAGCATGATGAAACAGGCCGGCTACAAGACGTTCTGGATCACCAACCAGCAGACCATGACCAAGCGCAACACCATGCTCACGACGTTCTCCGAACAGGCCGACGAGCAGGTGTACCTGAACAATAACCGCAACCAGAACGCCGCGCAGTACGACGGCGACGTGATCGAGCCGTTCAACAAGGCGCTGGCCGATGCGGCGCCGCGCAAGTTGATCGTCGTGCATCTGCTCGGTACACACATGAGCTACCAGTACCGTTATCCGCCGAGCTTCGACAAGTTCCAGGATCGCAACGGCGTTCCGGCCGGTGTGCGTGACGATCAGGTGCCGACCTACAACAGCTACGACAACGCGGTGCTGTACAACGATTTCGTGGTCTCGAGCCTGATCAAGGACTACGCCAAATCCGATCCGAACGGCTTCTTGTTGTACCTCTCCGACCACGGTGAAGACGTGTTCGACTCGGTGGGCCACGGCACTCTGGGTCGCAACGAAAACAAGCCGACAGCGCCGATGTACACCATTCCGTTCATGGCCTGGGCCTCGCCAAAATGGCGTGAAACCCATGACTGGAGCTTCGCCGGGGATCTGAGCCGCCCTTACAGCAGCTCGCACCTGATCCACACCTGGGCGGATCTGGCCGGTTTGAGTTTCGATGAACTGGATCGCAGCAAGAGCCTGGTCAGCGACAGCTTCAAGCCGCGTCCGCTGTTGATCGGCAATCCTTACGAACGCGAACAGCGGGCCCTGATCGACTTCAGCCTGATGAAGCCGAAAAAACCCGCCGCCACAGAAGTGGTGCTGCAGCAGTAACGAGAAGGGCCGGAAACGGCCCTTTTTTTCGTCTGACTGAAACACCTTCAAATAATAATATTTCTCGTTTGGTACTAAATCGCCCTCTTCACCTTCGTCTTTGAACAAACGGAATTTTTCCCTCAAAGACAAGGAGTCGGCTGCGATGTTCGCGCCCATCACCCGTTCCATGACCCTCACCCTGGGCGTGTGCAGCGTTGCATTGAGCCCGGATCTGCTGGCTGAAACCGACACAGAAAAACAGTTACCCCCCGCTACACCGGCGCTGGAACTGGCCTCCACGAACATCACCGCCCAAGGCCTGGGCAGCACCACTGAAAACACCCACGCCTACACCACCGGTGCCATGAGCACGGCAACGCGGTTGAACCTGTCGTTCAAGGAAACCCCGCAGTCAGTGTCTGTGGTCACTCGTCAGCAGATGGATGATTTCAAGCTCGGTACATTGACCCAGGCCATGAGCCAGACCACCGGCGTCGTGGTGCAGCATTACGACTCGGATCGGGTCAACTATTCATCCCGTGGCTACTCGATCAACAACTTTCAGATTGACGGGATGCTCAACACTTTCAGCCGAATGAAGTCCGATTCCGACACGATCATCTACGACCGGATCGAAGTGGTTCGGGGCGCCACCGGCCTGACCACCGGCGCAGGTGATCCTTCTGCCACCATCAACATGGTGCGCAAACGCCCCACCGCGCAGTTGCAGGCGCTGGCCGGCGTCAGCGGCGGCAGTTATGACGATTACTACAGTTACGTGGACGTGGGTGGTCCGCTTGCCTTCGATGGCCGTTTGCGCGGCCGCAGCGTGCTGGCCTATCGCGACAGCCAGTCGATTCGCGACCACTACGCGCTGCAACGGGAAGTCGGGTACGGCATCCTCGAGGCCGATCTGACAGAGTCGACCGTGCTGGCTGTCGGCTACGACTACCAGGACAAGCAAGTACAAGGCAGCTCCTGGGGCACTGTGCCGTACTGGAACGCCGACGGTGGCAAGGCGCGCCTCGGCCGCTCGACCAACATGGCGACGTCGTGGAGCTCTTGGCCGATCAAGGACAAGACAGCATTCGCCACCCTCGATCAGGCGCTGGCGGGCGGCTGGCACCTGAAAGCGGCCTACACCCATCGCCAGAGCGATACCGACGGCAAGGTCTACTACGGCGGAACCGGTTTCCCCGCGGACGACCGCAGCGGGATGGCAGCCTACATGTCGCATATGATCGGCACGCAGAAGATGAAGACTTACGACTTCAACGTGTCGGGCCCCTATGCGCTGTTCGGTCGCGAACACGAAATGATGTTCGGATATGGCGAAGCCGAGCGCAGCGAGCGCTCCCCTTATACGATCGACGGCCCGGTGCCGCCGGGTTACGGACGGATCCGCGACTGGAAATACATGGGCGATATCGCCAGATTCCCCGACACCGTCACAGGCTTGACCGGCTCCACCTCCAGCACCCGCCAGAAAGCCGGTTACCTGGCCACACGCCTGAGTTTCACCGACGACTTGCACGCGGTACTCGGCAGCCGTTACGGCAGCTGGAAAGCGTCAAAAGCCGACAATACGTTTGACGACAAGCTGCAAGTGAGCGCTGTCGACGCGAGCCGCCAGCAACACAACGACATGTGGACGCCGTACGCGGGACTGCTCTACGACCTGACGCCCGAGTACACCGTGTACGCCAGCTACACCGACATTTTCAACCCTCAGGATTACCGCGATGCCAATCGCAAATTCCTTGAGCCGGTCGTCGGCAGCAACTATGAAATAGGCCTCAAGGGCAGCCTGCTCGACGAGCGCCTGAACCTGGCCACGGCCGTGTTCTGGAGCAAACAGGACAATGTCGCCGAAGTTGATGATTCGGTATTACCGGATCCGGTCACCGGTGAGGAGTTCTACAAGTCGGGCGGCAAAGGCAACAAGGTCAACGGTTTCGAAGCCGAGGTTTCGGGTGAAATCCTGGATGGCTGGAACATGACCGCCGGCTACACCTACACCCACTCGGCCAACGGCGAGAAACAACGCAGCAACACCAACCAGCCATTGAACATGTTGCGCCTCTCCACGGCCTATCGCCTGCCCGGCAACTGGAATGCCCTGACCGTGGGCGGCGCCGTGAACTGGCAGAGCGACGTCTATGGCAATTCCAATCGCCCGGTCGGGCGCGGTGCCAATGGGCGGGTCATCACCGAACGGACCCGGATCAGTCAGGGCGCTTACTCCGTGGTCAAGCTGATGTCGCGCTACGAGTTCGACAAACACCTGTCGGCGTCCCTCAACGTCGACAACCTGTTCGACAAGAAGTATTACGACAACGTCGGCTTCTACAACGGCGTGTTCTGGGGCGATCCTCGAACCGTGACGCTGGGCCTCGACTGGAAACTCTGACGCCCTTCCCTTGCGATCTGCACGCGTCATTCACGCGTGCAGCGCTTGTCCGATACGCCGTGGAAACACCCGGTAAAACCTAAACTGAACGAGCGTTAACCTCTTGTTAATGCCCTCGACGGACACTGCGCCCCGAGGACCAGATTCATGGACGAACGGCTCCGACATTTTTCGTAGGAGGCACCATGAAAACCACGACTGCAATCCTTGCCGGTCTACTCACATTGGCATCCGCCAGCGCATTCGCCGAAGGCGGCGCCGAGCGCATGAGACATTACTGGGCCAATTTCCCGGTTCATTCCGCACAGAGCCAACAGGCTGAAGCGAAGACCCACGAACTCAAGGTTCCGGACGACCAGACCGCTCAGGTCACCGAGTCCTATCGCCCTTGAGCGAACGCTTTACCGATGGACCTGCGATGGCACCGCTCTGGCCCCGCAGATGACAGTTGGGCGCCCTGTTCGGGCGCCTTTTTTTATGCCTGCAGCTCCTTGATCCAGAACAGCATGCGCCCGTGACTCGGGTCGAACATGCCCGGCGCGAAGCCGAATTTGGCATAGGAATTTTGCGCCACGGCGTTGCCCTCAAGCACTTCCAGAGTGATCTTGCAGCAACCACGCTGACGGGCAATGTCCTCGACCTTGCGCAGCATTTTCTGACTCAGCCCCAGACCGCGAAACTTCGTCACCACTGACACGTCATGCACGTTGACCAGAGGTTTGCAGGCAAACGTGGAAAACCCTTCAAAACAGTTCACCAGCCCCGCCGGCTCGCCACCGACAAACGCCAGGACGCTGAACGCGTGGGGCCGCTTGGCCAGTTCGGCGGGCAATTGCTGCAACAGTTCGGGGGCAATGGGATGGCCGCCACCCATCGGGTCTTCGGCGTAATGATTGAGCACCACACCGATGGCCTCGGCATGCACCGGGTTGGTGTAACTGGCTTGAAGCACAAGAATTTCTGCGGAATCCATTTCCTTCCTCGATCGCACGGGGCCCCGGCGCGTTTGATACGCACTGATAGGCTCGGCGACCTTAGCGCGAGGCAGGCCCCGGCGACAACCCGGCGTTTTCAGTGCCCCCAGACAAGCTCTTCGGTCCAGCCCAGTTCGGCGAAATCCTCGGCTCGCAGACCGGACTCGCCGACACAGAAAAACTCGTCCAGTTGAGGTGGCTTCACCGAGGTGCCGCTGAGCATGGCGTGGACCTGGCCACGATGGTGAATCTGATGTTCGAACAGGTGCGAGATCATCCGCAGACGACTGTCGTGCTGTGGCGTGTCGCGGGCGATGGTGACAATGCGCCCCAGATCGGCATCGCGCAGTTGCTCGCAGTAGGCGATCAGTCGACGGTCGACATGGGCCTGCTCACGGCGCAAGGCCTGCACCTCGGTGAAGGGCTCGTCAGCGTTGAAGAACACATAGCAATCGGGATGCGGTTCGTCACCGCGCAACTCACGTTCCAGCGCGTCGACGTAGAACCAGTCGCAGGTGAGGATGTGATTGAGGGTCAGGCGGATGCTCGGGAAGAAACTGACCCGTGGCGCCGCCAGCTCCGCGTCATCAAGCTGGCTCCAGGCCTTGGCCAGTCGATGGTTGGCCCAGGCATTCTGATAGGCCATGGTCAGCAAATGGTGGGACAGTGGCTGAGTCATGTCGCGCCCTCCGTGTTTCAGCTCTCGGCAAAGCGTTGCAGCTGCATCTCCTGCAAGCGGCTGAGGGTCCGGCGGAACGGGAATTCCAGATAGCCCTCGGTGTACAGCGCGTCCATCGGCACTTCGGCCTCGATGTACAGCGGCACTTTCCGGTCGTAGCACTCGTCGACCAGTGCGATGAAGCGGCGCACGCCGTCGTCGTGCACGGACAGTTGCGGCAGTTCGCGATCGCCGGCCACCACCCGCTCCGCGCCGTCCTCGGTGCCACGGGCAATCCGCCCTTCGCGTTTTTTCGCACTGAGGTTCGGCACCTCGCTCAACAGGATAGCCCGGTAGGTGTCGCACAGCGCGATGAAATCCATGGCGGCGAAGGGTTGCTCGCACAGGTCGGCGTAACGGCACCACAGCACCGAATCGCTGGCCTGCACCACGCTCAAGGCGCGGTAACCCACCGGCACCGGTTCGGCACTGACGGTTTGCCCGGCGGCCAACGCGTCGAACACCTGGCTCAACGCGCTACCCTGCTCCGGCAGAGCGACCCAGTAACGCTGCTCGATGGCGCCGGGATGCAAGCGATGATCTTCCGCGCCATTCACCGCGACCACTTGCATGTGCTGTTTGATCGCGGTGATCGCCGGCAGGAAGCGGTCGCGGTTGAAGCCGTCGGCATACAGCTGATCCGGCGGCAGATTGGAGGTGCAGACCACCACCACGCCTGCGTCGAACATCACCTGAAACAGGCGCCCGAGAATGATCGCGTCACCGATGTCATTGACGAACAGCTCATCGAAACACAGCACCCGCACCTCGGCCGCCAGCTCACGGGCCAGCGCCCGCAATGGATCGGCGATCCCGGTCAACTGAAAGGAGCGCTGATGCACCCAGCCCATGAAGTGATGAAAGTGCTGCCGCCGCGCCGGCACCCGCAGGCTTTGGTGGAATTGATCCATCAGCCAGGTCTTGCCGCGCCCGACCGGGCCCCACAGGTAAACGCCGGTGACCGAACGGGCACCGGCGTGCAGGGCTTCATGGCATTTTTGCAAGGCCCAGACCGCGTGTTCCTGGGCTTCATCCTGGATGAAGCCCTTGTGGTCGACGGCGTATTGCCAGGCGCTCAAAGGGGAGTCGAAAGTCATGCGCGGCAGTATGCCACGATGGCTACAGGGAAATATCCAGCCGAGCGATTTTGCCCTGTTCGTTGAGCCGGAACGTGTAGCGCAACTCCAGCGGGCTGCCGGGGAACGTTCCGGAGATCAGCCCTTGCACCAGCACCTTGCCGGTGCGCTGCTGGACGCCCAGCACTTCGACCCGCGGCTGATAGCGCTGGGCGGTGTCTTGCATCCAGTTGGCGATGGCCTGCGGGCCGACCTGATGATGGCCTTCATCGAACACGTGGGCATCCTCGGCAAAAAAACTGCCGACCCGGGACGTATCGCGAGCATTGGCGGCGTTGATGTATTCAACGATGGCCGGGGCGAGGATCGAGGTGGGGTGGAACATGATTACAGCTCCTTTTTTCGGGTTCTGTCGCCATCCTAGAACAGCCCTGCGTCAATTCCTGTCAGGAGTGAAACGGCCGTTTTCGTCCAGTTGCATCAGCCGCTGCCAGGTGCGCAACAGGTCGCTGCGCCGCCCCGGATAGCGCTCGCCCCCGAGACTGGCGGCGGCAATCCGGTCGGTGCGAAAGGTGCGATAGGCGCCGCGCAACTCGCACCACGCGACGATGATCCGCACCTCGTTGAGAAAGCCCAGCGCCAGCGGCCAGATCAAGCGCTGGCTCTGCACCTGCTGCGCATCGGCGTAATCGATGTGCAGCTTGGCCTGATCGCGGATCGCATGGCGGAACACATTCAACGGCACCGCGTTTTGCGGAAAGCCGTAGCCCGGCGGCCCGGGCATGACGGTTGGATTGCGCAGCGCCTCCTGGGCCTGGGGGTCCAGCACGGCAGCGATTTTCGCCAGCGCGTCGGCGGCGGCTTTGCTCAGCACCTCGTCGCCACGCTGATCAACATAACGCAGGCCCAGCACGATGGCTTCGGTCTCGTCGGCGTTGAGCATCAGCGGCGGCAGAAACAGGCCGCTGCGCAGCACATACCCGATGCCCGCCTCGCCATGGATCGGCGCACCGAGTGCGGTCAGTTCGGCGATGTCGCGATAGAGGGTGCGCTCGGAAATTTCCAGCTCGGAGGCCAGCGTCGCGGCGGTCACCGGGCGCTTCTTGCCACGCAGCACTTGCAGCAGGGTCAACAGGCGAGTGGTTCGCGACACGGTGTGAGGCTCCGGAGAAAAATTTGCCGGAGCTTAGCAGAGCCTGGTGTCAGAAATTGTCAGGAGCTTCCACCAGGCTCGGAGGGGATCACGCGTCGACTTTGTGCCGGGCCGCGTACAGGCAAAGCATCTCCATGGCCAGCGTCGCCGCCGCCAGCGACGTCACGTCCGCATGGTCGTAGGCCGGGGCCACTTCCACTACGTCCATGCCCACCAGGTTGATCCCGCGCAAGCCGCCAAGGATCTCCAGCGCCTGCACCGTGCTCAACCCGCCGCACACCGGGGTCCCGGTGCCCGGTGCGAAAGCCGGATCGAGGCAATCGATGTCGAACGTCAGGTACACCGGGTTATCCCCGACCCGCGCACGAATCGCCTCGATGATCGCCTCGCATCCACACCGATGCACCTGCCGCGCGTCCAGCACCTGAAAGCCCTGATGATCGTCATTGGTGGTGCGCAAGCCGATCTGCACCGAACGCGCCGGATCCACCAGCCCTTCCCGCGCCGCGTGCCAGAACATGGTGCCGTGATCGACCCGCTTGCCACCCTCGTCCGGCCAGGTATCGCTGTGCGCATCGAAGTGGATCAGCGACAGCGTGCCGTGCTTGCGCGCATGGGCCTTGAGCAGCGGATAGCTGATGAAGTGATCGCCGCCGAAGGTGAGCATGGCGCTGCCGGAGCTGAGAATATGCTCGGCGTGGGCCTCGATGCTGTCCGGGATGGTGTGCGGCGAGCCGTAATCGAAGTCGCAATCGCCGTAGTCGATCACCGCCAGATGATCGAACGGGTCGAACGCCCATGGCCAGTGCCGTTCCCAGGCAATCCCGGTGGACGCCGCACGAATCCCGCGCGGTCCGAAACGCGCGCCGGGACGGTTGCTGGTGGCGGTGTCGAACGGCACACCGCTGACCGCCACGTCCACGCCGCGCAGGTCGCGGCTGTAGCGCCGGCGCATGAAACTGGTTATCCCGGCGTAGGTACTTTCGGCAGCGGTGCCGTAGAGGCTGTTACGGGTCAGGGCCTGATCGTTTTGCGTTGGCACGTCCATCGGTGTGCTCCTGTTGTTAGGGAAGGCTATTGGCGGCTACGGAAAGTGGTCCACAGGCGTGTGCGCTGGCGCATGTCCTTGAGGCTCATGCTGCGGTCGGCGTACAGACGCTCGCGCACCTCGGGTTTCGGGTAGATGTCCGGGTCGTTGCGCACTGCTTCGTCCACCAGCGGCGTGGCGGCCTGGTTGGCGGTGGCGAAGAACAGCGTATTGGTCAACGCCGCCACGGATTCGGGGCGCAACATGAACTCGATGAAGGCGCGTGCGGCTTCCGGATGCGGCGCGTCTTTGGGGATGGCGAGGTTGTCCTGCCATACCAGCGTGCCTTCCTTGGGAATCCGGTAAGCCACTTCAAACGGCTTGTTGGCCTTGCGTGCCTGATCGGCGGCCATGCTCGCATCGCCGTTGTAGGTCAGCGCCAGGCACACGCTGCCGTTGGCCAGATCATTGATCTGCCGGCCCGTGGCGACGTAGAGCACCGAGGGCTGCAACTGCTGCAACAACGCTTCGGCGGCGGCCAGATCGTTCTTGTCGGTGCTGTAGGGATCTTTACCGAGATAGTGCAGCGCCAGGCCAATCACTTCCTGCGGCGAATCGAGAATCGCGATCCCGCAATCCTTGAGTTTGCTGGCGTATTCGGGCTTGAACAGCAGATCGAGACTGTTGAGCGGCACGTCCGGCAGCCGCTGTTTGACTGCCTCGACGTTCATGCCCAGGCCGAGGGTGCCCCAGGTGTACGGCACGCCGTAGCGGTTGCCGGGATCGACCGCCGCCAGTTTTTCCAGCAGATCGGGATCGAGATTGGCGTAACCCTTGAGCCCGTCGTGGGAAATTTCCTTGAGCGCTCCTGCGGCCAGGCCACGGGCCAGCACGCTGGACGAAGGCACCACTACGTCGTAACCGCTGCCGCCGGTGAGCAGCTTGGTTTCCAGCACCTCGGACGTATCGAAGGTGTCGTAGCGCACGTGAATGCCGGTTTCCTTTTCGAAGCGCTGCAGGGTTTCAGGCGCCACGTAATCGGCCCAGCTGTAGAGGTTGAGGGTTTTCTCTTCGGCCTGGGCGGCGATGGAGACGGTAAGTAATAAAGCGGGCAAACACAGCTTGAAGACGGGAGCCATGACGAACACCTGACCGAAGGAAGTGGTGGCAGGATGCGCCGTCGGATACATTCGAGAAATATCAAGTTTGTTAACCTGACTTTATTCAGGAGTAATGTGATGCTCGGTCAAATTCACGATGTGGATCTTCAGCTCCTGCGGCTGTTTCTCGGCGTGGTTGAATCCAATGGCTTCAGCGCGGCGCAGGGTGAACTGGGCCTGAGCCAGTCGAGCATCAGCCAGCAAATGGCCAAGCTTGAAACCCGCCTTGGCTACCGGGTGTGCAACCGGGGCAAGGGCGGTTTCAGCCTGACGCCCAAGGGCGAGCAACTGTTGATTGCCGCACGGGCGCTGTTCGATTCGATCGAAACCTTCCGCCATCAATCCAACGGCGTCGCCGGACGTTTGATCGGTGAAGTGCGGCTGGGTCTGTCCGAAGCGGTCGATCAGTCGGTGCTGCAACGGGTCGCCGATGCGATCCGGCGGTTTCGCGAGCGGGACGAATCGGTGCGCATCGAGTTGATCAGCGCCATGCCCGGCGAAATGGAGCGTCTGTTGCTGCAACAGCGGCTGGACCTGGCCATCGGTTACTTCTCCCAGGTGCAGAGCGCGTTCGACTACCGCGAGCTATTCAGCGAAACCCAACATCTTTATTGCGCGCCCGGCCATCCGCTGTTTACCGACGAGGAGCCCGATGATGCGGCGTTGCAGGCCTGCGACCGGGTCGATCACCCCTATCGGTTCCTGCGCAGTGACGAGCCGTTTCAGGGCAAGGTCTGTTCGGCACGCTCGGAACAGGTCGAAGGCACCCTCGCCTTCATTCTGTCAGGCAAACACGTCGGTTATCTGCCCAACCATTACGCCCGCCAATGGCAGGACAAGGGCCTGTTGCGGCCGGTGCGCGAAGGCGAGTTGAGCTTTGAAGTGGCGTTCCATCTGGCCCGCCATCGGGCGCAGGTGCCCGGCGATGCACAGAAGGCTTTTGAAGAAGATCTGCTGTCAGCCTTTGGTCGAACCTGACCTTTTGGGCAGTTTTAATGCGTTGCCCTCGCCCCTCGCTTACGGCATCCTGCGCACCCATTTTCCGACCCGGCCCCGCATTGCGGCACGCAAACCACCATGACCGTCTCTGAAAAAGCCCCGCGCAACAACGATCTGATCTACGGCCTCAACGACCGTCCGCACTTCACCGCAACGGTGTTTGCCGCCCTGCAACACGTGCTGGCCAGCTTCGTCGGCATCATCACCCCGACCCTGATCATGGGCGGCGCCCTCGGCCTGCAAAGCGAAATTCCGTACCTGATCAGCATGGCGCTGTTCGTCTCGGGTCTCGGCACCTTCGTTCAGGCCAAGCGCTTCGGCCCGGTCGGTTCCGGGCTGCTGTGCCTGCAAGGCACCAGTTTTTCCTTTATCAGCGTGATTCTCAGCGCCGGCTTCATGGTCAAGGCCCGGGGCGGCGGCACCGATGAAATCCTCTCGACGATCTTCGGCGTGTGCTTCTTCGCTGCTTTCATCGAAGTGGTGTTGAGCCAGTTCATCGGCAAGTTGCGCATGCTGATCACCCCGGTGGTGACCGGCACCATCATCACCCTGATGGGCCTGTCGCTGATCAAAGTGGCGATGACCGACATTGCCGGCGGCTTCGGCGCGGCGGATCTGGGCGCGGCCAGCCATGTGTTCCTGGCGGCGCTGGTGCTGGGCACCATTGTGGTGTTGAACCGGGTTGACGTGCCGTTCCTGCGCCTGGGGGCGATTGTCATCGGCCTGACCCTCGGCTACGTGGTGGCGTGGCTGATGGGCACCGTTGATTTCGCCAACCTGCCCGAAGTGCCGGTGGTCAGCGTGCCGGTGCCGTTCAAATACGGTTTCAACTTTGATTGGGTGGCGTTCGTGCCGGTAGCGGTGATTTTCCTGGTGTCGCCGCTGGAGGCTGCCGGTGACCTGACCGCCAACTCGATGATTTCCCGGCAACCGGTGAAAGGCCCGCTGTACATCCGCCGGATCAAGTCCGGGCTGCTCGCCGATGGTCTCAACTCGGCCATGGCCGCCGTGTTCAACAGCATGCCGATGGTGACTTTCGCCCAGAACAACGGGGTGATACAGCTCACCGGCGTGGCCAGCCGCTACGTGGCGTTCTTCATCGCCGGCCTGCTGGTGCTGCTGGGGCTGTTCCCGATGATCGGCGCGGTGCTGCAACTGATGCCGAAACCGGTACTCGGCGGCGCAGAGCTGGTGATGTTCGGCACCGTGGCCGTCGCCGGGATCAAGATCCTCGCCGAGGCCGGCCTGCATCGGCGCAACATGCTCATCGTGGCGATTTCCGTGGGCATGGGCCTGGGCATCGCCGCCGTGCCGGAAGTGCTGCGTGAACTGCCGCAGGCGCTGCGCAACATCTTCGAATCGCCGATCACCGTCGGTGCGCTGTGCGCCATCGTGCTGAATATCTTCCTGCCGGAAGAATTCATCGAACTGGAAGAAGATGACTTCGACCCGGAAGCCTCTATCCTTCAGGTCATGGAAAACCCCGACCTGCCGACCAAAGCTGAACCCGCAACCAAGGCCGCTGTCGCACAGTTGAACCGTTGATCCTGTCCGCTCGATGAAAAAAGGGCTGATACCGGCGACGGTTCAGCCCTTTTTCAATGAGAGAGCATCAATGCGCCGTATCCAAGCCGTCATCCTGTCCCTGCTTCTGCTCTCCCTCAGCGCCTGCGCGCTGTTCCCCAACCGCGACCCGGTGAACATCAACGTGGTCGGCCTCGAACCGCTGCCGAGCCAGGATCTGGAAGTGCGCTTCGCGATCAAGCTGCGCGTGCAGAACCCCAACGAAACGCCCATCGACTACAACGGCATCGCGCTGGATCTGGAGGTCAACGGCCATTCGCTGGCGTCGGGTGTGAGCGATCAGACCGGCTCGATCCCACGGTTCTCCGAAACCATCGTCAGCGTCCCGGTGAGCATTTCCGCGTTCTCGGTGCTGCGCCAGACATTGGGCCTGAGCCAGACGCAAACCCTCGACAACCTGCCCTATGTACTGCGCGGCAAACTGGCGGGCGGGTTGTTTGGCACGATGCGCTTTGTCGATACCGGCAAGCTCAGTCTGCCCAGGGCAAGTGCCGCAACCTGGTAAAGATGCGGTAGTCTGCACGGCCCACTGTCAGAACATGGAAGTCGTGGTTTATGCAAGACACGCCCACGCTGTACACCGAACGGCTGATTTTGCGTCCGCTTGAACTGGCGGATGCCGAGGCTATACAGCAGCAATTTCCCCACTGGGAAGTGGTGCGGTATCTGAACGTTTTCGTGCCCTGGCCGTATCCGGACGACGGCGCCCTCACCTATCTGCGTGACATTGCGCTGCCTTCCATTGCGGCAGGCAAAGAGTGGCACTGGACGATTCGCCTCAAATCGGCGCCGGAACAATTGATCGGCAACATCAGCCTGATGGACGAGCCGGACAACCACCGTGGGTTCTGGCTCGCCCCGACCTGGCAGGGCCAGGGCCTGATGACCGAAGCCAGCGAAGCCGTGACCCGGTACTGGTTCGAAACCCTCGATCAACCGTTGATGCGCGTACCGAAAGCCGCACCGAACCTTGGCTCGCGAAAGCTCTCGGAGCGCAGCGGCATGCGTTTGATTCGCACCGATGAGGACGACTTCGTCGGCGGCCGCTTCCCACGGGAAATCTGGGAAATCACCCGCGAAGAATGGCGGCGCCGACAAACCATCAAACCGTGAAACGCACGCCTGGCTTGGCCCGCTCGTCAACGCTCAACTCGAACACATCCGGTCGCGCATAGTGGCCGACCACGTCGTAGTCATAGCGGGCACGCACCAGTTCGGCGGTGTCGATCTCGGCGGTGAGCAAGCCGGCCTCGCCGCGCAACGGCCCGGCCAATACGTCGCCCATCGGCCCGACGATCACGCTGCCGCCGGCGATCAGCGGTCGATCTCCCGGCCAGTTGTCAATTTCCACGCCCAGATCATTCGGCGAGGCCTGGACCTGACAGGCGCTGACCACGAAGCAGCGCCCTTCATGGGCGATGTGACGCATGCTGACCTGCCACATCTCGCGCTCATCCACAGTCGGCGCACACCACACTTCAATGCCCTTGGCGTACATCGCCGTGCGCAGCAGCGGCATCATGTTTTCCCAGCAGATCACTGCGCCGAGCTTGCCGACCTGCGTGTCGAGCACCGGCAACGTTGAACCGTCGCCCTTGCCCCAGATCAGCCGCTCGGTGCCGGTCGGCATCAACTTGCGGTGCTTGGCCACTAGGCCGGCCTGCGGGTCGAAATACAGCGCGGTGCAATGCAAAGTGCTGCCGGCCCGTTCGATCACGCCGATCACCAGATTGGCCCCGGTACGTGCCGACAGACCGGCCAGCGCTTCGGTTTCCGCCCCCGGCACGTCGATAGCGTTGGCGAAGTAACGGGCGTAGGCCTCGCGGCCTTCCGGCAAGCGATAACCCAGCTGCGTGCCGAAGCCCTCGCCTTTCGGGTAACCACCGAGCAAGGCTTCGGGCATTACCACCAGCGCGGCGCCGGATTCGATGATCGCGGTTTCCCAGCTCAGGATCTGTTCCAGGGTTTCAGCCTTGCCACCGGGCAAGGCGCCGATCTGCAGGGCGGCAACGATTGATTTGGGCATGGCGGTCACTCCGTGAAGTTCAGGTGTTGCTGATTCTCCGACGCCACGGGATCATGAATAAAGACCGATCCACTGCTGAATGATATGAGCCAGATGAATATCGCAACCGTTGACCTCAACCTGCTGAAAGTCTTCGAAGCGCTGCATGAAGAGTCCAGTGCCAGCCGCGCGGCGTTGCGTCTGGGCGTGACTCAGTCGGCAGTCAGCGCAGCCTTGCGCCGGTTGCGCGAGGTGTATGGCGATCAATTGTTCGTGCGTACCGGACGGGGTTTGGCCCCGACGCTCAAGGCCAACCAGTTGAAACCGGTGGTCAGCGATGCGCTGAACAAATGTCGGCAAAGCCTGGCCATGGTCGACCCGACTGCCAATCACTACGACGGACGCTCGGTCACTGTGGGCCTCTCGGACGACTTCGAGATCGCTTACGGGCGGCTGCTGATCGAGGAAATCGCCCGCCGCGCGCCGAAACTGCGGCTGATCTTTCGCCAGACCCACAGTCAGATCGTCGCCCGGGCGCTGATGGAGCGCAGCATCGATCTGGCGATCACCGCCGGCGGGTTCGCCGAACGGCTGCTCAGCCGTCAGGTGTTGGGTGAAGGGGGTTATGCGTGTCTGGTGGATCCGGCGAGCCTGGCGCCAGGCCAGCAGCAGATCGATCTGGAGGAGTTTGTCACTCGCGAGCACCTGCTGGTGTCGTCGGGCGGTTTTATCGGGATCACCGATGAAGGGCTGGCGGCGCTGGGCAGGACTCGCCGGGTCTGCGCCTCGACCACGCATTTCGCGGCGTTGCCACACCTGCTCAAGGGCAGCGAAGCGGTGGCGACCATCCCGACCCACGCCGCGCAGGCCATTGCTTCAATGAGCGGGCTGGCGCTGCTGCCCTGCCCGCTGGCGCTGCCGCGTTACCCGATCGAACTGGGCTGGCGCACCAGCACCCAGATCGATCCGGTGGTACTGACGGTGCGCGAAGCGATAGGCGCCAGTTTCAGAACCGAATGATTACTTGTTGGCCGCCATCAGGCGATTGACTTCACTGCGCACCATGTTGGCGAACTCCGGCGGCGACATGCCGTCCAGTTCGGCGCGCACGAATTCGGCCCATTTACCCTTGCGCTTGGAGCGCTCGCCAAACAATCGTGCGGCTTCACCCTTGGCTTTGCCCAGATTGTTCTGCCAGAGTTCGAACAGTCGGGATTTCTCGTCTTCCAGCGCGGCGCGCTCTGCGAGGGATTTGTCGGCGAGATTGAAACTCATCGGGAATTACCTGCTGCATGAAATGGCGACATCTTACACGCTGGACGGAAACCTCTGACGCTGGTTTTTGCTCCGGATGGAAAATCGCTGCAACTTTTCAAGGCGCGCCACACTCCATTGTTCACTGTCCATTCACCTGCAAGGAGTCACCCAATGGCCCGGAAAACCGCCGTTCAAGCCGCCGAAGACCAAATCAAGGACCAGGCCTTCAGCGAACTTCAGGCGCTGATCGAAGAGTCGGAAAAACTGCTCAAAAGCAGTGCCTCGCTGGTCGGCGAGGAAGCGGAGACCCTGCGCGGGCAAATCGCCCAGAAATTGCAGCAGGCGCTGGATTCGGTCACCAGCGTGCGTGACCGCACCAAACCGGCGGTGGACGCCACCGAGAGCTACATCGGCGGGCACCCGTGGCAGACCGTGGCGATATCCGCCGGGTTCGGTCTGGTGGTCGGATTGCTGCTCGGTCGCCGCTGAGCGCGAACAAAAAAGGCGAGTCCCTCGGGCTCGCCTTTTTCATGCCCGGCAAACACTCATTCGCCGGCCAGTTCACGCAGCTGCGACAGGGTCAGTTGATCCAGTTCGATCCCTTTGGCCAATGACTTGGCCCGCTGCAAATGCCGCCGATCCCCCGGCAAGCGCTTGAGCCCTACCCCGTGCATCTGCCGCACGAGTTCCTGACTGCGTTCGGCAAAGCTTTGCCCGGCGGTCTTGCTCGGGTCGATCACGATCAGCAGCTGACCGGTCCACGGTGTCTTGGCCCCCGGATGGTTTTTCCAGTCGAATTCGAACGAGAAATTGCCGCCAGTCAGCGCGGCGGCGAGCAGCTCCACCATCATCGACAGCGCCGAGCCTTTGTGCCCGCCAAACGGCAGCAATGCGCCGCCTTCCAGAATCGCTTTCGGGTCGCAGGTCGGCTGGCCGAGACTGTCGACGCCCATGCCTGCCGGCAGTTTTTCGCCCTTGCGCGCGGCGATCTGCACGTCGCCATGAGCGATGGCGCTGGTGGCCAGGTCGAACACGATCGGCGCACCGTCGGCCCGTGGCGCGGCGAAGGCGATCGGGTTGGTGCCAAACAATGGCCGGTCGGCGCCGTGCGGCACCACGCAGGTCATGCTGTTGACCACGCTCAGCGCTACCAGGCCTTCGTCGGCGAACGGCTCGACGTCCGGCCACAGTGCGGCAAAGTGATGGGAATTTCGGATCGCCAACACCGCAATCCCGGCGCTGCGGGCCTTCTCCACCAACAGTGGACGCGCCGCCGCCAGCGCAGGCTGGGCAAAACCGTTGCCGGCATCGACACTGACAAACCCTGAAGCCACGTCCTCGACTTTCGGCACGGCCTTGCCGTTGACCCAGCCACTGTTGAGCGTCGAGACATAACCGGGAATCCGGAATACGCCGTGACTGTGCGCACCGTCCCGCTCGGCATTGGCGCAATTGGTGGCCAGGGTTCTGGCGACTTCGGCCGAGGTGCCGTGACGGGTGAAAATCGTTTCCAGCAGTTGAATCAGCTCGTCCAGAGACACCGAGGACGAGATCGCATGATCGTGTGGCGCAGACATCTGAAGCTCCAGAGTAATTATTGGAGGGAACAACAGCGAACGAACAACCCGCAACCGGATTAACCACATGCAGCCGGTAGCCTGTCAACCCCGTGATGCGGATCGCACCTGGCGCAATATCCATGTACCACCTGCCGATCCCGGCCGATTCTTAATCTTGAGCCTCAAACCATCAGCGCGTGCAAACGCCCTCAGCGAGACTCCACGATGTCAGCCCCAACACCTCCCTTGTTATTCCCCGAAGCCATTGATTCACCGGGACTCTGGCCCGAACTGGGCAAGGCACACGGCCTGCGCGAAAAGGATTTTCGCTGGCTCGCCCATGCCCGGCTGGCGTCGGCCACCTTGCGCGGACAGCAGACTCCCCCCCTGCGTGCCGAACGCGTATTGCTGAACGTCGGCAACCAGATTCCCCTGCCGCTGCCCGGCGCCTTTGTTCTCGGGGAGATGCCGGATGACAAGGGTCTGATTCTCTACACCCCGTATGACGGCATCAGAAAACATCACAGTCGGCAATCCCTGAAGGTGCAACTCGAACAACGCCTCAACGACGCCGATGAGCAGGACCCTCTTTTGGCATTTCTGGCCGAGCCCCAACGCAAGCGACTACTCGACGCCGGGCCCGTTTCAGTGACCTTCAGCATTATCGACGGGGATATATTCGAAGAACAGCGTGCAAGCCTCGAGCAAGGACAGGCATTGAACACCGAAGCCCTGTGCGCCGAACTGCAAGCCATCGCCACGCTCACGGACATGCTGGAGGCGATACTGGATAACGCGCTCAAGCCACATTTCGGGACATTGCGGCAAAAAAATACACGCGTCAGATTCCGTCCGCTTGCCAGTGACAGCGCCCGCCCCATGGAATTGACCGACAGGCACTGGCCCGAATCCATGAGCCTGAGTGAGGCAGTACTGGCGTATTACCGACATCAGCACTGGCCGGCGGGCCGGCAACCGGCGTTTTCCAATCCGGGCAGAAAACCGGCAATTGACGATCAGGCTGTCTGGGAGGATGTCGTCAAGAACACTTCGGGGCGGTTGCCGGTGCTGCTGTTTCGCGAACTGGAAGGTTTCTGGGACGCCCCCTCCGCCGTTGGCACCACCCGGCGTGTCTTCTTCGCTCAAGTGCTGGAAGACCAGGCACGCTGCGAATGGATGCTCAAGCGCGAAGCCGGGATCCTCGATCGCGAGCAGTTCAACACCGTGCATCAACTGATAGATCCGGTTTCGTCCGCCGTCCGTTTTCCTGTGGTGGAAAGCGTACGGCTGTGGGAACACGCCGCCAATTACGTGGAACTGGCGGGTTCGCTGATGATCAGCGAACCTCACGCGTTTCTTTATACGCCCGCCCAAGGCCTGCAATTGCTCGAGGATTACGAAGATCTCAAGCAGACGCTGCAGGACAAATTTCTCGCCAGGGGTCACGAAGACGAGCTCTTCGGATTGTTGAACCTGGATGAGCAAAATCGCTTTCTCGGTTTCGATCAACCCAAGGTATCGGGAGAACGGATCGTCGGGGAAATCTTCAAAATCCTGTTCGAATCGATCATCACCAAGCAACGACAGAACATCGAATACGCGTTGCAGGTGTTTCGACACAGCGACGGTGCCGTGAACCTTCACGCGCTGTTCGACAAAAGTCTGGATATCCGCTCGATGATCCATGAACGGTTGTTGCAGCTGGACACGAGGGGACGCTGGAGCACACACCCGGTGATCGCCGGCGACCGGCAACCCTCTGCTGTGCTCGCGGAGAAGGCCCTTGCGGCGGTGAAGACCTTCCGTTCGGTTGAGGGTCCGCTGGTCAACCGGCTTGCCAGTCAACCCATGAAGAATCGGGCCATCCAGCGTTACTGGCTGGAAACCATGAAGCCGGATCTGGCACACGCCTGGTTTGTCGGCATTAACGGTGAGGCCAGGCTCCGCCGATTGAATGCAACCCTGCCGGCCTGGGCTGAAGCGATCGTCAATACCGTGATCAGCGCCGATCGCCCCACCCGCATGCAGCGTGAGGCGCTCAACGGTTTCCGCCCGGATGCCTATTCGCTCACACTCGAAAGTCCCGGTGAACGCCATCTGGTGCGCCTGGCAAATTGCATCCTGTTAACCGAACGTGGAGGCCTCGACGAACAACACTCGGGGTTTGCAGTGCTATGGACGCCTTCACAGGGGCTGGAAGTTTTCGACAGCGTGGCCAGTGTCCGCAGGCAGTTGAACCGGCGACTCCTCGACGGTACACAACGCCTTTCTTTGCTGGAAAACATCCTTGCATCACAGTTCCAGGCCCATCAGCGATATACCCTGGGGCCGCTGCTTTTCATTGGCGGCAACGTGCTGCTTGATCGCATGGAGTCGAGCATCGAGCATTACCTGGATCGATGCGAACAGGTGCGCTCACGGATCACGGACCAGACCCGCCTGGAAAGGGCTCTGGAACAACTGCGCGGGACGACGATCAACACCAACCTGCCTCTGGCAGCCAGCCATGCGCAAGCCATCGCCACCGCACAGACATTGCCCGCCTGGCTGGGAATGGCGCCGGTAATGGAACAGAAAAGGCACGTTGAATTGCTGGAACAGTGGTACCAGAGTGTTTCGAACGATCAGGATTACCTGACGGGCGTGCCGACTTTGGTCAGCCACGTCGAACAGACGCTCGCGACCTTGCTCGGCCAGCGCTTTCCGGGGCATCGGCTCGATCCGCGCGAAATGGAAATCACCCCTCACCTGGCGTTGGCCGGCCCCCCGCAGACGCTGGTGGAATTCGCCCTGAACCACATCAACGTCGCCCAGGGAACGGGCTTTCGGGTGTCATCGAAAAACCGGCAGACGATGCCGGCCGGGCTGGATCAGGGAGCGGTGACGCAATTGCTGCTTTCACTGGCGATACCGACAAGCTTCAGCGCAAAAGTGGCCGGTTCACTGTCGATCGACACGGCCGAAGGTCGTGAGCGCAAGCAGCGCTTTTTACGTCAGTTGCCCTGGCAACTGATGCAACAGGCCCATGCCCTGAAACTGCAGCAACGGCTGTGTGACACCGCCTTCGATTACGTACGTCAGGTGCTGGACATGCCCGACGGTATTGCCCGGGCCGCCGCAGAGGTGCCGGCCATTGCCTGCCCGCTTTCGCTGATCAAGACCGAAGGCACGCCAGCGGTCATCGTTCCCGGAATGCATGTGTTCACGGCCGGCGGCGAAAACAGAGAGCCACTGGTGCTCTACGCCCCCTATGACGAACAGGTCTTTCACGAATTCGATGACGAAAAATCGCTGATAGCGGCGTTGAACATCCCCGGACATTTGCAGAACCTCTTGCTGCGCCGCCTGCCAGAAGCCGAGCGCGCGCTGTTTCGCAGCCTGCTGGAATCCACACTGGGTCAGACCAGTGAAATGAGCCTGGACTTGCGAGCAATCACCGGCAACCTGCTGGAGTACCTGTACACCGACAATCTCAAGTTGCTCACCCAACTGCTGGGGACCCAGAAACAGAGCGAAGCGCAGACTGACTGGGAGACAGCAAAAGTTCTGCTCAGCGATGAAATCAAACAGGTTCCCGGTTTGCTGCCGGGCAAGCTTGCCGTCATCCCCTTTCTCTGGAAAGCGTACGACGAGTTCAAGGACTCGGCCGAAGCACTGCAGGATCACCACTGGAAACGCGCGCTGCGGTCTTTTATCGGAGGGGCCGCGCAAATGGTGATGATGGGGCTTTTGCCGCAGATGTCGGCCGAAACCTCCATCGCCAGTGATGCCGTCGAGCAGCAAAGCACAGACGCAGCCGAAACCATGGCGAAAAACATGGAAGAAACAATCACGCCGGATAGGGCCGACATCGAACCCACTTCGCCTCGACGCACGCAGCTGGGTCCTTTCGAGGCGAGGGAGGTTGCGCTGGAGGATCTCGTCTTCAGCCCCAGGCTGGGCACCTACCGGGATGTGTCGAACAACCGCCATTACGCCGTGATTGAAGGCAAGGTCTACCCGGTCGTTCAGAAGGGTGAAGCCTGGCAACTGCGCAGCCCGGATCAATCCGGCCCGATGATCCAGATCAGCGAATCACGCCAGGTCATCATTTCACCTGGTCAGACCGTTCACTACGGCCAGGCCATCAGGAAACTCGCCGAACGCACGACCATTACCCGCTTGCGCCGCAACATGTTGAACATCGAAGCCCACGGTATGAATGAGATTCGCCTCAAATACCCGCAAAAAGCCCAGGAGTTGGTGCATGCAATCGACCTCGCCCGACGCTATGCCTTTTATTGCCTGCATAATCTGGTTCCGCTCACCAAGGGTATAGCCAACCCCCGGGTCAGCCTTTTTCTCGAAGGCTTTTTTGATGCGCCGAAGATTACCGCCGAAATGCTTAAAAAAATCGGCACCGCCATCATCCCCATCTGCAAAGCCCTGGTGGACCCCGCTGATGAGTTGTTGGAAACAGAGCGCTTCGTCGTCGGTTCCAACAAGTATCTGCCCGATGTGATCGCGTTTGTCCTGGATGGCGACCAGAAGCGATTGGTGCACTTCACCGAACACTTTTTCGACCAGCAACTGGATGCATTCAAACCTTTTATGCAGGTGCCATTCGATGTCGACGGGCATGCCCAGGCATCCACCTTGATTCACGAGTTTTCCCATCAATTCAGCAAGACGATGGATATCGCAACATTGCGTGCACGTGAGCCGTTCTGTGACCTGATATCGACCCTCACTCCGGATGGCTTGAGGTTGTACGAGGATCTGGAGTTCGATCAGAGCTCTGCCTTGTCACTGCGTACGCCACGAGAGCAACTGTTTGCCGAATGGAACACCACCCTCAAAACCTGGATGGGGATCGACAAGATTGCGGACATGCAACTGATCTACGATGAAGTCCTGCAACTGACCGGCGCCAAAAACCTTCTTGAAGCGCGCAACGCCTTCCTTGATCGACAAAATCCCGACGTTCGCATCAAGGTGATCCTGCGCAATGCCGACTCCGTCACCCGGCTGATCTGCGAAATCGGGCGGCAACTCGACCCCATGCAATCGCCCTGAAGCAGACGAAAAAAAAGCGCAGGTGCAACACCTGCGCATTTAATGCCTTTGGAAGCCGAATCAGTCCTTCTGATCCCGCAGCACATTGCCCGAAGCCCCATCGATTCGGAATTCGTACACCACGCCATCGGCCTTGCGCCCTTCTCCTTTCCAGTAGCCGTTGTTGTCGGCCTCGATCTCGTAGACCTCGACATAACCGGCCTTGGTTTTAACGATTTCGATGGCCTTTTCGATAGTGATCCATCCAGCGCCCGGGCGGTCGGCCAGCGCCACGCCGGCGCTCAGGAGACTGGCGGTTGCGACGAAAGCGGCCAAGGTTCTTTTGATCATTTTTTCACTCCATTTGGGGGATAGCGTTCACAGGACGTCCTGGTTTTTGGGGCGTTTTGGGGAAAAAAAGTTCAAAGTTTGATGGGTAAATGCCATGACGGATGTTCTCGGCACCTTCCCCCAAAGGTTAGAATGCGGGAAATCAGGATGAGTCAATGACCCAGAACACCCTCTCGGAAGCCGAATACGATGCGATCACCGATGCCGCCGC
The DNA here is from genome assembly GCF_030209075.1 of Pseudomonas sp. lyk4-R2A-10. Classification (NCBI taxonomy): domain Bacteria; kingdom Pseudomonadati; phylum Pseudomonadota; class Gammaproteobacteria; order Pseudomonadales; family Pseudomonadaceae; genus Pseudomonas; species Pseudomonas sp. lyk4-R2A-10. The sequence goes on along the minus strand of NZ_JARVSR010000010.1, from coordinate 368,877 downwards.
GCATTGGTGCATGCGTCTGCATGCCGTCGACTGCACTGCTGAAGAGCGCCAGGCGTTCGAACAATGGCGTGATGCGCACCCGCTTCACGCGTTCGAGTATGAGGCCATGCTGGAAATCTGGGAGGTGGCTGAGCACTTGCCGCGCCCGGAACCCGCGCCGGTCGTGCCGATTCGCCAACCCGCCAGCTCATGGCGCCGGTACGCAGTGGCGGCTTCGGTCTGTGCCCTGGCATTGCCGCTGGCCGCCTGGGCCGGATGGAACCTCGGCTGGCTCCCCAACAGCTATCAGCATTTTGCAGCGACCGACAATGTCCGCCATGTCACGCTGGGCGATGGCAGTCAGGTCGAGCTGAACCTCAACACCGAGCTGACCTACAGCAATTACAAGGACGAGCGTCGCGTCACGCTGAAAAAGGGTGAGGCGTTCTTCGAAGTCAGCCATGACCTTGGCCACCCCTTCATCGTCAGGGCGGCCGAAGGCAGGATTCGCGTCACCGGCACGCGCTTCAACGTCTGGATGTATGAGGACCAGGTCAAGGTGAACCTGATTGAGGGCTCCGTGCTGGTCACCAGCAACGCCCGCCTGAGCGGCGACGGCTTGCGCCTGGGCCCCTCGATGCAGGCTCGCTACAAGCACGGCGACGACATGCCGCAAATCAGTCAGACCTACGCCAACGACCATTCGCTGGCCTGGCGCAGCGGCAGGCTGGTGCTCGACAACCTGTCGCTGAACGAAGCGTTGCCGCAGATCAACCGCTATCTGGACAAACCCCTGATGCTCGCCGACAACTCGACCGGCTCGATCCGGATTGGCGGGATCTACAACATCAAGGAACTGAACAGCTTCGCCAGTACCCTGCCCAAAGTCTTGCCGGTCTTCCTGACCCGCAACAAGGACGGCAACCCGGTCATCAATCCGATGCCGCAACAGCCGCCAAAAAACTGAAGGCCGTTCCCGTGAGGGAGCGGCCTTCTGCTTTAGCGGTTGTAGACGGGTTGAACAGCTGATTACTGCGCCGCCACTTTCCCCGTTTTTTCCAGATCATCGCGTACGGTCTGCACCTGATACTGCGGATCAGCCTTGATCTGCTGCTCGGTGAACGGCAACACGCTCCATTGTTTCTTCGAGAACGCCTCGGTCTGGTCGCGGGAATACTTCGACGCCGGATCGCTGGACAGCGAGAACGCCAGCAGGCCCTGAGCATGCGGCCCCTTGTCGTCGAACGTGACGACTTGCAGGTAACTGGTGCCGCTGACCACCTCCAGCTTGCCATCTTCACGGGGCACGCTCTGGATAGCGTTGTAGATGCCCAGCGTACCCGGGCCACCGTGAATCGGCGTTTGCTGGCCGCCACTGCTGACCACCTGCACATCACCCCAACGGGTTTTCTCGGTCAGGCCCATTTTGGCGGCAATTTCGGCCGACGCCAGCATGGCCTCGCGCAGTGCCTTGGCCACTTCCGGCTTTTCAATAGCCAGCCCGCGCGGTGTGTGTTGCGCATCCTTCGGATCGAATGCCACGCGCCAGGCCTGCGGCGATTCCTGCATCGCTTGCATGATGCTCTGGAAATGCACCAGGCCAACGCCCGACTCCAGATTCGCCCGGCCGTCCCACGCTTTCAGGCTGCTGCACACCGTTTTCAACGCTGCAACAGACTGGTTAGCACAGAACTTCAACAGATCCGGCACCACCTGCGTTGCCAGGAACACCTGATCGTCCATCACCATGTGTTGCAGGTCCTGTACTGACACCGGGCCTTTTTTGCTCAGGGTTGCCAGTCGGTCCAGCGCAAAGCGCGAGCGCAGGCCCAGCGGCTGGCCATCCTGGCTGATCAGCGGCGAGAAGCCGGTCAGCGGTTGCGCCGGGTTGGCCAGCCAGGCCGAATCGTTGGAGTGCTGGACGAAGTCCTTGCGCAACAGCTGCGGCAGTTGGCTGGAGGCGTAGATGCCCTTCTGTGCGGCTTGCGGATCATTGTCCCAGGCGCAAGCGCTGTTGGAACCGTCGAGCACGATCATTTTCAGACCGGCGCGCGGGTCGCTGCACCTGGCCAGTTTGTCGGTACTGACGTTCGGCACCACTGACAGGTTCATGTACAGCGTCTGGCCCTTGTCATCCACCGCCAGGGTGTTGACCCACGGGATGCCCTGGACCGTGTGCACCGAATCCTGCAGATCCTTGAGATTGCCGGCGCGGTTCATGGCGTACCACTGCTTCAGCACCCGGTCATTGTCGAGGTTGGCATCGCGCAGGCTATAGGCGAACTGATTGTTCCAGTCGAGCTTGCCGGGCCACTGCACGATCGGGCCGAACTGTGAGCTGTAGACGTCACGGGAAACCGGCACGACCTGGCCGTCCGCCTGTTTGACCTGCACCGTGACGGTCTGCTTGTTCATCGGCAACGACTGGCCGTCGAGCAGGTAACGGGTCGGATCCTTCGGATCGAGTTGCAGGCGATACAGGGTGAAATGCTTGGACGAGTCGACGGTGTGGGTCCAGGCCAGGTGCTGGTTGAAACCGATGTTGATCATCGGCAGACCCGGCAGCGCCGCGCCCATCACATCGAGCTTGCCCGGAATGGTCAGGTGCATCTGATAGAAGCGCATGCCGCCGACCCACGGAAAATGCGGGTTGGCCAACAGCATGCCGCGACCATTGAACGAGCGCTCACTGCCCACCGCCACCGCGTTGCTGCCACGGTCGAGTGCGAAGCGTTGCAGGCGTGTGTCCGCCAGTTGGTAGTCCCGCGCATCGTTTTCAATTTGCGCAGTGACCTGCGGCGGCGTCGCACCCGCCAGCGCTTCGGCGAACTGACCGACACCGCCCTCGACCAACAGTCGACGGGTCAGCTTCACCAGGTCTTCGGCGGCGATATCGCGCACCCATTCACCCTGGCACTGTTGCGGCAGTCCCTGCTGACGGCGCTCGGCCAGGTAACGGTTGTAGCCGGCGGCATAACCTTCCACCAGGTCACGCACCTCGGCCGGCTGCGCCTGCCAGAAGGCATTCACCGCCTGCGGGGTGTTGAGCCACTGGAAGAACACATCGCTGATGCGGTTCTCGCGTTCTTCGACCGTCAATTGCTCCGGCCCGAAGTACCGCGACCGCTCGCCATTGACTGTCACGATTTCGTTGGCCAGCAGGCACAGGTTGTCCTGCGCATAGGCGTAACCGATGCCGAATCCGAGGCCTCGTTCGTTTTCCGCGCGAATGTGCGGTACCCCAAAGCCTGTGCGACGGATATCCGCGCCGGTCTGAACGGACGGGCTGAACGCCTGCGCCGACAGACTCAGCCCGAGAAACAGGCCGGCAAGGGTCAGTCCGGTGAATTGCCTGGAAATAGTCACGCTCGCTCCTGATCGATATGCCGAAGAGCGAACCGCCCGCCACCGTGAACACGTCGGGCCCGGCTCGCTCTGAAATCACCCACGCGTCACGCGCAATGAGCCTGTCCAGAAAACGAAGCCGTGGAAAAAAAATTTAGTGGGTCACCCACCCATATCGTGCCGCCATCACGGGGAAAAGACGAAACGACGACAAATTTTCTACATTTTTCGCTTCATGATTTGTCGGGCTGAAACGTCTTGTTTAGAGAGAGCACAAAAAACCTTTCCTGATCAGGCTCTGAAAGGAGTATTCGCATGTACAACCCACCCCTACCATCGGAAGGTAGCCAGACCCTACAAGGAGCGCCCATGGGTTCGCACGTCGACGTATTCGGGCAACGGATCGAGCGTCACGGCAATGAACGCATCCGCTTGCTGCTAAAAAGCTTTGGCCTGCGCACCAGTCTGATTCGCCTCAAAGTCATCGACACCCTGCTGGTCGCCGCCGAAGACGATCGTCGTCTGGGTGTGCGTGGCGTTCACAGCCAGTTGCTGGATCTGGACATTCCCTTGTCCTTCCTCAGCGTTCGCGAAGTGCTCAAGCGCCTGTGCGCCGAAGGCGTGATCACGTTCAACGACGACAAGAGCTACAGTCTCCATCCCCAGGCTGCCGCCGTGCTCAACCACGATTGAGGCGCGCGGCCGACGCCGTCAGGGCTTGACCTTGCGGCGCATCACGCCGTTGATCACCACGACCACCACTGCCACGCCGATGGCGATGTACTGGAAGGTTTGCTCGCTGAGCTTGCCGGCGTTTTGCAGCCAGGACAGGCCGAGCATGATCAGCAGTACGGCGACGGCGATCAGAATCGAATATATCAAGCGTTGCTTATGGGTCATTACAGGTTCCTGAACCGTTGGAATGTATCGGGTTTGTATCGGCGTTGATGCCATGCGCATACCGTTTGACGGGGATGCGCCGCGGTAAACGGGGTCTCATGTTACAGCCGATGAAGAGCTTTGGCTTCAAACGGCGTCAACCATGAGGATCTTTGAAATGCTGCGTCGAATCACCTGGCTGATTCCTGTCCTTGCACTGCTTACCCTGAGCGGCTGCATCATCTTTCCCCACGGCGGCTGGCATGGCGATCATCGCCACTACGCGCCTGGCCCTGGCTATTACTACCATCGTTAAGTCATCTCGCGGAAAGGATGCCAGCGTCCATCCGTTCAAATGCAACAACGGATTTTAGCGTCAGGAAAATTGCCCACAGGAATGTGGGCTTTTTTTATGGATCGGCGATTTCTGATGTAGGGGATTTCGCCTGTTTAAGCGGGAATGACGCCCTCCGCAACATCACGCATAACCGCGTCATAGACCGTCACACCAATGGCGTAGGAACATTCCCTGCTCCTCCCTACCCTTTGCGCTCCCTCTCGACGATCGTGAAAGCGCATGCAAAGAACTCTCATCCCCCTCCCGTCACTCCAGGCGCTCGGTTTCTGTCTCGCCATCACGCTGTTCGAATGGCTGACCTACATGGCCAGTGACATGGTCATGCCGGCCATGCTGACCGTCACCCGGGATCTGGAAGCCGATGCGGCTCACATCCCCAACGCGTTCAATCTGTATCTGATCGGCGGCGTCTGCCTGCAATGGCTGATCGGGCCTCTGTCCGACCGGTTTGGTCGGCGCCCGCTATTACTCGGCGGTTGCGCGCTGTTCGGCGTGACCTGTGCGGCGGCTGTCGCCACGCCCGGCATCGAAGTGTTCAACGCCCTGCGACTGATGCAAGGCATGGGTTTGGGGTTTGTCGTGGCAGTCAGCTACCCCGCGCTGCAGGAAGTTTTCTGCGAAGCTGATGCGGTGCGTCTGATGGCGCTGCTGAGCAATGTCGCGTTGCTTTCACCTCTGCTCGGTCCGCTGCTTGGCAGTCTGTTGCTGGAATGGTTGAGCTGGCGCGAGCTGTTCCTCGGTCTGGGCCTGATCGCGACACTGACCTGGATCGGACTGTATGCCTGTATGCCGGAGACGATCGGCGTTGTGCGCCACGATGGCGGTCAGCAAGCGCCGATCCCCTTCTCCTTTCGCCAGATCAGCAGCCGCTACCTGTTACTGCTGCGCAATCACCGCTTCGTCGGCATCTGTCTTGCCCTGGGGCTGATGAGCCTGCCGCTGATTGCCTGGATCGGAATGTCGCCGCTGCTGCTCGTCCAGTCGCTCGGCCTGACTACTCGCGAATATGCGCTATGGCAGATTCCGGTTTTTTCGGCGGTCATCGTCGGCAATCTGATCCTCGACAGACTGCTCGCGTCACGGGAACTGCCGCAACTGATTCGTCTGGCACTTTGGCCGTTCTGCCTGGGTCTGCTGACCCTGATCGCCACCGCACTGTCCAGCCTGTCCCTTGCAGGGTTGATGACTGGCCTTGCGCTGTACGCCGTGGGGCTGGGCATGAGCAACGCTGCACTGTACCGGCTCGCGCTGTTTTCCAGCGATGACAGCAAAGGTCTGGTCTCCGCCACGATCGGCATGATTTCGATTGCCGTGATGGGTGTCGGCGGCTCGCTGATCGCTGCCATCGGCGGCGGTACCCGTCTCGAATCCTTCGCCATGTGGGCGGCGCTGGGCGGTCTGCTCAGCCTGCCCCTGCTGTACCGGTTCCTGCCACACGTCCCGGCAGACTCCGCTTCTTCAACATAACGATAAGGACCCCTGATGAGTCACTTCCCCCACAGCGACGCGCTTTGCGCGCTGACGCAACCCTATTGCCCGGATTCCGTGCCGGACGGCCTGTTTGACCAGGCCATGGCCGAAATCAGCCGGTTTCACAGCCGGCACACTCCGGGCTACGAACACTGGCTGAACGCCAATGGTTTGAGCGTGAACGACCTGGACAGTCTTGATGACTGGTCGCGTCTACCGCCGATTTTCGCCAGTTTTTTCAAGCAGCAACAGTTGCTCAGCCCCGCCGGCATCGACGCGCGGGAACTGACGTCCTCAGGTACCAGCGGTCAGAAAAGCCGCATGCGTTACGACGAACGCAGCCTGGGAGCGGCCCGTAACATGGTCGCGCAGATCTTTCAGCACTACGACTGGAACACCCCGAACACACCGTGCAACTACCTGCTGTTGGGCTATGAACCCGAAGGCTGCATCAGCCTGGGCACATCCTTCACCGATCAATTCCTGTGCCAGTTCGCTCCCGTCAATCGCGTGGCCTACGCACTGCGCCGCACAGGCGGCGGCCATGAATTCGACGGCTTCGGCGTGATTGCCGCCTTGCAATCCTTCGCCGAAGAAGGCCTGCCGGTGCGGATCTTCGGCTTCCCCGCGTTTCTCTGGCAGACCCTGCAACGCATGCAGGCCACCGGCGTGGCTGACCTGCAACTCGCAGAAGGCTCGCTGACGCTGTTTGGCGGCGGTTGGAAAACCCATGCGGCGCAGGAGATTCCCCGCCAGCAACTGTACGAGCGCATTCACCGCCAATTGGGCATCAAGATGTCCCGCTGCCGTGACGGCTACGGTGCGGTCGAGCATGCGGTGCCTTACCTCGAGTGTGCTCACCATCATTTCCATGTACCGGTCTATTCGAAGGTTTTCGTGCGCCATCCCGCCGACTTTACGGTTCAGCCTTACGGCCGTCAGGGCTTGCTGAGTTTTGTCTCGCCTTACATTTCATCGAGCCCCGCGCACGCGGTGGTCATGAGCGATCTGGCCACCCTGCATCCGGGCGTCAGCTGCGGCTGCGGTCTATCCACCGACTGGTTCGAACTGCATGGCCGTGCGGCCACCACGGCCGGCCGAAGCTGCGCGATGGCCGCTTCTGAACTATTGGAGAAGCACTGATATGTACCTGATCAACGGACAACTTCACGATGACTGCACCCTCGACGTCGCGCTGCAACAGCTGGACCTGGATTTGCCACAACGACTGGCCAGGGCGCTCGATACAGCGACTGTGCTTGGCGCAGCAGCCATTTTTGCCGAACGTCTGCAAGACCCGGACATGGCAATGCCCATCGAACCCGAGCAACGCCAGGCACTGATCGGTTTCTGCCAGCCGGACGCCCTGCGGCGCAAGCTTGAGCGCGAACTCGGCGAGCAACCGAGCAGCCTGCGTCGCCTCGACTATCGCCAGTCACGCTTTGAACGCTGGAGCCCGCTGGGCCTGGTGGTTCACATCACCCCCGGCAATGCACCGTTGCTGGCCTTCTGCGCGGTGATCGAAGGCCTGCTGGCGGGCAACGTCAACTGGTTGCGTCCCAGCAGCAGCGATCAGGGGCTGACGGCTCAATTGCTTCATGGCTTGGCGCAGTGCGATGCGACCGGCCAGATCGCCGGGCATATCGCGGTCGTTCCTGCCAGCACCGCCCAGGTCGGCCAATTGTGCCAACGAGCCAACGGCGTGTCGGCGTGGGGCGGTGAATCGGCGCTGCAAGCCATCCGTCAGCAACTGGCGCCCGGATGTCGCTGGATCGACTGGGGTCATCGCATCAGCTTCATCTACCTGACTCCGGCAGCGGCCACGCCAGAAGCGCTGGACGCCGTGGCCGATGAAGTCTGCCGTCTGGACCAGCAGGCCTGTTCCAGTCCGCAATGGCTGCTGGTGGACAGTGACGACGAAAGCATCCTGCGCGCCATCGGCAATGACCTGGCCGAGGCGTTCGAGCGTCGATCCCGACACTGGCCGGTTCTGCTGCCTTCGATTCAGGAGGCCTCTGAAATCACCACCCGCACGGCGATGGCACGCCTGGCTCACAGTTTTGGCGGGACCGGCGGCCAGGTCTGGCAATCCTCGGACTGGCGCATCATCTGGGCCCACGACCGGCAGCTCGCGCCCTCGCCGCTGTTTCGCAGCCTGCTGCTCCAACCCCTGCCGCGCGCACGGATCAGCGAGTCGCTGTTGCCCTGGCGCAACGTACTGCAAAGCGCCGGGCTGATGTGTGCAGAACACGAAACGGCTGAACTGGCTCAAACACTGATCGCCGCGGGTGTCACGAGGATCACCCCGGTGCAAGCGATTCACGATGGCTACGAAGGCGAACCCCACGACGGCGTATATGCATTGCAGCGCCTGAGCCGGCGCGTATCGGTCAGCCTGCCGGCCATGGCGCTGGCAACCCGCGCCACGCTCGATCCTCTGCCGACGCCACCCTGCGTGGCCAATCTGCCGATCATGAGCAAAGACGCCTTTGTCACCCGCCCGATCCACCCGGCGGCCCGCTTGTACTTCCGCTCCGGCGGCAGCAGCGGCATCCCGGCGTTGTCCGGCTTCAGCTACCGCGACTTCGATCGGCAGATGCGTGCCAGTGCCGACGGTTTGTTCGCGGCGGGTCTCGACCCGAGCCGCGACCGGGTGATGAACCTGTTCTTCAGCGGCGGGTTGTATGGCGGTTTCTTCAGTTTTTCCAAAGTGCTGGAACTGCTGGGTGCCACGCACCTGCCGATGGGGGCACCGGCCGATGACGATTACCGCGAGATCGCGCAGATCATCATCGATCAGCGGGTCACCGTGCTGGTCGGCATGCCCAGCACCCTGCACCGCTTGTTCCTCAACGAACAGGCACGGCTGCGCGAATATGGCGGGATCGAAAAAGTCTTCCTCGGCGGCGAACACCCCGGAGAACAAAGCCTTGCACTGATGCGCGACTGCGGCGTCAGGCTGATCCGCTCGGCCATTTACGGCAGTGTCGACGCCGGGCCGCTCGGCCATGCCTGCCCCGCTACAGGCGATGGCGTGTTTCATCTGATGAGCGATATCCAGCACCTGGAGATTGTGGATTTCGAGTCTGATCGACCGGTGACCGACGGTGAAACCGGGCGTCTTGTGTTCACTTCCATCGAGCGCGAAGGACAGGACGTGCAGCGCTACGACGTCGGCGACAGCGGTCGCTGGCTGCCCGGTGCGTGTGACTGCGGGCTGCCCACGCCGCGTTTCGAGCTGCTGCAACGTCACGGCAGGTTGATGCGCATCGGCACCGACTTCATCTGCCTAGCGCTACTGGCGGAGCACCTGCAGACCGACTTCCAGCTGATCCTCGAACACGCCCCGGACGGCCTGGAGCGCATGCGCTTTCGCAGCCCACGGCAACCCGATGATGTTCAGCGTCGCCTGCTGGACTATCCGACCTTGACCACTCTTATCCAGACAGGGCTGCTGACCGTTGAGGTAGAGGTCTGCGGCAGCGACGGCTTTACCCGCAACAAACACAGCGGCAAGACGCCGCTGCTGATCGACAACCGGGGCATTGGCCCCTGCGCAGACAGGCAAGGAGCCAATCATGAACACACGGTTTGAACTGCAAGAGCTGATCACGTTTGCGCGACAGCATTCCGGGTTTTATACGCGTCACTTCGCTGCACTTCCCCAACCGATCACAGCCCTGGAACAACTGCCGGTGATTGACCCCGTGGAATACTGGAAAGGCAGTCATGACCTCGATCGGTGGCCTGTCCTGACGGCACCGCTGAATGACGCACTGGTTTTCAAGACCGGAGGCACCACCAGCGCCGGCAAGTTTTCACTGTTCCGGCGTGAGGAATGGCAGACGCTGGTCACAGACTTCGGTCGCAGTCTCGGCGCCCGGTTGAGCGCCGGAGACCGGGTCGCCAACCTGTTTTTTGTCGGTGATCTGTATGCCAGCTTCATCTTCACCCACGATGCGCTGGCGCATGTGCAAACCGAGGTCGTCGAGTTTCCCTTCACCGGCCATGTCGACTCGGACAACCTGGCCGATGCGATTGCCCGCCACCGGATCAACGTGCTGGCGGGTCTGCCGGCCCATCTGCTGAGCTTCGCGGCGTGGCTTGAGCAACATGACCGGGTCCTCACTGGCGTCACCGCCCTGCTCTACGCCGGTGAAAGCCTGTTTGACGCCCAGTTGCAACGGCTGGCGCGGGTGTTCCCCAACGCCCGCGTGGCCTCGATCGGCTACGCCAGCGTGGACGCCGGATTCATCGGTGCCAGCCATGGTGACTGCGCCATCGGCGAACACCGGGTTCCCGAATGTCACGCAGTGCTGGAAATTCTCGACGAGCAGACCGGTGAAGTGATCGATGAATGCGACCGGGTCGGACGCCTGGTGATGACCAACCTCACGCGCCGGTTGATGCCGTTGATCCGCTACCCCGTCGGCGACCGTGCGTGCTGGCGAGAGCCGCCTGACACCCCCAGGCGCAAGTTTGCGCTGATGGGCCGCTGCGCCGACAGCCAGCGGGTGCGCGTGGGCATTCTGACTCTGCTGCCGCAATCGATCGGCGAAACCGTGCGGCGCATCACCGGCAGCGACGATTGGCAACTGGTGATCGAGCAGGACGGCGTCATGGATATCCTTCGCCTGCACTGGGCACCGGACGCCCTGTCACCGGCCAACGCTGAAGCCGACCAGACGCTGCACAGCGCCTTGATCGAAGACTATCCGTTGATCGAACAACTGAGCACCGATCACCTGCTGGCGTTGCGGATTCGCTGTTGTACGGTTCAGGAACTGTCACGCCATCCACGCTCCGGCAAACGTCAGCGCGTGCTGGACCGGCGCGTCTACAGCGGCTGCGGCCAGGAGCGTTGCTGATGACATCCATCACCCTGCGCAGTTTTCGCACCAGCGACGCCCCGGCGGTCAGTCGCCTGTTCAGAAAGATCTACGGCGACCATTACGCTCAGCCGCATGTCTATCTGCCCCGCATGATCAAGCAGAACCATGCCGTCGGCCGCTGGCATTCGCTGGTGGCGGTGTCCAACGATCAGGTGGCGGGCCACTCCGCGTTGATTCTCGACAAGGGAACATCCATCGTCGAATTGGCGCTGAGCGTGGTGGATCCGCAGATCCGTGGCCAGAACGTCGCCACGCAACTGGGCCGACACTTGCTGATCCATGCACAGGCGCTTGGTTATCAGGGCGTCACGATCAAGCAGATGACCCATCACCCCTACACCCAGAAGATGGCCGCCGGCCTTGGTTTTCACAACACCGGATTGCTGCCCGATCATGCACCGTCGCCCTTTGGCAACGCGGTGACGGAATCGCTTGTACTGGGTTACACCCCTGTCGATGGCTATCAGCGCCCGCTGCCGGCCTTGCCCTGGCCCGACGAATGCCGTGAATTCATGCAACAGATGTGCGACGTGTTCGGAACACGGTTGAGCGTGTCGCCGTGGGTTGGCGCACCGGCGCAGCTCGAACAGCGCTGGGGGCGATATGACGGGGTATTCAACGAGGTGGACGACAGTTTGCTCAAACAGCTGCAACAACTGCCCGAACATTGGCTGATATCGATCAGGCTCAGGCTGGCGCAGGGTTTCGACAATGCCTGGCGCCGGTTGTCGTCGATGGGTTTCGTGTTCAGCGGACTGGCGCCCGATGACAGAGGTGCAGGCTGGCTGGCGTTGTTTCATCGCGGGTTCCAGCCCAGATCCCTGGCACTGCAGTGCCCGCGAATGCAGCGATTGCATGACGACATGCAGCAACAAATCGCACCGCTGACGGGACTGCAGGTTGGCGGCAACCGCCCATAAACGAAAGGGCCCGCTCCGTTCCCGGTGCGGGCCTTCTGATCATGCCTTGGCGTCGACGCCTTTGTCGGTCGGCGGCTTGCGCTCGCCGCCCTGTCCGTAGGTCTTCAGGTTCTGCAAGACATAGATGGCTTTCTTGTACTCGGGAATCAACGTATTGGCGTACTTGTTGCCCTTGAGATTGTTGTTCTGGATGGTTTCCAGTTGCGTGGCGAAATACTCCAGCGCATTGAACCTTGCCTCCGGGTCTTTCTGTATGCCGAAGCGATCAAACTTGTCGCCGGCATTGAGCAGGGTCATCGACGTGATTTCGGAAATCAGACCCCGGCTACGCAGGAACGCACTCAGGCTGCCCAGTTGCTTCGCCGAAACGTTGGTCGGATCGAATCCCTTGATGTTCTTGTGCAGCCCCTGCTTATCCATTTCCGCCGTATTGAGTACGGTAGGGTCATTGCCGACCAGGGCCAGCATCTGCTTGACCTTCACGCTTTGAGAAACCGGTTTGCTCGAGCTTCCTGTATCTCGAACCAGCAAACCCGCCTTGGGTTGCCAGGCACCGGTATATCCGATAGTCATGAGCAAGCTCCTTGCGAGGAAAACATGAAAAATTCCTTGTTGAACGACTTTTTAGTTGCCCGGAGTATCGGCCTGCAAACCAGTGGCACCAACTCCTTTCTGCATTTTTTACAATTTTTGTACATTCACGATACAAACCCGCAACAGCCCCGGAAATGCTGGATAAGAGGGTTCATGACAATCAGATGAAAGTGGGTTTGTTGCTCTAATGTTCGGGACGGTTAGTTCGCATGTATCAGGCCGGATACGTTCCATTGATCGGGATCGCACGTTTTAGGACGAAAGTACCTAAAGCTTCCCGAAGACCCGACGATACGTTAGGAAACCCGCGCTGTTTTTCCCCTGCCCACAATAAGAATCCCTGCTCAAGGACCGGTTTCCATGCCCGCATTCCGCACCATTCAGGCTCGCTACACGCTGTTTCTGGTTCTGTTCATTTTGTTGCTGTCGGTGCTGACCGTGGTCGGCATCAGCCAGCTGGTCGCGCCCAAGCTGCGCCATACCGAAGAACAAGTCGTGCTCAACCGCATTGCGGAAGTGGCCGAGCAGATCCAGGGCGAATTGAACAAGGTCCAGGCGCAACAGCGCAGCATCACCCAGACCATCCCGCTGCTCGACAGCGCGGCCATCGACAGCGTGTTGCCGGGGCTGGTCGATCAATATGGCGAACTGAAAGTGTTCGGCGGCGGCATCTGGCCATTGCCCGGTCAGCGTGAGGCCGGACGCAACAAGTTCAGTACGTTCTGGCACCGGGATGCCTCCGGCAAACTGGCGGTGAACACGTTCTGGAACAGCGACGCGGCCCCCAACTATTACGACCAGAGCTGGTACAAGGGCGGCATGCAGACCCCGCGCGGCCAATGCGCGTGGGCCGCTGCCTATAAAGATGACGCCAGCGCCGAACCGCGCACCAACTGCGCCATGGCCATCCAGAAAAACGGCAGCGCCTGGGGCGTCTCGACCATCGACGTGACCCTGGGCTTCTTCAACGATCTGGTGGCACGCAAGGAAAAAGACCTCAACGCCGAAATGCTGATCGTCGAGGCTGACGGCAAGATCATCAGCAACAGCTCGCGTATCAACGGGCCGATCGTGCTGAAGAACATCAGCGAACTGGCCGGCGGCTCGACCTTCGCCAGCCAGATCAAAGCCGGGCTGCAAAACCGCGAGCAGGCACAGCGTGTCGAGTTCGACAACCACGGTGAAGCCAGCACCTTCTTCATGCGCCCGATCGAAGGCACCCCGTGGTTCCTCGCCACCGCGCTGCCGACCAAGATGCTCACCGCCCAGCGTGACGACGTACTCAGCAGCCTGAGTCTGCTGCAGATTCCGCTGGTGCTCCTGCTGGTGCTGTTGCAGGTCTACGCGATCCGCCAACTGGTCTCGCGCATGAAAGCGCTGAAGGCCAACATCGATTCGCTGTCCAGCGGCGATGCCGACCTGACCCGGCGCATCACCATCCGCGCTGAAGACGAACTCGGTGCCATCGGGCATTCAGTCAACACCTTCATCGCCTACCTGCAGAACATGATCGGCGAAGTGACCCAGGCCACCGGCGCGATGGCCTCGAGCCTCGACAGCCTGCAACGCACCTCGGCGCACACCAGCCAGATTCTGCTGCGCCACGCTTCGGAAACCGACCAAACCGTTACCGCGATCAACGAAATGAGCTCGACCGCCGAAAGCGTCGCGCAGAACGCTGCCGAAACCGCTGCCTTCACCCAGCGCGCCAACGAAAACGCCGACCGTTCCCGCATCGTGGTCGGTGAAGCGTCAGGCAGCGTAGTGGCGTTGATCGACGAAGTGGCCAGCGCCACCCACAAGGTCGAAAGCATGCAGCAGGACGCCCAGCGCATCACCGAAATCCTCGGCGTGATCGGCGCCATTGCCGGCCAGACCAATCTGCTGGCACTCAACGCGGCGATCGAAGCGGCACGCGCCGGTGAACAGGGTCGCGGTTTTGCAGTGGTGGCGGACGAAGTGCGTGCCCTCGCTGCCCGCACCCAGGCCAGCACCTCGGAAATCAACGAAATGTTGAGCCGTCTGACCCAAGGTGTGACTTCCTCGGTCAGCGCCATGGAAAACACTCAGGCCAGTTGTCAGTCAGCCGCCGATGCCACGGCGCGAGTCAACAGTGGCCTCGACGAAATGGCCGGTTCGGTCAGCCACATCAACAGCCTCAGCACCCAGATCGCCACCGCCGCGGAACAGCAAAGCGCAGTCACCGAAGAGATCAACCGCAGCATGGTGCAGATCCGCCACATGGTTGATGAGCTGGTGGAAAGCGGTCAGGCCAGCGAACTCAACACCCGCCAGCTGCTGGAAGCCAACAGCCGGGTGAGCGCGATCATGGGCCGCTTCAAGGTTCGCTGACCGTTTTGTCATCTTGCGCTCAGTGGCCTGTCAGCTTTGATCTACGATCATGTTGGCAGGCCTGCCTCGTATCACTTGGAAACACTCCGTTGATGCCAGGCAGGAAAAACCGGTCAAAATGCCCTCCTTTTTTGACCGTTTCTCCTCTAAGCCGAGAGCCCTCCATGCTAAACCATCTGCGTCTGGCCACCCTGAGCGCGCTGTTCATTTCCTCCCTGGCGCAAGCCGCCGACCTTATCCCGATCGAAGTCCACCGCGACGCCAACTGTGGCTGCTGCAAAAAGTGGATCAGCCACCTGGAAGCCAACGGCTTCAAGGTTGAAGACCACGTCGAAAGCGACATGAGCAGCTTCAAGCAACAACACGGCGTGCCGCCACGTCTGGCGTCCTGCCACACGGCAATCATCAACGGCAAATTCGTCGAAGGCCACGTTCCGGCGGAACAGGTGCTGGCCCTGAGCAAGCGCGATGACCTGCTTGGCGTTGCCGCACCGGGCATGCCGATGGGCTCGCCGGGCATGGAAATGGACGGCATGAGCGATGCGTATCAAGTGATCGGCCTGAAGAAAGACGGTGCCGATGTGGTGGTGGCGGATTACCCGGCCCATTGATGACGGCGGGTTATCTCGGGCTGTTCCTGGCCGCATTTGGCGCGGCGACCCTGTTGCCGCTGCAATCGGAAGCCGTACTGGTCGGGCTGCTGGTCAGCGATCGTTACTGGCTGTGGGGGCTGTTGGCCGTGGCGACGCTGGGCAATGTTCTCGGTTCACTGGTGAACTGGTGGCTGGGGCGCGGGCTGGAACGCTTTCAGGACCGGCGCTGGTTTCCGGTCAGCCCCAGGCATATGGAGCGAGCCCGCGTTCACTATCAGCGTTACGGTCACTGGTCGTTGCTGCTCAGCTGGTTGCCGGTCATCGGCGATCCGCTGACGCTGATCGCCGGGGTCATGCGCGAACCTCTCGGGCGTTTTCTGTTGATCGTCACTCTCGCCAAAGGCGCCCGCTACGGGGTGCTGGCGATGCTCACCCTCGGCTGGCTCGGTTGAACGATCGGGCCCGGGGATTGCCTGTGTTTAACGTCGCCCTAATCCGGCCGTTCCAGCATCGGCCGATTTCTTGTGGAGTTGTCCTATGTCCGTATCGCTGACCCGCTGGCTGCCCGGCCTGCTGCTGACCGCCGCCCTGCCCCTGCTCGCTCACGCCGAAGGCCCGCAATACGGCCCGCAATTGCAGGGTTTCGAGTATCCCTACACCCTCAAGCACTTTGCCTTTCAGTCTCAGGGCAAGTCGCTGCAGATGGGTTACATGGACGTCGCCGCCCACGGCAAGGCCAACGGGCGCACCGTGGTGCTGATGCACGGCAAGAATTTCTGCGGCGCGACCTGGGACAGTTCGATCAAGGCCCTCAGCGAAGCCGGTTACCGGGTGGTCGCCCCGGATCAGATCGGTTTCTGTACCTCCAGCAAACCCGATCACTACCAGTACACCTTCCAGCAATTGGCGGCCAACACTCAGCAGCTGCTCAAGGCGCTGGGCATCCAGAAAGCGACCCTGCTCGGCCACTCCACCGGCGGTATGCTCGCCACCCGTTATGCGCTGCAATATCCGGATCAGGTCGAGCAACTGGCGCTGGTCAATCCGATCGGCCTGGAAGACTGGAAAGCCCTCGGCGTGCCGTATCGCAGTGTCGACCAGTGGTATCAGCGCGAACTGAAAGTCACCGCGCAGGGCATCCGCGACTATGAACGCACGACCTATTACGACGGTCGCTGGAAACCCGAATTCGACCGTTGGGTGGACATGCTCGCCGGCCTGAGCAACGGCCCGGGCAAGACTCAGGTCGCATGGAACTCGGCGCTGATCTACGACATGATCTTCACTCAGCCGGTGTACTACGAGTTCAAGGACCTGAAGATGCCGACCCTGCTGCTGATCGGCACCTCCGACACCACCGCCATCGGCAAGGACATCGCGCCGCCCGAAGTGAAGGCGAAAATCGGTCACTACGAGGTGCTGGGCAAGCAGGTGGCGAAACTGATTCCTCAGTCCACGCTGGTGGAATTCCCCGGCATGGGCCACGCCCCCCAGATGGAAGAGCCGGCGAAGTTCCACGAGGCGCTGCTGGGCTGGCTGGACAAAACCAATCCCGTTCGTTGAAGAGGTAACGCTGATGGCGGTGCAGATTGCGGTGATCGATGACTGGCAGGACGTCGCGCGGGGCGTAGTCGACTGGTCGGTGCTCGACAGTCTCGGCGAAGTCACCTTCGTCCATGAGTACCCGGCGGACAACGCCACGCTGGCCGAGCGTCTGGGCCGGTTTGAAGTGATCTGCGTGATGCGCGAACGCACGCGCTTCGACGAAGACCTGCTCAAACGCTTGCCGAACCTGAAGCTGCTGGTCACCGGTGGCATGCGCAACGCAGCGCTGGACATGCCGGCCGCCGCCCGTCTCGGGATCAAGGTCTGCGGGACCGACAGCTATAAACACGCGGCACCGGAACTGACCTGGACGCTGATCATGGCTGCCACCCGCAATCTGGTGAACGAGGCCAACGCTCTGCGCGCCGGTCAGTGGCAGCAAGGTCTGGGCAGCGACCTGCACGGCAAGACCCTCGGCATTCTTGGCCTTGGCAGCATCGGCCAGCGGGTGGCGCAATTCGGTCAGGTGTTCGGCATGCGTGTGATCGCCTGGAGTGAAAACCTCACCGCCGAGCGCGCTGAACAGGCCGGCGTCACCTATGTCAGCAAGCAGCAATTGTTCGAACAGGCTGACGTGCTGTCGGTGCACCTGGTACTCAGCGACCGCAGCCGGGGTCTGGTCGATGCCCAGGCACTGGCCTGGATGAAACCGACCGCACTGCTGGTCAACACCGCGCGCGGACCGATTGTCGACGAAACGGCACTGATCAAGGCCTTGCAGAAACAGCGCATCGGCGGTGCGGCCCTCGACGTGTTCGATCAGGAACCGCTGCCGGCGCTGCACCCGTTTCGCACCCTCGACAACGTGCTGGCCACGCCCCATGTCGGCTACGTCAGCCGCCAGAACTATGAGCTGTTCTTTTCGCAGATAATCGAAGACATTCAAGCCTGGTCAACCGGGGAACCCGTCCGCCTGCTCAACTGAAACCCTCGCCTTCGCGGGCACCCCCTGCCCGCGAAGCAGCACCCGCTGTCCGCCCGCCGACACAACTGTCCGCACCGCAACAGTGCGCCCGCACATTCCCGGCGCCCGAAATCGTGACCGCCCGGTCACCATTTCGCATCATAGAACCCGCCAAACGTGCACTTCGTCGGGGCGCGCCCTCTCTCAAGGCCACGTATTTCGTGAGTCTGCAACAGATTGTCGAACAATTCATCCGATGACCCTGGCCCGCTCTAGGATCTGGCCTAGACTGATTTTCGCGGGGTAAAACCGGCCGGTCACAAAGTCAAAAATTCGTCGAAACTTTTGCAGATCGCGACGGGTCATCTGATAGGCAGGGCCAAAGCGACTGGTTCAACTCTTGCAATGGCCCCCTCACCCATTCTGCTTGCGCGTGTTGGGTAGCGTTTGCTCACCGATGCGTGGCGCGTTTGCGCCCGGCCACAGGACCTGGCCACGGACATCGCTTGTTCAAGACAAGAATCAGATCAAAGAGACGGGAGATTCATATGATCAGTGCGGCATTGGATATTCAGGGAGAACGGGCTCATCAGCCGATGGGTGAATCGAGCACCGTAAGTGTTCCCGGCAGCCGGTCGATCAACGTCCCGAGCACCAAGACGCTGACCCCGGTGGCCAGTCAGAACCCCAACAAGAAGAAAGTCTTGTTCGTCACCTCGGAAATTGCCGATCTGGTGAAGACCGGCGGTCTGGGAGACGTTTCAGCCGCCCTGCCCCGCGCCATGGCGCACCTGCATGACGTCCGGGTGTTGATCCCCGGTTACCCGCAAGTGATGAACAGCGAGAATCCGATCCACATCATCGGCGAACTGGGCGGTCACGCCGCGCTGCCGCCCTGCAAGATCGGGCGCATGGACATGCCCGATGGTCTGGTTATTTACGTGTTGATCTGCCCTGAACTCTACGCTCGCGACGGCGGCCCGTATGGCGCCAACAACGGTCGCGACTGGCCGGACAACCACATTCGCTTCGCCCGTCTGGGCCTGGCCGCCGCCGATATCGCGGCCAACCTCGCACAAATCCACTGGTGCCCGGATCTGGTGCACGCCCACGACTGGCCGGCCGGGTTGGCGCCTGCCTATATGCACTGGCGCGGGCAACGCACACCGACCCTGTTCACCATTCACAACCTCGCTTATCAAGGCGTGACCAGCCTCGGTTCGTGCCCGGAACTCGGGATCCCCGCTCATGCCCTGCAACAGGAAGGCATGGAGTTCTACGGCAAGATGTCGTTCCTCAAGGCCGGCATGGCTTATTCGAGCCACATCACCACGGTCAGCGCCACCTACGCGCAGGAAATCACCACCCCGGATTTCGGCTGCGGTCTCGACGGTTTTCTCGCCGCCAAGACCCAGCAAGGTTTGCTCAGCGGCATTCCCAACGGCATCGATGAAAGCTGGGATGCCGCCACCGACCCGCACCTGTTTGCACCATTTGCCATTGGCGACTGGGAAGGCAAAGCCGTGAACGCCGCCCACGTGCGCGAACTGTTCGGTCTGCATGACTCCGAGGGCCCGCTGTTTGCCGTGGTCTCGCGTCTGGTTTATCAAAAAGGTTTGGACCTGACCGAGGCGGTGTCGGAATACATCGTCCAGAACGGTGGCCAGATCGCGATCATCGGCCGTGGCGAACCGGAAGAAGAACAAGCCATGCGCGAACTGGCGCTGCGCTTCCCCGGCCAGATCGGTGTGCGCATCGGCTTCAACGAAACCGACGCCCGCCGCATGTTCGCCGGCAGCGATTTCCTGTTGATGCCATCGCGTTATGAGCCCTGCGGTCTGAGCCAGATGTACGCCCAGCGTTTCGGCTCGCTGCCGGTGGCGCGCAACACTGGTGGGCTGGCCGACACCATTGAAAACGGCGTCACCGGTTTCCTGTTCAACGAATCCACCGCCGACAGCTACCGCGAAGCCCTGAGCCGCGCGTTCAAGGTGTTTGCCTTCCCCGAACTGCTCAATGCAATGCGTTGCCGGGCGATGGCCGCACCCTTCAACTGGTGCAAGGCGGTCGAACCTTACGCCGAACTCTACGAACGACTGGTGGCCAAGGCGCTGGGTAAAACGCACCACAAATAACCAGGGAGGTTTTCAACGATGCCGTCACGGACACCTGAGAGCTGGCCCCACGGCGCGATCATGCTGGATGCCGAGCACACCCAATTCGCGTTGTGGGCGCCGGATGCGTTTTACGTCAGCGTCGAGCTGGACAACGGCCAGTCCCTGCCGATGCTGCCGCAGGGCGATGGCTGGTTTGTCATCAAGACCCGCTGCCCTGCCGGCAGCCGCTACCGTTTCAACATCGATGGCGAACTGGAGGTGCCCGACCCGGCCTCCAGGGCGCAGGACGGTGACCTCGACCGCCACAGCGTGGTGGTCGATCCGCACCTCTATTCCTGGCGCAACACGACCTGGCAAGGGCGCCCCTGGAATGAAGCGGTCATTTATGAACTGCATGTCGGCGCGCTCGGCGGATTTGCCGAAGTCGAGCAGCATCTCTCACGCCTCGCGGAGCTCGGCATCACCGCCATCGAACTGATGCCGATCGCGCAGTTTCCCGGCGATCGCAACTGGGGCTACGACGGCGTGTTGCATTACGCGCCACAAGCCAGCTACGGCACGCCGGAACAACTCAAACATCTGATCGACAGCGCCCACGGTTATGGTCTGGCGGTGATTCTTGATGTGGTCTACAACCACTTCGGCCCCGACGGCAATTACCTGCACCGCTACGCCAAGGGCTTTTTCCGCGAAGACAAACACACGCCGTGGGGCGCGGCCATCGACTTCCGTCGTCGCGAAGTGCGGGACTTCTTCGTCGAAAACGCGTTGATGTGGCTACTGGAATACCGTTTCGACGGCCTGCGCCTGGATGCGGTGCACGCCATTCAAAGCCCGGATTTTCTGCCTGAACTTGCCCGTCGCATACGTCAGCAGATCGACCCGTCCCGGCATGTGTGGCTGACCATCGAAAACGAACTCAACCAATCCAGCCTGCTTGAGGAAAATTACGACGCGCAGTGGAACGACGATGGCCACAACGCCCTGCATGTATTACTGACCGGTGAAACCGACGCCTACTACGCGGACTATGCACTGCAACCCACCGAACAACTGGCCCGCTGTCTGAGCCAGGGTTTCGTGTTTCAGGGTCATATCACCCGCCACGGGGAGCCCCGTGGCGAGCCAAGCGAGCATCTGCCATCCACCGCCTTCGTGCTGTTCCTGCAGAATCACGACCAGATCGGCAATCGCGCCTTCGGCGAGCGCCTGCATCAATTAGCCGAGCCGCGCGCGGTGGACGCTGCGACAGCGTTGTTGTTGCTGTCGCCGATGATTCCCCTGATATTCATGGGCGATGAATACGCGGCCCAACAGCCATTCCTGTTCTTCACCAGCCACCATGGCGAACTGGCGAAACTGGTGCGCGAAGGTCGGCGCAATGAGTTCGCGGCGTTCAGTGCCTTCTCGGATCCGCACAAGCGTGAACAAATTCCCGACCCCAACGCCGAGCAGACCTTTCACGCCTCACAACCTCGCCTGACGGGTAACGGCACGCCTCGGCAACAGGCGACGCTGGCGTTGTATCGCCAGCTTCTGCAACTGCGCCATCAATACATCATTCCCAACCTGTCCGGCACTCAAGCCCTCGGCGCCCAGGTGCTGGGGCCTGGCGCCGTCAGTGCGCGCTGGCGGCTGGGCGATGGCAGCGAGCTGCGAATCGACCTGAACCTCAGCGATACGCCAGTGGTCAACCTTCCACAGGCTGATTCGGCGTGGCTGTTTCGTCAGCCATCCGACGCTGGCCTGTCGGATGAGGGGCAACTGCCCCCGTATTGCGCGCTCGTCAGCCTCACGGCCGCAACCCCTTTGCCCCCCTTGGATGGAGAGCGCCTATGAGTGATGCGCAACTGGAAATTCTCGCCAGCCGAGCCGGCCTTGCCGTCGACTGGATCGACGCCAACGGGCGAGCGCAAAAAGTCGCCCCGGCGGTGCTGCGCAATGTGCTGATCGGCCTCGGTCACCCGGCCGGAACGGCTCAGGAAATCGACGCCAGCCTGCTTGAACTTCAACAGGTACAGGAAAATCGCCATCTACCGCCACTGCTCACTGCCGATGTTGGCGTGGGCGTGGACCTGGCCCGCTATTTCGAACCCGAGACCCCTTGCGAGATTCACCTGGAAGACGGCTCGCGCCTGAGTCTCAAGCTGGATGCCGAGGCCGTGTTGCCCGGCGAAATTCCGGTCGGCTATCAGCAAGTGCACATCGCCGATCAGCAATTCACCCTGGCCGTGGCACCGGAACGCTGCTTCAGCGTGGGTGACGCGGTGGACAGCCCGATCCCGCGCGCGTGGGGCCTGAGCGTGCAGCTTTATGGCCTGCGCCGCCCCGGCGATGGCGGTTTCGGCGACACCCAGGCCTTGGAAGAACTGGCCCGTGTGGCCGGTGAGCGCGGGGCCGATGCCTTGGCGATCAGCCCGCTGCACGCGATGTTCAGCGCCGACACCGGGCGCTACAGCCCCTACTCGCCGTCCAGTCGGCTGTTTCTCAATCCGCTGTATGCCGCACCCGGCGCGATCCTCGGCGAACGCGCCCTGCGCGATGCGATTGACGCGGCCGGGCTGACCGAGCAGTTCGAGCAACTGGAAAACCTGAAACTGATCGACTGGCCGAAAGCAGCCGAGGCCAAACTGAAACTGCTGCAAGCCTTGTACGACGGCTTCATCAGCGGCGAACACCCGTTGCACGCCGACTTTTCCAGTTTTCGCGATGCCGGCGGCGAAGCGCTGGAAAACCACTGCCGCTTCGAAGCCATCCAGGAAATGCGCGCCGCCCGTGGTGAGAGCCTCGACTGGCGCCAATGGCCGGAGCACTGGCACGACCCGCGCGGCGCCGCCCTCGGCGCATTTGCCGAGGAATACGCCGAGCGCATCAGCTACTTCGCGTTCTGCCAATGGTTGATCCACCGTTGCCTGGAACGCGCCCAGACCGCCGCCCGCAGCGCCGGCATGGGCATCGGCCTGATCGCCGACCTGGCCGTGGGTGCCGACGGCGCCGGCAGTCAGGCCTGGAGCTTTCAGGACGAACTGCTGGCCTCGCTGACCGTCGGCGCGCCACCGGACATCCTCAATCGCTCAGGCCAGGGCTGGGGCATTTCCGCGTTTTCCCCGGAAGGTCTGGTGCGCAACGGCTTTCGTGCGTTCATCGACATGCTGCGCGCCAACTTCGCCCACGCCGGCGGGCTGCGCATCGACCATGTCATGGGCCTGCAACGGTTGTGGGTGATTCCCAACGGCGCGGTTCCGGCGGACGGCGCCTACCTGTATTACCCGGTGGATGACCTGTTGCGTCTGTTGACTCTCGAATCCCATCGCCATCAAGCGATCGTGCTCGGCGAAGACCTCGGCACCGTGCCCGATGGCCTGCGGGAAAAACTCATCGCCCGCGCCATGCTCGGCATGCGCGTGCTGTTGTTCGAACAGGACAACACCTTTTTCAAACCGATCCTCGACTGGCCGGACAACGCGCTGGCCACCACCAGCACCCACGATCTGCCGACCCTCAACGGTTGGTGGCATGGTCGCGACATCGACTGGAATGCGCGACTGGGACTGATCGACGCCAACGGCGAAATCGACTGGCGCCGTTACCGCGAACGCGAGCGTGAAGGCCTGCGCAATGCCCTGAGCCAGGACCCGCAGAACTTTCGCGAGGAATCCCACGAGGCCGATCAGGTGGTCGACGCCGCGGTGCGTTTCCTCGGCCACACCCGTGCGCCGTTGGTTCTGCTGCCGTTGGAAGATGCGCTGGGGCTCGACGAGCAGGCCAACCTGCCCGGCACCATCGACACCCACCCCAACTGGTCGCGCCGCTTGCCGGCCACCAGTGAGACGCTGCTCGACGGTGTCGACGCCGCAAGACGCCTGGAACTATTGGCGTGTGCCCGCCTTCAGGCAGCCGAGCGTGACCAATGAGTGCATTGCCTATCCAGACCCTGCGCGCCACGGTTCGCCTGCAATTTCACCGAGGCTTCACCCTCGATCAGGCGGTACCGCTGGTGCCGTATTTCTCTCGACTCGGCATCAGCCACATTTATGCCTCGCCGCTGCTGGCCGCACGCGCCGGCTCCATGCATGGCTACGATGTGGTCGATCCGACCCGGGTCAATCCGGAACTCGGCGGCGAACCAGCCTTGCGTCGTCTGGTCGCCAGCCTGCGCGAGCACGGCATGGGGCTGATCCTCGACATCGTCTCCAATCACATGGCGGTCGGTGGCGGTGACAACCCGTGGTGGCTCGACTTGCTGGAATGGGGCCGACTGAGCCCCTACGGCGAGTTCTTCGACATTCAGTGGCACTCGCCCGATCCGCTGATGGAAGGCCAGTTGCTGCTGCCGTTTCTCGGCAGCGACTACGGTGTCGCATTGCAGGACGCGACTCTGCCGCCGCTGTTCAATGCCGAGAGCGGCACTTTCCATGTCGAGCATTACGAGCATCACTTCCCGATCTGCCCTACCGATTACGGCGAACTGCTCAGATCCGATGACAGCCCGAACGACGCGCTCAAGGCCCTCGCCGACCGTTTCAGCGCGCTCGGCTATCAGACCGACGCCCGCTCACTGGCCCTCCCGCTCAAGGAGGAGCTCCAGCAACTGGCCAGCGACCCGCACATTCTGCAAGCCATTGAGCGCAATCTGACGCACTACGATTCGAAAACCGAAGAAGGTTTTCAGCGCCTGCACCAATTGCTGGAACGGCAAAGCTATCGCTTGGCGAGCTGGCGCACAGCGGCGGATGACATCAACTGGCGGCGCTTCTTCGACATCAACGAACTCGGCGGTTTACGGGTCGAGCGTCCGGCAGTGTTCGAGGCCACCCACGGCAAGATCTTCCAGTTGATCGGCGAAGGCCTGATCGACGGCCTGCGCATCGACCACATCGACGGCCTCGCCGACCCGCGCGGCTACTGCCGCAAGCTGCGCCGTCGTCTTGACCATCTGGCGCCGGGCCGGCACTTGCCAATTTACGTCGAGAAGATTCTCGGCGACGGTGAAACCCTGCCCACCGACTGGTCCGTGGACGGCAGCACCGGTTACGAGTTCATGAACCAGCTGTCGCTGCTGCAACACGATCCCGACGGCGAACATGTCCTCGGTGATTTGTGGAAACGCCGCACCGAACGCCCTTCGGCGTTTATCGAAGAGGCGCAACTGGCGCGCCAGCAGATCCTCAATGGTTCGCTGGCCAGCGATTGCGAAAGCGTTGCTCAGGCCCTGCTGCAAGTGGCGCGCGACGACCTGATGACCCGCGACCTCACGCTCGGCTCGATCCGCCGAGTGTTGCAGGCGTTGATCGTGCACTTCCCGGTGTATCGCACCTACATCACCCCGATGGGCCGCTCGGCGCGCGACGAGGTGTTTTTCCAGCAGGCCATGGACGGTGCGCGGCAGACTTTGAGCGAAGCCGATTGGCCAGTGCTGGACTCCGTAGCCGGTTGGCTTGGCGGCCAGCCGTGGCGGCGCAAACCCCGTGGCCGTTCGCGCAAAATCCTCAAGCATGCCTGCGTGCGCTTTCAGCAACTCACTTCACCGGCCGCCGCCAAAGCGGTGGAAGACACCGCGCTGTATCGCTCGGCGGTGCTGCTGTCGCGCAATGATGTCGGTTACAACACCGAGCAGTTCAGCGCACCGGTCAGCGACTTTCACGCGGTGAACCAGCAACGTCTGGCGAGCTTCCCGGACAACCTGCTGGCCACCGCCACCCACGACCACAAACGCGGCGAAGACACCCGCGCGCGACTGGCCGTACTCAGCGAACGCAGCCACTGGTACGCCGAGCAGATCGAGCTGTGGCGCGCCCTCGCCCGACCGCTGCGCCATGACGATCAGCTGCCGTCGTCGTCGGACGAATTGATCCTCTATCAAGCGCTGCTCGGCAGTTGGCCGCTTGACCTGCGCGACGACGATCAGGCCGGTTTCGCCGAGTACGCCAAACGTATCTGGCAGTGGCAGCAGAAAGCCCTGCGCGAAGCCAAGCTGCAAAGCAGCTGGAGTGCGCCGAACGAGGCTTACGAAAACGCCGCTCAAGCGTTCACCGAACAATTGCTGCTGGCCCCCGAAGGTGAACTGCTGCGCGGGGCGCTGGCCAAGACCGTCAACAGCATCGCGGCGGCCGGCGCCCTCAACGGTCTGGCGCAAACCTTGCTGCGCATGACCGTGCCGGGGGTGCCGGATCTGTATCAGGGCAACGAGTTCTGGGATTTCAGTCTGGTCGATCCGGACAATCGGCGGCCCGTCGACTATGCCGCCAGGCAGCAGGCGCTGGAGGCACCAGGGCCGGTTCAGGAGCTATTGGAGAACTGGCGCGACGGGCGAATCAAGCAAGCATTGATCGCCGAGGTGCTGCGCCTGCGCGCCGACGACACCGAGTTGTTTCGCCGTGGTTCGTACCAGGCCCTCGAGGTACTGGGCAGCCAGGCGCACAACGTGCTCGCGTTTGCCCGCGAGCATGGGGAGCGACGGATCATCGTGATCGTGCCGATCCGTTGCGCAACATTGATGGAAAACAGTGCTGTGCCGATGGTTGATGCGCTGCGCTGGGGCGATACACGGGTGGTTTTACCGTTCGACGCCTCTGACGAAAATCTGAAGGGACTTTTTTCGAGCACCGCAGTCACAAAAAACAGGGAGCTGCAGGTCAGCGCCGCGCTGGGGGATTTCCCGGTCAATCTGCTTATCCAACACGTCTAGCAGCATGAGTTCAGTTCAGGAGCATTGCGATGAGTACCGACGATAAACGCATCCGCGAATTCGCCTATCAGATCTGGGAATCCGAAGGTAAGCCCGAAGGCCAGGAATCGCGCCACTGGGAGATGGCGCGCAAGCTGGCCGAAGCCGAGGCGCTGGCGCCGAAAAAATCGCCAAAGGCTGCCGGCAGTAAAACCGCCGGCAAGACCGCCACCGGCAAAGCCGTCGATGGCAAGACGCCCGCCGCCAAGCCCAAGGCCACGACGGCCAAGGCCAAGCCAGCCAGTGCCGCGAAAGTGATTCCCCCGGGCGAAAAAGCCACCGAGAAAAAGCCCCGCGCGCCGCGCAAGCCGCCTGCGGTCTGACGCTCCCCGAACCATTGATTTGAATAACCGTGTGGCGGGTTCGCTCGCCACCGAGGGCTTACTCGTCCTCGAAAAACATCTACCCCCCGATTTTTTGCAGGAGCACCTATGACCCGTCCAAAGAAAGCCGAGCCCGCCGCGCACGCCGAACCCTCGCGCATCCGTGAAGGCCTGCCCTTCCCGCTCGGCGCGACCTGGGATGGTCTGGGGGTGAACTTCGCGCTGTTTTCCGCCAACGCCACCCGCGTTGAATTGTGCATTTTCGACGATGCCGGCGAAGTCGAACTCGAGCGCATCGAGCTGCCGGAATACACCGACGAGATCTACCACGGCTATCTGCCCGATGCACATCCAGGCCTGATCTACGGCTACCGGGTCTACGGCCCGTACGACCCGGCCAACGGCCACCGCTTCAATCACAACAAGTTGCTGATCGACCCCTACGCCAAGCAGTTAGTGGGCGAGTTGAAATGGTCCGAAGCGCTGTTCGGCTACACCATCGGCCATCCGGACGCCGATCTCAGCTTCGACGAGCGCGACAGCGCGCCTTTCGTTCCCAAGTGCAAGGTCATCGACCCGGCCCACACCTGGGGCCACGACCACCGCGTCAGCGTGCCGTGGGACAAGACCATCATTTACGAGACCCACGTGCGCGGCATCAGCATGCGCCACCCTTCAGTGCCCGAGAACGTGCGCGGGACGTTCGCCGGGCTGATGGTCGACGACGTGCTCGAACACATCCGCAAGCTGGGTGTGTCGACCGTCGAGCTGTTGCCGATCCATGCCTTCGTCAACGATCAGCACCTGCTGCACAAGGGCATGACCAATTACTGGGGTTACAACAGCATCGCGTTCTTCGCCCCGGATCCGCGCTATCTGGCCAGCGGCAAGATCGCCGAGTTCAAGGAGATGGTCGCGCACCTGCACGACGCCAATCTCGAAGTGATTCTCGACGTGGTCTACAACCACACCGCCGAAGGCAACGAGCAAGGCCCGACCCTGTCGATGCGCGGGATCGACAACGCCTCGTACTACCGCTTGATGCCGGACGACAAGCGCTTCTACATCAACGATTCCGGCACCGGCAACACCCTCGACCTGAGCCATCCGTGCGTGCTGCAAATGGTCACTGACTCGCTGCGCTACTGGGCCAGCGAAATGCACGTCGACGGCTTCCGCTTCGACCTGGCGACCATCCTCGGCCGCTATCACGACGGATTCGATGAACGCCACAGTTTCCTCGTGGCCTGCCGCCAGGACCCGGTGCTGCGTCAGGTGAAAATGATCGCCGAGCCTTGGGACTGCGGCCCCGGCGGTTATCAGGTCGGCAACTTCCCGCCGGGCTGGGTCGAGTGGAACGACAAATTCCGCGACACCGTGCGCGCCTTCTGGAAAGGCGATGACGGCCAGCTCGCCGACTTCGCCAGCCGCATGACCGCGTCCGGCGAGATGTTCAATCAGCGTGGCCGCCGGCCCTATTCGTCGGTGAATTTCGTCACTGCTCACGACGGTTTTACCCTCAACGACCTGGTGTCCTACAACGACAAGCACAACGAGGCCAACGACGAAAACAATCAGGACGGCAGCAACAACAACCTGTCCTGGAACCACGGCGTCGAAGGCCCCACCGACGACCCGGAAATCAACGCGCTGCGCCACCGGCAGATGCGCAACTTCTTCGCCACCCTGCTGCTGTCCCAAGGCACGCCGATGCTGGTGGCCGGCGACGAATTCGCCCGCACCCAGGACGGCAACAACAATGCCTACTGCCAGGACAGCGAAATCGGCTGGGTCAACTGGGACCTGAGCGAGGACGGCAAGGCGCTGCTGAAATTCGTCAAACGCCTGATCAAGTTGCGCCTGGCGTATCCGATCCTGCGACGCGGGCGTTTCCTGGTCGGCGAATACAACGAGGACATCGGCGTCAAGGACGTGACCTGGCTTGCGCCGGACGCCACGGAAATGACCACCGAGCACTGGCATGACGCGCAGAATCGCTGCATGGGCATGTTGCTTGACGGTCGCGCTCAGGAAACCGGGATCCGCCGCAAAGGTGGCGACGCCACGTTGCTGCTGGTGGTCAACGCCCATCACGACATCGTCAACTTCACCTTGCCGGAAGTACCCGAGGGCAGTTTCTGGACGTGCATGATCGATACCAACCAGCCATCGATCCGTGGCCAGGAGCGTTTCGAGTTCGGTCACGAGTACTCGGTCACCGGACGCTCGCTGCTGCTGTTTGAACTGCAACGTGAAGAAGAGGACTGACATGGACTTGTCCGCCTATCTCTCACGGCACGCCAGGGACTACCGCGACACGGCTGCTCTTGGTCTGTGTCTGCGGCAAATGGTCGAAGCCGGCCTCGACCGTCTGCCACTGCCCGGCAGCGGTCGTACGCTGGAGCGCTGGCAACGGCTGTCCGAGGTCGGCGGGCATGATCTGGGGTTGTGCAAACTCTACGAAGGCCATACCGATGCCTTGGCGATCATCGAGCAACTCGGTGGCTCGCCGACGCCCGGCAGTACGTGGGGCATGTGGGCGGCCGAACCACCGCAGGCGCGGGTTCGGGTCAGCCGTTCGGGGCAACTGGTGCGGTTGAACGGGCGCAAGGCCTGGTGCTCCGGGGCGGCGGTGCTCAGTCATGCCCTGCTGACGGCGTGGGATGAGGACGATCGTCAGCAACTGGTCGCGGTGGCCCTCAATCAACCGGGCGTCACCGTGACCGATCAAGGCTGGCAAGCGGTCGGCATGGCGGCCACCGGCAGCGTCGAGGTGCTGTTCGATGAAGTCGAGGCTCAGGCGATCGGTGAGCCTGGCGACTACCTGCAACGGCCGGGATTCTGGCAGGGCGGGATCGGAATCGCCGCGTGCTGGTACGGCGCCGCCAGGGAGATTGGCGAACGCTTGCGCCTGCACTGTGCGCGGCGTGAAGAACCCCACGCACTGGCCAGTCTCGGCGCCGTCGACAGTGCCTTGCACGCCGCCGCCCAAGTGCTGCGTGTCAGTGCCCTGGACATCGACAGCGAGCCGCGGGCCAACGCCGAGTTGCTGGCCCGCCGCGTACGGGCCGTGGTCGAGGACGCCGCTGAACAGGTAATCCGCGAGACCGGTCGGGCACTTGGGGCCGGGCCGTTCTGCAAGGATCCGCACTTTGCCCGTCTGGCGGCCGACTTGCCGGTTTACCTGCGCCAGAGCCACGCTGAACGCGATCTGGCAGCACTGGGCCAACTGATTGCACAGCAATCGCGCGAGGGTTGGGCCCTATGAAGCGCAATCCGATTGTCGGTGAAGGAACCTCCCTCCACGAATGGCAGGGCTCACGCCATCTGGCAGCGGTGGACAGCATCGACATTCTCGATTTGGTACCACCGGGATCCAGGGCGGTGGTGATCGCGCCGCATCCGGACGATGAAGTGCTCGGTTGCGGCGGACTGTTGCAAGCGCTCGCAGCGGCGGGACGCACCCTGCAATTGATCTCGGTCACCGATGGCAGCGCCAGTCATCCAGGTTCGGAGCGCTGGCCGGTGGAACGTCTGAGCGTCGTGCGCCCGCAGGAATCCGCTGAAGCCCTGCGCCGCCTCGGCCTGCCCATGCACCAGTTGCAGTGGCTGCGCGGCGGCTTCCCCGACACTCAGGTCGCCGCGCGCGAGTCGATGCTGTGCCAATACCTGACCCGCTACCTGCAACCCGACGACGTGATCTTCACCACCTGGCGCGAAGACGGCCACAGCGACCACGAGGCTGTCGGCCGCGCCAGCGTCGAAGCGGCGCGGCGCGTGGGCGCGATTTGCCATGAGCTGCCGGTCTGGACCTGGCACTGGGCAACCCCGGAAGACGCCCTCGTGCCCTGGGAGCGGGCGCGCAAGATTCTGCTCAGCCCGGAGCAAATCGCACGCAAGCGTCACGCGGTGCACGCCTTCGCCAGCCAGCTGGAAGGCGATCCCGAAGCGGGCCTGGCCCCGGTGCTCAAACCCTATGTCATCGATCGACTGCTGCAACCGTTCGAGGTGGTCTTTCTATGAGTGTCGAGGATCGCTACTTCGAAGGCCTGTTCGCCGGCAATAACGACCCCTGGGGATTTCGCCAGCGCTGGTACGAGCAGCGCAAACGCCTCGTGACCCTGGCGGCCCTGCCCCGCCCGCACTACCGGGCCATCTTCGAACCGGGCTGTGCCAACGGTGAACTGAGTGCGGCGCTGGCCGAACGCTGCGATCGGCTGTTGTGCTGCGACACCAGCGCCGCCGCAGCCAATCTGGCGCGTACCCGGCTGAGCCTGTTCGACCACGCCGAGGTGCGGCAAGGTCGCTTGCCGGGCGACTGGCCTGAGGAAAAATTCGACCTGATCGTCTTCAGCGAAATCGGCTACTACCTCGACCGGCAAGATCTGACGGAGGTCATCCGTTCCATCAGCGATTCGTTGGCGGCGGACGGTCAATTACTGGCCTGTCACTGGCGCCCGCCCATCGAAGGCTGCCCGCTCAATACACGACAGGTTCACGACCTGATTCACGAACAGTTGCACCTGCCGCGACTGGTCCTGCATCAGGAAGCGGATTTTCTGCTGGAAGTCTGGAGTCGCGAACCGCGTTCGGTGGCCGCACTGGAGGGCTTGCGATGATTGGCATCCTGATTCCTGCGCACAACGAAGAAGAATGGCTAGATGACTGCTTGCACGCTGCCTTGCGGGCTGGCGGACATCCCATGTTGGCGGGTGAACCGGTGGAAATTCTGGTGGTGCTGGACAGCTGCACCGATCGTTCGGCGCACATCGTCAGCCAATACCCGGTGCAAGCCTTGAGCATCGAAGCGCGCAATGTCGGCCAGGCTCGCGCGATTGGCGCACAACAACTGCTTGAGCGCGGTGCGCGCTGGATTTCCTGCTCGGACGCCGACAGCCGCGTTGCCGAAGACTGGCTGGTGGCGCAACTGGGGCTGGGCACCGATGCGGTGTGCGGCACGGTGACGGTCGAGCAGTGGCATGACACGTTCGATGAAGCGGCGCAGATCCGCTATCACCGTGACTACCGGGCCTGCGAAGGTCACCGGCACATCCATGGCGCCAACCTGGGCGTCAGCGCACAAGCCTACGTCCGCGCCGGCGGCTTCGAACCGTTGTCCTGTGATGAGGACGTGCAGCTGGTGCGCCAACTCGAGCGTTCAGGGGCCAGCATCGCCTGGAGTCATCGTCCACAAGTCATTACCAGCGCTCGTCTGGACAGTCGCGCGCGCGGCGGTTTTGGCGACTATCTGCGACAGTTGGCACAGACTGAATAAAAAAAAGCGGATCAGGTTGATCTGTGACGCGACGAACCGCCCGTCTTGAGCAATACTCTGCTGCGCAGCAATCCAGGGTTCGGAGCGCTGTCGGGCTATCCACCAGCCTTCACGGGTCGCACACGCCTGGTATCACCAGCGTCTGGGCGATTGAGGGCGAGACACAACAAGGACGTATCACTCATGAAACCGTTATCCCTCAGCGAGAGCGGCCTGCCGGCGCAGATCTGGAACAGTGCCGCGCAGCTCGACAACATTCCCGTCATCAACACCCACACATTGGTCCCACCCGGTGCCCGCGCCGTGGTCATCGCCCCGCACCCCGGCGATGAAGTGGTGACCTGCGGCGGCCTGCTGCAACTGCTTTCCAGCCTCGGCCATCCCTTGCAACTGCTGTCGATCACCGATGGCAGCGCCAGTCATCCGGGCTCGCGCCAGTGGTCGGAGAAACGCCTGAGCGTGTTTCGCCCGCAGGAGAGTGTCGAAGCCCTGCGCCGTCTGGGATTGCCAATGCACAGCCTGAAATGGGTGCGCGGCGGTTTCACCGACAATGCCCTGCACGATCAGGAATCCCAACTCACCGATTTCATCGCCCGCTACCTGCGCCCCGGCGACGTGGTCTTCAGCACCTGGTGCCAGGACGGCACCGCCGATCATGAAGTGGTCGGCCGGGCCAGCGCCAAAGCGGCACGACAAGTCGGCGCCACCTACCACGATGTGCCGGTCTGGGCCTGGCACTGGCCGGAACGGGATCAGACGCAGATCCCATGGCATCGCGCGCGCAAGCTGCGCCTCGACACCTGGACCGTCGCGCGCAAGAGCCACGCCACCCACGCCTACGCCAGCCAGCTTAATGGCGAACCGGCGATCGGTATCGCGCCGCTGCTGCCCAAGTCGATTCTGGAACGCATGCGCCTGCCCTACGAGATCATCTTCCTCGATTGACGATCCGTCGGCCGAGGGCAGCCACTCAAAGTGAACTGCCCGCGCCCGGATCAGTCGCATGAACAGGCAGTCATGATTCAGAGGAGTGAACGTGTCCAGCGATCCCAAGCGTCACGTCGTCGACGCGCCAGTCATTCACCGCCTGCGGGTATTGACGGTCAATACGCACAAGGGTTTCACCGCGCTCAATCGACGTTTCATCCTTCCGGAACTGCGTGAAGCGGTGCGCAGCACCTCGGCGGATCTGGTGTTTCTGCAGGAAGTGGTGGGCGAACACGAGCGCCATTCCAGTCGCTACCACGAATGGCCGCAAACCTCGCAGTACGAATTCCTCGCCGACAGCATGTGGAGTGATTTTGCCTACGGTCGCAATGCGGTGTATCCCGATGGCCATCACGGCAACGCCCTGCTGTCGAAATACCCGATCCGCGAGTACCGCAACCTCGATGTTTCGATCACAGGTCCCGAACGGCGCGGGCTGTTGCACTGCGTCCTGGATGTGCCGGGGCATGCCGAAGTACATGCCATCTGCGTACACCTGAGCCTGCTCGAAAGCCATCGGCAATTGCAGTTGCAGCTGCTCTGCCAGTTGCTCGAATCCCTGCCCGACAATGCCCCGGTGATCATTGCCGGCGACTTCAATGACTGGCAGTTGCAGGGCAACATCGCCCTCGCCCGCCGCGACTACCTGCACGAAGCTTTCGAACGCCATCACGGCCGCCCGGCCAAGACCTACCCCGCGCGGTTCCCGTTGCTGCGACTCGACCGGGTTTATCTGCGCAATGCCAGCAGTCATAACCCGCAGATCCTCGGCAACAAGCCGTGGACGCATCTCTCGGATCATTTGCCGCTGGCGGTTGAAGTGCATTTGTAGCGCGATACTGACAGCTGACCTTACATACGCAACGATGCGAAATTGGTCGCCAGGCCCGGTTTCGCAGACCGGCTGTCGGCTATAAAACGTCTCTGCCTCGCGGCTTGCGCAGCGATTAGGCCTACAAACAAGAACTTAGATAAATGCGCAAAAACATAAGCTTGCATCACCCGATTTGACTCGACCGCTCATCGTTCAATTTCTTGACGCAACGACTCATGTCTTCTTAGCTCTACCTTACTACCCCCGGAAATACTACTCGGGGCGAGCCTCAGGTCTCCCGCCAAAACGGGGGGCGACGGGCTCGCCACGCTCCATTCGGTCGCCCCTCGTTCGGGGTAGGAGAGACGCCAAGGCGAGATACCACATGCGCTAGCAAGGTAGACCTCCATGAAAACCTCACTCACCTCACAAGAGATCAAAACAACTTTTTGCACTGTTTCAAGTTCTATCTTGCTGTGCTCGTCCATGGAGGCACAGGCGGGTCCTGTGGCGGACGAGGCGACGCCTTGGTATCGCCAGGACATTCCCGTCATGACCCTCCCCGCCACGGTCGTGACCCCGGGGCCGCAACGTTTGAGCCCACAGCCGGATCTGCGCGGGACAAACCTGATTACCGAAGACCTCGCGCCCTCGGCCTGGGAACAACTTTACGGTCCGACGTCCCGTCAGGCGCAAACCGACGTCCTCAGCCCGGGCTTCGCCACACCCGGCACCGGCGACTTCAAGGGCCCCGCCGTGCTGACCCTGAAAAGCAGCAGCGGCCACACCCAGCAGGTCGGCCTGATCGGCGGGGTCAATCAGATCAAGGGCAATGGCAATGGCCTGATCACCAGCCGCGCTCTCGCCGATCCGACCACCGACACCCTCAACCTGCAAGGTCAGAGCCTGGGCGCCTACTACAGCTTGATTGGCCCACAGGGCTGGCACGTTGACTTGTCGGCCAGTGGCGGTCGGGTCAGCGGTTTCAGTCGCAACGAGCAAGGCGCGCGCCTGGCCACCGAAGGCAGCGCGATGACGCTGTCGGTGGAAGGTGGCTTCCCGATCGGTCTGGGTGAAAACTGGGTGGTTGAACCGCAAGCGCAATTGATCAACCAGCGCATCACTCTGGATACGCCGTACGCAGGCTCGGGCAACGCCTCTTCCAGTGACATTACATCGTGGAGCGGCCGGGTCGGTGCGCGCTTGAAAGGCAGCTACGATCTGAACGGGTTGCCCGTTGAGCCCTACGTGCGCACGAACCTGTGGCACACGGTGTACACCGGCGATACGGTGACGCTGGATCAGGTGGACAAGATCAGCAGCAGCCGCAAGTCCTCGACGGTGGAAGTCGGACTGGGACTGGTGGCCAGAATGACGCCGACAGTGAGCCTGTACGTCAGTGCCGACTACAGCAGTGATGTGGACGACAACGACCTGAACGGGTTGATTGGCAGCCTGGGGGTCCGGATGCGGTGGTGAAGGCGCTATCGCTTGCAGGCTAGCTCCCACGTTAGATTGTCAGCGTCGACTGATTTTCTGTGGCAGCCAGCCTGCTGGCGAAAGCAGCGACTCGGTTATGGATCAGACTTCGGGTTTGAGGATCAACACCGCCAGCGGCGGCAGGTTCAGCTCCAGCGACAACGCCTGGCCATGGCTCGCGACCTCTTCGGTGAACGCCCCGCCCCCGTTGCCGTAGTTGGAACCGGCGTAGGTGTCGGCGTCACTGTTGAGCAATTCCTTCCAGCGCCCGGCAAACGGCACGCCCACGCGGTAAGACTGACGCGGCACCGGGGTGAAGTTGGCCACCACCAGCACTGGCGTGCCGTCCTTGCTCCAGCGCAGCCACGCATAGACGCTGTTGATCGCATCGTCGCCGATCAACCACTGAAACCCTTGCGGCGCATCGTCCTGCTCATGCAGCGCCGGCTCTTCGCGGTAGAGCCGGTTGAGGTCGCCGACCAGTTTCTGTACGCCTTTGTGCTCGGAATACTGCAGCAGATACCAGTCCAGCTGCTGATCATGATTCCACTCGCGCCACTGGCCGAACTCGCAACCCATGAACAACAGCTTCTTGCCCGGATGGGTCCACATGAAACTCAGGTAAGCCCGCAGGTTGGCAAATTTCTGCCAGCGATCGCCAGGCATCTTGTCGATCAGCGAATGCTTGCCGTGCACCACTTCGTCGTGGGAAATCGGCAGGATGAAGCGCTCGGACCAGGCGTAGACCAGGCCGAAACTCAACTCGTTGTGGTGATGGGCGCGGTACACCGGATCCTGCTGAATGTAGTGCAGCGAGTCGTGCATCCAGCCCATGTTCCATTTGTAGGCGAAACCGAGACCGCCCTGTTGGGTGCTCTGGCTGACGCCCGGCCACGCCGTGGACTCCTCGGCAATCACCAGTGCGCCCGGTGCTTCCAGTGCCACCACGTCGTTCAAGTGCCGCAGGAAATCGATGGCTTCCAGGTTCTCGCGACCGCCATGACGGTTCGGCACCCACTCGCCGGCCTTGCGCGAATAATCACGATAGAGCATCGACGCCACCGCATCGACCCGCAGCCCGTCGATATGGAAATGCTTGAGCCAGTGCAACGCCGACGCCAGCATGTAGCCGTGCACTTCGGTGCGGCCAAGGTTGTAGATCAGCGTGTCCCAATCCTGGTGGAAGCCTTCCAGTGGATTACCGTATTCGTAGAGCGCGGTGCCGTCGAATTGCGCAAGGCCATGGGTATCGGTCGGGAAATGCGCCGGCACCCAGTCGAGAATCACACCGATGCCGGCCTGGTGACAGGCATTGACGAACTCGCCGAACTGCTCGGGTGTGCCGTATCGCGCACTCGGAGCGAACTGCGACAGCAACTGATAGCCCCATGAACCGCCGAACGGGTGCTCCATGATCGGCATCAGTTCGATGTGGGTGAAACCCAGTTCCTTCACGTAGGGAATCAGCCGCTCGGCGAGCTCCGGCCAGGTGTACTGGCGCGCCACTTCGCCCAGATCGTCGAGTTCGCATTGCCAGGATCCGGCGTGCAATTCATAGATCGACAACGGCGCGTTGTGTTGCTGGCGTTCGCGACGGCCGCTCATCCAGTCCTGATCCTGCCAGTCGATCTGCAACGGCGAGGCGACTTTCGAGGCCGTGTCCGGCGGCAGGCTGGTGGCCAGCGCCATCGGGTCGGCTTTGAGCGGGAGGATGCCGTGGGCGCCGAGGATTTCGTATTTGTACAGCTCGCCCGCCTGCAAGCGTGGAATGAACAGCTCCCAGACCCCGGATGGATGCCGCAAGCGCATCGGATGCCGCCGCCCGTCCCAGACGTTGAAATCGCCGACCACCGACACCCGCCGGGCATTCGGTGCCCACACGGCAAAGCGCACACCGTCGACGCCATCGACGGTTTTCAGCTGCGCGCCAAGGCAACTGCTGAGATCGCGATGGTTGCCTTCGGCGAACAGATACAAATCCATTTCACCGAGCAACTGACCAAAGCTGTAAGGATCTTCCGCGACCTGTTCACCACCGGCCCAGCGGGTGCGCAACAGGTACGGCCGTGAGCCTTCGAAATGCCCGACAAACAGCCCCGGCGTTTCGGTGGCCTCCAGCGGACCGAGCTCTTCGCCACTGTTTTTATCGACGACAGAAACACTCAATGCGCCGGGCAGATACGCCCGGATAAATTGCCCGCCGGCACCATCGCCGTGGGGGCCAAGAATGGAAAACGGGTCGTGGTGTTCTGCGCGCACTAAAGCATCAATGTCTTTTGCAGTGGGCAGCAATCTTTCTTTAGCGTGACCCTGTTCCCTGTTCGAGAAACTCATGACTACTCTCCACCAAGATCGGAAAAGGGTTTGAGCCCCGTCAATAACCCATACAGACCGTGCAGCGGCACGGGCAGCCAGGTGGGGCGATTTTCGGCTTCATAGGCCACTTCGTAGGCCGCTTTCTCCAGACCGAACAACGCCAGTGCGGCGTCGGCACCTTCAGGATCTTGCCAGGCATGATCAAGACTAGCTGCCGCTTGGCGATATGCCTGGAGAAATGCTTCCCGGGCTTCACGCAGGTAACGCTCCGTGACCCGCCGACGCGCGGCTTCGGCCTCGGGGCTGTTGTCGACGTTGTGTACATTCAGCGCCATCGCGGCGGCATAGTCGAAGGAGCGCAGCACTCCGCTGACGTCCTTGTACGGACTGTGCTTGCCACGGCGCTCGGCCAGTGGCCGCGCCGGTTCGCCCTCGAAGTCGATCAGGTAGGCATCGCCCTTGATTACCAGCACCTGTCCCAAATGCAGGTCGCCGTGCACACGAATCCGTAGACCGCCGGCGGATTGCTTGGCCAGTTCCTGCACGTGGGCAAGGATGGCTTTCTTGTGGTCGAGTAGCCGACCGACCAGCTTCTGATCCGCCGCATCGAGCTCGCCCTGATGCTGTTTGAGCAGCTTCAGGGCATGCTCGACCTGCGCCGCGACATCCTTACCCGTCGCCTGCGCATCCTTGGCCGAACTGACTTGCGGCGCGAAGTCCTGGTTGTCGCTCGGCGCTGCCAGCACCTGATGCATTTCCCCCAGACGCTGGCCGAGCATCCCGGCGAAATCCTTCAGTTCACCCAAGGCGTTGTAGTGCTGCGCCTGCTCGGACACGGCGTCGGCCAGCTCGTCGCGCAGCGCCCGTTCGAGGTTGTTCTGCGTCCATTCCCAGGCGTCGCCCTGATTGCTCAGATAGCCCTGCGCAATCATCAGCAAGTTGTCCTCGCCCTTCCCGTCGCGGCGAATCACCGAGCCCAGCAGCGGAGAGATATTGGCAAATCCAGCAGCGGTCAGGTAAGCGCTCATCTCCAGTTCCGGGTGTACGCCGGACGCGACTTTGCGGATCAGCTTGAGCACCAGACTGTTGCCGATCACCACCGAACTGTTGGATTGCTCGGCGGACAGATAGCGCACTTCGGACTCTGCGCCCAGGCCAAGTTTTTCCAGTTGCGGCGTTGCCTCGAAACGGATCTCGCCCTCAATGGATTCGAGCACCGTGCCGCCCTGCATGCCTTGCAGCACCGCGCGAATAAACGCTTCAAGACTGAAGGCATCGGTAATCAACCCGACCTGACGCACCCGGCGTACCCGCGCCAAAGCCAGTTGCTGCGGCAATGCCGGCCCGACCTGATCTTCCGAAATAAAGCCGAACGGCAATTGATAACGGCTGGTCTGTCCGCCGCTCTGCACTTCGATTTCGCTGAGCAACACCGGATGCTGTGCGTCGCCGAAGCGCACGCCGTAGGCCAGTTTCACTTGATCGATGGCGGCGTCCTTGCCGGCGAACCAGCGGCGGTTCTGCAGCCAGTTCGGCAGGATCGCCTGTTCGAGGGTTGCCCGGGACGGCGCCTCGAGCAGTTCCTCCATACGCTTTTTCAGCACCAGTGTAGTGAAGTCCGGCAGGCTCTGCGCCGGCTCGACGTGCCAGCTCGGCATCTGGTTTTCCGCCGCCAGACCGAACCAGTAGAAACCGTAGGGCGGCAGGGTCAGCAGGAAATTCAACTGGCCAATGGGCGGAAACGCGTTACCGCCGAGCATTTCCACCGGCACCATGCCGACGTAGGCCGACAGGTCGAGCTCCACCGCTTGTGCGCTGCGCGATACGTTGGCCACGCACAGAATGATTTCATGCTTGCCGTCCGGCCCGGTGTATTCGCGGGTGTAGGCCAGCACGCGACGGTTGGCCGGCGACAGCATCTTCAAAGTACCGCGGCCGAACGCCTTGGATTGCTTGCGCACGGTCAGCAGGCGTCGGGTCCAGTTCAGCAGCGAATGCGGGTCACCAGCCTGGGTTTCGACGTTGACCGACTGGTAGCCGTATTGCGGGTCCATGATCGGCGGCAATACCAGACTGGCCGGGTCGGCGCGGGAGAAGCCGCCGTTGCGGTCGATCGACCATTGCATCGGTGTGCGTACACCGTCGCGGTCGCCGAGGTAGATGTTGTCGCCCATGCCGATTTCATCGCCGTAATACAGGGTCGGCGTGCCGGGCATCGACAGCAGCAGACTGTTGAGCAGTTCGATGCGGCGGCGGTCACGCTCCATCAACGGCGCCAGACGCCGGCGGATGCCAAGGTTGATCCGCGCACGACGGTCGGCGGCGTAGTAATTCCAGAGGTAGTCGCGCTCCTTGTCGGTGACCATTTCCAGCGTCAGCTCATCGTGGTTGCGCAGGAAGATCGCCCATTGACAGTTGGCCGGGATTTCCGGGGTCTGACGCAGGATGTCGGTGATCGGGAAGCGATCTTCCTGGGCCAGCGCCATGTACATGCGCGGCATCAACGGGAAGTGGAACGCCATGTGACACTCGTCACCGTTCACGCCCTCGGCGTCGGTGTCGCCGAAGTACAGCTGGGTGTCTTCCGGCCATTGATTGGCTTCGGCCAGCAGCATGCGATCGGGGTAGTTGGCGTCGATTTCAGCACGGATCTGCTTGAGGACGTCATGGGTTTCCGGGAGGTTTTCGTTGTTGGTGCCGTCGCGTTCGATCAGGTATGGAATCGCATCCAGGCGCAGGCCGTCGATGCCCATGTCCAGCCAGTAGCGCATCACCGAGAGCACGGCTTTCATGACTTGCGGGTTATCGAAGTTGAGATCCGGCTGGTGCGAATAGAAGCGGTGCCAGAAGTACTGACCGGCCACCGGATCCCAGGTCCAGTTGGACTTTTCGGTGTCGAGAAAAATGATCCGCGTACCGTCGTATTTCTGGTCGTCATCCGACCACACATAGAAGTCGCGCGCCGCCGAACCGGGCTTGGCCTTGCGCGCCCGCTGGAACCACGGGTGCTGATCAGAGGTGTGGTTGATGACCAGTTCGGTGATCACCCGCAACCCGCGTTTATGCGCTTCGGCAATGAACCGCTTGGCATCGGCCATCGTCCCGTAATCGCTGTGCACGCCTCGATATTCGGCGATGTCGTAACCATCGTCGCGGCGTGGCGAGGGGTAGAACGGCAACAGCCAGATGGTGTTGACGCCAAGATCGGCGATGTAATCGAGTTTGGCGATCAGGCCGGGAAAGTCGCCGATCCCGTCGTTGTTGGAGTCGAAAAAGGATTTGACGTGAACTTGATAGATGACCGCGTCCTTGTACCAGAGCGGATCCTTGATGAAGGTGGCTGCCTTGGGTTTCTTCGCCATGTGAAACTCCTGTTGAATTCTATAGACACGGTGAGCCGATCACTTGGCTCGCAAACGATGAGCAACCTGTGGGATCTGTGTTCAGGCGGTGATCCGCCAGATTCCGAACGGCTGGTAAGCCGGGTCGATCCGCATGAACTGGTACTTGCCGTGCCAGTCCCAGCGATGGCCGTTCATCAGGTCTTCGCCGTGGGTCGTGGCATCATCCGGCAGGCCCATTTCCCACAGCGGCAGCTCGAAATTCGCTTCCTGAACGTTATGCGGATCGAGGCTGACGGCCACCAGAATGAAGTTGCTGCCGTCCGCGCTGCGCTTGCCGAAATACAGAATGTTGTCGTTCCAGGCGTTGTAGATCTTCAGGCCAAGATGACTGTGCAGCGCCGGGTTCTGGCGGCGAATGCGGTTGAGCTGGGCGATCTCGGCAATGATGTTGCCGGGCTGGTTGAAGTCGCGGACGCGGATCTCGTACTTCTCCGAATCAAGATATTCCTCCTTGCCCGGCACCGGCGCCGATTCACACAGCTCGAATCCCGAATACATGCCCCACAGGCCCGAGCCCATGGTCGCCAGCGCGGCGCGGATGAGAAATCCGGGACGTCCCGATTCATGCAGGAACGCCGGGTTGATGTCCGGGGTGTTGACGAAGAAATTCGGCCGGTAGCATTCGCGCCACGGTGATTCATTGAGTTCGCTGAAGTAGGTCGCCAGTTCGACCTTGGTGTTACGCCAGGTGAAATAGGTGTAGCTCTGGGTGTAACCGACCTTGCCCAGCCGCGCCATCATCGCCGGCGTAGTGAAAGCTTCAGCGAGGAAGATCACTTCCGGGTACAACGTACGGACATCGGCGATCAACCATTGCCAGAACGGCAGCGGCTTGGTGTGCGGGTTGTCGACGCGAAAGATCTTCACGCCCTCCTGCACCCAGCCGACCACGATGTCGCGCAACTCGACCCACAGGCTCGGAATCGCTTCCGGCGCGTAGAAGTCGACGTTGACGATGTCCTGGTATTTCTTCGGCGGGTTCTCCGCGTATTTGATCGTGCCGTCCGGCCGCCAGTTGAACCAGCCCGGATGCTGCTTGAGCCACGGGTGATCCTGGGAACACTGGATGGCGAAGTCGAGGGCGATTTCCAGCCCATGGTCAGCGGCTGCGGCCACCAGCCGGCGGAAGTCCTCACGGGTGCCGAGTTGCGAGTGAATCGCTTCGTGCCCACCCTCCTCGCTGCCGATCGCATACGGGCTGCCGGGATCGTCCGGGCCGGCGGTCAGGGAATTGTTGCGACCCTTGCGATGGCTGCGACCAATCGGGTGGATCGGCGTGAAATACAACACGTCGAAGCCCATGTCCTGAATCATCGGCAGGCGCGCGTGCACGTCATTGAAGGTGCCGTGGCGGGCGGGATCGTCGGTGATCGAGCGGGGAAACAGTTCGTACCAACTGGCGAATTCCGCCAATTCGCGCTCGACGTCCACCGGGAATTCCGGACTGATGCTCAAGTAGGCGCGATGATCGGCCTCGGCCATCAGCTGCGCACTGCGCGAGTGCAGGAACAACGCGACCTGCTCGGTTTCGAGCAGGCCGGACAATTCGTGGTGCAAGGCTGCCAGTTGTTCGCTCAGCTGACCTTCGCTGCGCTCGGCAGCTTGCTGCACCATGTTGCGTCCTTCTTGCAGCTCGAGGCTGACCGGGACGGCGGCGGTGTGCTTTTTCTCCAGTTCGTACTGAAAACTGGCGAACTGGTCGATCCACGCCTCGATCAGGAACAGGTAGCGGCCCATGCGCTGTGGCTGAAACACACCGCGCCAGCCGTTGTTGCCCTGATCGCTCATGACTTCGGTCTGCCAGGTCTCATCGCCCTCTTCGCGCCAGCGGATGCGCACCGCCAGTTTGTCGTGACCGTCAGCGAACACCTTGCTGGTGACCACGATCTCCCGGCCTGCGATTGCCTTGACGGCAAACTGTCCGCCGTCGAGGGTCGGCGCAGTGTTTTCTATGACGATGCGCGGCAGCAGCAGGGCCTGCGACAGCGGTATATGCGGGTTGTAGCTCTGTTCCGAGGGTTTTTCAGCAGTCATTGAGCATCTCTCCTTAACGCCCCAAGGACGCTCGTTTGCCTGTTTGGCGGTCACGGCCGGGCCTGCGCCCGATGATGAACTCTCTCAGGTTCCGAGCGACTGACGCCGGGAAAAGTTCACAGGGATTTGCCCCGCCACAAAATCGGATCGATTTCGCAGTGAAGTGGTCAATCCACTTAAGCACTTCCCACGCCAAGTGCCACACGGAGGTTCACCCGATGACTATCCCGATTCCGGCCGAAACACCCGATCCGAACATCGACAAACCGGTCTTGCCCGAGACCGAACCGCAACCGATCCCTGAACAGGAACCGCCGGGCACCACGCCACCGCCCAAGGAGGAACCGCCGACGACCATGCCGCCGGTAATCGTCTGATCAACGCGGGTCGTTGTGGTCTTTCTCGATGCGGTCTTTCTCAATGTGATCCTTTTCGAAGACTCTGACGATCCGTGGCATGACACTGAAGATCCCCAAAGCGAGCAACGTACTGAGCAGCGCCGTCGCCTCGCGGCCCAGCCCGGCCGCGACGCCAATGGCGGCGGTCATCCACAAACCGGCGGCGGTGGT
This sequence comes from Pseudomonas sp. lyk4-R2A-10, assembly GCF_030209075.1. Lineage (NCBI taxonomy): Bacteria > Pseudomonadati > Pseudomonadota > Gammaproteobacteria > Pseudomonadales > Pseudomonadaceae > Pseudomonas > Pseudomonas sp. lyk4-R2A-10. Next base: position 324,941 of record NZ_JARVSR010000010.1, on the reverse strand, counting down.
CAGGCCCTTGACGTGGCCTTCGTCGCCTTCGTGGTTTTTGAGGATGGTGCCGGCACCGAGAAAGCCGATCCCGGCAATCACCCCCTGCACCACCCGGCTCATCGCATCGGCCTGGGAACCGGATAATTGCGGCACCAGTACAAACAGCGCCGCCCCGAGTGCCACCAGCATGTGCGTTCGCACCCCGGCGGCCTTGCCCTTGTGTTCGCGCTCGAAGCCGAGAATGCCGCCCAATATTGCCGCCATCAGCAGGCGCACGGTGATCCGGGTCAGCTGCGAGGCGTCGCCGATGTCGGCGAATTCCGCTTGCAGGGTTTCCCACACTTCATGCCACCAGGCGTTCATCGTCCAGTCCTTGTAATGAGTTGATAAAGGATGGACAGCGCCGACCATTAATCGGTTGCGTAGAACGATCTGCAGATCCGCGCACCCTAACGTCTAAGACTCCCGTGAAAAAAGGACAAGCCCATGCCCCTTCGTATCGATGAAAGCAATCCGGACTCGAAAGTCTGTTTTTTCACCGTTGAAAACGGTGAGGAAATCCGGATCTGTGACACGCTGGAAGTCAGAACAGATAGCGAAAAAGCCATGTCGTTCGTCGAAGTGGAAGGACGGCGCATCTACGTCACCGAAGCCGAAGCTGATGCATTGACCGTCGCAGGCGCCCGGGACGGACGCAAACACCTGAAGGCCGACGACAGTGATTCGGTGATTTGACTGACCTCGGTCAACAACCGGCGCAGGCGTCTGGGATAGGCATCTGCGCCTTGGCCTGCGGGCTGCTTCAAGTTGTCGCAGGCGTGGCTGCAAAACTCATCTGATACGCTTTTTATTGGAATACCTGAGTCTGTTATGCAAACAGATCGGCGCTCATAGTTCCCTGGCCTGATGGAGGCTGATGAGCGAACGACCATGAGCGAACGAATCCCCGTCCGAACCGTAGAAGCATCTCCCCGGATAAAAAAAGTACCGGCGCGCCCAATGAAGGCGAAACACGCCACCAGCGACAACCAGATTTTCACCCGCAGCTTCACCGGCCTGTTCCGCACCCTGCGCATGAGTGGCGCGGGTTTTCTGTTCCTGCTGTTTTTCGGCACAGTGTGGCTGAACTGGGGCGGTCGTCAGGCGGTGCTTTGGGACCTTTCCGAAAGCAAATTCCACATCTTTGGCGCGACCTTCTGGCCGCAGGATTTCATTCTGCTGTCGGCGCTGCTGATCATCGCCGCGTTCGGCCTGTTCGCGATTACCGTGTTCGCCGGCCGGGTCTGGTGTGGTTACACCTGCCCGCAGAGTTCGTGGACGTGGATCTTCATGTGGTGCGAGAAGATCACCGAGGGCGAGCGCAACCAGCGGATCAAGCTGCAAGCAGCGCCGTGGAGCCTGAACAAACTGGCGCGGCGTGCGGCCAAGCACACGCTGTGGCTGGCGATCAGCGTGCTGACCGGTCTGACCTTCGTCGGTTACTTCACCCCGATCCGGCCGCTGGCCGAAGAACTGCTGACCTTGCAGATCGGCGGCGTCAGCTTGTTCTGGGTGCTGTTTTTCACCGCCGCCACCTACATCAATGCCGGTTGGCTGCGTGAAGCGGTGTGCATGCACATGTGCCCGTATGCGCGGTTCCAGAGCGTGATGTTCGACAAGGACACCCTGGCGATTTCCTACGACGTGGCCCGTGGCGAAAACCGTGGCCCGCGCAAACGCGAGGTGAAACCGGCCGAAGCCGGACTCGGCGATTGCATCGATTGCCAGTTGTGCGTGCAGGTCTGCCCGACCGGCATCGACATCCGCGACGGCCTGCAAATGGAATGCATCGGCTGCGCGGCGTGCATCGACGCCTGCGACTCGATCATGGACAAGATGAATTACCCCCGTGGTTTGATTCGCTATACCTCCGAGCGTGAGTTGCAGGGTGGCAAGACGCATCTGCTGCGCCCGCGTCTGATCGGCTACGTGGCGGTGCTGGTGGTCATGATCGGCGCCCTAGCCTTAGCGCTGGTTGAACGGCCAATGGTGTCGCTGGACGTGACCAAGGACCGTGGCCTGTTCCGCGAGAACGGTCAGGGCCAGATCGAAAACATCTACACCCTCAAGGTCATCAACAAAACCCAGCAGCGCCAGAACTACAACCTGACGTTGGTGGACGGCGACGGCTTCCAGTTGCATGGCAAGACCGAACTGAGCCTGGCGCCGGGTGAGATCGTCGATGTGCCGGTGTCGGTGGCAATGACCACGGAACGCGCGGCCAGCAGTTCGCAGACCTTGAGCTTCAAGATTGCCGACAGTGATGAGCCTGAGGTTTATAGCGTGGCGAAGAGCCGGTTTGTTGCGCCGATGAATCGCTGATCCCTTAGAATCGCCCCCTCACCCCAGCCCTCTCCCCGAGGGGGCGAGGGGGAAAGGGAGCATATCTCAGTTGCTTGCAAACCCGAGTTCGACTCCGGACTTTCAAGTCGGCGTAACTCGAACAAACAACTCGTTCAGTCCCCTCTCCCTCCGGGAGAGGGCTAGGGTGAGGGGGCTTTTCCCTGACACTCTACACATTCAACCAGCACCAAGGCCCCCGATGAAACGCTACGAAAAATTCGCCGACGACATCGCTGAACTGATCCGCTCCGGCGTCCTCGGCCCCGGTCAACGGGTGCCGTCGGTGCGCTACGCAAGCCAGACCTACGGCGTCAGCCCGTCCACGGTATTCCAGGCCTACTACCTGCTGGAACGTCGCGGCCTGATCCGTGCCCGCCCGCGTTCCGGCTATTTCGTCAACACCCACGCACCGAGCCCGTTCTCGGAGCCGGTGATCAGCAGTCAGGTCAACGAGTCCACCAAGGTCGACGTCAGCGAGCTGGTGTTCTCGGTACTCGAGTCGATCAAAGATCCGAGCACCGTGCCGTTCGGCTCGGCATTCCCCAGCCCGACCCTGTTCCCCCTGCAACGCCTGTCCCGCTCGCTGGCCAGCGCCGCACGGGAGATGGACCCGCGCATGGTGGTCACCGACATGTCGCCGGGCAACCCGCAACTGCGTCGGCAGATCGCCCTGCGCTACATGGTCGGCGGCCTGATGCTGCCGATGGAAGAACTGCTGATCACCAACGGCGCCCTCGAAGCGCTCAACCTGTGCCTGCAAGCGGTGACCGAACCCGGCGATCTGGTGGCCATCGAAGCCCCGGCGTTTTACGCCAGCCTGCAAGTGCTCGAACGCCTGAAACTCAAAGCCGTGGAAATCCCCGTTCACCCGCGCGACGGCATCGACCTCGGCGTGCTCGCCCAGACACTGGAACGACACCCGATCAAGGCCTGCTGGTGCATGACCAGTTTCCAGAACCCGATGGGCGCGACCATGCCCGAGGCCAAGAAACAGGAACTGGTGGAACTGCTGAAACAGCACCAGGTGCCATTGATCGAAGACGACGTCTACGCCGAACTCTATTACGGCCAGCAGGCGCCGAAACCGGCCAAGGCCTTCGACACCGAAGGTCTGGTGATGCATTGCGGCTCGTTCGCCAAGAGTCTGGCCCCCGGCTATCGCATCGGCTGGGTCGCCGCCGGGCGCTACGCGCAAAAGATCGAACGACTGAAACTGATGACCTCACTCTGTGCCTCGATGCCGGCCCAAGCGGCCATCGCCGACTACCTGCAACACGGTGGCTACGACCGCCACCTGCGCAAATTGCGCTACGCCCTCGAAGAACAGCAAAGCGCGATGCTCGCGGCCATCGCCCGTTACTTCCCGGCGCAGACGCGCGTGAGCCAACCGGCCGGCGGCTACTTCCTGTGGCTGGAACTGCCACCGCAGATGGATTCGTTGAAGTTGTTTCAGATGGCGCTGGCGCAGGGGATCAGCATCGCGCCGGGGCCGATTTTTTCGCCGACCCAGCGCTTCAGAAATTGCATCCGGTTGAACTACGGCAGCCCGTGGACCGAGGATGCGGAAAAGGCCATGGAGACGCTGGGGCGGATTGTGCGATCGTTCTGAACAGCCACTCAACTGAACAGTTCAGCGCTATCTGTATATCCCGGGTCGGGTGTCGGGATCTGTCCTCCTGCAATCAGCACTGCGCCGGATTTGAGCAGAGTAGCGATGTGCGAATGCCGCCCGTCGCTCAAGTCACCGACCGGGACCCACTCATTGGAGGCGGGATTATAGATTTCGTCAGACCACGCATCGCCTATGTCGATAATCCCGGTACTCCCCGCCACAAGCACCTCACCACTCTTCAATCTAGTCGCGGTATGCCGACTGCGAGTAACCTGCAGCGCAGTCGTCGGCTGCCAGGTTTCGTCATTCGGACAATAAAGTACGCCACTGTTCAACGGTAAGCCGAAAGGTTCGTCATCCCCCCCGACCAGCAGAACGCGCCCATCTTCCAGCAGCGTCGCGGTTTGCAGCATTCGAGGCGCCGGCAGTGGTTTGATTTCTCTCCACAGGCGGCGCTGGGGGTCGAAAATACAGGCGCTGCGCAATGCGGCGTTGTCGGTTGCCGAGTAGCCACCAGCAACCAGAAGCTCGCCTGTATCGAGCAATGTCGCGGTGTGATTCATTCGTGCGACAGGCAGACTGGGCATATCAGCCCATTGGCCGGTTGCCGGGGCAAACCTCTCGACACTGTCAAGCACCTCACCGCCACTCGGCTGCAGATTGTTCCCACCTACCACCAACACTTCGCCGGAAGGCAATAACGTGGCGGTATGACCAAAGCGCGGAATCTTCAGGTCAGCGGATGCAAACCATCGATTGCTCGGGACGTCGTATAACTCGCTGCTTCGCAGCGTTGTTCCATCGCTGCCACCCGTGACCATGACCAGGCCGGAACGAAGAAGAAGCGCAGTGTGAGACCAACGTGCGCCGTGAAGTGGTGCGGCCGATGACCATTTTTGCTGGTTCGGGTCATAGCGCTCAACGCTTGATGCGTACACTTGCTGATCAAGGCTCATCCCGCCAGGAAGCAACGCCTCAACACGTACAGACTGAGGGGACACTGCAGTTGCCACGTCCGCGTTAAGGCCACCGACCACCAGCACATCGCCGTTCGCAAGCAAGGTCGCCGTATGAAATGCACGTGGCGCCATCATCGGCGATGTCGGTTTGAAGGTCCCGCTTTTGATTGTTTGCATCACGCTACCCCGCTTCGCCAGAAACGGACAGCGCGATACAGGAATTGAGTCGCCTAAGTCCGCCGCGCCTAATCTAGGCGCGGCGGCAAGCCGCGTAAACTGTCAGAACCAACAGGTTGACAACGATAAAACAGGTGGTTTCACGTGGTCCGGTCTAACGTCCGCCGCCGAGATCGACAAAAGTCCCGGTGGCATACGAGGCCTTGTCCGACAGCAACCAGACAATTGCCTCCGCCACCTCATCCGGCCGTCCGCCTCGGGCCATCGGGATCGCCGACTCCAGCTTGCTGACCCGATCCGGATCGCCGCTCAAGGCGTGGAAATCGGTATAGATGTAGCCCGGACGCACCGCGTTCACCCGAATCCCTTCGCCCGCCACTTCCTTGGACAGACCGATGGTGAACGTATCCAGCGCACCTTTTGAGGCCGCGTAATCAACGTATTCATTGGGCGATCCCAGCCGCGCAGCGACCGAAGAAACGTTGACGATGCTGCCGCCCTGCCCGCCGTGTTTGGGCGACATGCGCAGGATCGCGTGCTTGGCGCAGAGGATCGGCGCCAGGACGTTGGTTTTCATGATTTTGAGGATGCGGAATTCGGACATTTCGTCGACCCGCGACTTGTGCCCGACGGTGCCGGCGTTGTTCACCAAGGCGGTGACGCGGCCCAGTTCGCTGTCGACTCGGTTGAACAGCGCGATCACTTCGTCTTCGATACTGACATCGGCGCGCACGGCGATGGCCGTGGCGCCGCGTTCACGGACCTGGTCGAGCACGTGGTGAGCGGCCTGTTCGTCCGTCTGGTAATTGATGCAGATCCGATAGCCTTGCTCGGCAGCCAACAGCGCGGTGGCGGCGCCAATTCCACGACCACCGCCGGTGATCACAATGACTTTATCCATGCTGGCCTTTCCCCCGATACACACGTAACAGTCGGGGCAAGAATAACCGTCATTGCAGGGTTTTGCATGACCTGCGATTAGCGGCTCAGCTCACCGCCAATGGTTTGCCGCGCGCGACATTCTGCAGAAAGCGATCCGCCGGCATCGGGTGACCGAGCAGATAACCTTGCAGCGAATCGCAGCCCAGTTGCGTGAGGAAGTCCTGTTGCGAGTCGGTCTCCACTCCTTCAGCCACGATGCGCAGACCGAGCGCCTGACCCAGGGCGACGATTGCCGAAACGATCGCCGCATCGTCGCTGTCATGTTCCAGATCACGGACGAAACCGCGATCAATCTTCAGCTCGTTGGCCGGCAGGCGCTTGAGATACATCAGGCTGGAATAGCCCGTGCCAAAATCGTCGATGGACAGATCGACGCCCATGTCGGACAGCTCCTGCAACACCGTCATGCTCGCATCGGCGTCGCTCATGGCGGTGGTTTCGGTGATTTCCAGGGTCAGGCTGTTGGCCGGCAAATGGTGGGTGGCCAGGGCCTTGGCTACGCTGCGCACCAGTCCGGCGTGGCAGAACTGCAACGCTGACAGGTTCACCGCGATCCGCCATTCGGTGTGGCCCAGTACATACCACTCGCGCATCTGCCGGCAGGCTTCGTTGAGCACCCACTCGCCAATCGGAATGATCAGACCGGTTTTCTCTGCCAGATCGATGAACGTGTCCGGCATCAGCATGCCGTGAACTGGATGCTCCCAGCGCAACAACGCTTCGGCACCGACCGGGTGACCGTCAGCGGCGTGGAATTTGGGTTGGTAATGCAGACAAAACTCGCTGTGCTCCAGTGCTGCCCGCAGGTCCTGCAACAGTTGCAATTGCTTGCGCGCGTTACTGTTCATCGAAACGTCGAAGAAGCTGTAACCATTCTTGCCGCCGCCCTTGGCGTGGTACATCGCGGCGTCGGCGTTCATCAACAGTTCCTGGGCGCTCTCCCCGTTGCCGGGGTACAGGGCGATGCCGACGCTGGCAGAAATCTGCAGGTCATGTTCGGCGACCCGGAACGACTGTGCGATCAGGCCGACCTGACGTGCCGCCAGGCCCAGTGCATCGTTGGGTTCGGCCAGGCGCACCAGCAGGACAAACTCGTCGCCGCCGATCCGCGCCAGCGTGTCGAGGCTGCGCAAATCTTCACGCAAGCGCACCGCCACTTCGCGCAGCAACTGGTCCCCCATGTGGTGACCGAAAGCGTCATTGACCGGTTTGAAGCCGTCCAGATCGATAAACATCAGCGCAAAGCAGCCGCCCTGCTCATTGACCTTTTTCATCGCCTGATTGATCCGGTCGTCCAGCAACATCCGGTTCGGCAGGCCGGTCAAGGGGTCGTGCAGGGCCAGTTGGGTGAGTTCGCGGTTGGCCACGGTCAACGAATGGGCCAGATCAGCCGTGCGGGCTTCCAGACGCGCATCGAGAATCGAGGTCAGCAGCGCGATGGCCAGCACCGCCAGCGTGGTGATCAGCACCAGATTGTCGAGGCCGTTGCCGTTCAGGCCACTGAGCGCCGCACCACAGAAACTGCCGTCGGGAAACCGCGCCGCCGCCATCCCGGTGTAGTGCATGCCGACAATCGCCACGCCCATGACAATCGCCGCCCCGGCACGGAACAGCCGCACGTAAGGCGAATGCTGACGCAGACGGAAGGCAATCCACAACGCTGCTGCCGAGGCGCCAACGGCGATCAACAGCGAGGCGCCAAACAGCGTCGGATCGTAGTCGATGCCCGGCTGCATGCGCATCGCGGCCATGCCGGTGTAATGCATGGCGCTGATGCCGGCGCCCATGATCAACGCGCCAAAGGCCAGTTGCCAGGCCGGCAGTTTCGGCTGACTGACCAGCCACAGGGCAAAACCGCAGGACAGCACGGCGATCAGCAATGAGAGCGCGGTGATTGAAATGTCGTAACCGAGGCTGATCGGCAGCTTGAACGCCAGCATGCCAATGAAGTGCATCGACCAGACGCCGATGCCCATGGCAAACGCGCCGCCGGCCGTCCATAAATGCACGGCGCGGCCCTTGGCAGTGGCAATGCGCCCGGTGAGATCGAGCGCGGTGTAGGAAGCGAGGATCGCCACACACAGCGAAATGAAAACCAGCGTGAAGGAATAGCTACCGATGAGCATGAGGATTCTCGTGACCACCCCGCCGTACTGCGTCCGTTCTCAGCGGGGCCAAAGGCGCCGATTGTACTGATTGCGCGGAAGAACGCACTGACAAAGTAATCAAATGGCCATCAAGCCGATGAAACGCTTGTTTGATCGTCTGACAAGGCTCAATTTCGGTGTCTTGAGCAGATCGCTCCCGGCTCTGTTTCAGCGGTTATCAGTGGTTTCCAGCTGCCCGTCCCAGCCACCACCCAGCGCCGCAATCAGCTGCACACTGGCAATCAAACGGCTCTGCAGGATATTCAGCACCGTGCGTTCATTGCTCAGCGCCGTCGCCTGCACCGTCACTACATCGAGATAAGCAATCACCCCGGCCTTGTACTGGTTCTCGGTCAGACGCAACGAATCCCGTGCCGCGTCGAGGGCTTCCTGGCGCACGGCCGCTTCATCTTCGTAAACCTTCAACTGCACCAGATAGTTTTCCACTTCGCGGAAACCATCGAGCACAGTCTGGCGGTATTTGGCCACGGTCTGGTCGTACACGGCTTCGGTGCGGTCGACTTCGGCCGAACGAATGCCGCCGTCAAACAGCGGCAGGGTCATTTTCGGCCCCACCGACCAGAAGCGGTTCGGCAGGCTGATCAGGTTCTGCGAGGTACTGCTGCTGTAACCGCCGCTCATGCTCAGGCTGAAATCCGGGTAATACGCAGCCTTGGCCACGCCGATGTTGGCGTTGGCGGCGATCACCGAGCGCTCGGCCGAGGCGATGTCCGGACGGCGCTCGAGCAACTGCGACGGCAGGCTCAGTGGAATCTGCGGCAGCTTGGGAATGTCCTGAGTTTCGGCAATGTTGAATTCAGCGGGCGGCTGGCCGGTCAGTACCGCGATGGCGTTTTCGAACTGCGCCCGTTGCCAGATCAGGTCCACCAGATCGCCCTGGGTGGTTTTCAGCTGGGTCTGCGCCTGCGCCACCGCATCACGTCCGGAAACCCCGGCGTTGTACTGGTTCATGGTCATCTTCAGCGAGCGCTCGTACGCCGCCACTGTCGATTCGAGCAGGCGTTTCTGCTGATCAATCACTCGCAGTTGCAGGTAGTTCTGCACCAGTTCCGACTGCTGGCTCAGACGCATCGCCGCCAGATCGGCGTAGCTCGCCTGGGCACTGGCTTCATTGGCTTCCAGGCCCCGACGCAACTTGCCCCAGACATCCGCTTCCCAACTCACGCCCAGTTGCGCGTTGTACGTGTCACGAATGCCGCTGGAGGAACTGCTCAGACTCGAACTGCTGCTGCCGGTGCCCTGGCTGGAGCGGGTCTTGCCGGCACTCAGATCGACGCTCGGATAAAACGCCCCGCGTGCACTGCGTACCAACGCCTGGGCCTGACGGTACTGGGCCTCGGACTGGGCGACGGTCTGGTTCGAACTGTTGAGTTTCTCGATCAGCTGGTTGAGCTGACGATCGCCATACAGCTCCCACCAGGCACCACGCGCCAGGGAATCGCTCGGATTGGCCTGACGCCAGCCTTCGGCTTCCTTGTACTGGGCGATTTCGGCGGTCTGCGGGCGCTGGTAGTCCGGGCCGACGGCGCAGGCACTGAGCATCGCCACGCACAGCGACAGGCTCAGCAGACGCGAGCCGCGAACGGTAGCCAGATTGATAAGCGAACGGTCAGTCATAGCGGAGTTTCCAGAGCGGCATCAGTGCGCACGCCACGCCATTTGTTGAAACGATGGCGCAGCTTGTCGAGATAGAGGTAAACCACAGGCGTGGTGTAAAGGGTCAGCACCTGACTGAAAATCAGACCGCCGATGATGGTCAGGCCCAGAGGCTGGCGCATTTCCGCGCCTTCGGCCCGGCCGAGCAATAACGGCAAGGCGCCGAGGATCGCCGCCAGCGTGGTCATCAGGATCGGCCGCAGGCGTTGCAGACAGGCGCTGCGAATCGATTCCAGCGGCGCCATGCCTTGATGGCGTTCCAGTTGCAGCGCCAGGTCGATCATCAGGATTGCGTTCTTCTTCACCACGCCGATCAACAGGAACAGCCCGAGCAGCGAGATCAGGCTGAACTCGCCGCCCAGCACATAGATCGACAGCAAAGCGCCGACCCCGGCCGACGGCAGCGTCGACAGGATCGTCAGCGGGTGAATGTAGCTTTCATACAGCACGCCCAGCACCAGATACACCGCCAGCAGCGCACCGAGGATCATGAACGGCTGGCTCTTCTGGGTGGCGGCGAACGCATCGGCGGTGCCGGCCATTTTCACGATCACGTCTTCCGGCAGGCCGAGCCTGGCAATCGCCCGCTCGATGGCGGCGCTGCCCTGCTCCACCGTCACACCTTCGGCCATGTCGAAGGAAATGCTCTCGGAGGCGAACTGGCCTTCGTGGCTGACCCGGTCGTCTTCCAGGCTGTTTTCATAGTGAGCGAAGGTCGACAGCGGAATCCGCGCACCGTCGGCGGTAATCACCTGAACCTGTTTGAGTGTCACCGGATCCTGGGCGTATTTCGGATTGACCTCCATCACCACCTGATACTGGTTGAGGCTGTCGTAGATCGTGGAAATCTGCCGCTGGCTGTAGGCGTTGTTGAGCACCGCCGTGACCATTTCCATGTCCACGCCCAGGCGTTTGGCCTGATCGCGGTCGACAATCAATGTCACCTGCTGCGCGCCCGCGCCTTCCCGGGCGTCGATGGCCGTCAGCTCGGGCAAGGCCCTGAGCGCGGTGACCACTTTCGGATACCACTCGCGCAACTCACCCAGATCACCGCTTTGCAGGATGTAGCTGTACTGCGAAGTGGTCTGCTCGCGACCGCCTCCGAACTGCAGGTCCTGGTCGGCCATCAGCATCAGTTGAGCGCCGGCCACCTTGGGCATTTCCTTGCGCAGACGCTCGATGACCTTCTGTGCCGAGATATTGCGCTCCTTGATCGGTTTCAGGCGCACCAGCATGAAGGCGTTGTTGGTGCCGTTGGTGCCACCAATGAACCCGGCCACACTCTCGACCGCTGCGTCCTTGAGCACGGCGCGGCGGAAGGTCTCCATTTTCGGCTGCATCACACTGAACGACAGGCCGTCGTCACCGCGCACGAAACCGATCAACTGGCCGGTGTCCTGCTGCGGCATGAAGGTTTTCGGCACCACCACATAGAGGGCGACGTTCACTCCGACGGTGATGATCAGGCTGAGCAAGGTCAGGCGACGGTGGCGCAATACCCAGTCGAGGCTGGTGGCGTACTTGCCGACCATCCAGTCGTTGGTGCGGCGGCTCCAGCGTTGCAGGCGGTTTTCCTCACCCGGCTTATGGGGTTTGAGCCAGCGCGCGCAGAGCATCGGTGTCAGCGTCAGGGAAACCAACAGCGACACCACGATGGCCGCCGCCAGGGTGATGGAAAATTCGCGGAACAGGCTTTCGATGATCCCGCCCATGAACAGGATCGACAGGAACACCGCCACCAGCGAGACGTTCATCGACAGCAGGGTAAACCCGACTTCCTTGGCCCCGAGGTACGCGGCCTTCATCGGCTTGACGCCTTCGTCGATGTGCCGGGAAATGTTCTCCAGCACCACGATGGCGTCGTCCACCACCAGCCCGGTGGCGAGGATCAGCGCCATCAGCGACAAGTTGTTCAGCGAGAATCCGTAGAGGTACATCACCGCAAAAGTGCCGACCAGTGAAACCGGTACCGCCAACGTCGGAATCAGGGACGCGCGGAAATTACCGAGGAACAGGAACACCACCAGAATCACCAGCGCCACGGCGATCAGCAGGGTCATTTCCGCTTCGTGCAGGGTGGCCTTGATCACCGGCGAGCGATCCATCGCCAGGTTCAGTTTGACACTGGCCGGCAACACCGCCTGCAACGCCGGCAACTGGGCCTTGATCTCGTTGACCGTCTCGATGATGTTGGCGCCGGCCTGGCGGTTGATCACCAGCAGCACCGCCGCGTCATCGTTGAAAAAACCACTGTTGTACCGGTCTTCCACGCCGTCGCTGACCTTGGCCACGTCTTTCAGGCGCAGGGCCGCGCCACCGTTGTAGTGGATGATCAGCGATTCGTAATCCTTGGCTTTCTCCAGTTGATCGTTGGCCTGGATCTGCCACAGTCGCTGGTCGTCCTCGACCGAGCCCTTGGGCCGACGCACGTTGGCTTCGGCGATGGTCTTGCGCACATCGTCCAGCGCCACGCCGTACTGGTTCAGCGCCTGAGGTTCGAGTTCGATACGCACCGCCGGCAGCGAGCTGCCGCCGATCTGCACTTCACCGACGCCCTGCACCTGGGACAGGCTTTGGGACAGGATGGTCGAGGCCAGGTCATAGAGCTGGCCTTTTTCCAGCACATCCGAGGTCAGCGACAACACCATGATCGGTGCCTGCGACGGGTTGACCTTCTTGTAGGTCGGCATGCTGCGCATCCCGCTCGGCAGCAGGTTGCGCGAGGCGTTGATCGCCGCCTGCACTTCCCGCGCCGCGCCGTTGATGTCGCGATCAAGGTCGAATTGCAGGATGACCCGGGTCGAGCCCTGGCTGGAGCGGCTGCTCATGGTGTTGACGCCGGCAATGGCGCCGAACGAGCGCTCCAGCGGCGTGGCCACGGTGGACGCCATGACTTCCGGACTGGCGCCGGGCAGGCTGGCCTGCACCACGATCACCGGGAAATCCATTTGCGGCAGCGGCGATACCGGCAGCAGGCCGAAGCTCACACCGCCCAGCAGCATGATCGCCAGGCTCAGGAGCATGGTCGCCACCGGGCGCTTGATGAAAGGACCGGACAGGTTCATGGCTGTTCCACCGGCTCCACGGCCGAAGGAGCACGGCCCCAGCGCCGGCCGAGACGATCGAAGTACAGGTAGATCACCGGGGTGGTGAACAGCGTCAGCACCTGACTCACCAGCAACCCGCCAACCATCACCAGACCCAGCGGCTGACGCAATTCAGCGCCGGAGCCGGTGGCCAGCATCAACGGCACCGCGCCAAACAGCGCCGCCAGCGTCGTCATCAGAATCGGCCGGAAACGCAACAGCGCCGCCTGATAGATCGCCTGCTCCGGCGCCATGCCCTGAGTGCGTTCGGCGTCGAGGGCGAAGTCGATCATCATGATCGCGTTCTTCTTCACGATACCGATCAGCAGAATGATGCCGATGATCGCGATCATCCCCAGGTCATTGCCACTGAGCAGCAACGCCAACAAGGCCCCCACCGCCGCCGACGGCAAGGTCGAGAGAATGGTGATCGGGTGAATGTAGCTCTCGTAAAGCACGCCGAGCACGATGTACATGGTCACCACCGCCGCCAGAATCAGCAGCAAGGTGCTCGACAACGACGCCTGGAACGCTTCGGCGGCGCCCTGGAACTGGGTCTGCACGCCGATCGGCATGCCGATGTCCTTTTGCACCTGCTCGATGATGTCCACCGCATGCCCCAGCGCCACGCCCGGTGCGAGGTTGAATGACATCATCACCGCCGGGAACTGGCCGATGTGGGTGATCGCCAGTTGCGCCTGCCGTTCCTCGACATGGGCCAGGCTCGACAACCGCACCTGACCACCATCGGTGGTCTTGACGTGAATCTGATCCAGCGCCTGCGGGCCGATCTTCTCTCCGGCCTGAGCCTGCAGCACCACGCGGTACTGGCTGGCCTGGGTGTAGATGGTCGAAATCTGCCGCTGGCCGAACGCGTCATACAGCGCATCGGTGATGTTCGACACCGACACACCCAGCCGTGAAGCAGCGTCGCGGTCGATCACCAGGAACACCTGCAAACCCTTGTCCTGCAAGTCGCTGGCGACGTCAGTCAGTTCCGGACGCTGGGCCAGCGCCTCGACCAGTCGGCCACTCCACAGGCTGAGTAATTCAGAATCCGGCGACGACATGCTGAACTGGTACTGGGTACGGCTGACGCGGTCTTCGATGGTCAAGTCCTGCACCGGCTGCATGAACAGACGGATGCCGACAAGCTTGTCCAGTTGTGGTTGCAGGCGAGCAATCACTTCGGTCGCCGTCAGGTCACGCTGGCCATGGGGCTTGAGGTTGATCAGCAGCCGACCGCTGTTGAGCGTGGCGTTGTCGCCGTCGACCCCGATGTAGGACGACAGACTTTCCACCGCCGGATCTTCCAGAATCACCTTGGCCAGCGCCTGCTGACGCTCGCCCATTGCAGCAAAGGAAATCGACTGCGGCGCTTCGGAAATGCCCTGGATCACCCCGGTGTCCTGCACCGGGAAGAAGCCCTTGGGCACCACCATATAAAGGAACACGGTCAGGGCCAGTGTGCCGATGGCCACCAGCAGGGTCAGCGGCTGATGCCTGAGCACCCACTGCAACTTGCGCCCGTAAGCGGCAATCATCCAGTCAATGAACGCACCACTGGCGCGGTAGAAGCGGCCCTGTTCATGCGGCTCTGGTTCACGCTTGAGCAGACGCGCGCACATCATCGGCGTCAGGGTCAGCGAGACCACCAGGGAAATCAGGATCGCCACCGCCAGGGTGATGGCAAACTCACGGAACAACCGCCCCACTACGTCGGCCATGAACAGCAGCGGAATCAGAACCGCAATCAGCGACAGGGTCAGGGAAATCAGGGTGAAACCGATCTGCTTCGCGCCCTTGAGCGCGGCCTGCATCGGACTGTCGCCCTCCTCGATGAAACGCGCGATGTTCTCCAGCATCACGATCGCATCGTCGACCACGAAACCGGTGGCGATGGTCAATGCCATCAGCGTCAGGTTGTTGACCGAGAAGCCGGCGAGGTACATCACGCCGAACGTACCGATCAGCGACAGCGGCACGGCCACCGACGGAATGATCGTGGCACTGGCGCGGCGCAGGAACAGGAACGTCACCATCACCACCAGCGCGATGGCGATCAACAGTTCATGTTGCACGTCGGTGACGGAAGCGCGGATGGTCTGGGTGCGGTCGGTCAGCACGACCACGTCGAGACCGGCCGGCAGGTTGTCGGTGATGCTTGGCAGCAGCGCCTTGATCCGGTCGACCACTTCGATCACGTTGGCGCCCGGTTGACGCTGGATGTTCAGCAGCACGGCCTGATTCTGGTTGGCCCACGCCGCCAGACGCTCGTTCTCGGCGCCGTCGACGATCTGCGCGACATCCTTGAGCCGCAGCGGCGCGCCGTTGGCGTAGGCCAGGATCAGGTTGGCGTAATCCTTGGGCGACGTCAGCTGGTCGTTGGCGTCGAGCATCGACACCCGGGTCGGGCCGTCGAAGTTACCCTTGGGCTGATTGACGTTGGACGCGCTGATCAGCGTGCGCACGTCCGACAGGTTCAGGCCGTTGGCCGCAAGCGCCTCCGGATTGACCTTGATCCTCACCGCCTGACGCTGGCCGCCGGCGATGCTGACCATGCCGACGCCGCTGATCTGGGCGATTTTCTGCGCCATGCGCGTATCGACCAGATCATTGAGCTTGGGCAGCAACATGGTTTTCGAGGTGATGGCCAGGGTCAGCACCGGGGTGTCCGCCGGGTTGACCTTGTTGTACACCGGCGGCGCGGGCAAGTCGGTCGGCAACAGGTTGGTCGCGGCGTTGATCGCGGCCTGCACCTGCTGTTCGGCGACGTCCATGTTGATGTCGAGACTGAACCGCAGGGTCAGCACCGACGCGCCGCCGGAACTGGTCGAGGCCATTTGCGTGAGGCCCGGCATCTGCCCGAACTGGCGTTCCAGCGGCGCGGTGACGGCGCTGGTCATCACGTCCGGACTGGCGCCCGGATACAGGGTCATGACCCGGATGGTCGGGTAATCGACCTGCGGCAACGCCGAAACCGGCAGCAGGCGATAGGCGATCAGACCGGCCAACACGATGGCCAGCATGCTCAGCGTGGTGGCGACCGGACGGAGGATGAACAGACGCGAAATGTTCATGCGCCCTTCTTGGCCTTGTCGGTGACGGCGGCGTCAGGCGCGGTGGCGGCGGACTTGCCTTGCAGGTGTTCGGTCGGGGTGGTCGGCACATCCTTGCTGTCGTTGACCACTTCCACTTCACTGCCTTCCTTCAGACGGTCGGTGCCTTCCAGCACCACCCGGTCGCCGGCGGCCAGGCCTTCGGTGACCACCGTGTTTTCGCCGTCGCTGGCACCGATCTTCAACTGGCGGATGGTGACTTTCTTGTCGCCGTCCAGCGCGTAAACGAAGGTGCCGTTGGTGCCGAACTGAATGGCCGCCGACGGCGCCAGCACTACACCTTTCAAGGTGTCAGCCAGCAAGTGAACGTTGACGAACTGGTTGGGGAACAGCGACTGATCGCGGTTCTCGTAGCGCGCCTTGAATTTCAGGGTGCCGGTGGTCACGTCGATCTGGTTGTCGAGGCTTTGCAGCACGCCAGTGGCCTGCAGTTTGGTGTCGCCGCGATCCCAGGCTTCGGCCGGCAGTTTGGCGCCGCTGCGATAGCGGGCGAGCACGGTGTCCAGACTGTTTTCCGGCAGGGTGAAGGCGACACTGATCGGTTGGGTCTGGGTGATCACCGCCAGGGAGGTCGTGTCGTTGGCCGCCACGAGGTTGCCGACGTCGAGCTGACGCAGGCCGACGCGACCGGCGATCGGTGCACGGATCTTGGTGAATTCGAGATTGAGCTTGGCGTCGTTGACTGCCGCCTGATTGGTTTTCACGGTGCCGAGGTATTGGCCGACCAGCGCTTCAGCGGTGTCCAGCGTCTGCTTGGCGATGCTGTCTTCCTTGTACAGGCCGCGATAGCGCTCGACATCGACCTGGGCGTTCTTCAACTGCGCCTGATTCTGCAGCAAGGTGCCTTCCGCCTGGAGCAAGGCGTTCTGGTACGGACGCGGATCGATCTCCGCCAGCAGGTCACCGGCCTTGACCATTTGCCCTTCCTCGAAATAAATCTTCACCAGTTCGCCACCAACCCGACTGCGCACATTGATGGTGTTGAGCGCCGTCACCGTGCCCAGGGCCTTGTAGTACAGCGGGAAGTCCCCGGTGACTGCCGGCGCCACGCGCACCGGAATCGGCCCTGCAGCGCCGCCGAAGCCCGGACGCATCATCCCCGAACGACCGGTGTGGCCGGCCTGCGCCTTCTCGCCGCCCTCCTTGTGGGTCGAACCGGACGGCCAGAATTTCCAGCACAGACCGGCAATGACCAGCAGGACAAGCAGGCTCAACAGCCAGCGACGGGAGTTTCGGGAAGACGATTGCATGGACTGATTAACCATTGGGCGCGTGGGCTTCTTTTACGGGAGGCTGAACGATAAGCACTGGTGGGGATTTAGCAAAGCAGCTTTACCGGCAATTTACCTTCCACTTACGTTTCAAGGTGTGAGGCAAAACACTGATACACAAATGAAAACGGCCTGGACAGGGCCAGGCCGTTAACAATTGTAAAAGCGCTTATTTCAGAACGGACAGTGCCGCTTCGTAGTTAGGCTCTTCTGCAATTTCCTTGACCAGTTCGCTGTGCAGGACGTTGTCGTTTTCGTCCAGAACAACCACCGCACGGGCGGTCAGGCCTTTCAGCGGGCCGTCAGCGATGGCCACGCCGTAGTTCTCGAGGAACTCGGTGCCGCGCAGGGTCGACAGGTTTTGTACGTTTTCCAGGCCTTCGGCGCCGCAGAAGCGAGCCTGGGCGAACGGCAGGTCAGCCGAGATGCACAGCACCACGGTGTTGCTGATGTCGTTGGCCTGAGCGTTGAACTTGCGCACGGAAGTGGCGCAGGTCGGGGTGTCGACGCTTGGGAAGATGTTCAGCACTTTGCGCTTGCCGGCGAAGTCTTTCAGGGTGACGTCGGACAGATTGCCGGCTACCAGGGAAAAGGCTGGCGCCTTGGAACCGGCTTGTGGCAGTTGGCCGTTGACTTGAACCGGGTTGCCTTTGAGCGTGACTTGAGCCATGAACGGAGTCCTTCTTAACGTTGTTGGGAAAGCATGCAAGAGGCGGAAGTTAACCACGAAATTGTCCGACGACCTATGCCTGGACTGAAATTGTCATGTTCTGGCACGCAAAACTGGATACACATTCTCCAGTACCCCCACACATCCCCGCTCTAAAAGAGGGTGATGCTTGTTAAAACGCGAGTCTGCATCTTTTCTTTAACGACCTGTCGATTCAGATCCCGGCCGTTCGACTAGGCCATGAATCCCTCACTCACCTGCGGAGAAACACCATGCGCTTCATGATCATTGTCAAAGCCAGCCACGACTCCGAAGCCGGCGTGATGCCCAGCGAACAGTTGCTGACCGACATGGGTAACTACAACGAACAACTGGCCAAGGCCGGCATCCTGGTTTCTGCCGACGGCCTGCATCCCAGCAGCAAAGGCGCCCGCGTACGCTTCAGTGGCGAAAACCGCAGCGTGATCGACGGCCCGTTTGCCGAGACCAAAGAGCTGATCGCCGGTTACTGGATCTGGGACGTGAAATCCAAAGAAGAGGCCATCGAATGGGTCAAGCGCTGCCCGAATCCCATGCCGGGCACTGAATCGGAAATCGAGATTCGCCAGGTGTTCAGCGCGGAAGATTTCGGCACCGAGTTCACCCCGGAACTGCGTGAGCAGGAAGAACGCATACGCGAGCAAGCCAAAAAACACTGAAGCCCCGAATCGAGCACGTCAGCATTTTCCGTAAGGCCGGTGACGACTGAGCGAGACACGAGGACTTTTCGACGCGAAACAGGTAGGGTGCGCAACATCACAATGCCACCACTGGATCGCGTCGCGGTTTTCATGGAGTTGTCATCGCAATGAGTTGCTGGACCGTCCTTGGCCTGTCGGCCGACGCCGATGTGCGCGCTATCAAACGCCAATATGCCGTCCTGCTCAAACAAACCCGCCCCGACGATGACCCCGAGGGCTTCCAGCGGCTGCGCGATGCCTATGAGCAGGCGCTGGCGTACAAGGAATGGCAGCAGTATCACGAGCAGGATGAAGAACAAGCGCAGGATCCGGGCATTGAAGAATCCTGGGATCTGAGTGGCCTGACAGTGGTTGAGGTCGATGCCCTGCAACTGGCGACCCGCTCGCTGGACGGGCTCAGCGTTGAAGAGCTGAATCATCGCCATGCCGTCACCCTCAAACAGGGTTGCGCGCATTTCTTCGAAGACACGGTGCTGCATCATTGCATTGAACACCCTGAGACTTCGCAGACGCTGGTGGACTGGGCCATACCGACCTTCTTCTGGTTCAGCGCCTGGCAACGCCTGGAGCTGGACGAGATATCGATTGACCTGTTGCTGGATCAGCAACGCGCGCGCATTGCGCAACCGATGCGCGATGCCCTCGAACGGGAAGACGTCGACGGATTTTTCCAGGCCTACGCCCGTTGTGCCGATTTCAATTGGCTGACGATTGAACAACATCGGCAATGGTTCAACCGTGCCCTGAGCCATTTGCTGCTGGATGCGCCAGTCTGGTCTCCCGAGATTTTCGAACGGGTGCGCACTGGTCAAGGCTGGCACGGCAGCACGGGGAATCTCTGCCCTGACGGCGAATGGCAACGCCTGCTGGCTCGACAAAATGCGCCGCTTTTCCTGGCTCACCAGCAACAACTGGCTACGGAGCCCGCCGTCACCTCCGAACACCGCGCCGCCCGCCTGCTGCTCGGCACCGGCTCGTTCAGCGCCCGCCGCGCGCTGGCCCGGCGCCTGCGCGAGGACGACTGGGCTCAATGCCGCAAGTTGAGTTCGGAGTTGTACGCCAATCACCCCAAGATCTGCGCGCAGATGCCCGGCGGCACAGCGTTTTTCTGGCGTGACTGGGAACTGAGCTTCAATGACTGGCCGACCTACGTGGGCGTGGTGCTGGCCTGCCTGATCGGCGCGTTCACCCATTACATTCCGCTGGGCATTCGCCTCAGCGGGCTGATCAATATCGTCATGATCTCGACCGTGGTGTTCGGCGTGATTGTGGCCGGGCTCAATTGGCTGGTGCACAACGTTGCCCATCGCGTATGGCGGCTGGATGACCGGCTCAGCGCTGGCCTCTGCCCGCGCTTCCTCAAAGACTCGCCGCCATTCGGCGTACTGCGCGACTTCATGCCCGGCGCGCTGATGGTGGCCGGGCTCGGCTGGTTTTTCGGCCCGATTGCCGGCGTGGTGTACGCCGCGACCCTGGCGACCTTCGGACTGGTGCGCCGCTGGCAGTCCAGGCCCCGGGTGTCCTGGGAAGAGAGCCGTCCGGCCATGAAGGTCGGCGTGACGATCTTCGGCATTCTGGTGCTGGCCCTCGTGCTCGGCGTATTCAAAGTGGTCGCCAGCCAAGGCACGGTCAATCGCAATCAGGGCCTGCAACCCTGGACCGAACGCCTGTGCAGTCGCTTGCCGGCCACCACCGCCGAATGCAGCGCACCGGCCACCGTCGAACAGTGGTACGGCAAGGAGGCCCGCCCATGAGCTCGAGAATGATGTTTTGCCTCGGTATTTTCTTCGCGCTGGTGATAATGGCGCTGACGAGTGCGACCCGTCCTTTCCTGCAACTCGATCTCTGGCTGGACGGGCGCGATGCGCCGGTCACCGCCCAGGCCAATGCGATGAGCCCGGTGATTGCCTGCATCAACCGGATCGACGTGCAATGGCGAGTGGCCTACGACCGCTACCAGAACCCTCAACCGCCCTTGCCCCGCGACCAGCGCTGGTTGAAGAGCCTCAATGATTTCGACGACAGCGACGCATTCAATGTGCGAGACATTCAGCGCGATGTCTGCGGTCAGGGCCTCACGGAAAAACTCGAACTGTTGGCCTGGCAGCCTGAACTGGCGCGACAGGCCAACGAGTATGTCCAGGCACTGACTCACGTCACGACCACCATTGCACCCACGCGGTTTTACCGAGAGGCGAGTTTCGTCTCCAGCTCGCAACAGCCCTCCCCTGGAGAGCTGGCGGCGATCGAGCGCGTTTCACAGGAGTACATCGGCGCCTCGACAGCTCTCCGGCAAAGCCTGCTGCCCATCGACACCACGCAACGTGCCGAACAGCTCAAGCTGATCGAAGCGCGTCTGGGCAGGGACATTCACTGGGACTTGCTGGCGTACATGATTCAGGCGCGGGAGACCATCGACATGCTCGACGAAGCGATGAAAAACCGCACCCTGACCCCGAAGTTGCTGGCCGACACCACCGCAAAGCTGCAACAGACGTGGAACCGTCGCGAACCCTGGCTCGCACCACGTACGGGTGGATTCCAGAACAAGACCGATGCCGCACGGGACCTGTGGCTGCGTATTGGCGAGCCGGGGCAAAACTATCTTGAGGCATTGAACACTCTGCAAGCCGACTGGCACAACCACGCCAAGCCCGAACGTTTGAGCGAGGACTACTACGCCGTGACCCGCCGTTACGACGGTTTGCTCAGCCATTACAACCGACTGGCGCGCGCCAGCTTCTGACGCCGTGCGCACGCCGGATCGCCCTCAGGGACGACCCGGCGTGTCGGTCTTACTTGGCCTTGAGCTTGAGGTAGGACTGATGCAGATCCGAGGCCCAGCCGTCGATCACGCCTTTCACGTCATCGGCCTTCATCACCTGCGAATCATTTTCCAGCGGTTTGCCAGTGCCCTTGCGCACCACCTGCGCCGCCACCTTGTTGGTGCCGCCATCGAGGAACACCGCTTCGGTCGCCAGCGTGGTTTCCTGATCGCGAATACCGCTGGCGGTGCTGACCGCTGCCGCCACCAACGCCACCGGAATCACCTCATAAGCATGCAGGCCTTCGGTCTTGCTGCTGACGGCAGTGATGGCCGCGCGCACCACAATCACGCCCGGCCCGGGGCCCGAGGCCAGCGGCAGGGATTTGCCCAGTTCACGCTTGAGCGCCTGATCGTAGTAGCTGGTGATGCCGTTGAGGGTCTGCTGTGGAATCTTCACGGTGGGTTGCGGTTTGGGATAGAGCTGGGTCGGTTCGACGTAAAAGCTGGTGAATTTGCCGATGTCGACTTTCGGGTCGATCCAGCGCATCACTTCGGCCCCCGACGGGGATTTGGCCTCCCTCAGCTGGCTGTAGTCCTTGAGGAAGCCTGAGTACTCGTCGGGTGCGACGGTTTTGCTGGAGCAACCCACCACGCCCAGCGTGGCAATGCACAGGGTGCTCATCATTACGGCTAGCTTCATGCTGTAACTCCTGTCGGAAGGCCGAATTTATTGCGTCGGGGGAGTTACAGGTATAGCTAAATTCGCGCCGTTTGCGATCAGAAACCCGAACATTGCACAACGTCGGGTCCGGACCTTTGAAAGGTCCGGACCATCACCGGTGCTCAAGGCTTTCTTCTACCAGCTCGAAGTCTCGCCACTTCTCAACGCCATCTCCCGCCGGCTGTTGGCCCGCATCGCCTTGATCAGCGACACCGTCCCCACCAGCAGAATCGCCGCACCGAACAGAAAATCAATGTTGTACAGCTGGAAATCCTGCACCGGCCCCACCAGCACCGTGCGCACCACGCCGATTCCCACCAGCGTGGCGAGGAAGTCGATCCCCGGTTCATCGCGGTAGAACACCAGCAGCAACGGCAGGCACAGCACCAGCAGCATCAACAGCACCACGACCTTGAACGAGCCTTTGCGCTCGACGCTGAATGCACATTCGTGGGGGCCGTAGGCCTTGTAGTCCTCGTCGCGGATCATCGAGTTTTTCTCGTTGATGTAGTCGGCGCGGTTGTATTTCTGGATCGGCGTGAAGGTGTTGGACATCTCCATCAGCGTGGTGATGTTCTTGAAGCGCAGGTCGATGCGCTCGCTGCCCTTGAGGTAATACAGGACTGGCTTGTAGCCGTAGCGATAGGTGTCGAAAGGAAATTCGGTGACCCGGCCCTGGACGCTGATCGGCCGCGATTCAAGTTCGGCAAAGGCGCTCTTGTCGGTCGAGGCGAGGTTGCGGCTCAGGGGCAGGACTTTCACCTGTTCGAGGAAGATCGGCGTGACGCCGAACGACCACTGCAACGGTTCCAGGCGCAGACGCAGTTCGTTGCGGCCCAGGTCATAGCGGTTGAAGGTGCGTTCGGAGACCACTACCGCGCCGCTGAGCATGAACTCGCCGCGCAGGTTGTTGGTGATGCGCAGGGTCAGTTGATCCTTGCCCAGCAGCGCCGCTTCGGTGTTCGGCGGCGTGCCGCACCACGCGGTGCTTTCGCCGACACCGCCGAGCTGACCGCCACGGTTTTCGTTGAACACATAGATGTAACCGGCCCACAGCGTCACCATCAACAGCAACGCGGTGATGCCCAGAATTTTTTTTCCCGGACTCACTGATCAGACTCCCTTCTTCGTTCCGTCGTCCAGCCGAAAACCCGCTGGCGACGGGGACTCTACCAAAAGGCCACCATCGACCCAAGGAAAAATCCCCGATTCATCAGGGTTCTAAGGGTTTCCCCTGCATCACCGGCGCCGGAACAACGGTCGCGGCTCGATCACCGAGCGCCCGTACAACACGCTCATCCCCGCCAGGCCCTTGAGCGCATCCTCGGCGGATTTGTCCTCGCGCACGGCGAAGCTGTCGAAACCGCACTGGCGCATGTGGCTGAGCTGGTCGCGCAGCACATCGCCGATGGCGCGCAACTCGCCTTTCCAGCCGAAACGACTGCGCAGCAGATAGGCCTGGCTGTAGGCGCGGCCGTCGCGAAAGCTCGGGAAGTCGAGGGCGATCAGGGGCAGCGAGGCCAGCCATGGCAGCAGGCTTTCGACGCCGTCGTCCGGACCCAGCCAGACCGCGTGAGTCGAGGGTGATTCGAGCCAGTGGGCCAGCGGCAGAATCAACATTTCAGTGCTGTCAGCCGTTTCGGGCGTGCGGATCAGCGTCCACGGATCATCGAGCACGATCCGCGCCCCACTCGCCTCAATGCGCAACAGATTGTTCATGCCGACACCTCCAGCGCTTTCGGGTAGACCCGCTCCTTGAACGGCTCCAGTCCGATGCGCGCCACGGTCTCGACGAACTGTTCTTCGGCCTCGCGATAACGGACGAAGGTGCCGATGATCCGCTCGATCACCTGCGGCACTTCGGCGGCGCTGAACGACGGGCCGATGACCTTGCCCAGTGCGCTGTTTTTGCCCTGCGCGCCGCCGAGGGTGATCTGGTACCACTCGCTGCCGTTTTTATCGACGCCGAGAATCCCGATATTGCCAATGTGATGGTGGCCGCAGGCGTTCATGCAGCCGGAGATGTTCAGGCTGATGTCGCCCAGATCATGCAGGTAATCGAGGTTGTCGAAACGCGCCTGAATCGCCTGGGCAATCGGGATCGATTTGGCATTGGCCAGCGCACAGAAATCACCGCCGGGGCAGGCAATGATGTCGGTCAGCAGGCCGACATTGGCGGCGCCCAGCCCCTGCTCTTTCGCCTGCTGCCACAGCGCAAACAGCTCGGACTTGGGCACGTCGGGCAGGACGATGTTCTGCTCGTGGGCGATGCGGATTTCGCCGAAACCGAAACGCTCGGACCAGTCGGCCACGGCCTGCATCTGCGCATCGGTGACGTCCCCCGGCGGCGCGGCCAGGCCCGGTTTGGTCGACAGCACCACGCTGGTGTAGCCCGGCACCTTGTGCGGCTGAACGTTGCGCGCAACCCAGCGGGCGAACGCCGGGTTCTCCGCCAGATGCGTGCCGAAATCCAGATCGGTGCCCGCCAATGTGCGATAGCTCGGCGGCACGAAGGCACTGGCGACGCGCTGGTATTCATCCTCGGTCAATTGCGCCGGGCCGTCCTTGAGGTGTTGCCATTCCTCCTCGACTTCCTTGGCGAACGCTTCGATGCCCAGCGCCTTGACCAGAATCTTGATCCGCGCCTTGTACTTGTTGTCGCGCCGGCCGTGGCGATTGTAGACCCGCAACACCGCCTCGACATAGGACAGCAAATGCTGCCACGGCAGGCCATCGCGAATTTGCAGACCGAGAATCGGCGTGCGCCCCAGACCGCCGCCGACGATCACCCGCAGCAGCATCTGGCCGTCACGTCCGGGATAAAGGTAGAGGCCGATGTCATGCATCATGATCGCCGCGCGATCCTGCGTCGCCGAGCAGATGGCGATCTTGAACTTGCGCGGCAGGAACAGGAATTCCGGGTTGATCGTTGACCATTGCCGCAGGATTTCGGCCAGCGGACGCGGATCGATCAGCTCGTCTGCCGCGACCCCGGCAAAGGCTTCGGTGGTGATGTTGCGCACGCAGTTGCCCGAGGTCTGGATCGCATGCATGTTGACCTGCGCCAGGCGTTCGAGAATGTCCGGCACCTCGTGCAGCTCGATCCAGTTGAACTGCATGTTCTGCCGGGTGGTGAAGTGGCCGTAGCCACGGTCGTAGTCCCGGGCAATGCTTGCCAGTGTGCGTATTTGTTCGGCGCTCAGCGTGCCGTAAGGAATGGCCACCCGCAGCATGTAAGCGTGCTTTTGCATGTACAGGCCGTTTTGCAGGCGCAACGGCAGGAATTCCTCTTCGCTCAACTCCCCGGCCATGAAGCGCTCGACCTGATCGCGAAATTGCGCAACGCGCTCGAACACCAGCGCCCGGTCGTAATCATCGTATTGATACATGCAGCGGCTACCTCATCAGTTTTGATCACGGTCAAAACTGTGGGAGCGGGCTTGCTCGCGAATGCGGTGTGTCAGCCAACAATTCAGTTGCCTGACACACCGCATTCGCGAGCAAGCCCGCTCCCACAGGATTTTTTTACGACTATGGACGAGCGGCGCAGCACGCAACAGATTCACCTGAACGCATAAAAACCGTATCAGGGCGCGGCAGATGGCCGCAGGCAGCGCCTGAATCTGATCCGCATAAATGAACAATTCCTGAGCCTGTTTTGTTTCCGGTGGGGTTTCTACAGTGCAGCTCGTGCCAGACCGGGTGGCCTGGCAAGACTTTGCAACCGTGGATGAACTGACCATGAGCACAGCAACAATCGGACAGGCTTATAACTACAAGGTCGTCCGCCAATTCGTCATCGCGACTGTTTTCTGGGGTGTCGTGGGCATGGCGATGGGGGTATGGATCGCCTCGCAACTGGTATGGCCGGAGATGAATCTGGACTTGCCGTGGACCACCTTCGGCCGCTTGCGACCGTTGCACACCAGCCTGGTGATTTTCGGTTTCGCCGGCAGCGCGCAATTCGCCGCCAGTTACTACGCCGTGCAGCGTACCTGCCAGGTGCGGCTGTACTCGGACAAGCTCGCCGCCTTCACCTTCTGGGGCTGGCAATCGGTGATCGTGATCATGCTGGTCACCCTGCCGATGGGCTACACCACCACCAAGGAATACGCCGAGATCGAATTCTCCGGCGCCGTTTGGATGGCGGTGGTCTGGGTCGCGTACGCCATCGTGTTCTTCACCACCGTGGTGCAGCGCAAAACCAAGCACATCTATGTCGGCAACTGGTTCTTCGGCGCGTTCATTCTGGTGATCGCCATGCTCCACGTGGTCAATCACCTGTCGATCCCGGTGGACTGGTTCAAGTCTTATCCGGTGTACTCCGGCGCCACCGACGCCATGGTGCAGTGGTGGTACGGGCACAACGCGGTGGGGTTCTTCCTGACCACCGGGTTCCTCGGGATGATGTATTACTTCGTGCCCAAGCAAGTGAATCGGCCGGTGTATTCGTACCGGTTGTCGATCGTGCACTTCTGGGCGCTGATCACCCTGTACATCTGGGCCGGCCCGCACCATTTGCATTACACCGCGCTACCGGACTGGGCGCAGTCGCTGGGCATGGCGATGTCGCTGATCCTGCTGGCACCGAGCTGGGGCGGGATGATCAACGGGATGATGACCCTGTCGGGCGCCTGGCATAAATTGCGCACCGACCCGATCCTGCGCTTCCTGGTTCTGTCGCTGGCGTTCTACGGCATGTCGACGTTCGAAGGGCCGATGATGGCGATCAAGACCGTCAATGCCCTCTCCCACTACACCGACTGGACCATCGGCCACGTACACGCCGGCGCACTCGGCTGGGTGGCAATGATCACCTTCGGCGCGACCTATCACATGGTGCCCAAGGTCTTCGGCCGCGAGCGGATGCACAGCACGCCGCTGATCAACCTGCACTTCTGGCTGGCGACCATCGGCACGGTGTTGTATATCGCCTCGATGTGGGTCAACGGGATTACCCAAGGCTTGATGTGGCGGGCGATCAACGAGGACGGCACGCTGACCTACTCGTTCGTCGAGGCGCTACAGGCCAGTCATCCAGGGTTTGTCGTGCGGTTTGCCGGCGGGGTGTTCTTCCTCAGCGGCATGTTGCTGATGGCCTATAACGTGTGGCGCACCGTGCGGATTGCCGACGTTGCACTCGCCCACCGTGAAGCGCAGATCGCCTGATCAAGGGAGCTTGGCCATGTTCGATGTTTTGTTGAATGTGTTGGGTGTGCTGTTTCTGTGGCTGGCGGTGGAGTATTGCTTGCGCCATGAGACGAGCGAGAGCCTGGATGAGGCGAGTCTGACGCCGTTTGCCGATGATCCGGAAGTGGCGCGGCGAGTTGAGATGGCTACTGGTAAAACCGTGAAAGCGGTGGCGCCGGAGGTGGCGAAGCCGGGGTGGGTCAATCTTGAGATGTGAGGTGTGTCAGCCGAGCGGCCCCTCACCCTAGCCCTCCCGAAACGTCGGACCGCCCATAGGGAGAGGGAACTGACCGGGTTGTTTTTTCGAGTTACGCCGACCTGAAATATCGAGCCGAACTCAAAAATTGAAAAGCCCCCGATCTGCTCCCTTTCCGTCGAACTCAATATTGAAAACGACACAAATCTGCTCCCTTTCCCCCTCGCCCCCTTGGGGGAGAGGGCTGGGGTGAGGGGGTTGCTCTTGATCTTAGGTGCGGTCACGCGGAATCAAACTCTGTAACTGCTGCGCGAGAAAATTCGCATCGAAGGCAAAGGTATCCGGATCCTTCAACCCATTGGTCTTGCGCCACTGCCAATCACCATCGGGCAGCCCCACCAACGAAACACTCCCGTACCGCGCCGCCGTCAACCCCATCACCGCCAGCGAAATCTGCCCGCCACTGCCCATCACATCCGGTACAAACTCCACCGGTTTGCCGGCAATCACGATGCTCAATTTTTCAGTCTTGAAGGTTGAGGTCTCAACCGGAATGCTCGGCCCGAACGCCACATAAGCCTCGCGACTGACCTCCAGCAAACCCGACGCCTGCACCGGTTCCAGCCATTGCTGGATCCGCCCGAACAACTCGGTAATCCGGGTGGCCCAGGTCGCTGACTGCGTCTCGAACAATTGCTTCTTGTGCGCTTCGCTGTCGGCATAGTGGCGAAGCATTTCGCCCAGTTGCTGTACGTCGTCCATCTGATTGCCCTCGTAGAGTAGCGATACCGCGAAGGACGATCATGGCAGGTTCAGCCTCAGGACGTACGACCAAGCTCGGACGAGTTGCTCGACGACTCTTCATGAAATTCGACGAAAGGCTGCTTTTTTCGGTATTCACCTGTCAGATCTGACAGTAGGCAGCGTCCACTCCATGAGCTTTGATAAGTGCAGTCGTTTTTCAAGTTGCACGACATGGAACTCTGGAGTTCTGAAATGAATGGCCCCAATGAAATCAAAGTGCAGGTCACCCGGATCGGCCCCACTGCGAGCGAGACGTCGAAAGGACTCTGGTTTCTCTTCAACAAGCACAGTGGAGATCAAATCATCTTTCCCTGGTTTTTGAGACTTACCCTTTTAAGGACACCATTGTTGGCCACAACAATTCCACAACTTGCCTGTAAAAAACCTGAGTACACATCATGCACAGAATAATTGGCGCAATGTTGGTGACTCTGCCGGCTGTTTGCGCGCAAGCGGCAACTCCGCCGGACGACGTGCGCGCATCCGAGCTCGCAAACGCAGACAGCTACATCCAGAAAGTGGAGCGCTGTAAGAGTTACATCGCGAGCGCGCAATGGATCTACCGGAACTACGAGTGGGCACTTTCCATCAAGCCGACCGACTGCGCCAGACAAACGCCACCGGAAGGCACGGCCTATTTATGGGATGAACTCACCCGTGATTATTCCAACAGCCGTTACTGGACAAACACTCATGGCCTGCGCCACCAGTTGATCTGTCATCTGATGGTTGCCCGGAACAAACCTGAGTGGTACCTGGAGCCCTGGCGCCCTGACGTTGGACTTTCAAAAACAGTGGCAGAAGGCTGTAACCACGAAACGCCGTTACTTGAAGACGCGCCCTGAGCGCAGGCAACGGGGCCATGAACAGTAAGGGCGCAATGAATACAAAAAACATCTTCCTTGGGATTTTGTTTGCAACGCTTCTGGGTTGTACTCAAGTCGACACCAATCCACCGTTGCCGGTCGTGAGCAACAACCCTCACGCCGAAATGAGCGGACCTAAGGTGATCGAGTTGTTGAACACGCTCTACAACCGTAAATTTCCGAACTGCGATCAAAACAACAATCGACCTGCTTTTCTTTGTTCCGGGATCATCTTTCGAGTCACTGACAAGAACCCCGGCGACACGCACCATGTCTGGAACCCAAGCCCGACCTCAGTGAAAAACGGCGGTGTTTCGTTTTCCTATCTCAGGGCCGACTCAAAATTCGGCCGCCTGGCATGGGGAAAAGGCAACGGCTTCATGCTGTACCCCATCTTTGGCGCTCCCATCGACAAGATCGACCTTGATGTACTGTGCTCCTTCCCGATTGATGGCTGGACCTGGAACCGGACGACACCCTGCGGTGCTCATGCCTCGTTTCCCGCAACAAGCCAGCGCTGCCAGAGTGCCGGGGTTTCCACCGCCGAACAATGGAAAAACGTATGGGACACCTCACCCGACAGTCATCACATTCGACAATGCGGATTTGACGTTTCCGAAGCCACCGGCAAACCGGCGGGAGTGCCCTTCTATCAATCTGTACGAGCAAGGGGAATGCTGAGCCAGATGCCCGCGCATTTCTCCGAGCAGAATGAAATCGTGATCAAGACCTGGCCACAGAACCTGCAAAACACACTCCCGCTCATGGCGTTCTTTTTCGTGGCCGGCGGCACCAATACTGGTCTTGCCGAAGCACAGGGCAATCAAAAGGATTTTTACGACTCCACAAACCCGAAGATCTGGGTGCCAGTGATCCGCCTGTTTCCGCCGGCCACACCTGCCACCGAGGCAACGTTCCAGTACGTCGATGCGGACCAACTGGTCAAGCCGTAACCCGACGCAGCCGCGCCATGCTCAGGGTGTCGACCCATTGCCCGTCACGCACGGCGTAATCCCGGAACAGGCCTTCAGTCTCGAAGCCGAACTTGCGGTAAAGACCGATGGCCGCCTCGTTATCGGCATACACCGAAAGCTCGACCCGGTGCAGGTTCATCCAGTTGTCGGCGACGTCCAGCGCCGCCGACAACAGCTTCGAACCCACACCCTTGCCCTGCCACGCCACCGCAACAGCCATGCCGACACTGCCGGCGTGGCTACGGCGAATTCGCGAAAAAGCCTCCAGCCCGAGATGCCCGATCACCGCACCTTGATGCAGCGCCACCAGTTTCACCATCCGTTCGTTTTCGGGCATCAGCCGCTGGCGCCAGATCTCGGCAGACTGAAACGGCATCTGCAGCACCTGCCGGGTCACGGCCGGGTCGTTGTAAAGCGCGGTGACGCTTTCGACGTGGGACTCGCTGAAGCGTTCGAGGTGAATGGCGGGGTTGTGCTCAGGCATGAAAGATCCCTCCTGGATCAGTGCGTGGCCGGTCACTGTAAACCGCTTCTTCACGGATTCGCCATGACTGTTTAAAGCCGTTGACCGAAACGTCCGGCAAGCCACAACGGCTTGCGCCATTGCCTACGCATCCGCCAGAATCCGCCGGCTTGTGCGCCTTGAGGGCGGGCTCTATCGTTTCCGGGTCGCTGATGAATCAGCGATCGGGTTTAGCAGCTCGGCAATTCTCAAGGCACGCTGGTTTCGCCATTTCTGTTTTATGGCGGCTTGCGTGGGGCACTTCGGTGCGCCGGGATCCTTGAGCCTGGTCTGCTAACCCGCGTACAGCCGCCACCCCATTCGTTTAGCAGCGGTGGATGACGGCTCCATTTCTCAAGGAGCTTCACCATGATCAAACCAACACCCAACCCACCCGAAACCGACACCACCTCGCCCTACGAATCCCTCGATTCAAAGACCTTCCACGAAGCCGCCGAACGCGCCCTCGATCACTACTTCAATCCTCTACTCCCCAGAAAACCCCTGCTCAAACCCAACACCCGCTACCTCATCGCTCCCGGCATCGACAGCGAAGAACTGCTGGCCGACGCCTGCGAAACCCTGACTTCGGCCAAAACCATGGCCACCGACTTCGCCGGGCTGGTGGACGGCTCGCATCGGCATGTGCTGCTGGGCATTGCGCAACTGATCATGCTGGGTGAACTGGCGGTAAATCGGGCGCTGGATAATCTGGAGTTGAAGGCCGAGGCGCCGCTATAGCCTGATCGCCTGATCGTTCCCACGTCGAGGCGTCGAACCGTCCGCGTGGGAATGCAGCCCGGGACGCTCCGCGTCCCTCCCGGAGCTGGAACGCGGAGCGTCCCTTGAGGCATTCCCACGCGGACGCTTTCGACGTGGGAACGATCTAAGAAAAATTACTCGAACCACTCCTGCCGCTCATTGAAAGTGCGTTGAATCAACTCAACCAACGTCCGCACCTCGCCAGCCTCCTGCGATTCACTGTTCACCGCCAACCAGGCCTGCAACCGCATCGCCTCGTCAAACAACCCCGGCAACGCCACCAACCCGCGATCAAACCGGCTCATGTACATCGGCAGCAAACCAATACACGCGCTGCACCGGATCATCTCCAGCATCAGTTCATAAGACTGCATCTGCACTACCCCGGCCAACCGCTGTGCGACCAGTTCATTCCACGGTCGAAAGCTGTCGATCTGCCGGTCATGCTGCCATTGCACCAGCATGAAATCGGCGAGGTCGTCGGGGCTTTCCGGGCGTGCAGTCACGCGGGAGTAACGCTTGGCAATGTGTGGCTGGTATTCCAGTTGCGCGAGGCGTTGCGGTTCGCTGGTGGCGAAGGTCGGGCCGGGGTGCGGGGTATCGCCGTGGGCGAGCCACAGCACGATGTCGGCGCTGACGGCGCGCAGGGCCAGTTCGCTGTCGAGGGCGATGATCTCGAGGCGCACGCTGGCGTTGCGGCGCAACAGTGCGATGAGGTCGCGTCCGAGGATGTCATGCAGGATCGATTCGGCGACGGCCAGCCTTATCAGGGGTTGCTCGATCACCGGGAGTTTGCGCTCGTGAGCCAGGGCGATCAGTTGCGCCTGCAATTGCTGGCCTTCACGGGTCAGGCTCAAGGCGCTGCCCTGAAAGCTGAACAGCGCACATTGCAGTTGCTGTTCGAGTTGCGCCAGTTGTTTGCGCAGCAGGGTCGAGCGCACGTTGAGGCTGCGGGCGGCTTGCATGAAGCAGCCGCAACGGGCGCTGACCAGAAAATATTGCGCGACGTCGCCGTCGAGGGTCGCCGCTTGCGCCAGCCAGGATTCTTCCTTGTCCCGGGGCCAGCGGAAATCGGCGCTGCTCGGTCGTGCTGCGGGTTCGGTGAATGACATCGATGACTCCCTGTCGATCTTTGTTTTGGTGTGCCGCGCTTAGGGTTTGGTCTCCAGCACCTTATTGAGCTCGGCCCCGTCGATACTCAGCGTTGCGGTGTTGAGCATGCCGTCCAGATAGGCCTGGGCGATCTGTTCCTGACGCTGTGCCCGCAAGGCCTGGGTCAGTTGGTCACGCAATTCGTCGAGGGTCGCGGTGCGGGCCGGTTGTTGCTCAGTGAGTTTGATCACGTGGAAGCCGCCGCTGCTTTGAACGGGATCGGAAACCGCGCCAACCTTGAGCCGCGCCACGACACCACGCACTTCCGGCACCAGTTGCTGCAACGGTTGCAGGCCGGTGTCGCCGCCGCGCTCAGCGGTGAGCCGATCCTGGGAAAACTCTTTGGCCAGGCCTGCAAAGTCCGCCGAGGTTGCCTGGGCTTTCTTGCTCAACTCCGTCGCCTGCTTGCGCACCGCCTCAAGATTCTGTGGTTCGTTGACCCCGAGGAAAATCTGACTGACCCGATACAGCGCCGGCGTCTGCCAATTGGCCTTGCCCGCGTCATACGCCTGCTGCAACTCTGCAGCGCTCGGATAATCGGCCGGCACTTGGCTCACCGACTGCAAATAGTCGCGGAACACGATCTGTTCGGTGGCGGCACGGGTTTGCCGAACCACGTCCGGACGCTGCGCCCAACCCTGGGCGTCGGCCTGCTCCAACACGGCTTTTTCAGCCAGGCGTGAACGAATCCAGCGCTCCAGCGCCTCACGATTACCGCGCAGTTGCTCGCGGGTTTGCGGTGGAACAGCCGCCAGCAACGCCTGCAACTCCTCCGGTGAAACCTGCTGATTGCCCAACCGCGCCACCGCAGGCCCACTGTTCGCCGCAATGACCGGCGCCGGTTGCTGGGCGGCGACCGGGTCATTGCCCGGCCGCACCACCAGCGCCACGGCCACCACCAACAGCGCCACCGCAGCGGCGCTGATTACCATGGCAGGTTTTGTCACAGCGCGACTTCCTCTTGCTCAACCTTTGGAGCCTGGGCGGCGGCAGCGTTCTGGGTGAAATCACGCAGGTACACGATGAACTCCTGAAGCAGGCGATCCCACAGCTCCAGGTTGCCGCGCAGGTAATCGCTGCTCACGCCAGCGGCCACCACCACGTCCATTTCCATCACCAGAAATTCGCCCTGCAACGACAACCGGGCAAACCGGCGGGTTGCGTTCCACTGCTCGGCCACACCGGCCGGCAACTCGCCCTGCACGCGCAAGGCGCAGCTGAAGGTGAAGTCGACGTAGCTGCCCTGCTCCGCCACCGCCGGGTTGCCGAAACGCACGGCATAACCGATGCCCTGGCTGGCGCTGAGCAACTGGACAATGCCGTTCTGTTCGGTCTGGTTGACGCGGTAACCGGCGGCTTGCAGAACGTCGGTCAGGGATTGCGGGGATACGTGGGAGATCAATTGAGTCATTACTTCTTCCTTGTCCATGAGTCTTTTAATCAGTGCGCGATCGCAGCTTGCGGCGCATCGAATTGAGTCTTGTACAGTTCGTCGCCAAAGCCCTGAGCCAGTTCATCAAACTTGACCCGGGCGCTGCCGGCGAAGGGCTGGCGGATTTTCATCACCTCGGCCACATCGATGTTTTCGTAGGCGGTGAGAATCTGCTTGGCCACGCCGTACATCTGCTGATTCTTGACCGAACATTGCTGCACTTGTGTGTCACGTTCAGTCAATTGCGCTTGAAGCTTAGACCGTTCTGCCTCTTTGGCACGGGCCATGACCAACAACTCGTCATAGGCTTTCTTGAATTTGCCGGTCTGCTCGTTGCTGGCCGCGACTTGCGCCTGGGCCTGGCTGTGCAGGGCTTGCTGCTGCCCGGCCAGTTGCTCGGCGAGGCCTTTGGCCTTGGCCAGTTCGGCGGTCAATTGCTTGATTTGTGCCTGCGCAGCCTTGGCTTCGTTCTGCGCCGCCAGTTGCGCGGCGCTGGCCTGGGCCTGCTGGCTTTGCAGGGTTTGCAGTTGCTGGGTGGTGCTGCGCAACTGGGTGCGCAGGCGTTCCTCCATGCCTTCGGCGCTCGCCCCGGTGGCGATCAACATGCCGAGCCCAAGCCATAAACAGCGGATTTTCATAACCCTCTCCCGGCGCCTTAGAAGCGCGTGTTGATCTCAAGCTGCATGACGTCGATGTCGAACGGCGCGCCATACACCGCCTCCGAACTCAGCCAGCGGCCGGTGGCGTAGACGTTCTTCGCAAGACCGTAATTGCCCCCCAGAAAGTAACCCTTGGCGTTGGTGCCGCCGAGGTGGAACGACGAATCGTTGAAGCCGTCCGGCAAGGCATCCGGCTGGATGTACTTGTAGCCGGCGAACAGGTTCCAGTCGCCCTGCTTCTTCAGCTCCAGCGCGTTGCCGAGGGTGAACTGGACCATCCACGCATTGGCGCCGCTTTCGATGTTGCCGTTGCTGTCGAGGTTGTTGACCAGTTGTCCGGCCGAACGCTTGCGCATGTCGCCTTCGTCGTAACCGAGGTTGTGGATGTAGTTGCCCTGGCTGCGCAGTTTGAAGTCTTCCGGCAGGTCGGCGTCCCACACCACGTTGAGGTCCAACAGGTTGAATTCGGACGCCAGGCCAACGAATTGCGGTTGCGGCGTGGTGGTCGGGTTGAGCGGGTTCGGCGTGATGTCACGCAGCAGGAACACGCTGTTGCCCTTCTGCATGAATGCTGCGCGGGTGCCGTCGCTGTCGCAGCCCGGCGCGCCGGCCCACGGTTCGCAAGGGCTGGAGCGCTGGCCTTCGATGTCGTCGAAGCGGTAGTAGGCCAGCGCGCCTTTCAAGCGGTTGTTGCTGTTGATCGCCCATTTGGCGCCGATCTGCGCGCCGTACAGCCATTTGTTGTCGCTTTCTTCCTTGTCGAAGCCGTTGCTGGTGGTGGTGTCGTTGGTGTAGTCCACCGGGAACGCGCCGACAGTGCCGAACACGCCCCAGTCGCGGCTGAGCTTGTGGTCGAAAATCGCCGCCACGCCGTCGAAGTTCAGGTCGTTGGAATACAGCATGTCGGTGGACATGAACGGGTTGGCGAAGCGGCCACCGGTCAGCGTCAGCTCCTCCGACGGCTTCCAGGTCAGGTAACCCTGATCGAGCCAGATGTCCTTTTTCGAGAAACCGCCGCCGAGGTTCTGGGTGGTCGACACCGGGTTGTTGTCCGAGCCGGTGCCGATGCGGATGCCGGCGGTCCATTGCGGCGAAATCTCCGCTTTCATGCCCAGGCGGGCGCGCAGGCGGAACAGGTTTTCGCGGTCTTCGCGGGTGTTGAGCAACGGCGGCAACGCGGTGCTGCTGTTGGGGTTCACGTCGTACGGGCCGTTGTTGTTGAGTTTGGCGAAGTCGACGATTTCGTTGCTGTTGCTGCCCGAGTAGTAGCGTGATTCGTCACGCAGACGGATGTCGCCGTCGAAGCTGATGCGCGACGCCCAGTCCGGGAAGGTGTTGGGCGCGGCCCAGTTTTCCTGCTTGGCGGTGGCCATGACTTCAGCCTTGACCTGATCGCGGATCTGGTCGCGCACCGCGGCCGGCACGTATTGCACCCGCACATCGCCCGGTGCGGTGACCGGCCCGGCCGTCACGGCAGTGGACGCCGCAGCCTGCTTGGCCTGGGCCGCTTCGTTCTGGGCCTGGGCGATCAGCGCGTCGGCCTTGTCCTGTTTCAGAATGCCCTGCTCGACCAGCAAGCGGATCAGATTGATCGTGGCGTTCTCCGAGGGCGCAGGCGCTGCCGCGGCCTGACCGACCAGGGTCGCGATGACCATGCCGACCGCCAGGGACAATCGATTCACGTTGGAAATCATCTGCACACAACTCCTTTTCATACAGCTTTATGAATTCGGTTAACCCGGACGCCGCCCTTGCAGGGACATGCGCACAGGCAAGGTGATGGAGGCCGGTGGCCGCTCGCTTAAAGCAGGCGCATTGCGCAGCGCGGCGAGCACTTGCGTATCGATTTCGGGGTTGCCGCTGGACTTGATCAGCTCGACCCGGGTGATCTCGCCGACGCTGCTCAGCCACACATCGGCCTGCAGCGAAAACGCGAGGTTGCGCAGGTCGGGGTTCTCGCGCAGCAGCTTCTGGAAAGTGAACGCGAGGAACTGGCTATAGGTGCCGTTGCCCAGTCGCCCACCGCCGGATCCGGCCATGCCGCCGCCCTTCCCCGCGCCGATGTTGAACGCGTCGCTGCCGCTCTGCGCGTCGCCGTCGATTTGCATCGGGTTGGCCAGATCGTCCGCCGGCGATGGCGGCGCCTCTTCCTCGGGTTTCACTTCCTGCGGCTCGGGCGTCGGCTCGGGCTCGACGATTTTTTCTTCCACCGGGGTTTCCGGCTCCGGCGGTTTTTCCGGCGGCGGAGGTGGCGGTGGCGGCAACGGAATGATCGTCGGCACCTTCGGCGCTTCCCGGCGGATGCCGCTCATGTCGTTGGCCCACTGCCACAACAGGAATGCCGCGACGGCACCCAGCAGCAGCCCGGCGCCCCACTTCACGTAACGCAGTGGCGACTTCTTCACCGGCAAAGGCTCGATTGGCAGTTGTGCAGTCATCACTCAGCCCTGCGTCGGTTTGCCGGTAACGAGACCGACCTGGGACAGTTCGAGCCGGCGCAGCAGGTCCAGCACTTCGATGACCTTCTGGTACTGCACCGTGGCGTCGCCGCGCACGATCACCGGGAAGTCCGGGTTCTGCGCCTTCTCGATCCGCAGGCGTTCTTCCAGCTCCGGCAGGGTCACCGGATAGGCGTCGAGGAACACCTGGCCGCCGTCGTTGACCGAAATCGCCTTGGTCTTGGCTTCGGACAACGACACCGCGGCGCTGGCCTTGGGCAGGTTGATCTGGATCCCGGAGACCTGCGCGGTGGCGGTGAGGATGAACATCACCAGCACCACCATCAGCACGTCCACCAGTGGCGTGATGTTGATGCTGTCTACCGCTGCATCTTCATCATCGTCGTGGGAGGCATTTACGGACGCCATGTCAGTGCTCCTCAGGCCGGTACGGAGTGGTTGGCGTGATGGCCGCGCTGATGCGCCGCTTCACTGGACTGGCCTTCGCCATGCATCTCCGCCAGACGGGTGATGAACTCGTCGACGAACACGCGCATGTCGGCGCTGACTTCCTTGTTGCGGGTGATCAGGCGGTTGTAGCCAAACAGCGCCGGGATCGCGACGAACAGACCCATGGCCGTGGCCAGCAACGCGGCCGCCATGCCCGGCGCGATGGCGTTGATGTTGACGTCGCCGGCCATGGCGGTGCCGAGGAACACCACCATGATCCCCAGCACCGTGCCGAGCAGGCCGATGTACGGGCCGCCGGCGATGGCGTTGGACAGGGTCGAGAGTTTCGAGCTCAGTTGCTGGTTTTCACGGGTGCGGACGCCGTCCATGGAGCAGCGGATCGCTTCGATGGTTGCGGCGGAAACCGACGAGGTATCGGCGCCCTGCTCGCGGCGGGTGCGGATTTCTTTCACGGCCACCAGATACAGGCGCCACAGCGGCGAATGCTGCAAACGCTGGGCGAGCTGGGTGTCGTCGGCGAACATTTCCAGGCGAGTGCCAACCTTGGCGAATTGCACGCGGAAGTCTTCGTTGGCGGCGGTGACGCGGCTGAGGGTGCGGTTCTTGCGCAGCATGATGATCCACGACTGGAACATCATCAGCACCAGCACCGCGATGATCACCCAGGCGTCCACCGGCACCGCGTTGAGCAGGAAGCCGAGGCTGCCGAAACCGAAACCGGACTGTTCTTCATCAACGCCATAGGCGACCAGTTTCGACTCGGCGCCTTGGGAAGTGGCATCGGCCAGCAACAGCGGTGCCGGACGGGCGACTTTCGACAGGCGCAGTTCATCAATGGCGCCCACGAATGGCTGGAACGCGCTCGGGGAAAGATCAGCACCAATGGCCATGACCGAGTTGAACGCCGGCATCGCCTGGGCCAGTGCCGCACTTTCGCGACCGTTGATGTACAGCGTCACTTTCGCGCCTTCAGCGGTCAGCGCGATGTGCTGCCATTGGCCGGGATTCAACGGCTGCGTGGCGACGGCACGCTGGCCGTCGATTTCCACGAACGGTACGCCCTGATTCACACCGACCAGCAGGCTGTTGGCGCCTTCGCGGCGAGCCAGGATCAGTTGCTCGCCATTGGCCTGATCCAGTCGCAGCCAGGCACTGAAGGTGAACGCGCTGCCAGCGTTGTGCTGCAACGACGGACTGGCCGGTAGCAGCAGCGGCTGGCCGCTGAACTGCAAGGCACGCCCGACTACGCCGTCAATCGCGGCGCCGGTCGCGCTCTGCGCGGTGTTGCCGTAAGCGGTGGTGTCTTTGGCCGGAGTACCGGTGGCGCCGTCGAAGTGATAGAGCGCGGTGTAATTCGGATCGAACGTCAGTTGGCCGTTGCCGGTCGCCGGGGCCTTCTGGTTGCCGTAGTACATCCAGATGTCCTGACGCTGACCGCCCTCGACATTCGGCACATCGACCCAGATCTGCGCCATGCCCATCAGCGCGTCGAAGCTTTCGATCTGATGGTTGAGCACGGTCTTGTCATCCGCGGCGACGAAGCGCAGGTCCGAGCCGTCCTCTTTCACGCCGTCGAAGGTGAAGTTGCCGGTGTGCAGGCGCACCAGCAGCGCGGTGCGGCCCAGGGCCTGATTGATCGCGGCGCCTTGCGGCGTGGTGTCGACGGCGATCTGTTTGCGGTAATGCCAGTCGTCCTGCCACCAGGCTTGAGCCGTGGCCGGGAGCACGAAGCCCAGGCAGATCAACAACGAAAGGAATAGGCGCTGCATGAAAAGTGCTCCTGTTAGAAAGTGGCCTGAAGGTTGAAGTGCAGGCGCGATTCCTGTTTCGAGGTGTTCGGCCCTTCGAGTAGCGGGTAGCCCCAGTCGAGGCTGCCGGACAGCCATTTGCTCAGGCTGGCGCGGGTGCCGAGGCCGACGCTGGCCAGGGCGTAATTGGCGTCCTGGTCCGGCAGTTCGTCGCGCAGATAGAGTTGCGCACCTTCGGCGAAGGCGTAGAAGCGCCAGTCCTGCATCCAGGTGCCGGCGTACTTGGCCAGTGACGGTGTGCGCAGTTCTTCGCTCAGCAGGAAGCCGTCATCGGCGGTGCGTTCGGCGGCCAGATAACCGCGCACCGAAGTCGCGCCGCCGGCGGAGAATTGCTCGTTGGAAACCAGCGGTCCCGATGCCAGCTGGAACGCGGCTTTGCTTGCGCTCTGCCAGTCGCTGTCGAAGGTCCAGGTGAAGTTGGTATCGCCCTTGAGCACGGCGAAACTCGGGTTGGCGCGGTAGCGTTTGTAGTCGAAGTCTTCGTCGGAACTGCCGTAGCCGAAGATGCTGCGAGTGGCCGCGACCAGGCTCAGGCCGAGGCCGAGCTGGCTCTTTTCGCTGTAGCGATAGCCGTTGTAGGCGAAGGTGAACGGCGCGTACTTGAGCGGCACCTTGTCGCTCTCACCGGACAGGGTCAGGCGTTCGTCGAAGTCCTTGAAATCGATGCCCACCGACAGCGAGTTCGACCAGTTGCCGCTGGACGGGATCGTGTAGATCGCCGCTACGCCGTAGGAGTGGCCCTTGCCGAGCACGTTGCTGCCGCCGATGGTGGCGACGTTGCTGTCGGACTGGTAACCGGAGAACTGCACACTCCAGCGCTCGGTCAATGGCGCGGTGTACGAGCCGGACCAGACCTTGGCGTTGTCAGTCTCCTGGGGTGCGGTGAAGAACGTCAGGTTGACGCTGTGCCCCAACTGCCAAAGATTGTTGTAGCCGAGGCTGGTGACGGTGCGCAGTTTTTCGGTGTCGGCGCTGTAGTCGTTGTTCAGCCCGACGCTGGCGGTCCACGGGTTCTGGTCTTCGACCTGCAGGTCCACGTCCATGGTGCCGGGGCGCTGACCTTCACGCACCAGCGGCATCACTTGGCGGCCCGGGGTCTTGTTGAGTTGGGCCAGTTCGCCCTGGACCTTGGCGAAGTCCGGCACCTCGCCTTCTTTGAGAGCTGGGACGTTGTCGCGAATATCCAGCGGCGAATAGTGTTTGGCGCCAACCACACGCACCCGGCCGACCTTGGTTTCGCTGACTTGCAGGTAGACGATGCCGTCGGCCACCGCCTGC
Source organism: Pseudomonas sp. lyk4-R2A-10 (assembly GCF_030209075.1). Classification (NCBI taxonomy): domain Bacteria; kingdom Pseudomonadati; phylum Pseudomonadota; class Gammaproteobacteria; order Pseudomonadales; family Pseudomonadaceae; genus Pseudomonas; species Pseudomonas sp. lyk4-R2A-10. The sequence goes on along the minus strand of NZ_JARVSR010000010.1, from coordinate 284,157 downwards.
TCCGGCAGTTCGACGAACACCGATTGATAACCGCGCTCCTGATAGGCCTTTTGCAGGGCATCCCGCGCGCCTTCGATATCGCTCAAGGCTTTTTGCGGGCCGAGGAACGGGTACACCGCTTCTTCGATCGCCCGCGCATCGAGCACGGTGTTGCCGCGCACGAAGTATTCGTTGACGTCCACCAGACGCTGCGCCGCTGCGTTCCCGGCCTCATCGGCGAACGCCGGCTGCGCGCCGGCCGTCACCAGCAGCCAGCCCCACAGCGCCAGCCGTGACGTGAAAATCTGCTCCACACTACCCCCTGAATTTCGCGATGACCTGTTGGCGCTCATGCGCCTTGCGTGTGCGTCAGTTACTGGCGTTCTTGATTGCTGAAGTGCAGGCCCCGGTGTGCTTGCCCAGCCAGGTGTGCAGCAGCGCGAAGTTCAAGGAGAACTCGGGCATTTGCAGCAGCGCGCCGCAGAACACTTCACCGATGATTTTCTGGATGAGCTGCACCGCACGCGGCTCGTTGAGCAGCGTGGCGATGTCGCGACTGAGGACGTTGAAGCTCCAGACTTTCTGGTTCAGGCCAAGGCCGACGAACCAGCGAAACAGCAGGTTGTAATTGAGCTGTTCGTAGAGCTGCTGCTCGCTGGGCACCGAATACAGCAGTTGCAGCAGCAGGATGTGCATGACCGTCTGCGGGGCGATCAGCATGCCGGGTTGGGCATTGAGGTCGTGCAGGAGATCGCGGTGGGCGTCGAGCAAGTCATCGATCTGCGGGCGCAGCAGCACCAGCGAATGCCCCGGCGGAATGTAGCTGGAGACCTCCTTCAAGGCGCCCTGCCAGTCATCCTGCGAGACGATCCAGACCCACGGCGCGCCGTAGCGATACACCGAAACCGGCTTCTTGCGCGCGGCTTCGACGATCTTCGACAGGCGTTGATCGAGTTCCTGCATGCCCACTTTCGAGTAGCGTTCCATAGTCCCCATTGCCTCACTCCCGGCGTCCCGCCTCGGCTTGTGAAAAGCGCCCCTCAGGGCCCCTCAAGCGCGTTACATAGGCATGACCGGACTGGCGATGTGCTACCGAACTTTTGTCATAAAAGCTTCATTACGGAAATTGCTGAAGGTTTTGCGTTGTGTTGAAGAAGTCAGCAGATCAGGTATACACCGGCCAGGTATCGACGATCTTGCCGCCACGCACCGCCAGCAAGTCGCCGAATTGCAGAAGGACGGCTTCGGTCTGGGTCGGGCGCAAGAACACCTGATCCTCCACCGTCAGCCCCACGGCATTCGAGCCATTGACCATCTCCTGATTCGAGCTACGGCCGTAAACACCATTGCTCTGCAATCCGGGCGGCGATTCGAATTCGGCCATCCAGTTGCCACCGTAGATGAAGAAGGTCTGGCGCTGGTTGGTGTCCCACCACGAAAACAGTTTCGACTTGTCATCCAGCGCCGGGATGTTCACCGCACCCGTGCTTTTCAACACCGGCGTGGCGATGTACGCGGCAGGTTCATGTTCGACCAGCGACGGCAGATCGTAATGAGTCGGCTTGAGCATCGCCGTCCCCACCGACACCTCACTGCTCAGGTGTTCGTTTTCATGCATGCGATAACTCGGGCTGCCGGCCGTATTCAGGCACAAGCCGTCATGCCACAGCGCCGGATATTGCTGCCGGGTGAAGTCGACGCAGCGCTGATAAATCACCATCACCTTGGCGAACAGTTCCTCGGGCGAACCGAGAATCCCCGGCACGCCCATGCCCACGAACGGGTCGTAGCCCATGAAGCCGGCGAACGCCAGATGCTGCGGGTTGGCGGCGATCAGCGCGAGCATCTGCCCGAGCACGTTCACGTCACTGACGCCGCCTCGATGCAGGCCGACGTCCAGCTCGATGTTGATCCGCATCCGCGTGCCAAATCCCTGGGCCAGTGCGAGGTATTGCTGCAAGCGTTCGGGGTTGTCGATCAGCCATTGCAGTTGTTTCGTCGGGTCGAAGGGGCCTTTGTGAGTCTGGTAGAAAATCTCGGCCGAGCGCACCGGCAGCGGTTTGCCGAGCAGAATGTCGGACTGCGGAAACGTCACCGCATCGTGATTGAGAAACGGCTGATGGAACGACATCAGCCGCTGCGTCCCCGCCCGTTGGCCGATGTAGCGGAGCAAGCCCGGCGATGGCAATGACTTCTCTACCAGCCGCAACTGCTTGCCCGCGCGTTTGACCGAGCGCATCACCACGTCGATGTTGTGATCCAGCCGATCCAGATCGATCAGCAACACCGGGCGCATCGGGCCTTTGGTCTTGAGTTCGTTGTTCAGCGCCCGAAAATAGTCACTGTAAGGCCCGCCGCGATCCCCCGGCCTTAACAACGCACCCACGCCCACCAGCAAAGCGCCAACACCCAAAGTTCCGAGCACGAAATTACGTCGATTGACCGCCATCAGCTCACCCCCAGAATCGACGACAGATGCCCGTTGAGAAACTTGCCGCTCGGGTCCACCGCCTGGCGTACCTGAATGAATTCCTGCCAGCGCGGATAGAGCGTTTGCAACGTACGGGCATTGAGCGTGTGCAATTTGCCCCAGTGCGGGCGGCCGTTGTACTTCCAGAAGATCGGCTCGACGGCGGCGAAGAAGTTGTGGTGGTCCATCTGGTAATGCTGGTGGACCGAGATCGAACAGCTGTCACGGCCTTCGAACATGCTCAGCGGAATGTCGTCGGCCTTGACGTAGCGGTACTCGATGGGAAACCAGGTGCGCAGGTCCTTGTCGCGAATCAGTTTGAGAATCTCCCGCAGGCAGGCCGGGCCGTGTTCGGCGGGCACCGAATATTCCATTTCGTTGAAACGCACGGTGCGCACGTTGGCGTAGATCTCGAACGAGTCGCCGACCCGGTCGTCGAAACTCGCCAGATGCCGCAGGCTGTTGAGCAGCGAACTGCGCAGGTTCGGGAAATCGCTGCCGTACTTGTCGATCTTCTCGATCAGGGTCACGAACTCGTTGCCGCCCTCCTCTTCGGGCGGAATCGGCAGCGTGGGCGGGTCGGTGGTTTCGTTGAGGGCAATCGACAAGGCGTAGTCGGAATGGGTGACGACGAGCATCTCCCAGTGCTGGTTTTCGCGGGTGTTCTTGTCCAGGTCTTCCAGCAGTTCTTCGGTTTTGGCGATCCACTGGCGCTCCCGCAGGCGATAGGCCGGACGGTTTTGCAGGCGGATTTTGGTGGCTACGCCCAACGCGCCGAGGGATACCCGGGCGGCGTTGAATACTTCGGGATGTCGCTGGCTGTCGCAATCCAGCACCTCGCCACGGGCGGTCACCAGTTGCATCCCGCAGACGTGGGCCGAGTAGGACTGGAAGGTTTTGCCGGTGCCATGGGTGGAGGTGGAAATGGCCCCGGCGAGGGTCTGGTAATCGATGTCGGCCATGTTCTGCAGGGCCTGGCCGACGTCCTTGAGCGGCGTGCCCATGCGTGACATCGGCGTGCCGGCAGCGAATTCGGCTTGCAGGGTTTTCGGGTCGTGATCGAGCAGACCGTTGAAGTAGCTCAGCGACAGCAACGTGCCGTCGGTGGGCACCAAAGCACTGAAGGAATGCGCCGAACCGACCGGGCGAATCTTGCCCGGTGCCTGCTGAATCACTGCGGTCAGTTCATCCAGATTTTTCGGTGCCACTCGCGCCGCCGGCAGGCAACTCTGCCCGCCCGACCAGTTGCGCCAGGGAATCAGCCGAGGTGCGCGCATCAACTGGCCCAGCGCCGGATTGCAGGCCAGCGCGCTGAACGCGCCGACGATGCTTGCCCGTTGCAATAACTGCCGGCGTGTCAGATCTATCGGCATGCCAGGATCCTTATTTTGGGAGCGGCTGATCGGCCATGAAGCCGATCAGCTGAAGGAATTGTTCTTCCGAGCACTCGACGCACTGGCCCATCGGCGGCATGCCGTTGTAGCCATTGATGGCGTGGTCGAGCAGCGTGTCGGCGCCCTGCTGGATGCGCGGTTCCCAGGCCTTGCGGTCGCCGGTCAGCGGCGCATTGGCGGCGGGGTTGGCGTGGCAGAGCTGGCAGCTGTTGGCGTAGATCTGCGCCAGCGCCGGGTCGGAGGGCATGGCACCAGGGGCGATGCCGGATGAGGTCGGGGGTTTGGCGTCTTCGCCGCAACCGGCCAGTGCAACGGCCAGCATCAGCAGCCAGGTGAATCGGGATGCCCGCATAAAGATCCTCGCGTGAGGTGCCGCTTATTGTTGTGATCCCACCTTAAGGCAGCAACGGCGGCGGGTTGAGGGCATTGCGGGACAGTGAGGGGGGCATCCGGGGCCAGTCGGGTTCCCTGAAGAATCGGGTATTCCTGAAAACCTGTGGGAGCCGCGGTGTCATCCCCTCTGCCCTGCGCCTTTGGGTGACATTCGCGTGACATTTGCGGGTTTAAATTTCGGCGCATTCAGGCGTATAACCGTTACAGACTTTTTCAATGACGCGGGGTAGCGACATGACCACAGCAAACATCCTTGGCAACCTGTTCCCTTCTGTCAGCGACATCCCGGAAAAATACCGCCTCGACGGTCAGGTCGAGCAACGCGAATACCTGGTCGATGGCCAGTTGCGCCGCTGGGACGGCCCGCTCGCCACCGTGCGCAGCCCGGTCTATCTGCACGGCGATAACGGCGACGAACAAGTGATCCTCGGCAGCACACCGCTGCTGGACGCCGACACCGCCCTCACCGCTTTGGATGCGGCCGTGCGCGCTTACGATCGAGGCCAGGGCCTGTGGCCAACCCTGCGCGTGGCCGAACGCATCCAACACGTCGAAGCTTTCCTCGGGCGCATGCGCCAGCAACGCGACGCCGTGGTGAAACTGCTGATGTGGGAGATCGGCAAGAACCTCAAGGACTCGGAAAAAGAGTTCGACCGCACCTGCGACTACATCGTCGACACCATCAATGCGCTGAAAGAACTCGACCGCCGCTCCAGCCGTTTCGAGCTGGAACAGGACACCCTCGGCCAGATCCGCCGCGTTCCGCTCGGGGTGGCGCTGTGCATGGGGCCTTACAACTATCCGCTGAACGAAACCTTCACCACGCTGATTCCGGCGCTGATCATGGGTAACACCGTGGTATTCAAACCGGCCAAGCTCGGCGTACTGCTGATCCGTCCTTTGCTTGAAGCCTTCCGCGACAGCTTCCCCACCGGCGTGATCAACGTCATCTACGGCAGCGGCCGCGAGACCGTCAGTGCGCTGATGGCCAGCGGCAAGATCGACATCTTCGCCTTCATCGGCACCAACAAGGCCGCCAGCGACCTGAAGAAACTGCACCCGAAACCACACCGCTTGCGCGCAGCATTGGGCCTGGATGCGAAGAACCCCGGCATCGTCCTGCCGGAAGTCGATCTGGACAATGCGGTCAGCGAAGCGGTCACCGGCTCGCTGTCGTTCAACGGCCAGCGCTGCACCGCGTTGAAGATTCTGTTCGTGCATGAAGATGTGGTGGACAGCTTCATCGAGAAATTCAACGCCAAACTGGCCAGCCTCAAACCGGGCATGCCGTGGGACAGCGGGGTTTCGCTGACGCCGCTGCCAGAGTCAGGCAAGGTCGATTATCTGCATGGGCTGGTGGCCGACGCGCAGAGCAAAGGCGCCCAGGTGGTCAATCCGAATGGTGGCGAGTCGCGGGAATCGTTCTTCTATCCGGCGGTGCTGTACCCGGTGACGCCGCAGATGCGCGTTTATCAGGAAGAGCAGTTCGGGCCGGTGGTGCCGATTGTGCCGTACCGTCACCTCGATACCGTGATCGACTACGTGCTGGAATCGGACTTCGGCCAGCAACTGAGCATCTTCGGCACCAACCCGGTGGCCGTCGGCCGACTGGTCGACACCTTCGCCAACCAGGTCGGGCGGATCAACCTCAACGCCCAGTGCCAGCGCGGCCCGGACACCTACCCGTTCAACGGTCGCAAGAACTCCGCCGAAGGCACGCTGTCGGTACACGATGCACTGCGGGTGTTTTCGATCCGCACCCTGGTGGCGACCAAGTTCCAGGAACCCAACAAGGATCTGATCAGCGAAATCATTCGCGGACGGGATTCGAACTTCATCGCCACCGACTACATCTTCTGAGGAGGAATCAGCGCTGAGCACTTTCAGCCCCCACCGCTGGCCGCCGCTGTTGCGGCGGATCCTGCGGCCGTTGCTCGACCCGTATCGACGTTATCGCCATGCTCGAACGATTCACGCGGTGCGGGTCGCGTTGGGGTTGCTGGCGACAATCCTGCTGACCACCGGCATCAATCTGCCCCACGGCGAATGGGCGTCGGTGACCATGCTGGTGGTGATTGGCGGCCTGCAGCACCACGGCAACATCGGCAAGAAAGCCGCCGAGCGTGCCACCGGCACCTTGATCGGTGCCGGCGTCGGTTTGTTGATCGTGGCGCAACAGGCGTGGCTGGGCATGCCGTGGCTGACCTATTTTGCGATGGCAGTGGTCTGCGGATTTTTCTCGTATCACGCCATCGGCAAGGGCGGCTACACCGCCCTGCTCTCGGCCATTACCGTGTTCATTGTCGCCGGGCATGGCGACAACCCGATCACCGACGGGCTGTGGCGCGGGGTCGATATCCTGATCGGTATCGCCCTGGCCCTGGCCTTTTCCTTCGCTCTGCCGCTGTACGCGGTGTACTCGTGGCGCTACAACCTGGCCGACGCGCTGCGTGACTGCGCCACGGTGTACGGGCGGATCATCGGCGGCCAACCGGTGACGGCCGACGAACACTTGAAGTTGATGAGCCGGCTGAACGCGGTGATGGTGCAACTGCGCTCGCTGATGCCGTCGGTGTCCAAGGAAGTCAAAGTCTCGATGACCGAACTGGACGCCATTCAGCGCAACCTGCGTATGTGCATCAGCACCCTGGAAATCCTCGGCAACATTCGCCCGGATGCCAACGACCCCGACGCCATGACGCACCTGCAAGCGGCGCTCAAGGCCGAGCACCGGCATATTCGCGTGCAATTGATCGGCATGGCCCGAGCGTTGAAAACTGGTGCGGCCCAGAGGCTGGGGCGCCCGGTGGAATTGCCGGACGCCAGCCTCGATACGCCTGTCTACAGCCCGCTGGATGGCTACCGTTTGTTGACCCGGCAACTGGCGGCCAACATCGGCGAAATGCGTCAGCGCCTGGCGAAGACCGCACCGCGCTGGAACATCTGAGGTTTACTGCGCGGCCAGGCGCCGCGCCTTCAATCCCCAACCCTGTTGCATGCCCGCAGCGGCCAATAGAATCGCCGCCACGCCAATCCATTGCAGGGTTTGCAGTTGATGACCGAAGGCAAACCAGTCAACGAAAATCGCCGCGATCGGGTAGATGAATGACAGCGCGCCGGTCAATGCGGTCGGCAGTTTCTGGATCGCGCCGTAGAGCAACACGTACATCAGACCGGTGTGGACGATGCCCAGTGTCACTAAACTGGCCCAGGCACTCGGTGCCTCGGGCATCGCTGAAAAATGGGCGAATGGCGCGAGCAACAGCACGCCGGTGCAGACCTGGATCAGCGCAATCAGATGCGGCGGCGTGCCGGTCAGGCGCTTGATGATCAACGCGGCGATGGCGTACAGAAACGCCGCCCCCAGCGCCAGCGCAATCCCCATCAGGTAATCATTGCCACCCTCGCCCTGCCCGCCGTGGGCACTGACGATGGCCAGCATTCCCATGAAAGAAATCGCCAGCCAGAACATCTTCTGCAGGGTGATCCTCTCGCCGAGAAACAGCGCCGCCAAACCCACCAGCATGAACGGCTGCACGTTGTACACCGCCGTGCCGATGGCAATCGAGGCCCTTGAGTAGGAGGCGAACAGCAGCACCCAGTTGCCGACGATTGCCACCCCGCTGAGCACCGCCAGCAAGAATGTGGTGCGGGTCAAGATGCCTGGGCGCAGAAAGCCGAACGCAGCGCAGATCAGCAACAAGGTCCCGGCGCCGAACACGCAGCGCCAGAACACCACGTCCATCACCGGTTGCCCGGACACCAGTACGAACCAGCCGATCGTCCCGGATATCAGCATGGCAGCGGTCATTTCGAATGAGCCGCGACGGATTGTTTTGTCCATCATCTATCTCCTTAATGTGTGGCAAAAGTATGCCAAGCGAGATCGGGGCCTCTCCAGCGGAAAAAGCAGGCTAAACTCGGTTTCTGCCTTTTTTATCAAGGGTAGTTTGTGCCATTCGCCTAATGCGGGAGTTTCTTGTATGACCGACGATATCGACCAGATCCTGATCGGAGCCCTGATGGAGGATTCGCGGCGCTCGCTCAAGGCCCTGGCGCAAATCAGCGGGTTGTCATCGCCGAGCGTGGCCGAGCGCCTGCGGCGGCTGGAGGAACGCGGTGTGCTCAAGGGTTACACCGTTGAAATTGACCCGAAATGCTTCGGCTACCAGTTGCAGGCCATCGTCCGAGTGCGGCCATTGCCGGGGCAATTGCAGGAAGTCGAGCGGCAGATTCTGTCGATTCCCGAGTTTACCGAGTGCGACAAGGTCACCGGCGAGGACTGCTTTATCGCCCGCCTGCATGTGCGTTCGATGGAGCAACTTGACACCTTGCTCGACCGGCTGAATACGCTGGCGGAAACCAATACGGCGATCGTCAAGAAGACCCCGGTAAAACGGCGGTTGCCGCCAATGGCCTGAGCGGCGTAGATTGATTTTTTCCGGCGAAGGATTGGCGGTATGAAAATTCAGGCAATGATGCTGGCTGTGTTGATGCTGGCCGGGTGCGGGACGGTGCAGACCGTGGCGTTCAGCGATAAGTTTTCCACCGACCAGTTGAAGGCTAAAAAATCCTACTGCGGCGCTGTACCGCGCATCTACAGTGGCGTGACGTACGACTTTTGCATGCTGCACGCCGAAAAGCCGGATGACGTCGATGCGTTCAACTACAAGAACGCGACACCGGGTCTGCTGGTCGATGCGGCCGTGTCGGGAGTGCTCGATACGTTGCTGCTGCCCTACACGATCTACAAGCAACAGGCCGATGGCAGCATCGAGATCAATTGATCGCCTGCTCTCTTTATCGCAGGCAACAAAAAACCCGCTTTCGCGGGTTTTCTGTTTATAGCGGTGCAGCGATCAGTCGTCGCGGCTCATGATGCCGAAGATCTGCAACAGGCTGACGAACAGGTTGTAGATCGATACATACAGGCTGATGGTCGCCATGATGTAGTTGCGCTCGCCGCCGTGGATGATGGCGCTGGTCTGGAACAGGATGCAGACCGACGAGAACAGCACGAAACCTGCGCTGATCGCCAGTTGCAGGCCGCTGATCTGGAAGAACATGCTTGCCAGCGTCGCGCCCAGCAGGACGAAGAAACCGGCGGTGATGAAGCCACCGAGGAAGCTCATGTCCTTACGGGTGATCAGCACGTAGGCCGACAGACCACCGAACACCAGTGCAGTCATCGCAAACGCGGAGCTGACCACTTCAGCGCCGCCCTGCATGCCCAGGTAACGGTTGAGGATCGGGCCGAGGAGGAAACCCATGAAACCGGTCAGGGCAAACGCCGACACCAGGCCCCAGGCAGAGTCACGAAGCTTGTTGGTGAGGAAGAACAGCCCGTAAAAACCGATCAGTACCACGAAAATGTTCGGGTAGCCGACCCGCATCTGCTGGGCCACGAACGCCATCACACCGCTGAATGCGAGGGTGAGCGCCAGTAGACCGTAAGTGTTGCGCAGGACGCGGCTAACCTCTAGCTGCTCAGCCTGCACGCTGTTGTGAACTGCGTAATCCTGTTCGCGCATGGCGACACTCCTGTTGGTTTGAAACGTTCAGTCGCAAAGATCATAACAGACGCTCTGTAACAAGCCATGCACAGAGTTTGACAGTGTGTTTCATTCAGGTATTATGGCGCCCGCAACGCAACGGAGGTGTGGCCGAGTGGTTTAAGGCAACGGTCTTGAAAACCGTCGACTGTAACAGGTCCATGAGTTCGAATCCCATCGCCTCCGCCATCTTATGTACGACAAAGCCCTGATTATTCAGGGCTTTGTCGTTTTTGGGGTTTGAAATTTCCGCCGCGCTCGTTGAGGTGTTACAAAACTTTTTGAGACGCGTTACAAAACTTTCTGGTTTTTCTCCCTTCTCTGGCGTCCTGCCAAACGTAAAATACTCTTCATGTAACACGGTGCTACGCTGGTTCTTTGGCTACCAAGGAGACCAAAATGCCCAACTCAGACCTACTCCCTTCCCTACTCTTCAAGATCAACGAAAACCAACTCGCCCTCGAAGCCGCCATTATGGAGCTATCGAATTGGGTCGAGCAGCGCGGATCGGCCGACGTCGCTGAGAACGTCCGCGGCGCGCTCTGGGCAATCGATAAGAACGAAGAGTTCATCAAGATGACCTTGGCAGTTCTAATGACGCCCGACTGACAGCTCTTCGCCTCCACCTCGCACAACTGCCCCACCTCGATTACTGTACATGCATACAGAATCTATGCAGTGAACTCCGCAGCATGAATTTCGACCAAGCAAAAACCCTACGGCTCCAGCGATGGCGCGCGGCCCTCGACGATCACAACGTCCGTCTACAGAACCCAGAGTGTCATCGGGAAACCCTTCACGAGATGGCGGCGACGCTTCTCAATGAAGGCTTGATCCACCAGCTTGAGCAGTTCGACATGAATGAGATGGCAGACGCCTCGTACTGGCACGCCGTCGAAGAGCTGCAGAACTCGACCGGGCACTACCGTGGCGCCTCGACCTATGACGTCATTCAGATCGACAACGGAAACCTGCCATGCACTATCAGCCGGTCAATCTTCATCTTTGTGAGTGACGAGCCTCGCGGCGCGTCCTTCGCATACGATGGAAAGGTTTACTCTGACGCGGACGGGGTGCGGCTGATCTCGGGGCTTTCTAGAAAAATTGGAAAAATCGCTGGCCTGGTGCTGGAAAAAAATGGGCTCCGGTACCAACTGATCGAGACTGAGCGAATGATCGCCGGGATCACCCATCGGCCACTATTTGACGAAGACGCGTATCGGGCGCTCGTAGACGTTGCTCAGGTTGCCCAGGAGGTACGAGATCTGCGAACCCTTGAAAAAGGGTGCGACCTCACACGAGTCGGCAGTGTTCTGCATGTGCCCTGCCTGCCTCGATCGATTTGATGCACGTGATGACTGCCCGACCTGCTCGGGAAAAATGTTTTGTGACGAAGCCGGCGCCAGAGATTTTACCCTCTATTACATCTGCGAACGCAATGCTTACATCTATTCTCAGAAGTCTCATCAAGAAACATAGCAACCCGCTCAGAAATCAAAGAACGATGCCCAGGTACACATTTTTCAAGCAATGATCTTCCATACCGCATTAAGCCTATTCTGACTATTTGTTTTCATAAAAAGGAACCTCCTCTCCAGGATTACCGTAAAATACTCCATCCTTAAATATTCCATTGAGTGGTCTTTCGCCTATTTCGGCTAATCTTCCGGCGGAAAATCCTCGAGGAGAAACGCCCTCAGCAGCCTCTGCCTCTGTATAGCCCAACGGTTTCAATGAACGATGACTATCGTCACCTTTTCCACAATAAACCACATTACCATTTCTTGATGATACGGCGATTACCTTCGGGTTACCCCTTCCATCACTGACTCGGTGAAATATTGCGGAGCAAGGGACTTGCCGACTAAACATAAAATTCATATCTAGTGTTTCAGGCACATTCTCAGTTGATAAATCCGCGGAGAGTGAGCCTGAGGAGTTCCATATCACTTTATGTATCGGCACGCCCAGTGCGACACACCGTTCTCTAAGATAATGGAAGTCAGGTTCACTGACATCATGCCCAACGACGACCTTTACCAAAGCATCACTTATATCTACAAAAAAATCGGCACCAACTCTAGAACGAATAACCCATCTAATCTCATTTTCAACACACCAATCCTCATGCTTCAGGAAGAACATCTGCCGATTATAATTATTAACATGAAAATCAAAATATCCTTCTTTATCCTTAAGCCAGTCTTCAAGATACAAGCTGTAAGCTGGGGAATTCCGTTTCGAAAGCTCCGCGAAATCATGATATTCGACCTCGCCATAAAACAAAGTATTACTCCCAGCCGAAGCTACAACCTTCTTGTGAAGGGCGTCCTTATCTAAAACTAGACATACGCCCGTATGCCTGCCGGCGTAGTTAGCCCACATATGGGGATGAAGTGCTCCGTCCTCTCGATCGCGATCGTTGGCCCCTGCAACGCCACAGCACAAAGCATACGAGTTATTAGCTAAATCATCACAAGCATCATCAAACAATACACCTTCAAAATCTGAGATCGCCTTAGGGCCGCGCGCATAAAAAACGAAATCCCTAAACTTACTTTCCTTGGGATCATTAACCCCACCAAGACGACCAAGCCGAAGACTCATATTTCTCAAAATATAATCAATTGCTGTACGAGCAGTCGTATAGTGATAAACAAAAATTTGCTTTTCCATTCACAAACTCACAGTAAAATTTACCTAACTTAGCCAAGAATTATGCCGAACCATTAAGACTTCAATCAAGGTGAGCCACAAAATTATTTATATTCATCCAAATGTTTTATGAAACTTTGGCAAGCGGCTAACGCTATCAATCCCCTATCACCGTCATCGGTGATTGCGATAATTCGTTGAGCATGCGCTGGGTCAAGTCCGGCTCGTACGGCTGCATGATCCACGCTGCCGGCGCCGGAGGTGGCTGGCACGCCGCAGCCCTTGTCAACGTGTGTTGCGTCGAGGAGGACTGACAGGCGGACATCAGCAGTGGCAAGGCGATCACGCAGGCGATCTTGATCACGTTGGGCATCAGTCATTTTCCTAAAGTGGGTTTGCTCACTGGCAGTGAGCCGTTGCTCCAGCGCCAGACGCTTATCCTGCTCGGCCTGTTGCGCAGTGGCTGCAGCCTGGGTCAGTTGATTGAGGGTTTCGGCGTGCAACCGCGCCTGCTCGGCCAGTTGTAGCCCGTACCTCCAGTCCTGAAACTGCGAGGCACTGCCAGCGCCGATTAGTACCAGCGCCAGCACTCCGACTGTTTTCAAGAGGATGGAGATCACACCACCACCGCCCGCGCACGCGACCAGATCTCCAGTCGATCCTGTAAACCATTCAGACCGCCATTAATACGGCGAGTGATGGTGTTGAACTGGTCTAGGTCAGCCAGATCGTTCAGCCCGTTCTGCTTCCAGAACCACGCTGCTGACATGGCCGCGTACTGGGGCAATTCCAGCAGCTCCGGCTCAGTGATCAGGTCGAGGCCCAGCGCCTCGCCGCACGAGGCATAGTTCGCCCGGCCGGTAATCTGGATCAGGCCCCGTCCTCGATATTTCGAACCATCTCCGGGTTGGGTATTGCCCAGATCGGCTCGCCCCTCGTACTTCGCTTGAGCCGGGGTCGGCCCCCAGATCTCGCGAACGAAGCGCAGCTGTCCCGACTCATGGCCGAGCTGGGCGATGAAAGCGGCAACACGCTTTCTACCGACAATTTGGTAGCGCTGCATTGCTGTATTCAGGACAGGTAAGAAAACGCTCGCGACTGGACGGGCATTGGGTAGGATCTGCAGCAACTGCTGCTGAGTGAGCGACATAAAAACTCCAGACATAAAAAAACCGCACTCAGGCGGCGATGGGATGCGGCTACTGCTTCTCGATGTTCACAACCTTGAGGGGTGGTTTCGGCCCTTTCTTTTTCTTGCCCTTGGATTTACCTGCCTTGCCGGCATTGCATTCGATCGTGGTCGACCAGCCGGACTGAGTGAACACCTGCTCGACCGAGTCCGCCAGATACTCGCCATCAAGCCCGACCTTGAAGCCCTGGGCGAGAATCGGCCGCTCGGCGAAGATGTCAGTCCGTCCTTCCATCTCAAACCGCACGTCGGCGGTCGAGCGGTTGAACGCTGACAGCCGCGCCTTGGCGGCCGCTTCGGCGGCGGTCTTGTTTGGGTAGATATGGCGATCGGTATGCACTGCCGGCAAGCCGTCCGGAGCGTCATCGTTGTCGATGGTGACCACCGCCAGCTTGCCGTTTTTCTTATCCTGATGTTTGGTGGCCACCGCCTTGTGCGAGTTGCGATCACCGAGACTGAATTGCCAGCGGCTGAGGTCACTGCGGTTCAGAGTGATGGCGCCGAACGCCTTACCGCTGGCCGTCTGGCCACCCTGGCGCGGCATTACCAACAGCTTGCCGTCGGCCACCTTGGCCGTGCAGTCGTATTGCTTGGCCAGCCGGGTGATGAAATTAAAATCGGACTCGTTGAGCTGGTCGACCCGGGCGACATTGGTCGACACCGGGCAAACCGGCTGCCAGCCATTGCGCGCGGCCACGTCAGCCACGATCTTCGACAGCGGCACATCTTCCCAGCTTCCGCTACGGATGGTCTTGCCGCTGCCACGCATGTCGCTGGCCTTGCCCTTGATCACGATCGTATCGGGTGGGCCTGACACCTCGACCGTGTCCACGGTATAGCTGCCCATGCGCGCCAAGGTCGTTTCGGCATACCCTAGGTAAATCTCGATTGAGCTGCCGCGACGAGGCAATTGCACTTGCCCGTCACGGTCGTCGATACGCAACTCAAACTCGTCGGACTCCATGCCTGGCTTGTCAGAGGTACGCAACAACAACAGCCGATCATTGATCTTGGCCGTGACATCAGCCCCATCGGCGACGATTCGAAACATCGGAGTCATGGTTTTTTCCAAAAAAAAACCCGCACAAGGCGGGCCAGAAAAACAAGGCGTCGTTACGCGTAACGCGACGCGGCGCCGGCGAAGGTATCGCCCCGGGTCAATCCCACAAGCTGACGCCCTCACTGGTCGGGCTGGGCAGATCCGGCAGGACAATAATCACGCCCGCCCGGAACGGCTGAGGCTCATCGGCCAACCCCTGATTGGCATCGAGCACGGCCTCGACGCTGCCATTCAGATGGCCGTAAACGTTGTTGCAAATGACATCGAGCATGTCGCCGTCAGACGTCCTGCATGTCGTCGCCATAGCGCTCAAACTCCAAAGTGAACCCCTGTTTGCGAGCAATACCGCCGTGCAGCAGAGCGGACTGTTCCTCGTTGATGTTTTTCAGGCACCAGGTCCCGATCACCTCGCCATAGCCCGTGGTCAGGGTCAGCGGTTGCAGCCTGGCCCCGATGGAACGCAGCGTGTCGAGCTGCTTTAAACCGCCTTTGAAGCCCGGATAGATCGTGCCCTTGAGTGTCAACTTTTCATCACCCATACCGATGGCCTGCTTCGCCGGCCGGCGTGTCAGCCGCTCCTGCGAAGCCCAGCGGAATTCGGTCGAACGGCTCAGCTCATCAAAGGCCGCCGTGTCCAGGTTGAAGTAATACGGCTCAATCTTCGGAGCGCGCGGCTGAATGATCATCAGGTGCGGGAACGGCTTCACCGCCTCCGGCGCCGGCGTGGCCTCCACGGCAAAGGAACTGGTGGGCACGATGTTGGCCAGCGACGGACTGACCTTGCCGGCGACGTTGTTGATCGCCGTGGCCACCTTGCCCGCCTGTTCCTTCAATGTGCCCAGCCGCTCCTGCACTTCGGCCGCGGCCCGGGTAGCGCGGCCGTACACCGCCGCCACCTGACCGATCTTGGCTTGAGCCGCATCGACGCCGCGCATCACCCGCTGAAGCTTGGCGCCGATGGCCGGACCAACAAACGGGATGTTCTCCAGCTCGGACGCGGCGCCGATCAGTTCGCGGATCGCGCCGTTGACCGGGGTCAGCATGCCGTCAGCACTGCGCCGCCCGGTTTCCGCTGCCTCGACCAAATACTTCAGGCTCGATTGCATTTGCTCCATGTAAGCCATGAAACCTCCTTAGACATGGGGTTCGTCGTACAGCTTGGCGGCATTACTCTTTGCCGCATCCGCCATCATTCGCTGCATGTGCGGCATCAGATCCTGCGCCAAAGCTTGCGGGTCCTTGACGTCGCCCTGCACCGTGACCGGCATGTTCAGCGAGTACTGAAACTGCTGGTCCACCTTGGCCTGCACCGGTTTTTCTGGCTCCTTGGGCTGGATCGCCGTCGCCGCCGATTTGAGCGGCGCCGTCACCGCCATCGAGCGCGCGACATCCCCCAGCACCGGGCCTTGCTGCGCCGCTGACATCAGCATGAGCGGCGTGGCCGGCACCGGCGCCTTTGCCGTTTGTTCGGGCTTTTCATCCTCACCGCCGAACAGCGACTTACCCAACGACCCGCCCAGCGCCGCACCGCCCTGACTGCCCAGATACGCACCGATCATGCCGCCGATAGCGGTGCCGATGATCGGCACCACCGAACCAATGGCGGCGCCTGCTGCTGCACCGGCCATGGTGCCGGCCAAGTTGCCAGCGGCCGCACCGTAGCCCTCGGCTTTTTCGTCCTTGGTCTTGGCGCTTTGAAAGGTTTCAAATGCCATCGCCCCGGACTCCAGCAGCGTGCCGCCAGGAATTACCTTGGCCGCCTTGCCGACCTTACCGACGGATTCTGCAACGACGCCGAGCTTTGACAGCACACCACTTGGAACGGCAGGGGCTGATGGCGTCGGGATCGAAACAGGTGGACGCGGAGCCGGAACAGATGGGCGTGAAACCGGAACAGGTGGAGGAGGCACAGACGGGCGAAGCCCTCTCGAACTCGGCAACGACCGACGCCGAACGCTGCGCCTTGACCCACGTCCACGTCGGCGCGATTCGCCCGACGCATCCACACCGCCACCCATAGCACCGGCATTGACGACGAAAACCTTTTTGACGCCGTCGTTACCTGCGCCAGTTTCAGTGCCAAGGCCGCCGCCCGTTGCCGTTTCCTTCACCCGCGAGACAACATCCAGGCCAGTCGCTACTAGATCAAGTTCACCGGGCTTTTGATTGCCGTCTCTTTCTCTCCTGCCACCGCGCGAACCGCGTGCAAGGTTGATTAGCCCCTTGCTGATTTTGATCGTGCTGAAGATACCTTTTAAGGCGATCAGCCCCGCCCCGACCGTGGCGATACCGGCAACTACCCCGGGCGCGCTATCCGTCAGCGACGTAATGCCTTTAGTAACCTTGGTCAACGACTCGGCCACAGTGTCCGTCACCGGGCGCAGCGCATCACCGATGCTACGCATGGCGTCATCCATCGACTGGGCCATTTCCGCCCATTTCTGCGATGATGACTCGCGCCGCTCGGCGAGGTTCTTGTCGAGGATCCCGGTCGCCTCACGCGAATCGTTTTTGAGCTGGCTGTATAGCGCCTTGTTCTGCATGTAGGCGGACAGTGCGGCCTTGACCTGCATGTCAGCGAACAGGTCGCCGGTGCGCAGGGACTCCTCCAGCGAGGCCATCATGGCCTTGGCCTTATCCGGATCGGCTTCCTTGCTGATTTTCGACGTCGCTTCGGCCATGGCCGCCGCGCGCTTTGGATCGGTCGCCTGAATGTATTTCTGAGCCAGCGCCATACTGGTTTCAAGCGTCGACATGCCGTTTTGCAAACCGGTCTGCATCGACCCCTTGTAGTCGATACCGGCCTTTTCGTAAGCCTTGACCGTATCGCCCGAGCCGATTTTGCCCATCCAGTTTTTCAGGTTGTTGGCCGCTTCATCCGAACTGCCGGCCTGCTTCATCTGCACCTGCAGCATGGCGCCCAGTTGCGTCACCGCGTCCAAGCCGGTGATACCGTTGCTGGCCATGTTGGCCAGCAGCTCCGGAAACCACTTGGCCATGTCGGCCGCTTCAAAGCTGCCCGCCTGCCCTTGGTAAGCGATCGCCTCCAGCGCCTGCTGCATCTGCTTGGGGTCGGTGATCTTGGCGTTCTGCCCCAGGGCGTTGATCATCTTCGCCGTGTCGACGCCGCTGGATCCCTGCCCCACGACAAACTTGGCCGCGACAGGCGCGTATTCCAGCGCCTTGCTCAAGTCCATGCCGGCGCCGACCAACTGATTGACCACGTCGGCCACATCATTGCGCGCCATTCCGGTGTCGCGTGAAGTGTCGATGATCTTGCGCGACATCTCCTGCTCTTGCGGCTTGTTGGCAATGCCGGCCTTGATCGCAATGTCACGCACAATCGCGCCAAAGTCAGCGCTGACCTTGGTCGGTACCGCCATGGCACCGACACCGACCACCGCTGCACCCACGGCGCCCTTCATGCCCTTTGCGCCAGAATCAATCTGCTGATGACCCTTGGCTTTCAGCTCGGCCTTGTTGGCCGTCTGCCCCATCGAGCGATAGGCTTTTTCCAACCGGCCAACCTCGACCCCCTGCTTTTTCAGGGTGTCGAGGTTCGAGTTCAAACGGCTGAGTAATTTGGACGCACCGGCAGCGCCGGTGTCGTGAGCCTTTTTCCATTCTTCGCGCAGGCGGATGGTGTCGCCAATCGTGCGCTGCAGCACGCGCGCTTTGTTGCCCTCAGCCTCAAGGCGCTTGATGCGCCCGGTCACGTCCTTGAACGCGGCGCCGACCGTGGAACTGACGGCACCGCCGATCACCAGCCCGAGGGCGAGTTTGTTTGCCATGTCATGGCCCTCATGTGCCCAGCACTACCGGTGGCAGCTCAATCCGTGAGCCACCACACCATATCCGCGAACGGCATCGACTGGATCTCGGCGGCGGAAAATCCGGTTTCCGCCGCCAGACGTTTCGCCGCCGACTTGATCACGCTGGGGTTAAAGCCCGTCGTCGTTGTCCATGCGAAAATAGCCGGCTTGCAAGCGGTTAAAATCCACCAGCTTCAGCCCCTCCAGATCCGCGACAGGCGCACCGGACAACGCAGCAAACAACACCAGCTCGCGCTGCTCATCGTCGCCACCCACTTCACGGTTGGCCGCCCGCACGTCGCCCACGGTCGGCGAACGCAAGGCCAGCTTGTCGACGGTCACGCCGTTGATTTCGCTCGGACAGGACAGCGTCACTAGCACCTGATCGGTGGTCAGCGACAACCATGCCGGCATCGAGTCCGAATAGTCGGTTTTCGGCACTAGGTGCGAATACGCCGTCTGCACGCGGCGATAGTCGGTCAGTTTGAGGCCTTCCAGATCCTTCAGTCCGACCTCAGCCAGCCCGGCAAACAGCATCAGCTCGCGCTGTTCGTCGTCGCCGTTGGCGGCGCGGTCGGCCGCCCGCACCTCACGCACGGTCGGGTTACGCAAGTTCAACGTCTCGACCTCGACACTGTTGGCCTTGCTTGGACGGGTCAGCGTTACAACAGCGCCGAGCGCACTGAGCGACAGCCAGGCCGGCAAGTTTTTAGTGATTACTTGAGTCATCTGGATCTATTCCTTACAGGCCGAGCGCGTTGCGCACTTCGAGCAGTTGGTCTTTGCCGTCGATCACCTGGATGCCGGCGACCATGTCGATTTCGTACATCAGGCGCCCGTCGATTTCGAGCTTGTAGTAGGTGACTGCAACGGCGTGTTTGATCTCGGCAGCATCACCGGCTTTCCAGTCACCGAGATCGACCTCTTTGAGGCGACCGCGCAAGGTGGCAACGGCCGCTGTCACCGCGCCTTTTTGCCCCTTGAAGGCACCACGGAACGTGGCGTTGAAGGCCGTGCCGTCCGCCAGGCCAAAGTACTTCAGCGACTCACGGCGCACGCCCTTGGTGACAAACGAGGCTTCCATTTTTTCCAGCCCCTGATCCATCTCGATGGGGCCGGCCATGCCGCCGCCACGGTATTCGTCAGTCTTGGTGGTCAACTTGGGCAGCGTCATGCTCGGCACTTCGCCGGCAAAATTTACGCCGTCGACGAACATGTTCGTGTTGTACAAAGTTTGAGGAATCATTTGCTACGCCCCCTTAGGCTGCTTCAAGCACTTCGGTCATCCACTGGTCGGTGACTTCGAAAAGGAAATTCGGGTTTTCTGCCGGCGGAACATCGGTGAAACGGATGCGCCAATACACCTTGCCCTGGGCGATTTGGCTGGCCGTGTTCAGTTCGGTGTCGGCGAAAACTTCAAAGTTGATGATCGCGCCCTGGGCTTTGAGGTCGCGCAGGAATGCATCCAGACCGTTGGTGACATCGGCCACATAGGTCTTGGTGATCGAGCGGTCGACCGCCCACTTGTGCCCCGCCTGCACCGCGTCCATGAGGATGAACAGCGTGCGAACGCGAGTAACAAAGGCCCACTTCGGATCGCTCGACAGAGTGCGGTTGCCCCACAGGCGGTAGCCGTCGTCGCGAATGATCGTGGTGATATTGGCGTTGTTGAGCAGGTTGGCCCGGCACGTCTCGTCGCCGTCCAGGTACTCGACCGCGCGGCCGGTGCCGGTGATGCCAGTCAACTCCTTGTTCGATGGCGAGGCCCAGAAACCGTATTCAGCATCCGTCCACGCAAACAGGCCTGCTGCCCAAGCCGAGCCGGGCGCTTCGACCGTAGCGCTGGTGACGGTGTCCCAATACTTGACGCCAGGGTCGACCATGAACAGGTTGCGACTGCCGAAGTTATCGGCGTAGGCCATGGCGGCCTCATCGGTGGTACCGGGGCCGTCGATGATGCCGATAGCGCGCAGCTTCTGCGCCACGCTGTCGATGGCCGTGGCCACCGCCTGAGTCGCCGTATGGCCCGGCGCGATTAACAGACGCGGTTGGGCGTTGAACAGGCTTTTGCCATCAAGCAGCGCCTGCAGGCCGGTACGCTGACCCGAGGCCAGGACACCGCCGATGATCGCCGAGGTTTGCAGCGCGGCGTCTTCCAGCTTGGGCACGCCGATAGCGACGATCACCGCCTTAGCTTTGACGTAGATCGCCTGACAGGCCTTGGTGATGGCCGAGTCGGCACCGAACGCGGCAATGGCTTCGCGCTCGGTGGTGATCAACTTCAGTTCGCCCGCCTTGGCCGTACCGCCGCCGAGTTGGCCCGGGGTAAAGGTGTCGCACAGGCCGATAATCGACGACGACGGCAGCGAGATGGTGCGCGCGCCGGTCTCCACCACCGTGGTCGTGATGCCGTGAAATAAACCACTCATAAGGGTCAGTCTCCAGAAACGAAAAAACCCCGCATAAGCGAGGCTGTGAGGGGTGTTGGTGTTACGTGTAACGGAAAAGAAAACGCCCCGTCAGTGCGGGGCGTTTAGTCGGGTTGTGCTAACAGCCAGGTCGGCGCCGGCGGCCGGTGCTCAACGAGCGGGAATTGCGAGCCTTGCGGCCAGTCGCGCAACTGCCGGCGGTAAGCCTGAAGCTCTGCGTACTGCTCAGCCGTGAGCGAAGTTGCGCCGCTTTCTTCCAGCTCATCGCGGTGCCGGGAAACCATCGGGTCAGTCAGCGCCAGTTGCGCGTCACGCCAAGCCCGCTCGACCGTCGCCAGTTCGTCGGCATCGAGTGGCGGCGGATCAATCAGCACCGGCTGACCATCAGGCCGGGACGACATTTTTTTTGGACTGGTCGCAAGCTCCGCAAGCAGTTGACGCCAAGTGCTCGCCGCGACCTGTACAACATCCTCCGGCATATCAGAACCATGCACGGCATACGTGTAAGCCCCACACGTTGTCGGACTGAAAAACACAACATCATCCATCATCAATCCCCCGAGGCCCGCCAGTAGACAGTCCAGCCTGCCTGAACAGCGCCGCTTTGATTTTGAAAACGAAGGGTGCACCCTGACTTGGTCAGCGAGCCAAAGACGACACACCCCATGACCCCCGCCGTTCCCGTATGAAAAGCGATAACGCTCCGGGCAGCATTAGGAAACGCCGTCTGGAACGTCACATAGATATTGCCGCTCGCATCTGTAGACCCCGTTCCCCATTGATCGATAAAGCCCGATGGCAGCTTTTGATAGCCGCTGCCGCCCCAAGAGCTACCGAACTCAGGTGCATACTTCAAAGCAGACATACCGCTTTCAACGACCCACTGCCCATTGCCTGCGGTGATCACAATGGTGGACAGGGACTGAAGGGTTACAGAGGTCATGGAATTAACGGACATCGCGCTAATAACGTCCGTACCCTGCCGAGCGACGGTGACCACACCCGGCGTCGTGTTGAACAGAAAGAAATTGGTGCCCGTCGGCACCGAAGCAACAGGCGGCAGGGTCAGCGTCCCTGACGCCGCCAGCACAATACGGCAGCCAGCGGCCGAGGCACTGAGCGTTGCGGGCAATGCTCCAATATCCACACGCCCGGCAAAACTCCCCTGCGCCCGCTGCGCAAATTCCGTCGTCGCCAGCGCCTTGCCGCTATCGAACTGCGGCTGCGTGACGAAGTGCGCGCCGCCCATCGTGCCAGCAAAGCGCAACAGCACCGAACCGCCAACCAGTCGCCACTGGTCTTGCAGGCGGATGAATTCGGCCGTGTCGCCCAGAGCCAGCACCAGAGGCCCGGCCACACCGGTCGAGGTGTACACCACGTCAGCACCCGAACCCACGACTTTCAAGCCACCCGGGCCGGCACTGACCAGCGTGATCGTCGCCCCCTGCGCTACGCCCGCCGTCGGTGGCAAGGTTGCCGTGAGTTGCGTGGCGGCGGAGAAACTGTGCAGGCCGCCGAGGTGCGTCGCCGAAAGCACAAGGCTCGCGTCGTTGGTCGTGAACCCCGAGAACTCGAAACCACGACGCCTGAGAAACTCAGTCGTCGCCAGCGACTTGCTGCTATCGAACTGTGCCGGCGTCGGGGCCGTGGGGTTGCCGGAAAACGTCGGCGAGAACAACCGGGCAAAACCGTCCGTAATGTTCTTGAACGTCAGCGCAGTGGTGCCTACGACAATCGGGCCGTCCGTCACCAGTTGCCATATCGTGTCGGCCTGAGTCGCGCCGACCTCGACTGCCACCGTCAGATTCGGCGTCACCTTGGTGCTGTTGTCCGCATCCTTGGCACGTACCCACGCACCCACCGCCACCACATACGGGCCGTTGTCCTTGGCCACCGTCTGGTCTTTCACTAGCACCCGATCGCCGGCGTTCAGCGAAACGCCGTCCACCACCTGTAAACCGACCAGATTGATGTTGGCCGTGGTGGCAGCGCGCACCGACTGCTTGATGTCGAGCTTGCTCAATTCCTCCAGAATCTGCGCAAGCACCCACTCACGGGTTGCCAGCACCACCGCCGGGTCAATCTTGAGCGTGATGCTGCCCGTGCTGCTAACCACGAAGTTCATGCGCACGACTTGCGTGCGGCCGGAGCCTTGCGACAGCAGCGGCTTGAAGCTAGGCGCGCAGTTGGCCACCGCCACCAGATCCCCGTCCGCGTCGTAAAGGCCGATTTCGCGAATCCACTTACCGCCCTCGTCGGCCGGAATGATTTGCTCGGCGATGATCACCGCCGGGTTGACCGGGTCAACGCGAAGCTGATTCAACGGCTTGCGGCGCCACTCGTTGAGCAACTTGGTCTGAGTGGCCGCCGGCACTGGATTAGGCGGGTCGGCCAACCCTCCCGGGTTGGCATCGCCAACCCCCATTTCGGTGATCTTCCAGGCAATGCCGAGCGCGTCGGCGTTCGCCTGTTTGGCCATCCCCACGTTCGTGAGGATCGCGAAAAACTGCGAATTCGCATCAATCATAATAAACGTCCAGGGTGTCTATGGTGTGTTCGCGGCCGACCACGCCAATGCTGCCGGTGACCTCAATGTCACGCATGACGGGCGGGTAAACGTCGATTTCGTCGCCGTCGTACAGGCACACGGCAATGTCTAAATTGCCTTGGGTTTCCAAACTGATCGCCAACCCGACCAACTGGCGACTTACGGGCTTGGCGTCGTCAATCAGGCGCTCAAGCTCCTGATACATTTCCTCGGTGATACCGGTGTCCAGCACGCCAACCTTCAGCGCAAAGGTGCCCGGCACGCCCTCGGGCACGGTCTGGAACCACTCGACAATCTCGATCAGGTAACCCAGCGGCTCGACCACGCGACGGATCGCCCCGATCGTGCCCTTGTGTTTGTGGATGTAGAACGACGCCTTGATGGCCGCGCGCTTGGTCGCCTCAGACCATCGATAGTCCCAGCGATCGACCGACCACGCCCACGCCAGATGCGGCAGCAGATGCGCCGGGCAGGTGTCGGGGTTGTAGAGGTCGCGCAGTGGGACAATCGTCTTTTCGAAAAACGCGGCCTCCATGGCCCGTTCCAGTTGCGTGCTGTTGAGCGGCAGTAGACTTTTCATATCAGCCCGCCAGCCTCACGTTGTAGCGCGTGCAGAACGCTGCCTGAGCCTTGGTCGGGGCCAAGTCCTGCCACCCGACCAACTCGACCCGGGCAACGCCGGCAACGTGCAACTGAGCGTCAACAGCAGAGCGTGCGACCTCGACGCCCAGCCGCTTGCGTGGATTGATCCAGGCTGCCAAGCGGCTCTTGGCCTCGGCCAAACTGGCATCCGCTTCCGGTCCCGCGCCGGCCATATGCAAGATGGCGTCAATCTCGTAGCGGATCACCTGCGCGCTCTGCACGGTCACCCGATCACCCACCGGCCGCACGTTTTCGTCATTCAACACAGTGGCCACCGTCGTCAACAGCTCCGGCGGCGCTTCGCCCTCCCCGTCCAACCCCAGCACCGTTACAGTAACGTAGCAAGGCGCTGGGCTTTCGGCCGTGGCATCTGCCACCAGCCCCGAGGCGTTACGCGCGTGCAGGATGTAGCTGTTACGCGGGCCGGCTGTGGTCAACCCCTCATAGGCCAACTGGATGCGCTCGCGAAACGGGTCGTCGTCTTCCATGACCTCGGGCACCGGTGGCACCGCTTGCGGATCTGCCACCTGAATCACCAGGCGTTTCAAATTGACGTTCGCACCCAGGTGATCAAGGTCACCGCCAATGGCATGCGCCAGTAATAACGCCTTGCCGGCGTCATTGACCCGGGCGCGGTTGCCGACCTTGATATAAGCCCCGACCTCAAGCGTCTTGACCACTGGATCGCTTTCCAGCGCGGCCGTCCAGTTGCCGCCCATGTAACCGCGAAACACGCCCAGCCCGTCCTGATAAACCTCTTCAAAGTCCAGAGGCTCCAACACGGTCGGTGCCGGCAACGACGACAGATCAACGGTACTCATGCGGCCACCTCCAACGTGACGCTGTCGCCCAGGTACGTCCCGACGATTTGCAGATTGATTTGCCCGCCAATGACGGAGAGGACACGCACCTGGTCGAGCTTCAAACGTGGCTCCCAGCGCCCCAAAGCGCGGGCGACCTCAGCCTGTACGGCGCTTTTCCAGCCCTCGTTAACGGGCAAATCGACAAACCGCCGCAGCTTGCTGCCGTACTCCATACGGTGTCGGCGACTGCCCAGCGGCGTGCTCAAGATGTCAGCAATGGATTGCCGCAGATGCTCGATGCCGGAGATGGGTTGGCCGGTGTGGCGATCCATTCCGATCATCTATGTCACTCCTTGAACGGCTCGTATTCTTCGCTGGCTTTCAGGAACTTGATCGCTTCGATGTCGGAGGCCGGCACCTCGACCGTCGCCTTTTCGACCGGATAGGAACGGTCAGTTCCGGGCACGATCACCAGTCGCGAGGTGTAAACCTTGTCGCGAAATTTCAAGGACTCAAGCGATGAGTACGTTAGGGATGACAATGCCGGTTCCGAGGACGTTTGCGCATCGGTTGAGGTCGTATCGATCTTGGCCATGTGGTTCTCCATGTATAAAAAAGCCCGCGCTTGGCGGGCTGTGGTGAATGTTTGGGTTAATGCTTGTGGTGGTTGTCACTGTTGCCGGCGGCCATGATGTTGCCAGCGCCGTCGATGTTGCCCGTTACGGATAACGGGCCGTCGATATTGACAGGCCCCTTAATATTCACGGTCGCTTCAAGATCGATCGTGCCCGACTTCACCGTTATCGCGTTATCCGTAACGACGACGTTCGTGCCGCCGACCTTGATTGCCACCGTGCCACTCGGCAGGGTGATGGTGTAAGACTTGGCCTGCCAGTCGTAGACCAGCGAGCCGCCATCATCGAAACGCCAGACCTCGACGTGGTCGCGATTGTCCGGTGGTGGACCGGCATTGCCATACAAACCCGGGACAAACGTGCCTTGTGACACGTCACCGCTGGGACTGATCAAACTGCCCTGCTCGCCCATGGAGGGCGCCCGCCAGTGTCTGGCCTTGCCCGCCGCGATGCTGTGCCACCGCACCCAGGCGCTGACCCATTCACTGCCATCCGAGACGCGACACACGGGCGGCGATGCCGACAGATCCAGCGCGACCACATAGCAAGCCTTTACCGCGCCGGCGATCATGCGGTCATGCTGGGCGCTCGCGTAGCTACTCACACATCCTCCGCAGGGACAAAGTCCTCTTTGGCGTCGTTGTTGAACCCAATGAGCAACATGCCCGGCGGTTCGTAGGGCCAGAGCCATTCCTCTGGGCCGAGATAGACTTGCTGAGTCCACTCCACCAGCCACACGGTGTATCCATCCAGATGCGGTTGGGTCCAGTCCTGAAGCGATTGCACAAACTCGGCGGGTTCAACTGGCAACCCCCACGTCTGCGCACGCAACAGGACCGCCAACTGGGTCGCCAATTGCACAGCCTGTTGATGATGGTGCGGCTTGATCGGGTCAACGATGATTCGCGCCTCGAACTTGCAGACCAGCGAGGTTTCGCCGGTGCCGATATCGGTACCCGGCTCAATCTCGGCCACTTCCAGAAACACCGCCGGCAGCAACACGCGATCCTTAATGTCTGGCCAGGCGGTGACGGCCTGCACGCCCGGCAAGTGGGTACGCAAATGCTGTTCTACCGCCCGATAAAGCTGGTCCAGGCTGAACGGTTCGTCAGACATTGCCGATCCTCTTTAGGTATTTCTGCAGCTCGAAGTTGAGTTCTTGTTTGAGAATTTCCAGCAGACGCTCATCGGCCTTTTTGACCCAGCTGTCGAAATGCGGCCGGGCTTGCTCAAGCGACACCTTGGCTTTGGCCAGCGGGAAACGACTACCGTTTTCAGCGACCCAACCCGAACTCGGCCCGCGCCCGGGTGACACCGTGCTGTCCGGGTAGTCGTCCGCGTTGAAATGCTTGCTGGCCGTGCGGATCCAGATGTCGGGCTTGTTGCCGTAGACCTTCTTGAGAAAGGCACCTTCGTAACGCCGCCCCGCCACCGACACTCCGCTGCCGGTCTGCCGCGCCCGGCCGATCCGGCTGGACTCGATGCTGTTCAACCCGAACCACAGTTTGCCGCTCGCGGCCGCGCCGGAAACTGGATAGCTGCGCAACCGCTGACGAACCGCCGCTACGGCAATGCGCTCTGACCGGCTGACGGCTCGGGCAATGTGCGTGCGCAACCAACCCAGCGTCTTGTTGATTGCGCGCCGATGCGCCGCAGCCGCCGCTTTCGGCACCACCTTGGCAAAGTCCTGGAATGCTTGAAAATCTGCGGCCGAGGACTGGATAGAGATCATCCCGCCCCCGGCCGAGGGTTTGAAATAGCTGCCGACGCTCATGGCCGCAACCTCAGAATCAGGGCGACCAGACCGTCGCCGCTCGGTTCGAGCTGGATCAGGTCGTAGTCACCGCCGCCATCCAAGACAGGCAAATCGACGCTGACCAGCATGCCTTGCTCCAGACCGTGCGAATCGCTGACGCGAATCTCGAAGCGCGGCTCGCGCAAACCAGTATTGAGCTTGCCGAACTTGGGTTGCAGCCAGGGCGCGGCAAACATGCCGAACACTGGCTCTTCGCGACCTTCAATCCGAGCCGTATCGCCCAGCGTTTCGAACACCACCGCGTCGACCTCGGCGATCAGATCGCGAAAGCCCACGGTCAGAGTTCCAGCAGGATCTGGGCGCGCGGCCGAGTGCACATATGCAGCGGGTTGGACTGCGCTTCACCGGCCATGCCTTTGTTGAAGGGCAGCGGCTCGATCATGCTGTAGTACGGAATGCCCTGAGTGTTGACCGTTTCCATGTAGTCAGCCGGCGCGAACACCGAGATGTACAGATCCGGCACGCCTTCCGGAACCAGCAGCGCTTTGTCGTCATGGACAAAAGACACGCCGGCGACCTTGCCACGGTAGCGTTCCCAGATGATGCCGCCGAACTCGAAGCTTTCCCGGGCGTCGCCACGCAGCGCTGCCGCTTGCTGACTGTTGAGGTAGGTCTCTTTGACCGACTTGTGAACAATCAGCTTGTTCCAGAAGTTCTTGCCGCAGAAAGCGCGCGAACCGGTACTGGTCACACTGCCCAGCGCATCCTCCTGCATGTCCAGCGCCTCACCGCACTTAACCCGCAGCTCGGTACCGGCTTCAGTCAGCCCCATGGACATCTTCTGACGCTGCACACCGAAGCGCTCATACAAGTCCAGCAGCACCGTCGAACCATCAGCGTCGAGGATCTGGCCGTTGAGTGCGCCCATGCGCTGGAACTCATGCGTCGCGTCCAACTGACGACGCGCCTTTGCCAGACGTGCATTGACCACATCCTGAACCGCCTGCAGCTCGGTACGCGTCCCGAAGGCGCGGATGCCTTGGATCTCATCCGCCTTGATGGTGAAACGCTCCGGCAGGTGCACGGTGTTGAACGGGATCAGGTTGCGCTTGCTCGCAGCAACCACCAGGCCAGAACCACCGCGCTCACCGGCCGGCACCAGTGCCAGGGTGTCACCGTCCTTTTCAATCTGCACGGTCAGGGTGGTAATGCCTTCCTCGCGGAACAGGCCCAGGGCGCTGATGCGGCCCGGCAGGTAGGGTTGATCATTGAGTGCAGCGGTCAGCGAGGTAACGGTAAACGCTTCGTCTTCAAAAATGGCGATATCGGCCATGGTACTCTCCAGAAACGAAAAATCCCGCACGCGGCGGGATGCATATTAAGAAAGGAAACGTCTTAGCGGACGATCAGGAAATGAGCGGCCAGATCTTTTTCGGCCTCAGGATCCAGCCCTGTCAGGTGCGCTTCACTGACCTCGGCCAACCGCACCACAGCGCGACCACGGCGCACGATGTCCGACTCGCCCAGCGGCCCGTAAAGGATCGCGACAGCAGTTTGGGTGCCGTCTTCGGCGGCCGGAGCATACGGCGCAAACTCGGCCGTGGCCGTCACCAAACCGAGGACTTGGCCCGGATTCAGTGCCGGACCGGCGGCGACATTGATCGTTTCCCGCGAAATGTTCCCGGCGCCTTCGGACAGCAGGAATTCACCTGCGTGCATCGGTTCCTGTTTGATGGTCATGCTCATGCTCCTTTCGCGCCGCGCGCGGTTCCAGTTTGAGCCGCTTGGCGAGCAGCCCAAATCGAGTTGGGGTCAGGTTGTTTGGCCAGCACCTTGGGTGCCAGGTCGTCCGCCAGCGGCAGACTGTTGTCGATTTCAAAGCCCTTACCGCTGGTGACAATTTTGTCGAACAGACGCGCCCGCACCGCCGGCGCATCCAGACCTGCCGCGACATACTCGGCGCTGAATTCAGGCAGCCGCGCAGCCACGCAGAGGTCGTTAATCGCCTTGGCGCGTGCCAGACCCGCAAAAACGATCTCTTCACTTTCAAGCTGGGTGGACTTGAGTAGCGGCTCGATCAGGTTGCTGATGCCCGCCGCCGTGCAGCGCTGACTGACCATCAATGCCAACTTGGCCGAGTCTACGACGGGCGGCACCTGCGGCGGATCGACAGGCTCAAGATCCGGATCCGGCTCGGGTTCCTCGTCGAGCTGCGCAACCAACTCAGCCGGAGCGTGCTGGAACCGTTGCAAGACCGCGCCTTGACCTAGGCATGCTTTGACCTTGATGCCGTCGCCGACTTCATCAGCCAGGCCCAAAGCCACCGCTTCGTTGGCAGTCAGCCAGGTTTCGGCATCGACCATTCGCCGCAGCTCGGCCTCGTCGATGTCGGGCGCTTTGGCCTTATAGGCCGCGATGATCGCCTCCAAGGTTTGATCCAATACGTCAGCGACCCGGCGGAAGTCCTCGGCGCCCCCGCCTGCATAGGTGTAGGGGTTGTGAATCATCAACATGGCGTTCGCCGCGATTACTACGCGGTGGGCACCGCACACAGCCACACTGGCGGCACTCGCTGCCAGTGCATCGATCCGACCGGTGCAGCGCTCGCCCAACCGCGACAGCGCGTTGTGCATCGCCAGCCCGTCGAACAGATCACCGCCGATACTGTTGAACGCGGCGACCACCGGCGACACACCGTCGTCCATGGCGCGCAGATCCTGCACGAACTGATTGGCAGTGATGCCCCACGCGCCGATCTCGCCATAGACAAAGACTTCGATCACTCGCTCGGTTGACTCGCCGCTGGCATGAACGGCGTACCAGGTCTTGTCCTTGACCTCGACGCGTTTGCCGGCGCGGTTGTAAATACGCGGTTTCGCGCTCTTGCTCATGGTTGCTCCTTGTCGTCGGTGTCTTCGACGGCATCCAGGGTGTTGTAGTTGAGGCCCAATGCGGTGGCCCGCGCCAGATCGGCGGCGTTTTCCAGATCGACCGTTTCGGCGTCGTAGCCGGTACGCAAAACCATCTCGCTGCGCGACGAAAAACCGGCTCTCACCTCCATCGCTCGCGCCTGCACGTCCTGAACCGGCTGGATGTAGGCCCAGCCTTGCGGTACCCAGCGAGTGCGAAGGTACTGGCGGCGCTTCTGTGCGTAATCGTCCAGCACCAGAACACCCGACAGCACCGCCATGTCCATCCACGCGGCCCGCACCGGACGGCAAAGTTGATGCACGTATACGCTGAATTGGAGTTGTTCCAGGCGGCGCCGAAACTCGTTGAGCACCACCCGTAATGCTCGGTCGTTGATTCCGCGCATGTCGCCGGTGAGGATCTCGTAAGGCGTACCGCTACCCGCCGCTGCAGCCATCAACTGCTGCCGCATGAAGTCCGGGTAGTTGTTGCCCGCATCCGGCGGTTTGGAAAATTCCACCTCTTCGCCCGGACCGAGTTCCTGCATGGTGCCGGGTTCGAGCGCAACCATGGGCGTGAAGCCGTCGCGGTCCAGATCCAATAACGCGCCGGTGACCGGATCGCGTGGAGCCGGACCCGCGTCCGGCGGCGGGCGCGTGATGAAACCGGCGAATAGGTTGGCCACCTCCTGCCGGAACAGCACCGCGTCGTCGTAGTTGTCCAGACTGCGTAGCCGTTTCAGAACCGGCGACAATCGCGGCACACCGCGCAACTGGCCAGGTTCGACCGGTTCGAAGATGTGCAGCACCTGCGCGGCCGGGACGCGCACTAGCTGGTTGTAGCCGGCGTTCAACGAGGCCGCATCACGCGGGTGCGACAGGTACATCCAATACGCTACCCGCTTGCCGCCGGGCGTGAACTCGATGCCGGCGCGGATGACGTTGCCGTTCTTGGTGCTCTCGAATTTATCGTGCGGCACGAACTCCGGCGCCAGAATCTGCAACTGCAGCGGAACCGCCAAGCCTTCGTCCCGACTGCGAGGACGCAAGCGAACAAAGCATTCACCCGATGTTTCCACCGTGCGCGCCACCAGCGCCTGCTGGCCGTAAAAGTCGGTGCGGTCATCCGCATCAGATTCATCAACCCAATCGCTCCACAGCTCCTGCAGCAGCTTGCGCAGGGCATCATCATCGGTCGCTGGCCTAGGGGTGATGCCGGTGCCGATCAGGTTGCTGACGCGCTTGTCGATGACGTTGAAGGCATACGGGTCATTGCGAACCGCTGCCCGGGAGCGCGACCGCAAATTGCGCAGTGCCGGAGTGTTGATGCTGTTGATCCCGTTGTCGGGAGCGTCCCAGTTAGCGGATCGGCGGCCTTCACCAGCGCCTTCGTAACTGGCCTTGATGTTGGACGGCAGCACAAAGCCGTTACGGGTCAACGTCGGAAAATGTCGGGCCATTAAAGTCCCTTGCCCCCGTGATAAAGGCGGACCACGCGCGAACGTGGCCCGGCGTCGCGTGCCAGCGACGAGCGTATTTCCGCGCGCGCCGCGAGCAGTTCATCGACCGTGCGGTATTCCACGGTACGGTCGGTGTAGCGCACAGTTTTCTCACCGCGAGCAATGGCCGCCTCAACCGCGTCGAGGTGCTTTTTCGTAAATGACATATCAGCGTCTCTTCAGGTAGCCACTGGTGGAACTGCGGCGTTGTGGGGGAGCGGCTGCCGGACGTGATTTCACGGCGGGTTGCGGCGCCTGTGGTGCGGCCGGTGTTACGACTGGCCGGCTGAGCCGTTCGCTCTGAACGGGCTGGCTGCTATCGCCCGAAACCGACTCGTAGATCGACTTCCGAATCCGCGTCCAATCGTGTTCTTGGTAGCGATTGATGCCGAGGTAATGGGCCATGGCCAGGTTGTACACCAACAGATCGAGCGCTTCGTTGCGCTCGGCCTTGCCCT
The DNA here is from genome assembly GCF_030209075.1 of Pseudomonas sp. lyk4-R2A-10. Lineage (NCBI taxonomy): Bacteria > Pseudomonadati > Pseudomonadota > Gammaproteobacteria > Pseudomonadales > Pseudomonadaceae > Pseudomonas > Pseudomonas sp. lyk4-R2A-10. Next base: position 251,974 of record NZ_JARVSR010000010.1, on the reverse strand, counting down.
TGGTCCATTCAATGCGTTTGTGCCCCCTGACGTAACGGGTGATTTTTCGCTCAGCCACGCACTGGGCGAAAAAGTCATCCGGCAGGTCGTTGGCAAAGTGCAGCGCTCCCGGTCCGGTGTCGAACACATAGCGGTTGTAGATCCAGTCCTTCGCCGTGTCGGTACCAACAATCCAAAGCTCGGCGCCATGCCGCTCAGTGAGGCCCTTCCATGTCACGTCGACCATGGAAGGTCGCTGCGCGATCACCGGCCGGCCTCGCTTGCTCGCCCCCTTGATGGCGAACACGCTGCGCCAGCGGCGCATACGACAGAACTGATAAACCTCATCCGTATGGTTACCACCGGAGTCGACCGCAGTCGCCATGATCATCAGATCAGCACCACAAGGGTGTCGGTAACGAGCCTTGAGCAACTCATCCAGCGCCGCCCAGGTACGTTCGTCTGCGGGGTCGCCGGAGATCACCTGAAAGTCGACCACCCAGCGTTCCATGCCAGCCCCCCACCCCATCACCATCAGTTCCAGGCGGTTGGCTTGGGTGTCAACAGAAGCGGTCAGCATCAACACGCCGTCGGGCATTGAGCCAAGGCTGTAGCTTTCCAGCCGCGCCCGATCCCTCAGCACGTCGGCCGAGGTTTGCTCCTGAGCGCTATCCCAGACCTTGGCCAGACGGGTGTTATAAAACACCTGCATCGGCTCCAGATCGCCTTTGGCCTGAGCCTTTTTAGCCTTCTCGAATTGCTTGGCCAACGAGGCCCAACCGGTCCAGCCGGGCGGCGAATACAACGCATTCAAGTTGAAACCAACGGTTTCGCCATCGCCTTGGGTGTGTGATCGCCACTCCCCTTTTGCCAGCATCTCGCCCTTATAGCGCTCCTCGATCAGTACGTCGCAGTCGGGGCCGGCACACTGGTAATGCACAACCTGAAAATCCGCCGAGTAATGCAACCGCTCCCACTCCAGAACCTGCATGTGTTCACAGGTTGGACACGGCACGTAGTAGTAACGCTGATCGCTGACCTCAAACAGATCAGCGATCCGTGACGCCCCCCTGACCGTCGGCGAACTGGAAAAATAAAATTTGGCGTTACGGCCGAAAGTACTGCCGCGAGTCTCGGCCAGTTCGACCGGGTCGCCCTCTTCACCCACGTCCACACTCCAGCGATCAACCTCGTCGCCATAGATGTAGCGGGCGGAAAGCTCCGCCAGGTTGGCCGCAGAACCGGCCGTGGTGATGTACAGCGAACCACCCTCGAACTCCTTCGTGTCCATGGTATTGCGCGCATCTCGCGAGCGGTTGGACGCCACGCGCTCACGCAGAACCGGCGTGGCCTTGATGGTTTTACCAATGCGCGACGATACCCGCTTGGCCAACCCCAGACTGGGCAACAACGTCAGGATGTTGGACGGGGCCATATGGATCAGGCCGCCGATCCAGTTCAAGGCGATCTGCGTTTTCATCAACTGCGAAGCCACCATGGTCACCACCCGCTTGCACGGGTGGGCAGGTGACAGACAGCGCATCGGCTCACGCGCATAAGGGGTGCGCGAAGTGTGGTATTGACCAGGCTCGGCCGCACCGGTGTCGCGCGGGATGCGCATGTACTCATCGGCCCACTGATCAATCCAGACGTCAGGCTCTGGTCGCTGCCCACGGAAATACGCTTCGCGGTACACCGTCGCACCGTTCGACATTTCTAAGGACATAGGTTTAGCTCGGGGTAATTGCTTGTTCTAGATCTGCTGCTGACAGCCGCTCAGCATCTTCCAGTGTTTGTCGTAAAGCCGACGTCAGACGCTTTTCGATTTGCCATGGATCAGACAGCGAGGCCAGTTCAGGCGATAGTTGTGGAGCCATTCCAAGCAAAAGATCACGCAGCAAGCGACCGGCGTTATAGGCTGCGTCTTCAACCGCTTTGCGCTCTACTAAAGTGCCCTGGGCTTTAAGGAAATTGTTTTTTTCCTGAAGCGACAGGTAATGCTCACGAAGAGCGCGTGACTTTTGAAAGTCGGGTACCTGACCAGAGGGGTCATCAACAAAGTCTGCGATGACTATTTCCAGCGGTGGCTGATTTCCCCGCTTCGGTCGATTGCGCTCATGTCGAGCGGCGACGGCGGCCTTGCTCGGGTCGCTCGTCATGGCCAGAAGCTGCTCGCTGGCCTCCACATCAATTTGCCCGGCGGCATTCAGAACCAGCCGTTGACTCTTGACCAGCTTGCCAACGTACTGCCTCGACCACCCCTTCAGCTCGCAGTACTCCTTGCGAGTTACAAAAGCCATGCGGCCTCCATCGTCTTGGCTTGTCGGTCTTGTCAACTAACCCGGCTTAGTTGACAAGCCTTTTGGCCATTGCGCCGGGGGTACTGTTTAAGAAAATGAACAGGCATGAAAAGGCCTACAGCCCAATAGAACCGGGGGCACTTCACTAAAAACCACTGTTTGGAACATGCGAACTCTGTCGCTGAAACACAGAATTCCTTGTCAACCTGTCAACCACTGTCAACTAACTTTCCAGCCCTGTGGCTAACGCTTTCCCGCGGGTTTGCGACCCCGTACCCTTCAGATAACCTCAGGGTCCCCGGCGATGTCAGCGCCAGGTCAGGTCGGGTCTCACCTTTGACCCACAACACCTTCCCGTCATCGCCTATCACGCGGACCTGCATTGACCGATCTCCCTGGAGTATTTGACTGTCAGCGACCTACTCGTCGACTTGAATACCTGCCTTCTTTGCCAAGAACCGGGTGTACAAACCACCGGCTACATCGGCACCAATCACCGCAATGACGATGCCCAATCCAGCAGCCAGGTAGAGGTTGTTCCAGAGCGCCATCGCTAGCAGCAATGTCGCCATACCCAGCAGACCAGATGCGAGAAATCGCAAAGCCACTCGTTGCAGGATTTGCCGAAGACCAAGGTCGCTTCCTGACGCCCTCAGCATTTCCCCCGACAGGCCCGCCATGCTCAGCAGGATCAAAAGCCAAAGGGGCACATCCGCGAGAGCTTGTTGCTCGGTGCTCATCTGTAGTCCTCAAATAGGTTCGGCCTCCATGTCACTGTCATCCGCGCAGAGCAAAGAGGCAGGCATGGGGCCGAAAACGATAAAGCCCCGCTCAATGGCGGGGCTTGTAAGTAGGTATAAAAAAACCCGACTCATTGGCCGGGTTTCGAAAGCGTCTCGCTGCGTTCACAGCAGTTCACGCTGCTATAAAAACAAACCTATTCCGTGCGGAAAAGTGTTTTTTGTCTTCTTATCCCTATAAATCTCGATGGCAACAGAAGTTTTTGAACCGCGAGGCGGATAGGCAAGCAAAAAACCACCTATAGGCTATCGTTGACTCCTGCATCGACCTTTTCTGTTTCCGTTTTGGCATGGAGGCAATATGAAAATCGTTAGCGTTAAAATTGAAAATTTCAGATCTATTGAAAATGCGCATTTGACCCTCTCCGACTTCAATATTTTGATAGGCCAAAACAACACAGGAAAAACCAATTTTTTTGAGGCAATAGCTTGGTTTTATACCGGCTCCGGTCTTACTAGCGATATGAAATACCAGCGAGAGGCAGGAAGAGAGATCATCGTGAGCTTAGAGTTCTCAGGCGCTCAACATGGCGCCGAGAACATGATAAATGAAGCCAACCGGACAAAGATCCAGAACTTCCTATCTGGCGCAGATAACATAGTCGTTACAAGACAAAGTTCAGAGCCAAAAAAACGCGTAGTGGAAATCAATGGTGAAATCAAAAAAAACCCCACCGGATTTGACCCCGCCCTTAATGATTTCCTCCCTAAATTTGAGTACATCCACACCCGCCAATATTATGAAGAATTCACAAAATACAACCAAAAGAGCGCTGTAGGAATTATGCTCTCATCTGTCATTGAAGAAATACTAAATGATGACCCAAAATACAAAAGGTTTCGCAACACCTTCGACGACCTATTTAACGCCGAAGATTCTGCCGTTAATGCTCACTTCAAGGCTTTGGGACACTCCGTAAAAAGCCATCTCGAAAAGCAGTTCTCCGAGTGCTCTAAGGTTTACTTTGAAGTTCTATCCCCGGAGTTTAGCGATCTACTGAAGAAATTCGAAACAGTTGTCGATGATGGGATCGAGACCTACGCAAGTGAAAAAGGAGACGGGATGCAGCGAGCATTGATGCTCGCAATCATCCAGGCATATGCCGACTATCGCAAAGCGAGAGAGGATGCGGGAAAATCCTTTTTATTCTTCATTGATGAAGCAGAATTACACCTCCACCCAACGGCCCAAAGAAAACTAAAAGATGTTTTATTAGAGCTGAGTTCGACCCTTGATCAAGTTGTGATCAGTACACACTCATCGGTCTTCGTCGCCGACTCAAGCAGTCGCGAGTCAGTATTCAAGACAGAAAAGCATGATTGTAAAACGGAAATCTTTAAAACAGACGAGAATGATAAGCCTTATATAATCTACGAATTACTCGGGGGCAGCCCCGCCGATCTGTTATTACCAAGAAACTTTCTGATTGTAGAAGGACCGAGTGAACTTGAACTTTTGACCCGTGTAATAAAGCGCCACTATAACGACCAACCTTCGATACAGATCATTTCTGCCGAAGGCGATACGCACCAAGCAAAACGTTCCATAAATGCAATATCAAAAGCTTACTCTCCGATGGGCACAAGCATTTACAACGAACGTACGATTATCTTATGCGACCAACCTACTGAAAGAGCAAGACCCGGATTTGAACAATTCATTGAGGGCCATATCGACTTACACCGCCGAAATCAAATAGTTGTGCTTCCTTTTGGCAGCCTCGAAGAATGCTACCCCGATGAGCAGGGATGGAAACGAAGTGAAGAGCAAACCAAAGGAATGTCCGGCCACCAGAAAAAGCAACTCGCGAAGACTGTTGGCGATGAAATTTCCAAAGAGTCCTTTGAATCTAATATGCCTGCCATGTTAGATGCTTTAACGAAGGCGTGGAATAACGCCTTTTAAGCACTCAGCCAGGGGGACTCAGAGTCCTCCTGGCATCGCGAAAATCTCAGGCTGCTGTACGCATTTCACCCACGGCACAATCCACCCAAGCCGCCCCTGCCCTAGCCAGCTCCCTCGCCTTACCCTCACTGATCCCATAATGCTTACCGACTTTTACCATTGCCCATTTGGCGCCGTAATAAAGCCAGATGATATCGCCCATTTGTTGATCCCGATGTGCGAGCCTGGCAACTGCATTGTCGATAGCAATCGCCCAGTCATCCGTGATGCAGTAGTTGTTGCTCGCAGACGGCTGGGCTACCGCTTGTCGCATCAGCGCTAAAGTCGGTGACGTGTAACCAGGAACCCCCATTCCATCCATCCTCCACCAGCCCCACTGCTCAAGTAGGTATTCGGTGTCCCCCAATGGTCGGCCTGCTGGCTTACGAATCATCATTCTTTCAATCCCCTGTGTAATTTGTTCCGCCCGCTCCCAGGCGGTTCGATTGTTCGTATTGGCTCTGTGGTCCAGCCATAGGTGGCGAAACTTTCAGCGCGGAAATTTCACGCTGAGCGTGCTGCAGTTTGAAACTTAACTGAGTGACTAACTCGTCCGAAGAAAGCACCAGTTTGCTACCCCAAACAACCCAACCTGAGCCGTTGCAATCAGCACAAACCAGCTCATAAAACAGTCCTTTTACAACCGCTTTTCCCTTGCAGATCGAGCAATGCTCCAGCTCGATCTGTTCCCGCTTAAAGCTAGGCACTGGCCTTTTCTGCATGTTTTGAAACCTCGCCTTTTATGGTTTCGTGATTTGGCTAGAAGCCGCGCCATTCAAGGCCTCGGCGGCATTCTGCGAATTTCCGTTTCTAGTCATGGTCGAGCGGTGAATCAGGCTGAAGCCTTTCCCGTCTAACCATTCGTGCCACTTGCCCAGGGCTTCGCGCTTGAGCAGTTCGGCGGATGTGTGAATGTAGGTCTGCACGTTGCGGGTCATCGTGTGGTTCACCAGCATCTCGCCGATGAGGAAGTCCACGCCGAGGTCAGTCCAGCCGGTGCGGGCCACTTTGCGCAGGTCGTGGCTTGTCCACTCGCCCTGCCCCAACCGGGTGAACACGGCACAGGCCTGGCTGTCGCTGAGGCATCCACCGCCACGCGCCGGGAAGACGAACGCGCCCTTGTAGCCCTTCGCTGCCTGCCAGTCCCGGTACCGCTCCAGCAGCGCGCAGACCTGATGCGTCAGTGGCAACCGATGTTCGCAGCGGGTCTTGGTGTTCTCGGCCGGGATGAACCACTCGCCCTGCTCGCCCAGGGTCATGTGCGCCCATCGAGCCATGCGGGTTTCGCCTACGCGCGTACCGTGGCAGAGCATCATCAGCGCCAGCATGCAGTCCTGCGGGTACCGGTCGAAAATGGCGGCCAAGTCCCCGATCACATCCTCGAGCTGGACGGCGCGCAACCGGGAAGGCTTGGGCTGGATCTTGGCCTTGGTGAAGTCGGTGAACTTGAAGCCGGCGATCGGGTTGGAGCTGATCATGCGCAGCTTCTCTGCCTGCCGGAACGCCACCACCAGAACGCCCCACATCAGGCGCACGTATGACAGCGAGAACTTCGCCTGCATAGGCCACATCAGTTGCTTATCCAGTGTGAAGCGGTCGACCTCCTCCACCAGCAGCTCACCGAGCCGCGGCTTCAGGTGGCAGGCGATGATCGAGGTGTTGGTGGATCGGCGCTTGGCCGACAGGCTGCGGTCAACGGCTTGGCGCGCCGTGAACCAGTCGAGTAACTGGCCGACCGTCTGCAGCGTGCCAGCAGCGGCTGAGGCCTTCGGGTCAGCAGCGAGGCGCTCGCGGATCTTCGGCAGCGCATTGATCAGCCCTTTCACCGGAAGCTCCGGGAAGCCGGCGATCTTCTCCCACTTCTTGCCGACCACCAGGTGCCACGTACCGCGCTCGCGATTCTTGTGGAAGCGAAAGTAAACGCCTGGGTACCGCGCGTCCCGCATGTCACGGATATCGGTGTTGGCCGATTGCCGGCGGATCTCGGCATCAGAAAACGTGGTCAGCAAGCTCTGGCTCATGGCGTGTTCGGCTCCGGGTCGATCGGGTAATCCCGGATATGCACGCGAACGGCACCACCAGGCACAGGCTTGCCGATGTTGATCGTGGTGACGAAGTTCTTGTCGTCGATGCCCAGGCCATCGGCAATGCCGTCCCGGCCGGCCTTGAAGCGCGCCAACAGGTTGTCATCGTCGTAGGAGCGGCGATTCGGCGGGCAGAACGTGACCCAGAAGTACTTTTTGCCACTGAGGCGCGGCGCATCCAGCGCCATCGCGATCAGACCGCAGGTGCGGCGGTACGCCTTCGCGAGTTTGTGTTTTCGCCGCCAGTGCACGCGCGCGTTAGGACTCAACTCCTTTGGCGGCCACGGCAGCGTCATGTCGATCATGCAGCCCCCTTTACGGTGAGAATTCCGGCCCGGATCAGGCCTTCGTGGGTTTCGGCAATGGCGCGCGGCATGTCCTGCCAGTCGATGTCGCCGGCGGCGCGGCCGTCGATTACGTCGTGGCAAGCGCTGCAGGCGTACACCGCGACGGTGTCGAAGCCCTTCATGCCCATGCCCTTCTGCCCGCATGGCAGATGCGCAAGGACGGTGGTTTCTGGGTTGTAATTGCAGATGCCCGGCATCCGGACGGTGCACTCTTGGCCATTGGTCGAGGCGCGGAGCTTTCTCGAACTCACTCGCATGCTGGCCTCCCCGTGACGACGTCGACGACTTCGTAGGTGCCCGGCCACATCCACGATCCATAACGCTTGGCCATCGCCTCATCGGCGAACAGCGCCAGCGCGTGATCAGGTGGCGAACTCAAATCGACCTTGAACGAGCAGCAGAACACGGCCCAGCGGTAGGTTTCGATCTCAGGAACAGCCAGGCGACGGTCAGACATGGCGGGCAGCCCTCGATCGCATGGCGCGCAGTTCTGCAAGCGCTCTGTTTCCGATCTCAGGTGTGCGGCGCCCTTCAACTCGCTCAGGCAGAGCCAAGGGCATATTCTGCAATGGCAGGCCCTCAATCAGGCGGCGAACAGTGATGGTGTAATTGCGCTCGAACAGCTTGAGGCTGAGCGATTCTTCGAGCTTGTTGAGGCTTTCAAAACCACACTCTTTCGCCGTGTGCCAAACCGCGTCGTGGCTCCACCGTGCCCGGCCAGCCCTGCAGGGATGGGCGTTGCGGCATGCTTCGCGATGTGCGGTAGCAAGTGTTGGCAGGCCAAGCATCTCGGCAGTTGGCGTGCACCAGCCGATGAACACCCCAGGCGCCGGGATAAAATCACGACCTGACTGACGAGCGCCCATCAGACCGAACTGCAGCTGATCAAGGCTGCGCAGTCCTGCCTCCAGAAAAGCCTGTAGCCACTCCTTTTTTGCCGCCTTGTAGGCCGCCATATCCGGCCAAGCCTGCTTCCAAGCCGGGAAGATCGCGCGCAATTGGCGAAACAGGCCGTTGATCACAATGGCGGTTTCGCGATTGATCTCTGCCTGAATCTCTTGGGGGAGTGGCTGTTCCTTGGCGATGTACTGGCCCGACTGGACCTTCGCCCAAAGGCCTGTCGTGACGACTGCAACGCTTTTCATTGGGCCGCCTCCTGCTCATTCCAGCCAGTGTCGTCATCGTCGAACTCTTGAGACGCTTGGCGTGGTGCGAACTGTTTGACGTTGGAGGTTCTGTTCAGATCGTTGCGTACCCACTTGACCAGCATGCTGACCCATTCGGCCTCGGTATTGATCTGGCCCTTCGGCTCGTAGTAACCCGTGAACGCTTTCAACATCTCGTCGGTGAACAGCTCCAACGGAACAGCCTGGTGCAGCGCATAGGTTTTTAGAATCTTCGCGTCTGGCTTCCATCCGAGGGTCATTTCGCTGGGCATGCGAGGGTCAACCGACTCACGCGCAGAGAGAGGTTCTTTATTCTTCTCTAAATCTTCTTTAGGTAACGCACCGCTAACGTTCGCAGCGTTACCTTTAGCGTTGGCAGACTTGTGGTTTGCAACACGCTTTGCGGTAAGAAGCCTGTTTTTAGCGGTCTTCCCGTTGTGGCGCTCGAAATGAGGAAGGCTGATCACCCCATCAGCCTCAATCATCCAGCCGACCAATTTCATGTGGTCACAGAAACCGGTAACGCCCACCAAACGGTCGAGTAACTTTTTGCTAACGCTCGGAGCGTTACCGTTTTCGGTTTGTTGGTCGAACCAGCCCCAGACGCGCATCAGCTTGCCGACCACCGCATCAGGGTCGATATCGGCGAAGTCTGCGATTTGACAGACCTCTGGCTTATCAAGGGTGGTGAGTTCGAATTTGATCCAGTCGCCGGCCATTACACGGCCTCCTGCAGAAGTTCAGCGAGACGGGCCAGGCCCTTTGGGGTTACCAGTGGATCGAAAGCGGCACGGTCAGCACCGGTTTCTGAGTCAGGCTTGAGAGCAGTGACTTTGTGGACCATGAGCCCGGAGGTGATGCGCGGTTGATAGGCAGTCCAGCGGCCGGAGCCTTGGCGGCGAAAGATCCACCGGTTCTGCTGCATCCAGGCGAAGAGTTTCGAAGGTTTCAGCTGCAGATGCTTCGCAGCGTCGGTGATGCAGATCGCGCCGCCAGCGGCTGCAAGACGGTTGATGGCTGCAACCTTAGGCGCCTGGTCGAGGATGACCAGCCGCAGGGTTTGGTTGTCCTTCGCCTGATCAGCAGCAGCCTGAAGCGCCTCCGCGTAGGTGGCCGGGATCTGGAATTGGCCCGCTTGGGCTTCCAGCTCTTGCCAGCGATCAATGATCCGGGCACGCAGCTCGACGCTGTAACCGGACACAACGACCAGCGTGTCGCGCTGCGACAGAAGGAACTCGCGGTAAACCTGACCGTTCTGCGGGTGCACGTAGGGGGTGTCGTTTGAAGAAACGACACCCTTCGCAACCAGCGCACGGATGGTTTTCAGCACGTTGTCGTGAGAGCTGCCGATCAGCTCAGCGATCTCGCGAGACGACATGTGTCGCGACACGTTTTGAGATTGAGCAAAACGTGTCGCAGAGTTCGGGGTATTGCCGGGGGTGACGTTCGTGTTCATACTGGCCCCTGAAATTTGTTGTTTGAAGAAGCCGGTCTAGCCACCGGCTTTTTTTTCGTCTGCGATTTTTCACTGTATGGATTCCCAGCATGTCCGACGCACTGCCAAGGCCGCCGCTTCTGCTGGATAATTTGCTCAATGGAACGCGCTTTTAAGCAACCGAGAGCTCCGGCCAAATTTGTTTCCAGTCATCCGGCCGCAGTGCTTGACGAGTGACTTTTCCATCTGTGACCGATTCAGTTCGTGCAGCGATTTCCGCCGAAGCGGTCTTGTGTCCGTAGGCAATCAATCGCAGATACGCGCGAGTGGTACCTGTCTTCGCCACAGATGCGTCGGTTGCTGTTTTCAACCACTCAAGAAGTTGAGGATTTTTTGTCCGCATGGCGGGCCTCCCTTTAGATGCCTCGGATTATTACCCGCAGGTAACCTCAAAGCAATACCCATAGGGAATTTACCTGTTGGTAACAGTGATGGATGATCTGCGGATGGAAATTTCAGATATTCGCCGCGAAAATTTGCGGACACTTATGAAGCAGCGCTTTGATGGGAGGCAGGCCAGATTGGCCGATGCTTTAGGTAAGAGCGCCAATTACATTTCACGCTGCTTATCGACAGCCCAATCATCCGCGGGCAGCAAAAATATCGGGGAAGACTTCGCTCGAGAGATCGAGCAGAAGCTTGGCCTGGAGCGCTATCAGCTCGATCAAAAAGACATGCAGCTGGTGGCGAAGGTCGAAGGTAACGCGGAATATTTTGGCGAATTTTCGGTTTGGGACGATGACACGCCGCTGGACGATGACGAGGTGTACGTGCCATTTCTCAAGGAAGTAGAGCTGTCCGCTGGCAATGGAAAGACCGTTGTAGAGCCGTCGAATAAGCAGAAACTGCGGTTCGGCAAAATGACGCTGCGTCGGCAAAACGTTCAGCCTAGCGAGGCGGTATGCGTTAGCGTCAGCGGAAACAGCATGGAACCAGTACTCCCCCACGGCAGCACTGTGGGGGTTGATCAAGGCTGCACGACTGTCACAGATGGGAAGATGTATGCCCTAAATCATGGCGGCCAACTCCGTGTTAAAACCCTCTATCGCGCACCAGGTGGCGGCATCAGGATGCGAAGCTACAACATAGAGGAGCACCCAGACGAGGTGTACACCGCTGAAGAAATGCTGCAAAAAGACATTATCGTGATAGGGAAAGTCTTCTGGTACTCAGTCCTCCTGTAGAGGCGAGAAAGTCGCTCAAGAAGCCCGCTTAGCAGCGGGTTTTTTTTCGCCCGCAGAAAAATAATTACCTACAGGTATTGACCACCACTGTTACCCACAGGTAATGTTTGTCCATCGCCGGATAACAACCGGCCAGATGGAAGGCAGCGATGAACCGGCCTGAACGGTTCAGATGGGTGGCCACTACCCAAGGCGCGCAGCGTAAAGCGATCGAAAAAAGTGTTCTGGTGGGCCGAGCCGCGACCAGGTGAAAAATTTGAACGAGCCCGTACCGCGCCAGCAGCGCCGAAGGGACAAGGAAACTTTCACTGATGCGCCTGGTTGCCCGGGCGCATTGGGAAAACAACCGGGAGTCACAACAAATGGAATCGGAAATCGTTAGCGGTGCATGGAAGGGCTATCTCGGTCGCGGCCTTGCACCGCGCGAGCTTCAGTTCGTGCTTTCTGCTGCTCAAGGCATGACAGCGAAAGAGATTGCCCGGGTGTTCAATGTTGAGCCGGGCACTGTGGTTAAGCGGCTTTCGAACGCTATGTTCAAGCTTGGCGTTCACCGCCAGACCGCAATGGTCGCCGAAGCAATGCGTCGCCAGATCATCTCGCCGATGTGCATCGCTCTCGCGGCGCTCATCGCGATGCACTCAATGATTGGGGATGACGCCATGCGCCGAGATCGCCGCGTACCGGAACGCAGAACAGCGCAAGTTCGAATGGTGCGCCGCGCCGAACAGCCTGAACTGTACGCCTGAAGCAATTACCGAGACCCGAAGATTGGGCCTCGGCAGTTTAACGAGTTACTTCTTGGATTCGAGGTTTTCGATCCGCCCCAAAAGGACGGTTACGACGTTGCACAGCGAGAAGATCGCCGCCGCCGCGTCCTTTGCATCCTTCGATTCGCCATGAAGTGCGAGTTTGTTCGCCACAGCTCGAGCTGTATCGATCGACTCAACTGTTCCGCTTCTTTCCTGACTCATAAACGTCCTCTGTTGTGCATCTTGGTAGAGCATCAAGCGTAACACTCGGTGCAACACCTGTGCAGCAGACGCTGGACACCTGCACTCAACCGGAGATCCACATGCTCCTGATCATCCTGATCGGCGCAGCGCTTACGCATGTGCGGCCAGAACCGCCCTGCTCTGTCGGGCTGCCAACCGATCCGCAACGTGCACGCCGTGAGCGATGGCGATGTACCGCCGGGGTCGCCGCGTTCTGGCGCTGAACGATCCCGCCAAAAATCTCGCCACCCGAGATCACTGCATCTGAGCAACACAAAAGGCCCTCCCGTCCAGTTGGGCCTTTTCTTCGCCTCGCGTTTATCCGTCAGTACTCTCCCCTGGGCCCAACGGCAACCAGCAGGCGGCGCCGAGTGCTGACGAATACACGCAACACCCACTACCGAGGGATCAGCCATGCAAATGCACCCACTGATGCAACAGCGCGTCGATGTTCTGCGCGTACTGATGATTCGTACCCAGGCGGCGCGCGAGACGTTCGCCCGACTCGCCGGCCTAGTGATGCCGGAGAAGAAGGTGCGCTTCCAGGTGAAGACGGTCGGCAAAGCCTTTCACGTCGTGGACCTGTCCACGGGCAAGACCAAGGCGTTTCGCTGGACCTACAAAGCAGCGCTCGACATGGCGATTCAGTTCGAAGAAAAGGCCAACCGGCCAGCAGGGGGTGAGCAGTGATCGGCGTCCCACTTCCAAACCCGCGGGATCAACTGATCGACAACCTGAACCAGCAGCTGGACGCGTTCTTCGGCGCCGGCAACAAGGTCAAGCAGGTCGACCCCGGCGCAACCGGTGTGCGAGACGCGATGTTCGGCACCTCCTACACAGCAAGGCTGCGCGCCGAACGCGACAAAATGGCGCCGCAGCTGAAGGCGCTGGCCGAAAAAGGCCTCACCGTCATCGAGGCAGCGAAAGAGATGGGCATGGAAACGAAGCGCGCCCGCCTGATCGCCCGAGAGAACAGCATCAACTTCCCGGGGCCTCAGTGAAGCGAACCATCAACCGGGCGGCCACGCGCCGCCGACAGACCTGGCTGGACTTGCCAGCCAGCGGAATTGAAGAGGTAGGCCATGGCCAAGAGCAACGCGGAACGGTCAGAGAAAGCATCGGCGAAGAGGAAGAGCCGCGGCGAAGAGGAAATCAGGCTGCACTGCCTGCCCGGTACGCGCCAAGCCCTTGCTGAGCTGATGGCCTGGAGCGGCATCGAGGAACAGGGCGAGGCGATCACGCTGATGATTCACCACCTGCATGGCCTTGGCCCGGGCGGCGCCCTTCCCCTACTCACCCCACCGCGACACGAATACGTGATAACCGAAAACGTGTCGCGGAAGTTGAAGCTTGCTTTCAACCGAGAAGCCGCCCGGATTTGCAAAGACGAATGAATAAAATCTAGGAAAATACCAATCAAATTGAAACCACAAATAGTCATGATCGAAACGGAATACGTGAAGCAATCACTGGAATGTCAGCCAAGCCTAATGTTTTGAGCAGCGTTTCGATGGACCTCTGTGATAATTCTTGATTTGGTGTTGGGCCCACATGAATAGCCTTAATCGCTTTTATATCAAATGTCTTTTTAACGTATGGTACTAAATAATCAGATTTAACCCTAAAACTCACATCAGAATTTAGGTCTTCCGGCAAAACAGCCCTAACTTCTTGTTCCTCTGCAAAATGCGCATTTTTGAATTTGGCTGCCTCTACCAGCAACCGACCATATTCAGACAATCCATTCGGCCCAACCGTACCGTCCGCCGATATATCACCGGCAATTTTCTCTAACACACCGTTTCCAAGCTGATGGGCAGCGGCGTATTTCTCTTCCTTGGTGTAAACACAGTCATATAGCTCGAATCCGTCGCGAAGAACTGATCTCTCTAGCTCAATCGCGAACTTACCATATGCACGCCATTGACTAAGAGAGTCCCCAGAGCAACTGAATGAACAACTAAATAAAGCATATCCAGAATCTTGGAGCGCTGTGGAGTCTCGAATTAGACCATTAATGAAATCAAACGCCCTGTTTTTTGACGCGTCTGGATACCCGACCAACTCATAGATTTCCAGCCAATCAACTATTTCAGCTAAACCAGTTTTAAGCTCCTCCTTGTCATTCATAAAGTTTATATGCGTAAACCAAAATTCCCTATTAGTAAGAATTGATTGAATCGCATGGATATCCGTGTAATGAAAAAGCGACATTGAACCCCCTGACAATTATGATAGTTAATACAGCTACAAATACCCCACTTCTACGAATCACGCCAGCCGGCGAGTTATCTTAAAACAATTGTCATACTAAAAGATCAAATAACATCTTCTTTAACATCCTCGCCATCCTCACCGATGAATATTCTAGCTATTTCAACCTCGTAATAATCACGCATTTCGGAAACAGTATTGTAATCCATCAATGAAATCAATTCTGACAACCCAATCAACTTCAAAATCACTGCACGAAGCTCTTCGTTATTCTTCGCAAGTTTTTTCGTTTGCTCTAGCGTGGCAGAACTATTTCCTGCAGAAACCCAGTCTCCAATTCTAGCTAGACCTTCGGTAGTTCTGTCCTGTTTCTTTTCGACAAGTTGAATATATCGATCGATCATTCCTAAGATCGCAAGCCTTGCCTTCTCCTTTGTTTCGCTTGCAGCTTGCTCGGAAGCACTTTTTATTTGCTCCTGCTGAGCTTCGAAAGCCTTAGCTTGATTCGACTGCATCCCCTCAAATTCTACTCTCTGCGCGTCAAGCAACTCTCTCTGCAGGTAAACAGTCTTAAGTACAGCAAGCAAAGTAATGAATGAGACTAACGGCCCAAATATTCCGCCAATATAGCTCCCGAAATTTGACCAATCGCTGGATTGTCCAGACAAGCCACCGTCAAACTTTGAAAGATAAGCTGCAACAGCGATACAGAATGCAATCACAATAGATATGCATGACCAAAACCAAAAACTCGTTACTGCTTTAAGTGCCTTATTTGTTCCACTAGACATACCGTTCCCCGCCTAATTTGTCATTCACTGTACCTGATCCCAACCATCTCCACCGCCCGGGCATGCCCCGGCATAGGACGCCCCATGCCCACAGAAAACAAAACGGCCGAGCCGCTTCCGACATTGGTGACCGGCAAGGAGCCAAAGCCGTATCCTGACCGTCTATACCACATCGATTACACGACACACCCTCATCGTTGCGGGTGCTTGAGTGGCGACGAAAAGGCGCAGCGGCGTTTTGACGAATACCAGCGCGACACCAGGCGGGCTACAGCAGAGGGTGAGGTTGGGCGACTCACCGCCGAGCGTGACGCCCTGCAGCAGCGCCTGAACGCAGCGGATCAGCGGATTGATGAGCTGACCACACGGCAGGCCGAAAGCCGCACGATCAGCCTGTCTGGCTGCGAATTCACCGAGGACGAGCTGGTCGGCAAGGCTGTACGAGCCGTTACCGGAACCAGTCGGCGCGGAACTCTGCGTTGGGTTGCGATGAAAGACGCCTTCTGCGTCGGATCCGGTGTTGCGCACGCGCTTTGCAGGCGGTTCGGGTTCGACCCCGACGAAACGGTTCAGCCGTGAAGCGCCTTATCCGCCGAAAATTCGAAGCCTGGCTGATCCTGCTGGCCGCGAAGATCCTCGAGGGCCGGAACGTCCACCGCTCCCCGGTCGTCTCCCGCCAGGACAACAACAGGATGTACGGCATGGCCGAAGAGCTTGAAGACATCGCCGAGCGCATCAGCAACAAATACCAGTAACTCCCTCCGGCTTAAAAATCAGCCAAATATCAGGAAGCGAACATTCAGCCCGACGATAAGTAAAGCAGTCCAAGGAGCGGGTGTGCGCATCACGCCGAACAGGAGAAAAATAAAAGGGTTCATCATGCCACCCACAACAAAAATGAGAGACACGCCTTTTGGCTTACTTGGATCAAATAGCTGCCAGACTGCTAACCCTATCCAGACGGCCCAAAAGAAGTACATCGCCACGCCATCGACGCGGAAGAACGCACGCTTGAACGTCTCTCCAACCTTATCTGTCTCGTTGAGCATCTGGGCCACAGCAATAACTGACTCTTATCGATAGTAGCCGTAGCTTCAAAAACCTCTACTCCCTCCCCCTTCAAAGTCAGCCGCTATAGCGGCAAGGACGAAGTCATGCTCCGTGTTTCCTGCATCAACTCCGTAGCAGATCCCGGAACCACTCCCGCAAGTAGCCCCTTGCCCATTACTTACGGAAGCGTGTGCAGCGGCATCGAGGCGGCAACGCTTGCATGGCAGCCTCTCGGCATGAGCGCCACTTGGTTTGCCGAGATCGAACCCTTCCCCAGTGCAGTGCTGGCTCACCACTACCCAAACACGCCGAACCTCGGCGACATGACCAAACTCGGCGCGCAGGTGCTGGCCGGCAAGATCGCCGCGCCGGACGTGCTCGTCGGCGGCACCCCGTGCCAAGCGTTCAGCGTGGCGGGGATGCGCGAAGGCCTTACCGACCCGCGCGGCGCACTCACGATCAAATATGTGGAGCTAGCAGATGCAGTTGACTATGTTCGCGCCGGCCAGCGAAAGCCCGCCTGTGTTGTCGTCTGGGAAAACGTCCCCGGCGTCCTCAGCGACAAAGGGAACGCCTTCGGATGCTTTCTTGGCGCGCTTGCTGGGGAAGACTGCGAACTGCAGCCTTCAGGGAAAAAATGGCCGGACGCTGGTTGTGTGTATGGACCCAAAAGAACAATCGCGTGGCGGATCCTGGACGCCCAATATTTCGGCTTGGCCCAACGACGCCGTCGCGTGTTCGTTGTCGCAAGTGCTCGAGACGGATTCGATCCCACCGAGGTACTTTTTGAGCGAGAAGGCACTCGCAGGGATTGCCCGCCGGGATGGAAGGAGAAGCCGGAACTTCATCCTACTCTCACGGCACAAGGGGGTGGGTCTCTCGATGATCGAGAGGCATATGTTCTGGAGGCCGATGGTGTCCGCCGCACCAGCGTAATCGAATGGGAACGCTGCCAAGGCATATCTGATAACTATACCTTAATCCCTTGGCGCGGAAAGCCTGCAGAGGAATGCCCCGATGGGCCTCGATACAAGGCGATCGGAAACAGCAAAGCCGTGCCAGTTATTAAGTGGCTAGGTGAACGCATTCTGAAACAGCAAATCTAACCAGTTATTTTTTGCAAGCGCTTAATCAATGCTTCCTTGATAGCAAAGTAATCAAACTGCGTATTCTTCATATACAAGTGAACAGCCGCATGACAATTTGGACATAGCAATGCCAAATCAGACGGCTTTACCTTCTGTGATGACTCATAAGTTGAAATGGCCGTTTTGTGATGGGCTTCAATATATGGAAATGCATAAAGCGATTCAAAATCAATAGCACATATTTCACAAACCCAATCCGCAGAGGCTTTGACCGCCGCAACAACCGCCGCGCTTCTTTCTGCCATAAGATGTGAGACATACCTTTTACCACCCTCTTCATAGTACTGTTCTACCTGACTAATATTTGCACCTACAAAAACTTTCTTGTCACGCTGCAGAATCACGTAGGTATCCATTATTTCG
The DNA here is from genome assembly GCF_030209075.1 of Pseudomonas sp. lyk4-R2A-10. NCBI lineage: Bacteria > Pseudomonadati > Pseudomonadota > Gammaproteobacteria > Pseudomonadales > Pseudomonadaceae > Pseudomonas > Pseudomonas sp. lyk4-R2A-10. The sequence continues at coordinate 234,116 of NZ_JARVSR010000010.1, read as the reverse complement.
GAGACTAAAAACCTTCCCTCGAAACTCCACTCCTTCCCTGCGTCTGTAAATAAAAATATCGGATACAGATGCTGTGGTTGATTGATTAGCGCCTGATTTGCTTTTTCAGCATATGAGATAATTTTACTCCTCGCCTTAAAGGAGTAGTGATAGGTCATTTCATCACTATCTGCCCAGCCATCACCCTCATAACTACCAGGACGCACTTTAACTATCACACCACTTAAGGCTGGGAACTCACCAATCCAATTAATACCCTGCTGAGGCGTGTTACCAATTAAAAATTCCGCACCACCCCAATAAGGGGAAGACTGAATTTTAGAATATTGAACTAGATCATAAAGATTTCGCTTTGAAACACTTTCGCGACCTATCAACTTAAACAGATCACTACCTTCCGCAAGAATCATAAAATTTGCTCAAGCTCAAACGTTTCAATAAAAAACGCATCTCGCAAACTAAGATCGCTTCGTAGCAACGGATCGACATCGCGCAAGTATGCTGTCTCGAGATTATACCCTTTCGAATTCAACATGACAGGCATATCCACTATGGCATTGAATTTGGAAAGCTGCCGAATACGCTCACCTTCTGAGCATTGCTCAGAGCCACTATCCTGCTCCAAACTTTCTTGCACCTCTATAACTTGGTCAGCCCAAATCTCCAGACCAATTACTACATTGAACTCTGCGTGCCCAAGCTCCACTTTATAAAGATCCGAATCAACAACGCTCAGATTCTCAAAGTAGAACTGCTGAGTAACGACTTCATCAATCGACGGTACTGTATCGAACTCCAGAAGCCCCAAGTAATGTCTTGCAGCATCAAGAATCTCATTCTGCAGCTTATCAAGCATCTGACGTGCAAAAACAGACAGATTGAAGGGACCTACATTACTTAATGCATTAATTATCGGATCAAGATTATCAAGATGAATTAAAGAAGGGTACTCCAAGCAAAAATCCTCCATGTCGCGATCGTTACTTACAACATATATAGAGCTATCTTTGGCCCGCGAATAGTTCACCAGAGACAGCAAAGCAAACCCATCAGGAAATTCGTGCTTTTTACTCTCACTGAAAGGAGGACGTCCAGAAAAATACCTTTCAAACACCTCAATAGGGTCGACATCGTCAAACGGCACTATTTCAGGCGTAGCTAACTCGACAAAGCGACTGTAATTTTCAAGCAGCGCATCAGATATATCCAGTTCAGACACCCGCTCGAAAACACCCGAAACTGGCAACTCTGTTGCATTCCTGAGGACCATTGCCTCTTTTTTAAAATCCTTGACGCTCTTTGCGGCCTTAGCGGCCCCTGCCTTTATATGCCCTCGAATCTCGAAATCAATAATAGGACTCATTAATAAAATAATTTCACCAGCGGATGCCAACAGCGACAAGCGTTCTAACTCATAAGTTAAAAACTGAAAGTTTTTTCCTTCATAGATATTCGTATCAACAAATACATACTTAGATTTCAATACAAAGTCCGACACTTGTACGTCCTTCTCTGACAAGAAAATATTGCAATAGGCAAATTGCCAGCATAGCTCATGTAGATCGTGGATAGGAGGGGAAAATCGGACTGATGTTTCCGGCCTAGAAACGCACATCACCAACTTTCACCGCTATGCGCGGTATGGAGCACCAAAATGGAAACCGAAATCCTCTCGGATGAAGAACTGGCTGAACTAACAGGCTACAAGGCTAGGGCATACCAGAGGCGCTGGCTGACAGATCGTCAATGGGTCTTCGTCGAAAGCCGCGGCAAGCGCCCGCTGGTGGGCCGCATGTATGCCCGCATGAAGCTGGGCATGATCAGCCCTGCGGTTGCCGATCCGAACCCGCCGGCGGCTGCACCGGTATGGACACCTGACTACTCGCGAGTGAATTGATATGCGCCCCCGCAAGGCCGACACACGCAACTTGCCGCCTCGGATGTACCAGTGGACGCGAACACGAAAAAGCGGAAAGGTTTGGATCGCCTATTACTACCTGGATATGACAGGCAAGGCGATCCCGCTGGGCAAGGATCTGGACTTGGCTAGGGCCAAATGGGCGGAGCTGGAGGCGAAGGAAAAGCCGATTGATTTGCGCACAATGAAGGGCATCTTCGACCGATATATCCGCGATATCGTATCTAAGAAAGCGGCACGAACGCAGAAGGACAATTTGGCGGAGATCAAGCAGCTTCGGCCGATGTTCGACAGCGCACCCATCGACTCAATCACCCCAGCAACTATTGCAGGGTACCGCGACGCGCGGACCGCCAAGGTTCGGGCGAATCGCGAGATTGCTACTCTCTCCCACATTTTCAATATTGCCCGGGAATGGGGACTGACGACCAAAGAAAATCCCTGCCAGGGCGTGCGCAAAAACAAGGAAACGCCGAGGGACTATTACGCGAATGATGTGGTTTGGGATGCTGTTTACATGAAGGCAGCTCAAGAGCTGAAGGACGCGATGGACTTGGCCTATCTGACCGGGCAAAGACCGGCAGATGTCCTGGTCATGAGGAAGGACGATGTCGAGGGAAATTACTTGGGTGTGCAGCAGAACAAGACACACAAAAAGCTGCGTATCCAGATGACTGACGGTGATGAGCCAAACAGTCTGGGCCTGTTGATCGGGAGAATGGCCGAGCGCAATGCTCAGCACATTTGCAGCTATTTGATCGTGAGCGCACGCGGCAAGCGGATGACCGCGAAGATGCTTCGCGATCGATGGGACGACGCCAGAGAAAGGGCCAAGAAAGAAGCTGAAGAAAAAGGCGATGTTCAGCTGGCTGAGAAAATCGGAGGCTTCCAGTTCAGAGACATCAGGCCGAAAGCGGCGTCGGAAATCCTCGACGTCGGCGATGCAAGCCTACTCTTGGGGCACACCAAAGGAGACATTACCGAGCGCGTTTATCGACGAATTGGCGCCATTGCCAAGCCATCGAAATAGCCCCGAAAATCGTTACAAAACTCAAAATCTGCTCCTTGTAGAACGCGGGCTGTAGAGGTGTCAAAAAAAAAACGTGTCGTAACGAAAAACGGCTACAGGCCCCGGTTTCATTGGCTTTGCATATCGGTCTTGAAAACCGTCGACTGTAACAGGTCCATGAGTTCGAATCCCATCGCCTCCGCCATCTTAAGTACGACAAAGCCCTGATTATTCAGGGCTTTGTCGTTTCTGACGTTCCAGAAATTCTGATGACATCAGGATGTTTTCCACAAACCGCAACTTTCACTCCCTTCTCCAGCGTCCTGCCGAACATAAAACACTCTTCATGTAATACGGGAATTCATCAAGATGACCCTGGCCTTGATGATGGCACCTGACTGATGGCTATCAGCCGAATGCTGCCCCCTGCGGACGACTGCCCTGGCCGAAACCATTTCATCTCCCACGACTGCCTTTGAACCGTAGCTGCTGCTCAATAATGGATAAGCGTGTCATCAAAAGGAACTAGCTCAGCACTGAAACGTCTGTTTGAATTACGGCATGATGCCGGCCAACAAAAAGGCCGATGGCGCAGCTGATAACAACACAAGAATGGAGTGCGCGATGAGCCAAACCGACCAACTTTTTTCCTATTGGTGGAATACATCAGGCCCTTGGGTAGAAGAACCCAACGTTCGCAGGAGTGGCACAAGCGGAGTGCAGCGAGTTATGCATAACGGCGCGACTGTTTATGTTAAGCGCCAGACGGGTCATTTGTTTCGCAGCCTGAGATATCCACTGGGGCGCCCCACCACCTTGCGCGAAGGCCGCGCGCTCACGAAGTTACTCCATCTTGGGGTCAACGCCCCTCAACCGGTTTACTACGGTGCGCAAAAAATCAAAGGGGTCTGGCACGGCATCTTGGTCACCAAGGACTTGAACGGTTTCCAGGATTTGGAATCCTGGTACAACGAAGGCGCAAAAAACCAATACACGCCCAAGCAACTGGACAATGTGCTCGAAATACTCGCTTCGTTAATGGCACGAATGCATCTCGGCCGCTGGCAACATGGCTGCATGCGCTCAAAACACATTTTTATCAAAGTTCGCAATTCGTCGAGCGATCCCGAGTTCGAGCTTGCGCTGCTCGATCTCGAGAAATCCCATGGGCGAATTAGCTCATTGCGGGCAGCTCGGCACGACATTTTGCAACTCAGGCGCCATTCCTATTGGAGCGAACCGGAGTGGCAACACTTTCTTCGTCATTATGAAAAGCACCTGGGTCGACCAGTGATCACTCAGGGCCGTTCTTGAGATCCCAACGAAGGCGGCAGGCGCTCACATCACATGAATGTCTGCATCGATCTGCCAGGTGAACCGGTGAATGCAGGGTGTGTGCCCGGCTCCGCCCAACTCATTGATGGCTCTACTCTACTGACTCAGCTACCATCCAGTTTTTCGAAAGCACAGGCCACGCCGGACCGAGATCGGAACGGCCGAGAGCGATTCGGCGCACATTGACGACCCGCGCGGCGCCGGGCGGTGAGGCTGGAAGCCATCTTTATATACGACAAAGCCCTGATTATTCAGGGCTTTGTCGTTTCCGCGATCAGGCCTCGATTTTCAGTACTGATGGCTACTCCGGTTTGACTGTTGCAGCCGGCGGCCTGGCGTCAGGACCGATTTTGAACCAGATCGAGTACATCGCGGGCAGGAACACCAGCGTCATGACGGTGCCGACGAGCGTACCGCCAATCAGGGTATAGGCCAGCGTCCCCCAAAATACCGAGTGCGTCAGGGGAATGAACGCCAGGATTGCCGCCAGGGCCGTCAACAGTACCGGTCGCGCACGTTGCACCGTGGCTTCGACGACAGCGTGAAACGGATCCAGCCCTTCTTGCGCGTTGTGATGAATCTGGCCGATCAGAATCAGCGTATTGCGCATCAGGATCCCCGACAGTGCAATCAACCCGACCAGCGCATTGATGCCAAACGGCTGATTGAAGATGAGCAGTGTCGGCACCACGCCTATCAAGCCTAACGGCGAGGTCAGGAACACCATGATCATCGCCGAGATCGAACGGACCTGCACAATGATGATGACCAGGGTCATGGCGATCATGATCGGCAACAACGGCAGGATCGCCTTGCCGGCCTTGCCGGATTCTTCGATCGCGCCCGCCTGCTCGATCCGGTAACCGGAAGGCAGCTTCTCGATGATCGGCTGCAGTTGCTTCAGCAGCGCATTGGAAACATCCGGTGGCTGCAAGTCCTCGGCAATGTCGCCGCGCACGGTGATGGTCGGGGTGCGATCACGCCGGCGCAGGATCGGATCCTCCATGCGCACATCGACCTCGCCGATCTGCGACAACGGGATTCGCTGTCCCGACGCACCGACCAAGGTGAAGCCTTCGATTTGCTGCGGATCGAGCCGGATATCGCCCGCTGCCCGCCCCATCACCTGTACCGAACGGATATCTTCACGCACCGCCGTAATCGGTACTCCGCTGAGCAGGAACTGCAATTGCTGTGCAACCGCAGTCGATGTCAGCCCCACTGCCTGTAGACGGTCCTGATCCAGGTTGAAATGCAACGACGGCGTCAGCGGCCCCCAATCAGTGTTCACGGTTCTCATCATCGGGCTGTCCTGCATCACGCTCCGCACCTGCTCGGCGATTACGCGCAACTTCGCCGGATCAGGCCCCATCACCCGGTAAGCCACTGGAAATGGCGAATAAGGACCAAACACAATCTGCGATGCCCTGAGGCGCGCCTCAGGGGCAAGCCCTTGAGCCACCGCGTCACGAAAACGCAACTTGAGGGTTTCTCGTGCCTCCTGACTGTCGGTCAGCACCACGATCTTGGCGAACGACGGATCGGGCAGTTCGGGCGCCATCGCCAGGAAGAAACGCGGTGCACCCTGGCCGATATAGGCCGTGACGATTTTTGCCTCCTCCTGCTGGCGCAACCAGGCTTCGACCTTGGCGGCCGTGGCGCTGGTCTGCTCGATGGAAGTGCCGTAGGGCATTTGCACTTCGATCATGACTTCAGGACGGTCAGAGGTCGGGAAGAACTGTTTCTTCACCAGGCCCATGCCCGCAGCGGCCACGAAGAACAGCGCAATGACCATGCCTGCGACCCACCATTTGCGTGCAATGACCCGGGTCAGAACCCGGCGAAAACGGTTGTATCGCGGCGTGTTGTAGATCGCCGCGTGTCCACCCTCCACAGCCTTGATGTCCGGCAAGAGTTTCACGCCCAGATAAGGGGTGAACGCCACTGCGACGACCCACGAGGCGATGAGAGCGATGCCCACGATCCAGAACATGTTGCTGGTGTATTCGCCGGCCGTGGACTGAGCGAAACCGTTCGGCAAAAAACCGATCGCCGTCACCAGGGTTCCGGACAGCATCGGCGCCGCCGTGTGGCTCCAGGCATAGGCAGACGCCTTGATGCGATCGTAGCCCTCCTCCATTTTCACCACCATCATCTCAATGGCAATGATCGCATCGTCGACCAGCAAACCAAGCGCCAGGATCAATGACCCGAGGGTAATACGGTCGAAATTCTTGCCGGTGGCCGCCATCACCACAAACACGATCGCCAGGGTCAAAGGTACGGCAGCGGCGACCACCACGCCGACACGCCAGCCCATGCTCAGAAAGCAGACGAGCATGACCACCAGCAGCGCGACGAAGAACTTGACCATGAACTCGCCGACAGCGGAGTCGATATTCACTGCCTGGTCGGTGACTTTCGAGAGGGTCATACCCAAGGGCATTTCCTCATTGATCCTGACGATCTCGGCATCCAGCGCCTTGCCCAGATCAAGACCGTTCCAGCCCTCGCGCATCACCACGCCGAGCAACAGCGCCTCTTCACCGTTATTGCGCACCATAAAGGTGGCCGGGTCTTCATAACCGCGTTCGACCGTCGCCACATCAGACAGCTTGAGTGTCCGCCCTTGCAGGACCACAGGGGTGTCGCGGATTTTCTGCAGTTTGTCGAACGCACCATCGAGACGCAGAAAAACCTGTGGCCCGCTGGTGTCGATTGATCCGGCCGGGGTCAGTGCGTTCTGGCTGTTCAGCGCGGCGAAGATGTCCTGCGGCGACAAGCCCAGGGTCGCCAACCGCTCATGGGAGAAAGAAACAAATATCCGTTCGGCTTGTTCGCCGATGATATTGACCTTCTTTACCCCCGGCACATGCAACAGGCGCTGGCGCATGGACTCCGCATCGCGTACCAGCAGACGCTGTGGCTCGCCCTTGGCTTTCAGGGCGAACAGCGCAAAGGTCACGTCCGAATATTCGTCGTTGACCATCGGCCCGATGACGCCCGCCGGCAACTTGATGGCTTCATCGTCAAGTTTTTTACGCGCCTGATAGAACTCTTCCTGCACTTGCGAAGGCGGCGTGCTATCGAGCAACGAGACCATCGTGAAAGCGAGCCCTGGCCGCGTATAGGTTTCCGAGCGGTCGTACCATTTGAGTTCTTGCAGGCGTTTTTCCAGTGGCTCCGCGACCTGATCCTGCATCTCCTGTGCGGTCGCCCCCGGCCATGCCGTGATGACGGTCAACTGCTTGACCGTAAATGGAGGGTCTTCGGCACGCCCCAACTGGAAGAACGCCAGGGTGCCGGCAACGGCAATCAGGAAAATCAGAAAGACCGTGATCGCCCGCTCGCGAACGGCGATGGCGGAAAGGTTGAATCGTCCTTCGCTCATGGACGACTCCCGGCAACGGTGGCCGCTTCAGGCACAGGCATTCTTACGGGTTCACCTTCGTGCAATAGATGAGCGCCCAGCGCCACAATCTGTTCGCCGACCCGGAGATCGCCAGCCACGCGCGCCAGATCATCGCTCAAACCCAGCACCTTAACCGGACGCCAGGTCACGGTTGGCGGTGTCCCGGCGATGACCCACACGCCAGGACCTTTACCGGCGTCGTAGAGTGCGGCTATGGGCACTTGCAACGACGCGGCAGGTGTCGAGCCCTCGGCGATTCTAAGGGTGACTGTCGAACCTATCGGCGCATTGGCCAGCGCGCCTTCCAGTACATAGCGGGCCTCGAACGTACGCGTCGTGCGGTCCGCCGAATCCGAAAGCAACCTCAGTTTCGCGGTCACAGCACCCGAGGCATCACCATAGAGCGTGGCTTGCGCGGTGGATCCTGCTGCGGGACGCAACGTCTCGGGCAAGTGCACGATGGCCTCGCGCTGCCCTGCCCGCGCCAGTCGAACCACCGGTTGTCCAGGGCTGACGACTTGTCCGGGTTCGGCGAGTATTTCCACCACAACGCCGTCGGCATCGGCGACCAGCACCGCATAACCGGAAGCGTTGCGGGCTACGTCCGCTTGCGCTTCAGCAGCGCTTAGTTGCGCCTTGGCGGTATCTGCGGCGGCTCTGATCTGATCGTAGGCCGATGCGGAAATGGCGCCCGCGCTGACCAGAGTGCGATAGCGGGCTTCGTCATCGGCTGTCTGCCTGGCCCGGGCCCGGGCGGCGGTGACCGACTCCTGTTGCGCGCGCGCCTGCAACCCCAAGTCGATGGGATCAAGCCGCATCAGCGGCTGACCGCGTTTGACGGTCTGCCCCGTGTCCACCAGACGTTCGAGCAGCTTGCCCGATACGCGAAAGCCCAGGTCGCTCTGAATGCGCGCCGTCACCACCCCCGTAAAAGATCGGGAACCGTCGGCCGCTGACTGAACGGCGGTGGCCCGGACCAAAGGCGCTTGAGTACGCGGATCGACTACGGAGGAAGAATCACCGCACGCCACCAGAGCGAGTGGCAACAGACATGCGGCAATGGGGAAAGATCGGAGCCGGCGCATAGGTTCCCTTACTGAAATAGGATGATCATCATATTCTCATACTTGTGACCATTACAGTCAATAGTCACTTCATGTAGGCCCTGCCGAGCTTTACCAATCAGAAAACCCTCTACCCACCTCTGAAAACTGCCAAACTTCACGAGCGTCGCTAATTGACAGATTGTGACCAAAACATATTATGGTCACAAACAGCCCGCCAAGGAACTCACATGCCCCCCCTCCGCCCGATTGCTCTTTTGGTTACCGCCGGCTTGATGTCAGGTTGCGCGGTAGGCCCGGATTACCATCGTCCGGACGCCCCGATTTCGGACCATTACGTCGGCCAGTCCGCTGTCGAACCGCGGTCCGAATCGACGCCGGATAATCTTGTCGCCTGGTGGAAAAACTTTAATGATCCACTGCTGACCGACTTCATCAACCAGGCGCTGCAGCAGAATCTGGACCTGGCGCAGGCGTCAGCGCGCGTCACCCAGGCCAGGGCCGGCCTGGGCGCCGCCAATGCAGCACTGCTGCCCTCGGCGAGCATCAGCGCACAGGCTGCACGCGCTTATCAGTCCGTCGAGACACCACTGGGCCAAGTCTTGAATTCAACACCCGGCTACGACCGTTACGGCAATGCCTACGAGGCCAATCTCGAGGCGGGCTGGGAAGTCGATGTCTTCGGCGGACTGCGCCGCGGACGCGAGGCGGCACTGGCCGAGTACCAGTCCTCGGCAGCGGGTTTCACCGCTACAAGGTTGGCGATCGCTGCGCAAACGGCCGATATCTACATCAACCTGCGCGGATTACAGGCACGGCTGGAGATTGCCAACCGGCAAGTCGAAACCCGGCTCGCGTTGCTGGAAAAGGTCCGGCTACTTTACGGCAAGGGTCTGGCCGCGGAGTATCAGGTGCGCCAGGCCGAGGGTGAGTTGTCGCAAGTCCAGGCGACCGTTCCGGTACTGCAAAGCGGTCTGGAGGCGGCCATGAATGCGATGGACGTGCTGCTCGGCACGCCTCCCGGCACTCACCGCACGCAACTGGCACGTGAGGGCGAGATTCCCGATGTGCCGTCGCTGAATAGGCTGGGCACTCCGGCAGATCTGCTGCGGCGCAGACCGGACCTGATCGTCGCCGAACGCCGCCTTGCGGCCTCCAACGCGCGTATCGGTGAAGCGATTGCCGAGTACTACCCGAAATTTTCCCTCAGCGCCTTGCTCGGCAGCGCGACTGCCGTCTCCGGCGGCAATCTTTTCACCAGCGGAGCGAGCCAGTCGAGCGCTGTCCTGGGTCTGCGCTGGCGGCTTTTCGACTTCGGACGCATCAACGCCCGGATCGATCAGGCCAAAGGCCAGGAATCTGAAGCATTGGCCGCCTATCGCCAGTCAGTACTGCGCGCCACCGAAGATGTCGAGAACGCGCTGTCCTCACTGGTGAATCGGCAAACTCAGACCACCACCCTTACCGGCGGCGAAGCGGCGCTGACTCAAGCTCGCCAGTCCTCGTTCACCGCCTATGAAAAAGGCACCGCCAGCCTGATCGATGTCCTGCACGCCGACGAAACATTGCTGCAGGCCTCCGACGCCAGAGCGCAGGCGCGGACGGAAACGGCCCGCGCGGCGGTGGCGGTATTCAAGTCGCTCGGTGGAGGATGGCAACCCGTTGAGCCGGGTTCTGTAGCGGCGCGCTGAGCGGCAACCTCAGATCGCTTCAAGAGTCGGGAGACACGTGTACTCCCGACCCGCATTTGGCTTGATGGCGCTCAACTAGAAGCGATAACTGACCGACGTACCGAACCCGCTGGCACTGTTCTTGTACCTGGCACGGTAGGCCCCCCTCGATGCCGAGGTGTCGTTGACCTCGACGCTTTCCTCCCAAAGATAGGAATACGCGAGATCGATCGTGACATTGTCCACGGGTGTCCAGCCGGCGCCGAAGCTGACAACCTTACGGTCGCCCGTCGGAATGCGCGGCCCCCGATTGGTGTTGTTGGCGGGTGACTGATCGACCGAAAACCCGCCACGCAGCACCCATTGGTTATTCAATCGATAGGCCGCACCGATCGCGTGAGCCCAGGTGTCATGCCAGTTCTGCTCTTCGCTGATCGTCCCCAATTGCCCGCTCAATAACGGCGGCAAGCCGCTGTTCTCAATGGTCAGTTCCTTGAAGCGGCTCCAGCGTGTCCAGGTGCTGCCCACATAGAGCGTCCAGTCGTCGTTGAATTGATGTGTCAGCGAAAAGTCCACCGACTCCGGCGTGTCCACATCCAGCGATGCGTCATAGCTACGGCCGCTGACGCCCAGCACGCTGAAGATGCCATCGGTGACCTTGGTTTTGGCGTCCAGGTGGTAACTGACTTTGGAGTGATACGTCAGGCCCAGGCGGGTCTGATCGGTCGCCTGCACCAGCACGCCAGCATTGAAGCCCAGTGCGGTGTCATCGCCGGTGCTTTTGAGTTTGCCGTCGTTGCGCCCGGGGCTGAGTGGGTTGGGTACCATGCCCGATATCTCTCCGCCGATACGATTGATGGTCGGCCCGAATCCGATCGACACCTTTTCGTTAAAGGCGTAGCTGATGGTCGGCTGGAAGGTCAGCGTGGTGACTTCACTTTTGTTGGCGTAATAGCGTCCCGCAAAACCACTGCCGTAGTCGGTGATCAGCCCAAAAGGCACATAAAACCCGACGCCGAATGCCCAACGCTCATCGATCGGTTTCACGTAATACCCCATCGGTACTGTGGTGGCGGGCACCATGTCGCCGTCTTCCTTCCCCCCAAACGTACTGCGTGTCTGGCTGATGTCCGATTTGGCGAACAGCGTCGCCGCCCCCACGCTCACCTGCTCTCGTTCAAGCCGCGCCATGCCTGCCGGGTTGCCGTAGATCGTACTGGCGTCTTCGGCGGATGAAGATCGCCCGGCAAACCCGGACCCCATCCCGCTGATGCTTTGTTCGTTGAGGGCAAAACCACCGGCCAACACATTGGAGGACACCAGCGCGACCGCCAGGCCGACGGGATTCTTGAGCATTATTTTTTTCATTATCTGGACTCTATGGGATCACTGGAAAACAACATCGAGAACAACAGCGAAGCCATACTATCCAAGTGACCATTTCAGTCAATGGTCACATAAAGTAAAAAACAACGTCGTACCGGCACGCATGTGCCGGTAACAGGAAACCTGGTTGGGGGATGTCGCGCTCTGGCTCAGCTCACCTGAACTGGTGATCCGGATTGGTCAGGGCATCAGGCTACGCAGAATGAGGTTGGAGGTCAGCGTGGGCGCAACCTCGATAAAATCCAGATTGTGCTGCAGCAGCAACGGGTTCACGAAGGGGCGCAAGGCCAGATGAATCGCCTCGACGGTCTCGTCCAGCGGGGTCTTGCGCTCGAACTCTCCGAGCTCCCGCCCTTCACGCACGATGTCGAAGATAAAGCGCTTGATCTGGTCTTCATACATCTGCGCACTGGGCCAGCGCTCCCCGGCGGAAAATGCAGCGATGTCGTAGAGCTTGCGATCATTGAAGAACAGGTCCACACCCGTTGCTATCACGGTTTTCACCAGTCTGCGGAAACGCTCGGTCGGCGAAATCCCCTCTGCGTTAACAGCCTGCTCTACCGCGGCAACGATTTGGCCCAGACAATTCGAGCAGATCGCTTCGCCGATCGCCTGTTTGGAATCAAAGAACTTATAGATGTACGCCTTGGAAAAACCGATGGCCCTGGCCAGATCGGAAACCGTGGTTTTGCCATAGCCGTATTGGCTGAAGTGTTCATTGGCTGCCGCGACGATCTGATCACGAATCTCGTGATCAACTGGGCCACGTGGGCCGGGCGAAGATAGGGATGGCTGATTCATGGGCGTAGCTTACTCACCCTGTCGAGGACTTACAAATCGTGACCAACAGAGTACATGGTCACGAAAAGCCGGCTGATCGGCTGATAACAGGCTGACGTTCAAGTCATCGCGAAGGGCGGATCGGCCCTTCTACGGTGTTTCCACTTGATCGACCGGCAGCACCGGTAATGAAGCAAACATTTCAGCGCGGCAAACCTCAAGAATTTCGTCCGCCAATGCCGAATCATCCGGGCAAGCGCGTGACAGGACGATCGCGCCGACCGCCCGCGACAGCAGGTCGATCATTTTCTTTCTCCCCTCGCCCTCTGCGGCATCCGGCCCTGTCGGATATTTTTCCCCCAGAGTTTGCAGGGTGCGTTCAATGCCTTCGGCAAACGTGGCTTTCACATCGTCCGACTGACGCGCCGCGTCGCCACACAATGCGGCCATCGTGCAACCGCTGCCGCGTCCGTCGCGATGTTCTCTGTTCACGTAGACGTCGATGAAACCGGGAACATCGAGCGCCTGGGCGCCGGTCAACGATTTGCCGAGACTGCAGGCCGAGGCTTCGGCCATCAGGTCAGCCTTCGAGCCGAAGTGCTTGTAGAAGCCTCCATGGGTGAAACCGGCAGCCGCCATGAGATCCGCCACACCGACGCCGTCAAAGCCACGCTCACGGAACAGCTCTGAGGCCGTCTCAACGATGTGTTCTCGATTGGCCTGTGCCTGGGCCTTGGTCACTCTCACGTGCAATACCTCGTGTTAAGCGGGATTTTCTGCGCTCGATGATACATAGATGTTGGCCATAATCAAAACAGTTGACAGCTTAGATTTCGATCATCATCCTAATTTCACATCCCCACCGATCTTCATCCACGGGCACGGAAGATTCATCAGATGACCAAACAGACTCTTTTCTCCCCTTACACGCTAGGCAGTCTCACGCTGTCGAACCGCGTCGTTCTTGCACCGCTGACACGCAACCGCGCAGGCCAGGGCTTTGTCCCCAGCGAATACGCGGCCGCCTATTACAGCCAACGCGCCAGCGCCGGTTTGCTGATCAGCGAAGCGACGCAGATTTCCCAACAGGGTCAGGGTTATCAGGACACCCCCGGGATCTACACACAGGCGCAGATAGACGGTTGGCGCACAGTCACCGATGCCGTCCACGCCAAAGGCGGAAAAATCTTCCTGCAGCTGTGGCATGTCGGCCGCGTTTCACACGTTGACCTGCAAGAAAACGGCGCCGCACCGGTGGCCCCTTCTGCGCTGCGTGCCGCGACCAAAGTGTTCGTCAACAACCGCTTTGAAGACGTCTCCGAACCCCGCGCCCTGGAAACCAGCGAACTGCCGGGGATCGTCTCCGATTTCCGCCAGGCTGCGGCCAACGCAGTCGCTGCCGGTTTCGATGGCGTGGAAATTCACGGTGCAAACGGCTATTTGCTGGATCAATTCCTCAAGGACAACGCCAATCTGCGCACCGACGCTTACGGCGGCTCGATTGAAAATCGTGCGCGTCTGCTGCTCGAAGTGACGGCGGCTGTCATCAACGAGATCGGCGCGGATCGCACCGGTGTGCGCCTGTCTCCCGTGTCGCCGGCCAATGGCGTCTCCAGCAGCGATCCGCAGGCGCAATTCAATTACATCGTCGAGCAACTCGACGCCCTCGGTGTGGTTTACCTGCACGTGGTCGAAGGCGCGACCGGCGGCCCGCGCGACGTGGCCCCTTTCGATTTCGGCGCCCTGCGCCAGCGCTTCAAAAACACCTATATCGCCAACAACGGCTATGACCTGGACCTGGCGACTGCGCGACTGGCCGAAGACCAGGCCGACCTGATCGCCTTCGGTCGCCCGTTCATTGCCAACCCGGATCTGGTGGAGCGCCTCAAACAGGGTGCGCCGTTGTCCGCGTTCAATCCCGCCACCCTCTACGGCGGCGGCGCGGCGGGCTACATCGACTACCCGACGCTGGCTGAATCGAGCGTCAGCGCAAGCTGAGCGCGTTCTGTTTCTCACCTCCTGAAAAAGAGATACCCCATGAGCACTCGCCCTACTGTTCTCATCACTGGCGCCTCTACCGGCATTGGCGCCGTCTACGCCGACCGCTTCGCCCAACGCGGCCACGATCTGGTTCTGGTCGCCCGCGACAAGGCCCGCCTGGACACACTGGCAGCGCGCCTGCGCAGCGAGCACGACGTCGCCGTCGATGTCATCCCGGCAGACCTGACCCAACTCGCCGATCTGACCACCGTTGAAAGCCGCCTGCGCGACGACGCCCGCATCGGCATTCTCGTCAATAACGCCGGCGCCGCGCTGTCCGGCCACTTCGTCGACCAAAGCACCGACAGCGTCGCGCAACTGGTTGCCCTCAACACCACGGCGCTGGTGCGGCTCGCCAGCGCCATCGCCCCACGCCTGGCCAAGGCCGGCGACGGTGCGATCATCAACATCGGTTCGGTGGTGGGCCTGGCGCCGGAGTTCGGCATGAGCGTCTACGGTGCGACCAAGGCCTTCGTGCTGTTCCTGTCCCAGGGCCTGAGCCTGGAACTCTCGCCTCAGGGCGTCTACGTGCAGGCCGTGTTGCCCGCCGCCACCCGCACGGAAATCTGGGATCGCTCCGGCGTCGACATCAACACCCTGAGCGAAATCATGGAAGTGGGTGATCTGGTGGATGCCGCACTGGTCGGTTTTGATCGTCGCGAACCTGTGACCATCCCGCCGCTGCACGAAGCCGAGCGCTGGGATGACCTGCAGGGCGCACGCCAGGGCCTGCTGGGACAAATCCGCCAGTCTGCGGTTGCCCAACGCTACCAGACGCCACAGTGATTTTTTGCTAGCGAGCATTCGCGCCGGGTTCGATGCAGGCACATGGCATTGCATCGCATCCTGCCGGCTTGCCGGAGTGACAATGAGTTCAATGCAGACAAATTCCCGCTCGGGTTCGCCGACGTCATTCATCGACGCGGCGAACCAGTCGATCACGGTCAACGGCATTCCCTTCGCCTACCGCGACACCGGGCCCGCAACCGGCGTGCCCCTCGTGCTGTTCAATCATTGGGGCGCGGTGCTGGACAACTTCGACCCCGCGATCATCGATGGCCTGGCGCAAACCAGACGCGTCATCACCACCGACTATCGCGGCATCGGCAACTCGGGTGGTACCGCGCCACTGACGGTGGGCGAAATGGCCGACGATGCCATCCAGCTGATCAATGCGCTGGGGCTGAAAACCGTGGATGTGCTCGGTTTTTCCCTCGGAGGTTTCGTCGCTCAGGACATTGCCCTCAAGGCGCCTGACTTGGTACGCCGGTTGATTCTGACCGGTACTGGACCGGCGGGCGGCACCGGCATCGACAAGGTCGGCACAGTGTCATGGCCATTGATCCTCAAAGGCTTGCTGACCCTGCGCGATCCCAAGTTCTACCTTTTCTTCACCTCGTCGGCCAATGGACGACGATCTGCCTCGCAGTATTTGAGACGCCTCAAGGCACGCAAGAACAATCGCGACAAGGGCCCGACGCCACGCGCCTTCCTGCGGCAATTGAAAGCCATCACGGCGTGGGGCAGACAACCGCGGCAAGCGCTCGGACGCTTGCGCACACCGACACTGGTCGTCAACGGCGACAACGACATCATGGTGCCCAGCGTTAACTCGTTTGAACTGGCCAGGCTTATCCCCGACGCACAGTTGGTGATTTATGAGGATGCCGGGCACGGCGGGATTTTCCAGCATCACGCCGACTTTGTGGCCAAGGCGCAGGCGTTTCTCGATGCTTGATCACGTCACGCAGCAACACCGCAACCCACCGACTACCCTCCGTACAACCAGCAAGAGCCGCACCACGATGAAAGCATTTCTGATTGATGGCTATGGCAAGAACCCCGGACGCATTGGCGAAGCGCCCGCCCCCGCAGTCGGTGCCCACGACGTGTTGATCGAGGTCCATGCGAGCAGTGTCAACGTGCTGGATTCGAAGATCAGCAAAGGCGAGTTCAAGCTGATCCTGCCCTACGCCTTTCCGTTGATATTGGGCAATGACCTGGCGGGTGTCGTGGTTGAAGTCGGCCCGCAGGTGACACGCTTCAAACCGGGAGACGAGGTATACGCTCGCCCGCCCGAAGCGCGGATCGGGACGTTCGCCCAATTGATCGCTGTGAACGAAAACGCGGTCGCCCTGAAACCTGCCAATACCGACATGGCACAAGCAGCATCCCTGCCTTTGGTTGCACTGACCGCCTGGCAAGTACTGGTTGAAACCGCCCGGCTGCAAAAGGGCCAGAAAGTGCTGATTCACGCGGGTTCCGGCGGCGTCGGCACAGTTGCGATTCAGCTTGCCAAACACCTCGGTGCGTTTGTCGCCACAACCACCAGTACCGCCAATGTCGAATGGGTCAAGGCGCTGGGGGCCGATCTGGTGATCGACTACACACAGCAGGACTTCGCAAGTGTCCTGCATGACTACGACGTGGTGCTGAACAGCCTCGGCGCCGACGTGCTGGAGAAGTCACTCAAGGTCCTGAAGCCCGGCGGCCAACTCATTTCCATCTCGGGCCCACCCACTGTGCAGTTCGCGAGGGAGCAAGGTTTGTCCTGGCCATTGCAGCAAGTCATGCGCCTGCTGAGCCTTGGCATTCGTCGCAAAGCGCGCAAGCAGGATGTCAGCTACGCGTTCGTGTTCATGCGGGCCAATGGCGCTCAACTGCAACAAATCACCGCGCTCGTGGAGGACGGGATCATCAAACCAGTGGTTGATCGCTCCTTCCCCTTTGAATCAACGGCTGAAGCACTGAAGTACGTTGAGCAGGGACGCGCCAAGGGCAAGGTCGTTGTTTTGCTCAAATGACCAAGCCGCAGACTCATGAATCGAACGTAGACACTGCACAGCTTTTACTGCTTGAGCGCTCATCATCCGAAGTGATTTCGCCAGAGGAGCAGCAAGTGCTTCAACCGGATGATGCGCAGGCTCAGCCGCCCGTTATCGTTTGGCGCAGTTTGATGCTTGAGCCATAAGGAAGGTTGCAGGTGATCTCGTCAGGCTGTCGCGTTCGGCTCGACAAGATGAACTTCCGTGGCATTGCGCCCGGCCAGCCAGGCCAGCACGGAAGCAGCGACCAGGACAGCGGCGCTAAGCTCGAAGGTGGCTTTGTAACCGCTCAGATCAAAGGCCAGGCCGCCAACGATTGCGCCGCCGGCGATCGCCAGTTGGACGATGGCCACCAGCAAGCCGCCTCCGGCTTCCGCATCATCCGGGAGCGTCTGCGCCAGCCACGTCCACCAGCCAACCGGCGCAGCTGTGGCAACCAGCCCCCAGAGTCCGAGCAGCACGGCGGTCAGCAGCGGTGATTTGCCGAAGCTGACCAACGCCAGCGCGATCACCGCCATGATCAGCGGAATGGCGGTCAACGTGCGATAGAGGCCACGCCCCATAAACCGTTCGATCAGAAAGGTGCCGATAAAACCTGCCAGCCCCAGGCCCAGTAGCATCAAAGACAATGTTGAAACACTGACACCGGTGACCCCTTCGAGAAATGGCCGCAGGTAAGTGAACAGCATGAACTGGCCCATGAAAAAGACGCTGACGGCGACCATGCCCAAAGCCACTGGCAATTGCCTCATCAACCGCAGAACGTTGCCGCTACCGGCCTGGCGCTCGGCCTTGAAAGACGGAAGGCTGATCAGCAGCCACACGGCGGCAAGCACCGCGACCGGAACCACACAGAAGAATGCACCGCGCCAGCCGATCAACGAGCCAAGGAAGCTGCCCGCCGGAGCGGCGATGACCGTGGCCAAAGCGTTGCCGCCATTGACGATGGCCAGCGCGCGGGAAACCTGTTCAGGCTTCACCAGGCGCATGGCAGTCGCCGCCGACAACGACCAGAAACCACCGATCGCAATCCCGATCAACGCACGTCCGAACATGAAGGACGGGTAGCCCGGGGCGAGTGCGACGACCGTTCCGGAGACGATCATCAGCAAGGTCAGGCCCAGCAGAAGCTGCTTGCGTTCGATGCGAGCGGCGACCGAGGCGATCAACAAACTGGTGATCAAGGCAAAGGCACCGGACACGGAAATACCCTGCCCGGCCTGACCTTCGGTGATGTGCAGGTCTGCCGCAATCGGCGTCAGCAGGCTGACGGGCATGAACTCGGAAGCGACCAGAGCGAATGCGGCCAGCGACATCGCCAGCACGGCGCTCCAGCCGCCTGCTCTTTTAGAAGGATCTGTAGAAGGAAACGTCATGAAAACTACCCGTGGTGCGAAAAAACGTAGGGGTGTGATGCGCAGGGGCAAACAGTTTGTCGCCCGTCCGGGCAGTGCCCCTGTAACAGATAGACACATTCTCCCGGTCAGTCCGGTGCTTCCCTAGCGCATTCCTCTTGAATGCTTGCCTGATCCTCTGGCGATGCAGGGAGATGGATAGGAAACGTCTCGCGCGCGCATTAGAGTTCGGTCAAAGGAGTGAGCCCACATGATCCCGACCCCTCTGCCCCAGGAATCACCTTTGGCACGGCACATCGACCCGCACGTGCGCGCACCGGGCGACTTCGCCACGTCGATACCCGGTCTGTCTCTGTTTCGTCGCGACCAACCGGCACCACCCGTTGTGTGCATGATCGAACCCAGCCTGATTCTTGTGGGCCGCGGCGAAAAGCGCCTGTGGGTGGGTGGTCAGGGTTACAGCTATGACCCTTCGCGGTTTCTGGTCACTTCACTGGATCTGCCCGCCAACTCCGAAGTGATGCTCGCCAGTCCTGAACAGCCCTGTGTCGGCCTCGTGCTGAAGCTGGATGTCAGCATGCTTGCCGAGGTCATTACCAAGAGCGGCTTGCCCTCGAAACGCCAGCCATCAACGGGTACGGGCGCTGCGATTGGCAGCCTGTCGTCAGCGCTGGAAGACGCGCTCGATCGCCTGCTGGCCCTGCTCGATGAACCCGAGGCGATCCCGGTCCTGGCGCCGCTGATTCTGCGGGAAATCCACTACCGGTTGCTGCACACCGACCAAGGCCCACGGCTGCGGCAGATCACTGCCGTCGACGGTCAGGGTTATCGCATCGCCAAGGCCATCGACTGGCTCAAGGTCAACTACACCGATGCTCTGCGCATCGATGATCTGGCCGCGCGGGTGCAGATGAGCGCGCCGACCTTTCACCATCATTTCCGCCAGCTCACCGGCATGAGTCCGCTGCAGTACCAGAAATGGCTGCGGCTCAACGAAGCCCGCCGACTGATGCTG
The DNA here is from genome assembly GCF_030209075.1 of Pseudomonas sp. lyk4-R2A-10. NCBI lineage: Bacteria > Pseudomonadati > Pseudomonadota > Gammaproteobacteria > Pseudomonadales > Pseudomonadaceae > Pseudomonas > Pseudomonas sp. lyk4-R2A-10. The sequence goes on along the minus strand of NZ_JARVSR010000010.1, from coordinate 214,307 downwards.
GTCGAGCGCCTGGACGTTTCGCGCGCGGCGTTTGCGGTCGGCTATGAAAGTCCTTCGCAGTTCAGCCGCGAATATGGCCGGCTGTTCGGCACCGCACCGAGCCGCGACATGGCCCTTTTGCGCGGGCAGCCCTTCGAGGCAGCCGCGCTCGGCACAGTCGCGAATTGAACCAAAACCGGTGATGCGCCCCGCCGCGTGTCACCGCTCATAACAATGCACGTCAACCGATGATCAAGCGGGTGAACCATGGAACTACGAATCAACCAGAAGACCTATCAGGTCGATGCCGACGCCGATACGCCCTTGCTGTGGGTGATCCGCGATGATCTGGGCATGACCGGCACCAAGTACGGCTGCGGACTGGCGCAATGCGGCGCCTGCTCGGTGCTGGTGGACGGCAATGTGGTGCGTTCCTGCGTCACGCCGGTGGCGGGTGTGGTTGGCCGCGAGGTCACCACCATTGAAGCCATCGAAACCGATGACGTGGGCAAACGGGTCGTCTCGACCTGGGTCGATCTGCAGGTCGCCCAGTGCGGCTACTGCCAGTCCGGGCAGGTGATGGCTGCCACCGCGCTGCTCAAGCAGAACCCCAAACCGAGTGATGCGCAGATCGAGGCGGCGATGGTCAACCTGTGCCGCTGCGGTACCTACAACGCCATTCATGCCGCCGTGCATGAACTTGCCGGCAAGGGGGACGCGTGATGAACGTTCGTATCGACCCTTCACAACACGCTTCAGTACTGGATCTGCAGGAACCGATCAATGTGTCGCGCAGACGTTTCCTGACCGGTACCGCCGTCGGCGCATTGGTGCTCGGCTTCGGTCTGCCGCTCGGTGCGACACGGGTACAAGCGGCAGCGTCTGCCGAGCGCGGCACCCAAGTCCCGGCGTTTCTCGAAATCCGCCCGGACAACCGCGTGCGTCTGCTCTGCCCGTTCATGGAAGGCGGGCAAGGCACGTTCACCGCCATGGCGCAGATCGTCGGTGAAGAACTGGATGCGGACCCGGCGACCTTCCTGGTCGAAGCAGCGCCGCCCGGAGAAGCCTACGTGGTGATGGAAAACGGCCTGCGCATCACCGGCGGCAGCATGTCGGTGCGCATGAGTTACCCGGTCATGCGCCGCCTCGGTGCCCTCGCCCGCGCCATGCTGTTGCAGGCCGGCGCGCAGCAACTGGGCGTGCCGGTGAGCGAGTTGAGCACCGAGCCTGGCAAAGTGGTGCACACCAAATCGGGCCGTTCGCTGGCCTACGGTGAACTGGCCGAGCGCGCGATGGATCTGCCGGCTCCCGATCCGGCCTCGGTGAAGCTGCGTGATCCGAGTCAGTTCCGCTGGATCGGCAAACCGGTGAAGCGTCTCGATGCCTACGACAAATCCACCGGCAAGGCGCTGTACAGCATCGATCTGAAGGTCGACGACATGCTGCATGCCGCCGTTCAACATGCCCCGCGCTTGGGGATGACCGTGGGCAACTTGCGCAACGAAGACCAGGTCAAGGCGATGAAAGGCGTGCATTCCGTGCACCGTCTGCCGGGCGCTGTAGCGGTGGTCGCCGAGCGCTGGTGGCACGCCAAACGTGCCGTCGAGGCGATTCAGGTCGACTGGCAAGAGCCGACGGCCGACAGCCAAGTGCGGCCGATGCCCGCCGACTTTTCCAGCGATGCCTGGTTCAAGCGCCTCGCTGAAGATAAAAGCCCCGCCAGAGATGATGAACACGAAGGCGATGTGGCTTCGACTCTCAAAGAGACCAAGACCCGGATCGACGCCACTTACCACAACCAATACCTGAACCACGGACAGCTGGAGCCGCCTTCAGCACTGGCCCGATTCAATCCGGATGGTTCGCTTGAGGTCTGGCTGCCGAATCAGGCGCCGGACATGTTCCGCGCCGATATCGCCAAACGCACCGGGCTCGATCCGTCACGCATCACCTTGCATTCGCCGCTGTTGGGCGGGTTCTTCGGTCGGCATTTCCTCTACGACTCGGCCAGTCCCTACCCTCAGGCCATCGCGCTGGCCAAAGCAGTTGGCCGCCCGGTCAAACTGATCTGGAGTCGCGAAGAAGAGTTCCTGCGTGACGTGCTTCGACCGGTGGCAGCGGTGAATTTCAGCGCCGCGCTGGACAGCGACGGCTGGCCGCTGGCAATCGAAGCGATCAGTGCCACCGAAGGCCCGACCGAAGCCCTCGCCGGCAAACAGGGTGAAAAGCTCGACCCGACGGCGCTCGAAGGGTTGTCAGGCAAGTCCTATGCGATCCCCAACAAGCGCATCGCGCAGATTTACGTCAAAGGCCCGGCGATGCTCGGCTACTGGCGTTCGGTGGGCAATTCCCTCAACGACTTCTTCTATGAATCGTTCCTCGATGAACTGGCCGACAAAGGGGGCAAAGACCCATTCGAGCTGCGCCTGCATTTGCTGCGTGACAACAAACGCCTGACCACGCTGCTACAAGCGGTGGGTGAACTGTCCGGAGGCTGGAAGCGCGGGCCGTTTACCGCCGAGGATGGCAGCCGACGTGCGCGCGGCGTGGCCATGGCTTCGCCGTTCGGTACCGAGACGGCGGTGATCGCTGAGGTGTCCATCGAGAACGGCCAGGTCAAGGTGCACGACATCTGGCAGGCGATTGATCCGGGCAGCATCGTCAATCCGGCGATTGTCGAGGCTCAGGTGAACGGCGCCGTGGCGTTGGGACTGTCGCAAACGCTGGTCGAGGAAGCCGTGTGGGTGGATGGCAAACCCCGGGCGCGCAACTACGACTTGTACCCGATCCTGCCGCCTGCGCGGATGGCACGGGTGCATGTGCGGGTGGTCGAGAGCGGGGAAAAAATGGGTGGCATTGGTGAACCGCCGTTGCCTGCGGTCGCGCCCGCTGTCGCTAACGCGGTGGCGACGCTGACCGGTCAGCGGGTACGCAGCCTGCCCTTGAGCCGACACACTTTCACCTGATCAGCGCCGGAGCGTTCATGAATAACAGCCGATTCGCAAGAACCGCTGGCTGGCTGGCCGTGCCGTGTCTGGTCGCGGCAGGCCTGCTGGCCTGGTATGTCACCCGCGAGCCTGTCTCGCGCCTGGAAAACCATCAGATCGCCGTGGCCGACATCGATCCGGCGCTGGTGGCCCGTGGCGAATACGTCGCCAGGCTCAGCGATTGCGTGGCCTGCCACAGTGTGCCGGGCGGCGCGCCGTTCGCCGGAGGGCTGGAAATGGCCACGCCGCTGGGCTCAATCCATGCGACCAATATCACCCCGGACACAGAAACCGGCATCGGTCACTACAGCCTGGCGGACTTCGACCGGGCCGTGCGCCACGGCGTGGCGCCCGACAGTCGCCGTCTGTACCCGGCGATGCCCTACCCGTCCTACGCCAAGCTCAGTGATGAAGACGTACGAGCGCTGTATGCGTTTTTCATGAAAGGCGTGGCACCGGTGAAACAAGCGAACATCCCGAGTGCAATTCCGTTTCCGCTGAACCTGCGCTGGCCGATTGCACTGTGGAACGGTGTGTTTGTCGACGCGGAGCCCTACGTAGCCAAACCGTCGCAGGATGAACAGTGGAACCGTGGCGCTTACCTCGTTCAGGGCGCCGGGCACTGCGGCAGTTGTCATACTCCGCGCAGCCTGGCGTTCAACGAAAAAGCACTGGATGAGTCCGGCAAGCCATACCTCGCCGGCGCCCTGCTCGATGGCTGGTACGCGCCGAGCCTGCGCGATGACCACAACACCGGGCTGGGCCGTTGGAGCGAGCAAGAGATCGTGCAGTTCCTCAAGACCGGTCGCAACCAGCACGCGGTGGTCTACGGCTCGATGACCGAGGCGTTCAACAACTCCACACAGTTCATGAGCGACGACGATCTGACGGCCATTGCCCACTACCTGAAGTCGCTTCCGGGAGATCGCGAACGGGATGGCGCGCCTTGGCAGTATCAAGCGGTTTCGGCAGCGCAACGTCTGGAATCGCCCGGTGCACAGACCTACGTGACGCGCTGTGCGTCGTGCCACGGTCTGGACGGCAAGGGTCAATCGCAATGGATGCCGCCGCTGGCGGGCGCTACCTCGGCTTTGGCCAGGGAAAGTGCCTCGGCAATCAACATCACTCTGAATGGTTCGCAACGAGTGGTGGCGGCGGGCGTGCCGGATGCCTATCGCATGCCTGCCTTCCGTGAGCAGCTGTCGGATCAGCAGATCGCCGAAGTGCTGACGTTCATGCGCAGCACTTGGGGCAATCAGGGGAGTGCCGTTGATGCGCAGACGGTGGGCAAACTGCGTGAACACACCGATCCGGCCAGCAGCAGTCCGATCATCCTGCAGATGCGCTAGAGGAAAGATTGATAAAGCATCGACTTGCTGGTCCCGCGCACGGCGCGGGACTGGCTAGCCTCCAGACTGCTCAGTGTGGGCTGGCGGTCGGACGAACCACAATCTCACTCACGTCCACATCATCAGGCTGCTCGATGGCATAGGTGAGCGCCCGCGCAATGGCGTCTGCATTGAGCGCCACACGCCGGAAGGCTTTCATTTCCTCGCGTGCCACCTCATCGGAAATCGTATCGGCCAGTTCGGACTCGACGACGCCCGGGCACACCACGGTCACCCGGATCTTGTCCGTTTCCTGGCGCAGACCATCCGAGATAGCCCGGACCGCGAATTTGGTCGCGCAGTACACTGCCGCTGTCGGAGAAACCGCGAGTCCACCAATGGACGAGATATTGATGACCTGACCGAAACCCTGCGCCTGCATGTCCGGCAAGACGGCGGCAATACCGTGTAGCACACCGCGAACGTTGACATCGAGCATCTGGTTCCATTCATCGACCTTCAACGAAGCCAGCGGAGACAAAGGCATCACCCCCGCGTTGTTGATGATCACATCGACCTTGCCATGTTGCGTCTTGGCGAACGCCACGAAGGCGTGCATCGATTGCAGATCCGTAACGTCCAGTGCGCAGGCACTTGCCGAGCCACCTTCGGCCTGGATTTCGCTGACCAGTTTGTCCAGACGCTCGGTGCGGCGGGCACCGAGGACCACATGCGCGCCTTTGGCAGCAATCAACCTGGCCGCTGCTTCGCCAATACCACTGCTTGCACCGGTAATCAGGACGACTTTGTTTTGAATGTTCGACATATCCGTAGCTCCTGCTGTCTGCATTGAAGTTCAGCACCGACCGCTGAAGACGCGGTCGTTGCTGCGGGGTACGTCGAAAAGATTAAGGGCACGGGCGTCGTCGGCGCGTGCCGAAACCTGCGCCACTTTTGCCTATTCGTGTCTGTGTGCATCGCCTGCAAATTTGTAGCGTAGGGGCGCTCAGGCCCCACGGAACTCGCTGGGCGTTACGCCCACTTCGCGACGAAATACCTGCGAGAAATGACTGGGGCTTGAGTAGCCGACCTCCAGCCCGATGTCGATGACGCCAAGACGGGTCTCCAGCAACAGGTGCCGCGCGCGAGCCATGCGCAAGCGAATGAAGTACTGCGATGGCGAAAGCCCCGTCGCCCGCTTGAACAGGCGGCTGAAGTGGTACTCGCTCAGCTCGGCAAGGCTGGCCAGTTTGGCCAGGCTGAACTCAGCGCTCAGATGCGCGCGCATGGCGTCGGTGACTTTGCGCAGTTTGAAGGCTTGCAAGGCGTTGACCCGACGCCCGGGCTGGCTTTCAGCCAGATAGCTGCGCACCAGATGCACGGCCAGCGCCTGCGCCAGCGAGCGGGCGAAAAGAGCACTGGGCGAGCGTTCCAGAAGCAGTTCGGTGCGCAATTGCTCCATGACAAACGCGACGCGCTCGTCCCGTGCCCCTGAAACATCGCGCAAACGCACAGACCCTGCGTGCTGACCCGACAGCTCTCGAGACGCTTGCTCGATCAGCGGCAGGCCGAGATAAAGATGCATGACCTCGAAGGTATCGCCTCCGTGCGTCTGCCAACGCATTTCATACGGCTCATCGGAGCTGGTGAGGAAAAAATCGCCGGCACTGACCTGCGCAGCTTCCCACTCGCCCCCCAATGCGCGCTCCTCTACCGTCGCCGCCCCGGCCAGAACCAGAACGAGCAGCGGTTCCACCACCGCAGGCACGAGAATGGGCTCAGTAACGCTGCGATGGGTAAACAGCTGAATCACTACGTCGGTGATTTCCGGGCGCGAGGGTAACGCCTGCGGTTCGCCTGGCAGGAACTCACCCATCGACTCGCCGGTGATGCGCAAGTCTCGAGAAGATGTCGACATCGGTTCCTGGGAGGTGCGCCCGGTATGTGCCATGAACTCGTCCTTTTCAGATTCGGCTGTGCCAAGCCAGACAGGTCTCGGACGCTTGCCCGTACGCCGCGTCAGGAGACCGGCTCGATGATATCGAGCTTTTGCCGTGGGTTGAATCGAGCACCGAACCTCCCTCACTGACATTCAGCGCAAAACTCCGACAGCGTGGGCAATCTCACGAAAGCCGACCTCACTCCGCTGCGAGACAGTAGACCCGTCGCCGATGACAGCGCCTCGCCGGCGCCAACACGGCTTATCCCTACTCGATCAAAACGCTGGAGAACATCATGACCGACTTCAAGAACAGCACCCCAAACGAAGTGGCCGGTAAAGTCGCGCTGGTCACTGGCGCGGCCAGTGGCATCGGCAAGGCCATCGCACTGCTGCTGCACGCCCGCGGCGCCCAAGTCATTGCTGAAGATATAAACCCTGAGGTTGAAGCGCTGGCCCGCCCTGGCCTGGTCCCCCTGGTGGCCGACATCACTCAGGACGGCGCAGCCGAACGCGCGGTCGCCCTGGCCGTCGAGCAATTCGGTCGGCTGGACATTCTGGTCAACAACGCCGGCATCATCATCAACAAACTGGTCATCGACATGACCCGCGAAGACTGGGAACGCATTCAGGCGGTCAACGCCACGGCGGCCTTTTTGCATAGCCGGGAGGCGGTCAAAGCGATGATGCCCAACAAGTCCGGATCGATCGTCAACATCGCGTCCTACGCTTCCTATTTCGCCTTCCCCACCATTGCCGCCTACACCGCTTCCAAAGGCGCGCTGGCCCAATTGACGCGCACCCTGGCGCTTGAGGTCATTGGCCACGGCATCCGCGTCAATGCTGTCGGTGTCGGCGATGTGGTGACCAACATCCTCAACGATGTGGTCGACGATGGCCCTGCCTTTCTCGCCCAACATGGCGAAGCGGCGCCGATCGGCCGCGCCGCCCAACCGGAAGAAATCGCCGAAGTGGTCGCCTTCATCGCCTCGGATCGGGCCAGCTTCATGGTCGGTTCGGTGGTCATGGCCGACGGCGGCATGACGGTCACGGCCGGCTGAGCCGCAGCACAAATGCGCCGCAGGACACGCCCGACCAGCCCGAGAGGATCAGGCAAATCTGCGGCAGTTTCGTCCTAACACCGCTGCGCTCGGCTACGTAATCTGAAAGCACGCAACGGATGCACACACAGGCCACGGCAGGCCGCTCAGATGAACAACGTCAATGAGGACTGAACAATGAAAAACGCAAAACGGCTTTCCCTTTCACTGGTGATCGGCGCGATGGTGGCCTGCGCGATCAACCTTTCCTCGACCAGTCTGTACCTGGCCGCTGACGGATCTGACCGGACGCCCGGCATGCGCGTCACTGAAGGCGGCAGTGATCGCACTCCGGGTTTTCGCGTTGCCGAAAACGGCTCTGATCGCACGGCTTTGGGCCGTATCGGCTCAGTCTGAACATCCGAGGAGAAAAGTGATGAAAGATGCCAAAAAAACCACTCAGGACCATCGTTACGCAGGCATGTGGGTCACCGCGGATGGATTCATCCGTCATGAGCTTCTGACGACTGGTCGTTACGACGAGGCCCGTGGTAAAAACAAGAGCGCCTATCAGGGCCGCTACGAACTGGTTGGTGATTACATCCAGTACTGGGACGACACCGGCTTCACCGCTGATGGCCACTTTCATGACGACGTGCTGTATCACGCCGGAATGATCCTCTATCGGCAATGAGTACTTTGATGATGTCGGGTGAATATCGTCTGCCCGGGCAGTTCCGGGCAGACGCTCATGAACACATGTGAGAGCCTTGAAATGGAACAAAGCGATGCTTTCATCCTTCAAAACACAGCCATCTACCGTGACGAACTGGTTCGGCTGCTGACTCAACGCTTTACCACACCCGGGATCTATGAGACCGCCATAGCTCCGCTGCATGTGATTCGTTTCGATGCACCTTCGGAGCTGATCCATACCGTGCACAAACCGGCACTTTGCCTGATCGTTCAAGGACAAAAGGAAATCAGCCTGGGTGACGATCATTACCTCTACGATCCGCTCAGTTACCTGGTGGTCTCGGTGACGCTCCCGGTTGCCGGGCGCGTGCTGAAGGCCAGTCCGCAAGCGCCTTACCTGTGTATCCGGTTCGATTTCGAGGCCGCGGAAATTGCCCAGGTCATCGCCGACGCGCCGCCGGCGGGCGTACCGGACGAGCCGGAACTGGGACTTTTCCTTGAAAGGGTCGATGTGCCCCTGCTGGAAACCATGCTTCGACTGGTCCGACTGCTGGACACCCCGAAAGACATCGGCATGCTGGCACCTCTGGCTTTGCGGGAGCTGTATTACCGCCTTCTACGCGGCATGCACGGCCGTCGTCTGTATGAGCTTGCCCTCGGCGACTCGCAAACACGTCGGGTTACGCGGGCGATCGATTGGTTGAACAACCACTACACCCAACCCTTGCGCATCGAAGAACTCGCCCGGGTCGCGAATTTGGGCAACTCCACATTGCATCATCGCTTCAAGGCAGTGACCGCCATGAGTCCGCTGCAGTATCAGAAACAACTGCGCCTGCAGGAAGCCCGCCGGCTGTTGCTCGGCGAAGGGCTGGATGTGGCGAGCGCCTGTTATCGAGTGGGCTACGAAAGCCCGTCGCAATTCAGCCGGGAATACAGTCGCCAGTTTGGCTGCCCACCTTCCAAAGATGCCAGCCGCACGCGTCGCACGGGGTAAACCCCGCACGTTGACGCAGACGCCGGGAACGGTTATCCGCCCGGATCGCGAAAGAGGCAGGCAGACCCAAGCCTGCCCCTTTGCGCAATGCACAGCGAGTCTGTAAGCGGTCAATGCGTATCGTCTGACGTGATAAGCGACAGGAACCAATGGCCTGCCTCGTCCCCGATGTCCAGGCCAGGCTACAGAGCGATACAAAAACGCCGCCGCACGACACATCACGGGTACATGCCAATGCAAAAGTGTGGGCCATCGGAACCTTCGCTGTCCGACTTAACCCATCACTCAGGCAGGTATTTCCATGATCAATCAACTCGACACCGTGCTGTACACCGGCAAGACCCGCACCACTGGCGGGCGCGATGGCGCCTCACGCAGCTCTGACGGCAATCTGGACATCAAGCTCTCGCCACCGGGTTCGAATGGCAGCGGCACCAATCCGGAACAGCTGTTGGCAGCCGGCTGGTCGGCCTGCTTCATCGGCGCCATGGGCAAGGCAGCCGCGGCACAGAAGATCAGGCTTCCGGCGGATGTGGCGGTCGAAACCGAAATCGATCTGGGCAAGACCGGTGATGCGTTCTTCCTTCAGGCACGCTTGAGTGTCAGCCTGCCGGGGCTGGAGCCTTCGGTTGCCCAGGCGCTGGTGGACGCGGCGCATCAGACCTGCCCTTACTCAAAGGCCACTCGCGGCAACATCGACGTCACCCTGCGGCTGATCTGAATCAGCCCTGTTTGATCCTGCAAACCGCCCGATGCACGGCTTCGGGCGGTTTTTTTACAGGGTTGAGCGATGCCGTTCCTCCGGTTCAAACAACCAGAGGAGCGAACGGTCATTGAACGATTTACGCGAACGACGTCTCGTGCTCGCTTTCGTGAACGTAAATCCACGAGATTCCCGATGGCGAATCCGGGTCGAGGCGCATCAGCGCCGAGTCGACTTTCTTCTTGGTGATCCCGTTCTTGACCAGGTCGAAAACCGTGAGGAAGAAGTCACCGGGAAGCGGCGTGATCGAGAGATTGATGATGTGCGACTCGGGGCTTCCGGCACGTTTGCCGTGCAGTCCCCAAAGGCGTTCCCAGTAGTTCTCCCGATCCATGATCTGACCGTCCGTGAGCACCACCCGGAAATCGTTCGCCAGGGCATCGTACAAAGGCTTTATCGCGTCTTCCGACTGGGAAGCCACGCCGCGCGACCACGGGAAAAAGAGGTTGTACCAGCGGTACACCTCGGCTTTGACGAGTGCGGTTTTATCGGTTGTTTCGGTGACTCGGCTGATTGCCATCTGCGTTCTCCTTAACAAGCTCAAAGGCGCGGTTTCTCCGTTACGCATCGCCTGGGCGTTGCTCCGCGCCTCATTCAAGATCCATCCTGAAATCAACGTCACGGGGCCAGTTCGAAAGCGCATGAATGACTTCAGAATTTCTCCTGTCATTTGACTGACCCGGCCACAAAAGTAGACGCCAACCTGTTGGTTTGCATTGGAAACTGACAAGCGGCTTTTCGGCTGTCTGAGCGCCAAGGGCCGTGCTTGAGCGGTTCCGTAACGACACAGACCCAGCTCCCTCTCCCGTTGCGCGATTTCACATTTCTTTCACGAATCGCTTTGTCGCTGTAAAAAACCCTGACACAATTATTGGCAATGATTCTCAACAGCGCTTTGTTTGCTATTTAATAATCAGGAAGCCTCCATGTCGCGCCCCACCTCGCCACATCGTTTCAACCCGTCACGCAACCTCCTGTCCATGGCCATCTGCATGGCCGTCATGACCCCGGCGCTGGCCGATGAAACCCGCGAGGTGCAGGACACCGCCCCGCCCGCCACCCTCGAACTCGGCGCGACTGCAATCACATCCACCCAACTGGGCAGTACCACCGAAGGCTCGGAGTCGTACACCACCGGCACCATGGCCACCGCCACCAAACTGCCGTTGACCCTGCGCGAAACACCACAAGCCGTCACCGTCATCACCCGCCAGCGCATGGACGATCAGGCGATGACCAGCATCAATGACGTGGTCAACGCCACGCCGGGGCTGTTCCTCGACTACTCCAACGGCCCCGGCCGACAGGCCTACAAAGCCCGGGGCTTCAACATCGACAACCTGATGTACGACGGCATTCCGAGCGGCTACGACGGCGTGAACGTCGGCTCCCAGCCGAATCTGGCGATGTTCGACCGGGTTGAAGTCGTTCGGGGCGCGACCGGTCTGGTCACCGGTGCCGGCAACCCTTCGGCGGCGATCAACCTGGTGCGCAAACGCCCATTGGCCGAGCAGCGCGTGACCCTGACCGGCGCCGCCGGGACCTGGGACAACTATCGCGGCGAGCTCGATGCTTCCAGCCCGCTCAATGACAGCGGCACCCTGCGCGGCCGGGTGGTCACGTCCTACCACGACGCCAACAGCTTCATCGATGACGTCGACGAGCAACACAACCTGTTCTACGCCGTCACCGAAGCCGATCTGAGCGACGACACCACTTTGACCCTCGGTTTCTCGCACCAAAAGGACAGGACCAACTACTTTTGGGGTTCATCAATGATCGGCCTCGACGGCCATCACCTCGACCTCCCGCGCTCGTACAACCCCGGCACTTCCTGGGAAGACAAGGATCAGGAAATCAACACCGTCTTCGCCGAGATCCGTCAGCAACTGGCCAACGACTGGAAGCTGCAGGTCAACGCCAACTATTCCGAGCAGAACGCGCTGTTCTCCGGCTCGTACCAGTCGCGCTGGGTCAACGACACCCTGGCCCGCACGGTTTACCAATCCAAGGCCGATGAAAACCAGGCCGGTCTCGACGCCTTCTTCAGCGGCCCGTTCGAAGCCTTCGGACGCAGCCATGAACTGGTGGTCGGCGCCAGCAAACGCATCTACGACCTGACCACCCACAACTACTCGCCGTACGACACCAACTGGCCGATCAACGCCGGCAAGCCGGACTTCGTCCACACCAACAACACACGTGAAGTCACCACTCAGGACGGCGTATACCTGACCACCCGCCTGAGCCTGGCCGACCCGCTGAAACTGATCCTCGGCGGACGTCTGGACTGGTACGACTACGACAACCGCGATGGCGACGGCGATTACAAAGTCACCCGCAACGTCACCCGCTATGCCGGCCTGATCTACGAGCTGGACGACCATCATTCGGTGTACGCCAGCTACAGCGACATCTTCACCCCGCAGAGCAACAAGGGCACCTCCGGTAACCCGGTCAAGCCGATCGTGGGCAAGAACTACGAGGTCGGCATCAAGGGCGAATACCTGGGCGGCGCGCTGAATGCCAGCCTCGCCGTGTTCCGTGTCGATCAGGAAAACCGCGCGGTGCAGGTGTTCGTGCCGAACTGCCCGCAGTCTTCCTGCTATGAGGCCTCCGGCGAGATCCGCAGCCAGGGTATCGACTTCGAACTGCAAGGCGCGCTCACCGACAACTGGCAGATCGGCGGCGGCTACACCTACGCCCGTACGCACACCATCAAGGATGAGGCGAACCCGCAGAACGTGAACAAGCAGTTCGACACCGACACGCCGGAGCACCTGTTCAAACTGACCACCCGCTACAACTTTCAGGGCCCGCTGGAAAAACTTCGCGTGGGCGGCAACATTTCCTGGCAGAGCCGCATGTACAACGACATCGAACTGCTCGATGGCGGCAACTACCGACTCAAGCAAGGCGCGTACGCCGTGACCGACCTGATGGCCGGCTACCGGGTCAATGAAAACCTCAACCTGCAACTCAACGCCAACAACATCTTCGACCGCAAGTACTACTCCACCATCGCCAACTCCGTCAGCTACGGCGGCGACAGCTATGGCAGCCCGCGCAACATGATGTTGACGGCCAAATACACCTTCTAATTTGTCCAGGCGCAGGGACGCGCCACCCCCGCCAAGATTCCTCCCGCCACACCTACATACCAAAGCGTTAATTTCAAAAACCCATGTCTGGTGGTCAGTCGTACCCCTTTGCCCAAAGATTGCCTTCGGCCAGGGCTGCAGCCTTGCGCCGCCTGTGCAACTTCTTTAACTCAATGGGTGTTCAAAATGACTGACGAGAAAAACGGAACCACCCGTCGTGGCTTGATCACGACGGGTGCCATGGCCGCTACCCTGGCGGTGGCATTGCCGGCGCTGGCGACGCAGCAGACACCGGCATCCGCGTCAGGGGGCAGCAAAAGCGCCGGTAAAGGCAGCGATTCGGGAATGTTCACCGTCAAGGATGGCACGCAGATTTTCTACAAGGACTGGGGCCACGGCCAGCCGATCGTTTTCCACCACGGCTGGCCCCTTTCGAGTGATGACTGGGACACGCAAATGCTGTTCTTCCTCAACAAGGGCTTTCGCGTCATCGCCCATGATCGACGTGGCCATGGTCGCTCCTCGCAAACGGCCATGGGCAACGCAATGGACACCTACGCCGCCGACATTGCCGAGTTGATGGCACACCTGAACATCCGCAACGCCGTGCACATCGGCCACTCCACCGGCGGCGGTGAAGTGGCGCGCTACGTGGCGCGGCATGGTCGCGGCCGGGTGGCCAAGGCCGTGCTGATCGGCGCTGTAGCGCCCATCATGCTGCGCACCGCAAAAAATCCCGGAGGCCTGCCGATGGAGGTGTTTGACGGGTTGCGCAAGGCACTCGCGCAGAATCGCAGCCAGTTTTATCGTGACTTCCCGAGCGGACCGTTCTACGGCTTCAATCGCCCAGGTGCGAAAGTGTCTGAAGCGATCGTCGAAAACTGGTGGCGTCAGGGCATGAACGGCGGGATCAAGGCGCAGTACGACTGCATCAGCGCGTTCTCCGAAACCGACTTCACCGATGACCTGAAAAACATCGATGTGCCGACCCTGGTGCTGCACGGTGAAGATGACCAGATCGTGCCGATCACCAATTCGGCTCACCTCTCAATCAAATTGCTCAAGCACGGTACGCTGAAAACCTACCCCGGCCAGCCCCATGGCATGTGCACCACAAACGGCGACACCATCAACGCGGATCTTCTGGCGTTTATCAATGCGTGATTTGCCGGGGTGCCCTCCTGACGGCAAGCCACATACACCCCCTTAAAAACAAAGCTCCGATCGAGTCGGAGCTTTTTATTGGGCGAATCACACAGCCGTTGCAGTTATCTACCGGGCCATCATCAACGTCTGATCGACGGGCAACGCGGGGCGTAATTTTGGCACTACCTGCAACTCAATCGGCGTGCCAAGAAATGCCTGGCAACGCGAACGCAGCCAACGCTGAGCGCAATCGTTGTGCGCAGCGGCACGCCAGACCATGGAAAGCTCCCGCGATGGCAGCAACAGAGGGGCCGGCTCGGCCCTGATGCCATTCACCGAGGCCATGGCCCTGGCCACGTAATCCGGAACGATGACCAGCATGTCGCTCTGCGCCAACAACCTTGGCAAGGCACTGAACTGCGGCACTGCCAGCACCACTTTGCGCCGACGTCCAAGCAGGTCCAGCGCGTGGTCGGTGTCATCCCTGGCCTTGCCCATGGACGACACGATGGCATGCGGGCGCTCGCAGAACTCATCGAGCGCCAGCAGGCCCGGGCGGGTATCCGAGCGCAGGAGCATTGGCCGGATCGACCGTAGACTCTTGCGTCGAGCGTTGGCCGGCAGATCGAGCGTAGGGCTGATGCCCAGAGAAATCTCGCCATTGAACAGCCGCTGCGACATCTGCTGCTGATCGACGCGCAGCACCACCAAGGCAATATTCGGCGCCTCGCTACGAAGCTGGCGCAGCAGTCGCGGGAGCAACGCGTATTCGACATCGTCGGACAGGCCGACCTGAAAGGTCACCTCGCTGGTAGCTGGGGCGAAGGGCTGGCAACGGCTCAACGCCGCGACAACGCCATCCAGCGCCGGCGTCAGGTTGGCGAAAATTTCCTCGGCCCGCCTTGTCGGTTCCATCACCCTCCCCGCACGAACGAACAACGGATCGTCGAAAAGCACACGCAAACGCCCCAGCGCTGCACTGATGGTCGGTTGACCGAGAAACAGTTTCTCGCCGACCCGGCTGACGTTGCGCTCATGCATCAGCGTCTCGAAGACCACCAGCAGATTGATGTCGACACGACGGAGTTCATTTCTGTTCATGAAGTTCACCACCCGGCACGCGGCCATTGAAATCGACGGAGAGCTGATAAAGGTTAAGGGCGCGCCTGCCGGACGTCTGTGGTACTTGGGGACAGCGGGATCATGCGTTAGGTGAGTGTTTTGATACTTGTGTATGAACCGTTTGAAACCGATAGCTGCATCGGGCCGCGCAAAGACCGGTGCAATGGCCGTTTTTTCGGGTTTTTTGTCCTAGCTGACGGCGTGCTGCGCCACTACGATGCTTAACCGTCTATCTACTCACGCCCACACCTGCGCAACGTGTCGCACGGCGCTATCGCCAGCGGGACCGTGTCTCTGGTCGGGCATCAACCCGCACGAGCAAACACCGGCCGCCCGGCCAAGGGATTCGCCACAACGTCACAACCTTTTGGGAAAAGAGCAATGAACAACAATCCCATCAGCAACAACCCCAGCGAGCCGGTGGTATTCATCGTCGACGACGATGCCGCGTTGCGCGAATCCCTCGGCAGCCTGTTGCGCTCCATTGGTCTGCGGGTGGAGCTATTCGGATCGGTCGCCGAGTTCATGACGTATCAACGTCCGGACACGCTGAGTTGCCTGGTACTCGACGTGCGCCTGCAAGGCAGCAGCGGGCTGGATTTCCAGAATGAACTGGCCACCGCCGGAACCAATGTGCCAATCGTGTTCATCACCGGACACGGCGATATCGCCATGACCGTGCGCGCGATGAAAGCCGGCGCGGTGGACTTCCTGACCAAACCGTTTCGCGAGCAGGACCTGATCGATGCCGTCTGCGCCGCGCACTCGCGGGACAAGCAGCGTCGCGAGTCAGGGCGGCATGCCGATGAACTGCGCGCCCGTCATGGGACGTTGACACCCCGGGAGCAGACGGTCATGGCGTTGGCAGCCTCAGGCTTGATGAACAAGCAGATCGCCGGGGAAATCGGCCTCAGTGAAATCACTGTGAAGATCCACCGGGGCCAGGCCATGCGCAAGATGGGCGCGCGCTCATTTGCCGACCTCGTGCGCATGGCCGAAGTCATCGCGGCGCTGCCTGCACATCGGTGACCGAATGAAACGATACGGTATGGCTCAAGCCGCCGTGGCTGCCCGGCACAATCAACACTCAAGTTCCGAACAACTAACACTTGGGTATATCCATTTCATACGCAGTCATATTGCAAGTGACCCAATGCAGCAGTGCCAGCGTAGAAGTCTTCGAATAAGATTTTTATTCAAATAACCATTACTCAATACAACGATTGGTGAATGACAGACAGTCGCCAACAACCGTCATGTCTGAAAAACAACTTCAGACTTTTTAACCTCTTCATTAATACGCCTTTCATAGCGTTTGCCTGCTTCATCGAAAGAACACGACCTGCCGTCCGATAGCAAAAATCTGGAAGAATAAATGTCTATCATCAAACGTCGCGCACAACTTCTTTGTTCAGACGCCTTCGCCTGGCTTTGCGCCATAGCGGTCGGCAGCATGATCTATATAACCAACGCGTACCTCGATCTGGACGTTGCGCCGACGTTGTTCTACATCACGCTGGTATTCATGTCCGCGAACATCTTCCCGGTACCGGTATTTCTTGCCGTCGCGTTGGGTTGCCTCACGCTGCTGACGGCCGACTTCCTGGTCGATGAGGGTTATCGCGATCACCGCAGCATCGCCGGATTCGTCAGGTGCCTGATCGCGCTGACGACCATTTCCCTGCTCGCGTTGCGCAGCAAACGCGCCACTGAAACGCTGCGGCGCAAGGAAGCGTTCTTTCTGGGCGCACAGAAACTTACCCACACCGGCAGTATCGGTTTCATCATCGATAAAAAAGTCAGCGTTTCATGGTCGCAAGAGTCGTCGCGTATTTTCGAGTATTCGCCGGACGTCACCCCGACACTGGCGCTGGTCAAGTCACGCACTCATCCCGACGACCTGCCGGTTATCGATCAGGTGCTGGAGCAGTTTGCGCGCCGGCAGGAGCTGGTCGAAGTCGAGCATCGGCTGCTCATGCCGGATGGTCGGATCAAGCACGTGCAGATGATCGCCAGCCCGTTGCCCAGACATCGCGGGCGCACGCAATACGCCGGGGCGCTGATGGATGTCACCGCCAGCAAACAGTCGGAAGAGGCGTTGTTTCACTCGCAAGCCACCCTCGCCCACGTCACGCGCCTGACTTCCATGGGCGAACTGGCCGCGTCGATTGCCCACGAAATCAATCAGCCGCTGGCAGCGGTCATCACCAGCGGCGAATCCTGCAAACGCTGGATCAACCGGCCCGAACCCAACCTGGAAGAAGCCCGCCGTTCGCTGGACCGGATCATTCAAAACTCGGTCAGGGTCTCCGATGTCATCGCCTGTATTCGAGCGTTATCGCGACACAGCGAGGTGCAGCGCAATGTCGAAGTGTTCGACGACATCGTCAGTGACTCGCTGACGCTGATGCAACATGACATCAGCTTCCATGAGGTTCGCCCGCACGCCCGACTGGGCACTCACGGTGCGCGGATCAAAGGTGACCGGGTACAACTGCAGCAAGTCATCATCAATCTGATCATCAACGCCTGCCAGGCCATGGCCAATGTGCTTGACCGCGCCCGGACGCTGCGGATCACCACCTCGATCCTGCACAACGAGGCCGTGCTTGAAATCGCCGACTCCGGCGTCGGCATTGCCGAGGACATCCTGCCTTCGCTGTTCGACCCCTTTTTCACCACCAAGCCCACCGGCCTGGGAATGGGCCTCTCGATTTGCCGTTCGATCATTGAATTCCACGGCGGCCGCATCTGGGTCAACAGCACCGAGGGCGTCGGCACGCAGTTTGTGTTTGCGATTCCATTGGCTGCGCTCGAACACGATCAATGACAACCATCCACCCCTGATGTCGCCCGGTGGCGATATGGAGACCCGCATTGTCTATCCAACGTACAAACCCCGGCGCAGAACCCGAAACTCCGGTACACGAACGAACCGTCGTGTTCGTGGCATACCCGCAAATGGGCCTGCTGGATCTGACCGGTGCGCAGACCGTTTTCTGGGCGGCGACGTGCGGACTGGCGCAACTCGGTTTGCCCGGTTATGCCTTGCACACCGCGAGCCTGCAAGGCGGGCCGGTGCAGACCGGCGAAGGCCTGGTGGTTCAAACCCGGCGGCTGGATGAGCTCGGCGACGAGCCGATCAATACGTTGATCGTTCCAGGCTCGGCGCTCATCAGCCAGGCATTGCGAGACAACGCGCCGCTGGTCGATTGGTTGCGCGCCACGTCAGCCACGGCCAACCGTACGACGTCGGTATGCAGCGGTGCTTTTTTCCTGGCTCAGGCCGGACTGCTCGACGGCCTGCGCGTGGCGACACACTGGTTGATGGCTGACATGTTCGAGCGGCTGTTCCCCAGGGTCGAGCTGGATCGCGAGGCCATCTTCGTTCACCAGGCATCGGTGTGGACCTGCGCCGGCGTCAGCGCTGGGATCGATCTGGCGCTGGCAATGGTCGAGGCCGATCACGGTCGCGAGCTGGCCATGCAGGTCGCCCGGCGCATGGTGGTGTACTACCGACGCCCGGACAACCAGAAACAGTGGAGTCCGCTGCTGCAATCACAACATTCCATCGCGCACGAGCGCTAGCCGGAGACGGTGGTCATGAACGCACCGCACAAACTGTATTTGGTCAGTCACCCGCCCTGCATCACCCGCTATGGCACGCACACATCGTTGTCCACCGCTGAGCGCGTGGAGATCATCGACGCATTGACGCAGACCCTGAGCGCGACGCTGAGCATTCTGGCGCGACTCAGACACAGCCAGCAGACAATGCGCACCGTCAGCTTTCTACCGGTGCAGACGCTGTTTCGCAGGCTGTTGAATGCCAATACCCGTTACGCCGACTTTCTCGTCACCGGCATCACCGACCTGGGCGGCCATGCCCAGCGCGACGCGCTCTACGACCTCAATGAGGCTCCCGAACCTTTATGCTTTGCCGACTGCCTTAAAGGCATTGACCGCGCCCTGAGCCGACTGCGGGCCGCCGATGCCTTGTTCCGCGACTGTCGCGCCAGCGCAATTGCCAACAACGACTGCGCCAGCCGACAACTCTTTGAAGCCTGCACTCGACATAACAGTTACTTTCTTTCGTTAATCAACAACCATTTATTTGCTGAACATTGATTAACTTTCGCAACTAACAAAAAAACCAACTAAACATACCCACGTATACTATTCCACAATTTTTGAAAGCGTATCTTGCAAGTATGGCGGGCGCGACAGACACCCGCAAAGAACGCAAGGTTTCCCATGTTCAACTCAGCTATTGTTTCAGTTGTCGATGATGACGAACTTGTTCTGGTTTCAATGGACAGTTTGTTGCGGTCTTGCGGTTATACGGTCAAGACATTCAACAGCGCTTTTGCATTTCTTGAATCGAGCGCGCCAGAGCAGACCGGGTGCCTGATCTCGGACATTCAGATGCCCGGCATGTGCGGGGTCGAAATGTACGAGGCGCTGGCGGCCAGGAAGATCCATATTCCGACGATTTTCATCACTGGCAAACCGGGCCTGCCCCCCGAGTTCAGTGCGCGGGTGAAGACGCCGGAAGGTTATTTCTCCAAACCGTTCCATACCGGGGCATTGCTGGCCTGCATCGAACAGGCGCTGATGCGCCGCCGTTGAGCGGCCCTGACGAATAACTGGATGCAGAGCCGCCGCTGCCCGACCAACAAACCTCAAAGCAAAAAAAGGCCCCGCAAGCTCATCACTTGCGGGGCCTGATTTTTATCGAGCCCGGCAGAATGCAGCCGGGCCGCCGACAGCCGATCAGTAATCCCAGAACGCTGCAATCCAGCGGAACGCATCGCCATCGACCGCCACTCGACCTACCGACGGGAACGGCAGATGGGTGGCAACAAACCACTCGCCACTCGCCGCCGCTTCGCGCATCAGACGCATGCGAACACGCACCGACTCTTCAGGATCATGCTCGAAACCGTTGTGCCATTCCGGATGCTCGAAGGCCACCGGAAACAGGGCGTCGCCAGCAAAGGTCAGGCGTTCGCCGCCCGAGTTGACGTAGACAATGCTGTGCCCCGGCGTATGCCCGCCGGTGAGTTTCACCACCACCCCCGGCGCCACTTCGTATTCATCCTCGAAGGTGCGCACCTGGCGGCGGTAATCGTTGATGAACTGATTGGCCGTCGCGCGCAGAACGTCAGGCACTGGCGCCGGCATGACGGTCTGGGTGAAGTCCGGCGTCTCCCAGAACTCGACCTCTTTTGCCGAGACGTGAATGCGCACATCCGCACGCAACCGGCTCTTCACCTCGTCGACCAGCAGACCGCCGACATGGTCCATGTGCATGTGCGTGATCACAATGTCAGTCACGCTGGCCAGATCAATGCCCGCCGCTTCCAGGCGTTTCGGCAACTGGCCGGCCCGGGGGAAGCCGGGAAACTGCCCGCCCAGCCCGGCGTCGACCAGAATGATCTGCTCGCCGCTGCGCACCACCAGCACGTTGAGTGCCCAGTCAAACGCGTCCGGCCCCAGGAACATGTCCTTGAACCAGGCGGCGCGAGCCTGCGGGTCGGCATTTGTGGACATGGTCGAGGTCGGCAGCGGCAGCACGCCGTCGCTGATCACCACCACGTCGATGTCGCCGACCTGCAGTGCGTAGCGCGATGGCACCAGCTCCTGCGCCGGAGCGAATGGCTGGCGGGTGACGGACGCCTGCCGGTCATCGGTTGCGTTGGTTTGATTGGAGTGATTCAGATACGTTGACATGGTCGCTTTCCTCTTGGCTGAGTCAAAATTTCCCGGACGAATGCCCTTGCTGGCGCAAGCGCTGAATGGCGCGCCTTGAAATCGAGTGTGCATCGCGACCACGACGTCCAACACCATACGCGGGTATAGGGCTTGAACCACATCGACCGAGTAACGCCGCTGTTGAGGTGGCAGTGGCCCATACCAATGTATATTCGCGCTCCTGCCCGCAAACACCGAAACTACGGCGCACCGGATCGCCGAAAAGCGGGCGATCATCAGGTCCCTGAGCAGTCATGAACTCTATTTTTCACCAACCCGACCCTCTCACCTGCTTGCTCGCGCAACCGCGCACGCTGGTGTTCCTGGCGTATCCGCAGATGGGCTTGCTGGACCTGACCGGCGCACAAACCGTGTTCTGGGCCGCGTCCAAGGCCATGGCCGAACGCGGCTTGCCTGGCTACGCGTTGCACACCGCCAGCCTGGACGGCGGATTGATCGCCACCGCCGAAGGGCTGTCGGTCAACACCTTGGCCCTGCGCACCTTTGACGAGACAACCATCGATACGCTGATCGTGCCCGGTGCGCCGAACATCCGTCAGGCCATGCTCGACAATGTTGCGTTGGTCGACTGGCTGCGCGCGGCGTCAGCCAAGGCCAGACGCACCGCCTCGGTGTGCAGCGGCACCTTTCTGCTGGCCCAGGCCGGGCTGCTGGAAGGCTTGCGCGCAACCACCCACTGGGGCATGTGCGACATGCTCAAGGGTGGTTTTCCGAGTGTCGATGTCGACCTTGATGCGATCTACATCCAGCAAGGCAACGTCTGGACTTCCGCCGGGGTCACCACCGGAATCGACATGGCGCTAGCGCTGGTCGAGGCCGATTGCGGCCGCGCCGTGGCGTTGAAGGTGGCGCGTGAGCTGGTGGTTTTTCTCAAACGCCCTGGCGGTCAGGCGCAGTTCAGCCAGTTGCTGCAAGCGCAGATCGACGACAGAGGCTGCTTCGAAGAATTGCACCTGTGGATCAGCGAAAACCTCGGCGACTCGCAATTGAGCGTCGAATCGCTGGCCCGACAGGCGCAAATGAGCCCGCGCAATTTCGCGCGGGTCTACAAACGCAAGATTGGCCGCACGCCGGCCAAGGCACTCGAGCTGTTTCGCCTGGAAGCGGCGCGACGAATGCTCGAAGACTCTCAGCGCAACATCGACCAGATCGCGCAGTTGTGCGGGTTTGGCGACGAAGAACGCATGCGCGACACCTTCTACCGTCACCTCTCGGTCTCGCCCCGGGAATACCGCAGCCGGTTCTCGCGCTGACGCCACACAGCGCAATGGCACCGGGCTCGCAGACGTTCAAATACTGTCGCTATACACACGTATAAGTACGCCGCCGAACCGAGCGGCGTATCGTGCGGCAATGGCGGGCGTCCTCGACGGGCTACCCGAGATCAGCCCTGGTAAAGCAATGTCCCACACCGCTGTTGTATCGGTTGTCGATGATGATGAGTCCGTGCGCATGGCGCTGGACAGCCTGTTGCGCTCGCACGGCTACACCGTGCAGTTGTACCCGAACGCGGAGGCTTTTCTGGCGATGAAGGCGCCGCCCCGCCCCGGCTGCATCATCTCGGACATCCAGATGCCCGGTCTGTCCGGCATCGAGATGTACGATGAGCTGTGCGCCCGAGGCGTGCGCATCCCGATCATTTTCATCACGGGTTACCAGGGGCGTCCGCCAAGGGTCAACGCCGCATTCCCCGAGCCCCTCGCCTATTTCCCTAAACCCTTCCCGTGCGGCGAACTCATCACCTGCATCGAAAGCGCATTCAATCGCGCCGTTTGACGGCCCTCTTTCTATACCTGTGTATACCCCACCCCATACCTAAGCATGTCGGCACTGACCCTATGTAGAAGTGTCTCGCCGCACCTTCCCCGATAGCATCTTCCCCAGCGAATCGAACCGGCTCTGCGGTTGTTCACAACCACCTGCTTCGTGCAGAGCGGCAGACGGTCACGCATCAACGGACAAGCCGTTCAACGACCAGAATTTCCACAGGAGTCATCCGATGAAACAGCACATTTTAGTGATAGGCGCAGGGTTTGGTGGAGTCTGGAGCGCCCTGAGCGCCGCACGTCTGCTGGACCAGCATGATCGTAACGACGTGCAGATCACCGTCCTCGCACCCCAGGCAGAACTGCGCATCCGTCCGCGCTTCTACGAGCCGGATGTCCACAACATGAAAGCGCCGCTGGGTGAACTGTTCGATGCCGTGGGCGTGAAATTCGTCAAAGGCATCGCCGACAACATCGACACCGCCAGCAAGCAAGTGACCTACAGCGATGCCTTCGGCACACAAGGCACGCTGAACTATGACCGACTGGTATTGGCTGCCGGCAGCCGAGTAATCCGGCCACCGCTCAAAGGCATGATCGAACACGCCTTCGATGTCGATCAGATCGAAGAAGCAGCACGCCTCGAAGCCCATATCAAGTCGTTGAAGGACCAGCCGTCGAGCGCTGCGCGTAATACCGTGGTGGTCGCCGGTGGTGGTTTTACCGGGATCGAAACCGCCACCGAAATGCCGGCCCGCCTGCGTGCCGCACTGGGTGACGATGCGCCGATCAGGGTCATCGTGGTGGATCGCGCGCCGAAAATCGCCGCGACTCTGGGTGACGGCATTCGCCCGTCCATTGTCGAAGCGTCCCGAGAGCTGGGCATTGAATGGGTAGTCGACGCCTCGGTCGCCTCGGTGGATGCCGGCGGCGTGACTTTGGCTGACGGCAAACGGATCGAGTCCAACACCGTCATCTGGACCGTTGGCTTCCGCGCCAGCCCGCTCACTGAACAGATTCCGGGCAGCCGTGATCCGCAAGGTCGCCTGCACGTCGACGGCCACTTGAAAGTGCTGGGGCACGTGGATGTCTTCGCCGCCGGCGACGTCGCTTATGCCGCCACGGATGATCTCGGAAACTACGCCGCGATGTCCTGCCAGCATGCGATCAGCCTGGGCCGTTATGCCGGCAACAATGTGGCGGCTGATCTGATCGGTGTCGCACCGGTCACCTACCGCCAGCCCAAGTACGTGACCTGCCTTGACCTCGGCGCCTGGGGCGCGGTGTTCACCGAGGGCTGGGACCGCCAATTGAAACTGGTCGGGCAAGAGGCCAAGGACCTCAAGACCCAGATCAACACCGTGTGGATCTACCCGCCTGCCGCCGATCGTGCAACCGCACTGGCCGCGGCCGACCCATTGATTCCGGTGGCCTGATCACCCGACGGTTCACACTTCCCTATCGCTGCGCATTCCCAGGCGCCCGCCACGGTTTTTTTGGCGGGCGCTTTTTTATGCAGAACTCACAAAGCGTCGGGCGGCAATAAACGGCACTCTAGCGTTGAGTCGATGGCTCCGCTGCCAGAATGTCTTCCAGAAAGTCGATGAACACATTGATACGACTGGAGCCCCGGTGATTGGGCAGATACAACGCATTGATGCAGCAGCTCGCATTACCGGGGTTGACTTCATAACCCTCCAGCAGCCGCGTCAACCGACCGGCCTCGACATCGGCGCGCACCAGCCAGTCCGCCAGCAGGGCCACCCCGCGTCCCGCCACCGCCGCTTCGCGCAGGATATCAGCGTTGTTGCTTTGCAGGCGGCCATGCACATTGAGCTGGATGGTTTCCTCGTCACCCTGGAACGTCCAGTGCTGGTGCGAACCACCGTAGTCGAAGCGCAGGCATTGATGCTCGAGCAAGTCTCGTGGATGCGCCGGCACAGCGTGACCGCTCAGGTAATCCGGACTCGCCACTACCCAGCGCTGAAAGCCGCCCACGCGCTTGCTGACGATATCGTCACTGACCACCGACGATCCCAGGCGCACCGAGACATCGATCTGCTCACTCAGCAGATCGCTGACCTGATCGCTCAACGACACACTGATTTCAAGCCCCGGATGGCGGTCGAGCAATTCCCCCAGTTGCGGTGCAATGATCTGTCGGCCGAATTCGACCGGCACACTGATGCGCAGGCGTCCCTGCGCATCGCTGCCACGGTCGGCGACAACCGCGTCGGCCTCATCGATGGCATCGAGAATGGCCACCGCTTTCTCGAAATAGGTTTGGCCGGCGACCGTCACGCTGGTGTTGCGTGTCGTGCGGTTGAGCAGGCTGGCGCCCAACTCGTGTTCCAGCCCCGCCACCTGGCGCGTCACTGAAGAGGTAGAGATGCCGAGTTTGCGCGCCGCCGAGGAATAACCACCGCAACGGACGGTTTCAACGAACATCTTCAGTGCCAGCAACTTGTCCATAAGTGGAGCCCGATCGAAAGGAAACGGTGATGATTGTGCATCACCGTTCGCCGATCGTCTTGTAGGACCGTGCTTCATCGGACTCAGCGGTGCCTGCGGTTCAGGCATCGGCCTTGCGGCTCAGGAACAGCGCCAGGGCCAGCGCCGGCAGCAACGCCACGGTCACGGCGGACAGGTTCCAGCCGAAATGCTCGTAGAGCGGACTGGCGACCAGCGATCCCAGGGCGCCGCCGACGAAGATGCTGGTCATGTACACGGCATTCAGGCGGGCCCGGCTGTGCGGATCGATGGCGTACACCTCGCGCTGGCCCAGCACCATGTTCAGTTGCACGGCGAAGTCCAGCAGCACCGCGCAAATCACCAGCCAGACATAGCCGCTGCCCGGCAGCGCGGCGATCAGCAACGAGGCTGGCGCCAGCAACAGTGCCACGAGCGTCCCGCGCCGACCGTGCCCGGCATCGGCCAGGCGCCCGGCAATCGGCGCTGCGACCGCGCCGACAGCGCCGACCAGGGCAAATATCGCCACCTGTGCCTGACTGAAACCGTGGTGCCGCATCAGCTCGATCGGTGCAAGGGTCCAGAACAGGCTGAAACTGGCGAACAGCAAGCCCTGATACAGCGAACGCTGACGCAGAACCGCGTGCCGACGGGCCAGCGCAAACACCGAGCCGATCAGCGCAGCGTACGTCGCCTGATGGCTCGGGACGCGGCGCGGCAAGGCAATCGCCATGATCAGGGCGATGACAGCCATCAGCGCCGCTGCGCTGAAAAACACACCGCGCCAGCCGAACACTTCCACCAGCAGACTCGACAGTGGCCGCGACAGCAGAATGCCCAGCAACAGGCCGCTCATGATGTTGCCCACCACCCGGCCACGGGTCGCCTCGGGCGCCAGATGCGCGGCCAACGGCACCAGAATCTGCACCGCCACCGAAGTGAGGCCGATCAGCAACGACAGGACCAGGAACATCGACGGCGAATGCGTCAGGCCGGCGCACAACAGCGTCACGCTCGCCGCGAGGGTAAAGCCCACCACCAGCCGACGGTTTTCCATCAGGTCGGCCAGCGGCACCAGCAACAGTAGGCCCAATGCATAACCGAACTGCGTGAGTGAAACGATCAGACTGGCATTGGCACTGGACAGGCCGATCTGCGGCGCGATCAGTTCGACGATCGGCTGAGCGTAATAAAGGTTGGCCACGACCGCGCCGCAGCAGAATGCCAGGAACGCGACCATCAGGCCGGAAAGAGAAGCGGATGGTTCGGCCTTGGCCGCCGCTGCCGGATTGCCCGTAAGCATGATGACACCTCGATGAGTTTGGAAAAGTGACGCCAAGGCTAAGGGCTGCTTCGGCCTTCGAGTATCCATCCCAAAGGCAATTGAGTGATGCGCCAAATGCAACGCCCCCCGGCGTTGCACTTGGCGCAACGTGCTATTGCGCGGTCCGGCAATACCCGGACGCATGCGCCTTCTCTACCCTTGGGCACCTGGCGCAGAGCTTTGCATCGGCGCCCTTCCCCGGTCGTTCAAGGAGTTGTCGAAGATGCCAAATCCGTCCCTCACGCCCACCGCGTGCTTCTTGGGCAACCGCTCATGAACGGCCATTTCATGAGATCCAGAACGCTGTGGATCAGCGCAGCAGCCCTCGCGTCGATCGGGGCAATCGCGGCCTTGGCGCTGATGTGGCGGCCGGCAATTGCGCCGGTCGAACGCCCGCAAACCTTCGACTCCGCGCAACGGCAACGCGGCGCGCGTGTCGTCGAGGCGGGCGACTGTGCGGTGTGTCATACGCGGCCCGGCGGCCAATACCTGGCTGGCGGACTGCCGCTGGTGACGCCGTTCGGCACCCTCTACAGCACCAACATCACCCCGGATCCACAGACCGGCATCGGCCAATGGTCGCTGCCGGCCTTCGAGCGGGCGATGCGTGAAGGGATCTCCCGCGACGGCCACTTCCTGTACCCGGCCTTCCCTTACGTTCATTACCGGCGCATGAGCGAAGACGACATCGCCGACGCCTATGCGTACCTGATGAGCGGCCCGGCGGTGGACTCGCCGCCACAACAGAACCGCATGAACTTCCCGATGAACATCCGGCCACTGGTGTCGTTCTGGAACCTGCTGTTCCTGCATGGGCAGCCGCTGACGCCGGTGGCGCAGCAATCTCAAGCGTGGAATCGCGGGCGTTACCTGGTCGAGGGGCCCGGTCACTGCGCGGGCTGTCATTCGCCGTTGAACCTGATCGGCGCCGAGAAATCCGGCGAAAACCTGGCCGGCGGCAGCGTGGATGGCTGGGACGCGCCTTCACTGCTGGGCATGGCGCACCGGGCAAACCCGTGGAGCAGCGAGCAACTGGTGAGTTACCTGCGGGCCGACGTGGTCGACGGACACGGCACGGCGGCGGGCCCGATGCGCCCGGTCAGTCTCGGTCTGGCGCGCTTGCCCGCGGAAGATGCTCAGGCGATTGCCGAGTACCTGCTGAGTCTGCCGGCGAAAACCGCGATCAACGAAATTCCGAGCGCCAGCGCTGAACCTGCGGATCGATCCTCTGGCGCGCTGCTGTTCGCCAGTGCCTGCGCCGGCTGCCATGCCCAAGGCGCGCCGATGCGTGACATCGACGGCCGCCCGGCACTGGATCGCACCTCGGCGCTGCAGGCTGCCAGCCCGCGCAACTTTGTGAAAACCGTACTCGAAGGCATCCCGGCAGAACCCGGCCAGCCGGGGCCGGTAATGCCCTCATTCGCCGCCAGTCTCGACAACGCTCAACTCGACGCCCTGGCCGTCTACCTGCGCCATCAGGCCAGCCCCGACCAACCGTGGACCGACCTTCCTGCCACCCTCCAAGCGCTACGTCAGGAGACGAAATGACTCAGATCACCCTCAACGTCAACGGATCCACCCAGGCTCTCGAACTGGAGCCCGACATGCCGCTGCTCTATGCGCTGCGCAATCACCTAGGCCTGAACGGCGCCAAGTACGGCTGTGGTCTGGGCCAATGCGGTGCCTGCACCGTCATCGTCGATGACCAACCGGTGTTTTCCTGCCTGACACCCTGCACCGGTCTCGAAGGCAAAAAGGTTCGGACGGTCGAGAGTCTGGGAACCGCCGAACACCCCGGCTCTCTGCAGCAAGCGTTCATCGACAAGCAGGCCGCTCAATGCGGTTATTGCATCGCCGGCATGTTGATGCGTGCGCAGTCTCTGCTGGAACGCAATCCGCACCCCGACGAGCAGACCATTCGCGAACACATGTCCGTCAACCTCTGCCGCTGCGGCACGCACTTGCGCATCATCGAGGCGATCAACCTTGTCGCCCGGCAAAACGGGAGCGCGCTATGACGACGATCAATGAGGTCGATCACAGTCGCCGTGCGTTCCTGCGCGGGGGCGCTCTGCTGGTAGCGTTTGCTTTGGTGCCGGTCTCGCGCCGCGCCCTGGCTGACACCGAAGTCGATACCCTCGGTACGGTCGTGCTGGCGCCGGACCTGCCCGGCAGCCTGCGCACCAACCCCTGGCTCGATGCCTGGATCCGCGTCGGCCACAACGGCATCACCGTCTACACCGGCAAGGTCGAACTGGGCACCGGGGTCAAAACCGCGCTGCTGCAAATCGCCGCTGAACGGCTGGAGGTAGCTCCGACCGCGATCAACCTGCTCACCGCCGACACCGCACTGACGCCGAACGAAGGCTACACCGCCGGCAGCCACACGATTTTCGACAGCGGCACCGCGCTGTTCAACGCGGCGGCACAAGTGCGCGAGATGCTGCTGGAAGCGGCCGGGCGCAGCTGGAACGTTGCGCCGGCACTGTTGACGACTCGCGACGGCATCATTCTCGGCCCGACCGGGCAACGCATGTCCTACGCCGACGCCGTGCAGCAGGTCGATCTGCACCGCTATGCAAAATCCGAGTCGCCCTCGATGCCGCCGGCGTCGTTCAAGCTCATCGGCCATTCGCTGCCACGGCTGGATATCCCGGGCAAAGTCAGCGGCGGCGCCGCGTTCGTGCAGGACATTCGCCTGCCGGGCATGCTCCACGCCCGGGTCATCCGCCCGCCGCGCCCCGGCTGCACGCTGGAAGCCATCGATATTGATTCGATCAAAACGCTGTCGGGGGTGGTGCAGGTGATTCGCGACGGCAATTATCTGGCCGTGGTCGCGCGGGATGAATGGCAAGCGATCAAAGCCATGCGTCATGGATACGCCTCGGCGCGCTGGAGCGGCGGACAGGCGATTCCCGAATCGCGCGACATCCATGCGCTCCTCAAGCGCCTGCCCTCGCGTCGTTATCCGATTAGCCATGAAGGCACCCCACAAGGCGCGACCGACAACGAATATCGCGCCCGGGTGACCAAGCAATACCTGATGCACGGTTCGATCGGTCCGTCCTGCGCCGTGGCCTGGTTCAAGGACGGCACCCTCAACGTCTGGACCCACACCCAGGGCGTGTATCCGCTGCGTGCCGGGATCGCCGAAATGCTGCGGCTGCCGCCCGAGCGCGTGCGCTGTATCCACACCGAAGGTTCCGGGTGCTATGGCCACAACGGCGCCGACGATGCCGCGGCCGACGCAGCGTTGATTGCCATGCGCGTACCGGGCACGCCGGTGCGGGTGCAATGGATGCGCGAGCAGGAAAACCTTTGGGAGCCGTACAGCTCGGCGATGGTCACCGAAGTGCAAGCCAACCTTGACGCACAGGGTCGGCTGCAGGACTGGAACTATGAGCTGTGGACCACGCCGCACAACGAACGCATCGTCAACGCCGGGCGCTTGCTGCCCGCACGCCTGCTGGCCCGGCCGTTCGCCTCCGCACCGTCGGTGCCGATCGCTCAGCCTGAGGGCGATGGCGATCGTAACGCGGTGCCGCTGTACGCCGTGGCCTCCTCGCGGATCGATATGAACTTCGTCACCGAAATGCCGTTCCGCACCTCGGCCATGCGCTCGCTGGGCGCGCACATCAACGTCTTCGCCATCGAAGCCTGCATCGACGAGCTGGCCGCCAAGGCCGGACTGGATCCGGTTGCCCTGCGCCTGGCCCACCTGACCGATCCCCGGGCAAGGGCTGTCGTTGAACAGGTTCGCGATGCCGTCGGCTGGCCGCAAAAAAGCAGTGAACCCGGCGCAGGCCTTGGCTTCGCCTTCGCGCGTTACAAAAACATCATGGGTTACTGCGCCATTGCCGTGCGTCTGCGGGTGCATCCGCAGACCGGCGAAGTGCAGATCGATCACGTCGTGACCGCAGTGGACGTGGGCCAGATCGTCAGTCCCGACGGCCTGCGCAACCAGGTCGAGGGCGGGATCGTGCAGTCCACCAGCTGGACGCTGTATGAAAAGGTCGCCTATGACGCCGGTGGCATCCGCAGCTACGACTGGAGCGGCTACCCGATCCTGCGCTTCTCGCAAGTACCAAAAAAGGTCGACGTTCACCTGCTCGACCAGCCGGGGCAACCGTTTCTCGGGGCCGCCGAAATCGTTCAGGGCCCCATGGCAGCCGCCATCGGCAATGCCGTGGCGAACGCCACCGGACGGCGCTGGCTGAACCTGCCCCTGACCCGCTCGCAACAGCCTTCCTGAACCACGCCACGTTGCATTTCGCGCAATGCAGCGTGGCGTCACGTGTGGATTATCAAGCACCGGACAGCCGCTTAACGTAGGGCCATCCGGTGTCGGGCCAAATGTCCCGACACCGCCCTGCCGATCCTTTTCGAAGACTGGAGAACCCCCATGACACAACAACTGTTCCGTCCCATCGCCCTCGGCCCCTACACACTTCCCCACCGAGTAGCGATGGCGCCGTTGACTCGCTCCCGTGCCGGGCAACCGGGCGACATCCCGACATCCATGAACGCCGAGTACTACCGCCAACGGGCGAGCGCCGCGCTGATCATTACCGAGGCCACGCAGATTTCCCGCCAGGGCCAGGGTTATGCGTGGACGCCTGGCATCTACAACGATGAACAAGTGCAAGCCTGGCGTGAAGTCAGCCGCCAGGTACACGAGGCCGGCGGGTTGATCTTCATGCAACTGTGGCATGTGGGCCGCGTATCGCACCCAAGCTTTCAACCGGACAACGCACTGCCGGTGGCGCCTAGCGCATTGCCTGTGCCGGGCAAGACCTTCATCGTCGACGACGAGGGCAACGGTGTCTGGGGCGACGTGCCGGTGCCGCGCGCACTGCAAACGTCGGAGATCGCCGACATCATCAGCGACTACCGCCGCGCTGCGCGCAATGCACTGAACGCCGGGATGGATGGCGTGGAAATTCACGCCGGCAACGGCTATCTGCTGGACCAGTTCATCAACAGCAACAGCAACCAGCGCACCGACGGTTATGGCGGCCCCCTGGAAAACCGTGCGCGCCTGTTACTGGAAGTGGTGGCGGCCGTGGTCGACGAAGTCGGTGCCGACCGTGTCGGCGTGCGCCTGACACCCATGGGCCGCTTCATGGGCATGGGCGATGAATCGCCGGAGGCCACATTCGGCTACATCGTGCGCTCGCTGAACCGCTGGAAACTCGCCTACCTGCATCTGGTCGAGCCGGCCGTGGTCGGCACCGTCAAGGATGAAAATTTCGACCCGCGCTGGGACGCGATCATCGCTCAGTTGCGTGATGCGTGGGGTGGCGTGCTGATGATCGCCGGCGGCTACGACCCCGAGTCGGCGGAACGGGCGCTGGCCGACGGTCGCGCCGACATCATCGCGTTTGGCCGACCGTTTCTGGCCAACCCTGATCTGCCTCGGCGAATCCGCGAAGGCCTGACGCTCAACGCACCGGACCCGAGCACGTTCTTTGGCGGCGATCAGCGTGGCTATACCGACTACCCGGTTTACGCCCACTGATACGCTGAACAGCGGACGCAAAAAGGCCTGCCACATCGGCAGGCCTTCTTCGTTTTCGCGGAACGTTACTGCTTGAGAATCAGCAACGGCTCGCCCTTCTTGACGATGTAGGTCGCCAGTTCCGAGCCCTTCTCGTTGCCGACATTCTTGGCGATATGCGCCACACCCGCCGGGATGAACAGTGAATCACCCGCCTTCAGTGTCACCGGTGCCTGGCCTTCCAGCCGGTATTCGAACGTGCCGCTGATCACGTAAGCCACTTCCACACCCGGATGCGCATGGTTGGGCGAGGTGACGCCTGGTTCGAAATCGACGCGAGCCTGGATCACCTCGCGATCCGCCGCACCCAGGTCCTGTCGGACCAGATCGGTACGGCTCAGGCCCTGCTGCCAGCTCTTCGCCGGGGCGGCAGATGGGGTGTCAGCCGCGTGGGCGAGGCCGGTCAGCGAAACGAGTACGGCGGCAGCGGTCATCAGAAGTGTGCGGCGCATGGTGTTGTCCTCTTGGAAGTAGTGATGTGTTGACGACTACTTTGGCCGAGGCATGTACGCAGGATGTGTCCTGATGACGGGGTTTGTTACCCGTTTGTGTACGGCGGCGCGATGGATACACGCTTATACAAAGGGTTTGGCCAGCACCTGCGATAGCCAGCCTCTGAACGCCACGATCTTTTTCGATTCGGCCTGATCGTGGGGCGTGACGAGATAGAAGCCGGAAGCGGATTTCAAGCGCAAATCAAACGGCGCCACCAGCCTGCCTGCGCGCAGATCGTCATCGACATAGGTCGAGCGACCGATGCACACGCCCTGCCCGTCAATCGCCGCCTGCACCGCCATCATCGCCAGGTCGAAGGTCAATCGTGGGCCTTTGGCCGTCAGCGGTGGCTGGCCTGCCGCATGCAGCCAGTCGTTCCAGTCATTGGCGGTCACGCCGCTGACTTGCAGCAAAGGGTGATGGGCCAGGTCCGCCGGCGTATTCAACGGCTTGTCGCCGGTCAGCAAGGGCGGGCTGCACACCGGAAAGATCTCGTCGGCCATCAACCAGTCGGCCCGAAGTCCAGGCCAATTCCCGTCGCCGTAGCGGATCGCCGCATCGATGCCGCCCTTGCGAAAGTCCACCCACTCGGTGGAAGCACTGATCCGCACATCAATGTCCGGATGCGCCTCGCGAAATGACGGCAGACGCGGCAACAACCATTTCGACGCCACCGATACCAGGGTGCTGATCGTCAGGACGCTGTTGTTGCTGGATTCCAGCAGCTTTTCAGTCGAGTAGCGCAATTCAAGAAACGCCGAACGAATGCCGGGCAAGTAAGCATTGCCCTCCTCGGTCAACGCCAAACCGTCCTTCAAGCGCATGAACAGACGCACGCCAAGCTCATCCTCGAGGCGACGGATCTGATGGCTGATCGCGGTCTGCGTGACGTTCAGTTCTTCGGCGGCGCGGGTGAAGCTCATATGCCGGGCGGCGCATTCGAAGGCGCGCAATCCGTTAAGCGATGGCAATCGGGGCAGCATATGACCTCTTCAGTCCATGAGATTTTGTCATACGCTAGCACTGCATTTGTCCTTTGCGAAGCGGCGCGGCGATAGCCGATTCTGAGGCTCCATCTGCAAGGAGCCCCCATGAAACTGTACTTCGCCCCCATGACCTGTTCGCTTTCACCGCACATTGTGTTGCGCGAGCTGGAGCTGCCGTTCGAGCTGATCCGGGTCAACAACCAGACCAAGCAAACCGCCGATGGCCAGGACTTTCGCCAGATCAATCCCAAGGGTTACGTGGCCGCGCTGATGCTGGACAACGGTGAAGTGCTGACCGAGGGGCCGGCCATTCTGCAATACCTCGCCGACCTCGTGCCTGGTCATGCGCTGGTCCCGGCCAATGGCACCTGGGAGCGCTCGCGCTTGCAGGAACACCTGAACTTCATCAGTTCGGAAATTCATGGGGGCAGCGCGCCGTTGTTCAGCAGCGAAATCCCGGAAACCACCAAAACGCTCTTCAAACACAAACTGTTCAAGCGTCTGGATTACCTGAACCGCCTCCTCGCCACCCAGCCCTTTCTGATGCAGACGTTCGGTGTAGCGGATGCGTATCTGTTCACGGTGCTGAAATGGTTACCGACGTTCAGGATCGCCATCGAAGACTGGCCAGCGCTGGCGAACTATATGTCGCGCATCGCCGAGCGGCCCAGCGTGCGGGCTGCCATTGCGGAAGAGGACGCCACGCAACCGGTGCTCTGACAAGACCGGAAAACCGCTACCAGAACGGGTTGCTGTTGCCCGCCGGATTGCTGATTTCATCGCCCCACGCGCGTTTCGCAAGGTGACAGTTGTTGAATGCCCCTGCGCTTCTATAGTGAAAGGGTTCAAGTTCTCCTCCCGCCGAGCGCCCCATGGCCAGCACCGATCAACTGATCATCTGCGAGCATTGCGACTGCGTGTACGAAAAAGTCGTGCTGGCCAAACACCAGAAGACCCTCTGCGTGCGTTGCGGCGCCGTGCTCCAGCGCTACAACAACCTGAGCGTGGAGCAACGGCTGGCCCTGAGCTTCACCGCGGCGATGCTGTGGCTGTTCGCCAATTTCTACCCGGTGATGAGCATCAGCATGAAGGGCCTGAAAAACAGCGCGACCCTCTGGGATTCAGTGCTGGCCCTGAGTCAGGGGCCGATCACCTTCATGGCGATGGTCGCGGCAATCTCGATCATCATCGCCCCGGCCTTCCAGTTGGTTCTGTTGATCTGGGTCTTGAGCTTCGCCCTCGCCTCGCGCCGTTCACCGGGGTTCAAGCTGTGCATGCGCTGGCTGGAAACCTTGCGGCCGTGGAGCATGCTCGAAGTGTGTTTGCTTGGCGCAATGGTGGCGGTGTTCAAACTGGCGGGCATGCTCGACGTCATTCCCGGCATCGGCCTGTTTGCCTTGGCCGTGCTCAGCCTGTTGCTGATCCGCATCGCCGGGCGCGACGTGCGTGAACTGTGGGACATCCTATGAAACGGCCACCGACTGCCAGCGAACTCAACCTGTGCCTGTGCCACAGCTGCGGACTGGCCTGCGACATGACCGGCGAACCGCACCAATGCCCGCGCTGCGACGCGCCGCTGCACCGGCGCAAGACCAACTCGCTGACCCGCACCTGGGCCTACATGTTCGCCGCGCTGGCGTTTTACGTGCCGGCCAATCTGCTGCCGGTGATGAACACCACCCTGCTCGGCAGCGGCGCCGACAGCACCATCATGAGCGGCGTGCTGGAGTTCTGGGAACACGGTGCGTGGGACATCGCCGTCATCATCTTCGTCGCCAGCATCGCCGTGCCGGGGGTGAAATTCGTGGCGCTGACCTTGCTGCTGGTCACCGTGCAACGGGACAGCCATTGGGCGCGCAAGGAGCGTTCGAAGCTGTACCGCTTCGTCGAGCTGATCGGCTATTGGTCGATGCTCGATGTGCTGGTGGTCGCGCTGGTGGCGGCGCTGGTGAAATTCCAGGCGCTGGGGGATATCGAGCCGCGCGTAGGGATTCTGTTTTTCGGCCTGGTGGTCGTGTTCACCATGCTCTCGGCCATGAGTTTCGACCCGCGCCTGATCTGGGATAACGCGCCGGACGAAGAAACGGAAGAACCCCGGCACTCGACTGAACAAGTGCCGGGGCATCAAGCGGTTTAAATCAGATCTGCGCAGTACCGCCGTCGACGAACAACTCGATGCCATTGACGAAGCTGCTGTCATCCGAGGCCAAGAACAGCGCGGCCTTGGCAATCTCGCTCGGCTCGCCCAGACGCCCGATCGGCACGATAGACGCCAGTTGATCGAACAGCCCCTGGGTGTGTTCCGCCGGCACCAGCCCTGCCAGCCCTGGCGTGCGCACCGGGCCAGGGCTGATGGCGTTGACGCGGATACGCCGTGGTTTCAGGTCCAGCAACCATGAGCGGGCGAAGTTGCGCACCGCCGCTTTACTCGCGCTGTAGACGCTGAAGTTCTCCGTGCCCTGCACCGACGTGGTCGACGAGGTCAGCAGAATCGAGGCGCCATCGCGCAGTAGCGGCAAGGCCTTCTGCACGGTGAACAGCGTGCCCTTCACGTTGGCGTCGAAAATCCGGTCGAAGTGCTCTTCGGTGATCGAGCCCAGCGGCAGCATGTCCCCGCCGCCGGCGTTGGCGAACAGGATGTCGAGGTGCCCGGCCTTGGCGGAAACCTCGCGGTAGATGCGATCCAGATCCTCCAGCTTCGCCACATCGCCCTGAATGCCGATGGCCCGTGGGCCGATGGCGGCGACCGCTTTGTCCAGTTCGGCCTGACGACGGCCAGTGATGAATACCGTGGCGCCCTGAGCGACGAATTCCTGCGCCGAGGCCAGGCCGATGCCGGTGGTGCCGCCAGTGATCAGTGCGATTTTGCCTTCAAGTCTGTTGCTCATGATGAATCTCCAGTAACCGTTTCGAGGTAGGTGACGGGTCGTAGGTGAGCCGTTGGAAGCGACTTTAGGCCGATGAATTGAATTGAAAAATCCGCAAAATCGGTTTTGTTTGTGCACAGACATGCACAATACTCAACCGCATCTACCCCACCGAGCTCGAACCGATGAATCAGTTAATGGCGATCCGCACCTTCGCCCGCGTCGTGGAAAGCGGTTCGTTCACCAAAGCCGCCGACTCGCTGAACCTGCCGAAAACCACGGTCAGCAAACTGATCGGCCAATTGGAAAACCACCTCGGCGTGCGCCTGCTGCAACGCACCACCCGCCGCCTCACCGTCACCGCAGACGGCGCTTCCTATTACCAATTGACACAACAATTGCTGCATCAACTGGACGACATCGATCAGGGTTTCAGCCAGGCGCAAGGCCTGCCGCGCGGCAAGATTCGCGTGGACATCGGCGGCTCGACCGCGACGATGCTGGTGATCCCCGAACTGCCGAGGTTCTTCGAACGCTATCCGGACATCCAGGTTGATCTGGGCGTCAGCGACCGCCCGGTGGACTTGATCAGCGAGCGTGTCGACTGCGTGATTCGCGGCGGCCAGCTGACCGAACAAACCCTCGCCGTGCGCCGCCTTGGTGAAGTGTCCTGGACCACCTGCGCCACGCCCGAGTATCTGCAACGCCATGGCACCCCGAGCCACCCGCTCGACCTGGCCAGCCATCAGCTGATCGCCTACCGCTCGGCCTCCACCGGGCGCATCCTGCCGTCGAACTTCCAGCGCAACGGCGAACGCCATCAGATCGAAGGCAAAGGCCTGATCAGCGTCAACGAGAGCAACGCGCACCTGGCGGCCGGCCTCGCCGGGCTGGGGATCATCCACACCTTCAGCTACACGGTCAGGACCGCCATCGAACGCGGCGAACTGGTGCCGATCCTCGAGGACTGGCGTCCGCCAGCGTATCCGTTTCATGTGCTGTATCCGCCGAACCGGCATTTGAGCAATCGAGTGCGGGTGTTCATTGATTGGCTGGTGGAGCGGTTTGCGCAGGTCGATTGAGGTGCTGCGGGACCATTGCTGACTTTTACGCAAAACACCTTTGACCCAGGGCCGGTTCTTCTCATGCACGTTGCCACCGATACTGGCGGCCATTGACAGTCATGGGAAATCGCACAATGCAAACCGATTACGCTGCCTGGGCCTGGACGTCCGGCCAAGGGCTGGATGGCCTGACACTGACCCGCAAACCTCTCCGGCAACC
Source organism: Pseudomonas sp. lyk4-R2A-10 (assembly GCF_030209075.1). NCBI lineage: Bacteria > Pseudomonadati > Pseudomonadota > Gammaproteobacteria > Pseudomonadales > Pseudomonadaceae > Pseudomonas > Pseudomonas sp. lyk4-R2A-10. Next base: position 176,686 of record NZ_JARVSR010000010.1, on the reverse strand, counting down.
CGGCCCCGGGCAAGTGCTGGTGGCCAACCGCGCCATCGCCTTGAACCCGGTGGACTGGAAGATCATCGAGTGGGGCCACTCCGCGTGGCACACCGGCCGTGTGCCGGGTGTCGACGGCATGGGCGTGGTGGTCGCAGCCGGCGCCGGCGTGACACTGCAACCCGGCAGTCGCGTGGCGTATCACCAATCACTGGCGAACGATGGCAGCTTCGCCGAGTACTGCCTGCTCGACGCCGCCACCGTGCTGTCGGTGCCCGCCGCGCTCGATGATGCCGCGGCGGCGTCACTGCCCTGCCCCGGTTTGACCGCGTGGCAAGCCGTGGAGAAAGTCCCAGCGAATGGCGCGGCCGATGTGCTGGTGATCGGCGCCGGCGGCGCGGTCGGCCTGCTGCTGGTGCAACTGGCGGTACAACGCGGATGGCGGGTCTGGGCGACCGCGTCCGGCGCACATCATGAAAAGCTCAAGGCCCTGGGCGCAGTCGGCGTATTCGATTACCGCGAACCGGACTGGCAAAGCGCACTCGCAGCCAGCCTCGGCGAACGTCGTTTGCATGCCGTGTTCGACACAGTCAGCGGCGCTCACGCGGCGAAAATGGCCGACCTGCTGGGCTACAACGGCCATCTGGTGTGCATTCAGGATCGTCAGGAAAGCGCGCCCCTGCCGGCGTTCACCACCGCGATTTCGCTGCATGAAGTGGCATTGAACAGCTTCCACGTCCACGCCAGCCTGCACGATCGCCAGACCTTGCGCCGCAACGGCGAGCAGTTGCTGCAAGCGCTGCTCGACGGCAGCCTGATCGGCCCGGCGCTGCAGATGTTCAACTTCGATGAATTGCCCCAGGCCTTGCGCGCCCTGAAGGACGGCGCGGGTGGCGGGAAATGGGTGACGCGTCTGCCCGCCGTTTGAATCGCGTCAGTCGAGGCCTTCCCCAGTGCCTTGACTGACCTCTCGGGTCAGACAATCAATCAGCGCCCGCGCCGAAGCCGACAGCTGCCGGTGCGGCGGATAGATCACCGAGAACGGTCGGGAGCGCCCGCCCGACTGTTCAAGCAGCCGCACCAGTCGCCCTCTTTCGATCCGTTCGCGGACAATGAAGTCATAGGTCTGGCAGATGCCCAGCCCCTGCTCCGCCAGCGACACAATCCCCAGCACATCGTCGGACACCTGAATATTGGCGCTGGGCAGCCATTCGCGGTCTTCGCCCTGCTCACGGAACAGCCACGGCCCGACGCGCCCGGTGCTGGGCATCACGAACGGCAGGCACGCATGCCGCTGCAAATCGTCGACGCGCTGCGGTGTTCCGGCCCGTCGCAGATAATCCGGCGCGGCCACCACACACAAACGCGCGTCCTCCAGCTTGCGACCGATCAGCCCGCTGTCCGGCAACGCGCCCAGCCGAATAGCCAGGTCGAACCCTTCGGCCACCAGATCGACGTTGCGATTGCTGATGCTCAACTCAACGCGCACTTGCGGATGCTGCCGGGTGAAACGGGCGAGCATCGCCGGCAAACGATAGTGGCCGTAAGTGGTCGGCACGCTGAGGCGCACGCGGCCGCTGAGTTCGCCGTCCTGTCCCTGAATCGTGCGCTCGGCGTCGTCGATCAGGCCGAATGCCGCCCGGGATTGCTCCAGATACAACACACCGGCATCGGTCAGGCTCAAACGCCGCGTGGTGCGCCGCAGCAACTGCACACCCAGGCGCGCCTCCAGCCGCGAAATCGCCCGGCTGACCACCGACGGCGTGGTTGCGAGAAACACTGCACCGGCGCTCAGCGAACCCTTCTCCACCACCGTGACGAACACTTCGACGTCGGCCAGATAATCGAATCGGCGACTCATCTTGATCTCCAGAGAACAAATGCTTTGCTGTGGCGCGAGTTTATCGCCGCCATGAGCATCAATACAGTGAGCCGCACTTTCCTTCATCTTCTGGAATCGCCATGCGCTCAATTACACGTCTTGCTTTCGCCTTGTCTCTCTCCGTTGCCGCGTTGAACGCCCAGGCGGCCAATGTGCTGGTGGTGCTGTCGGACTCCGATCATCTCGATCTGAAGGACGACAAGGTCTTCAACACCGGTTTCTACCTCAACGAACTGATGCAACCGGTCAAGTTGCTGCTCGATGCCGGCCACACCGTGACCTTCGCCACCCCGACCGGCAAGGCGCCGACGCTGGATCGCTCCTCCGACGACAAGATGTATTTCAACAATGACGTGGCAGCCTTGCAGACCCACAAGGCGCTGCTGGAACAACTGAAGATCACCTCGCCCGGTGAATCGCCGGTCATCAGCCTGTCGCGGGTCGAGCAAGTCGGCTACGAGCATTTCGATGCCGTCTACATTCCGGGTGGCCACGCACCGATGCAGGATCTGCTGCACAGCCAGGCGCTGGGCAAACTGCTGAACAACTTCCATCGAACAGGCAAAACCACAGCGCTGGTGTGCCACGGCCCGATTGCACTGCTGTCGACCCTGACGGATCCGACCGCATTCACCCGCCGACTGGAAACCGGCAAAGCCGCGACGGCAAACAACTGGACGTATGCCGGCTATAAGTTCACGGTCATCAGCAATCAGGAAGAAGAAATCGCCAAAGGCCTGTTGAACGGCGGCGCGATGAAGTTCTATCCGCAGACGGCACTGGAAAAGGCTGGCGGTGTTTTCAGCAGTAACACGGCGCCGTGGGCCAGCCACGTAGTGGTTGATCGCGAACTGGTCACCGGACAGAACCCGGCGTCGGCCCTGGCCGTGGGCAAGACCCTCGTTGACCGCTTGAAGTGATCTCGGCGCCCTCGCACTTTCACCGTTTCGTCTAACCTGACGTTGCACCCGACGATGATTGCCCATCGACGGGTGCATCGACCTTGATGCCCACGAAACGGAGAATTCCATGCTCAAGCGAACCCTGGCACTGACCGCTGGTTTGGCCCTGTCCCTGTCCGCCGTGCTGGCGCAAGCCGCGGAGGTGTTGAAGGTCAGCGCGATTCCCGATGAAGCCCCGACCGAGCTGCTGCGCAAGTTCGAGCCGCTGGGCAAGTACCTGCAACAGCAATTGGGCATGGACGTGCAGTTCGTTCCCGTGGCGGATTACCCGGCGGTGGTTGAAGCGCTGGCCACTGACCGCCTCGATCTGGCGTGGCTCGGCGGTTTCACCTTCGTTCAGGCGCGGCTGAAAACCGGCAACGCCATTCCGCTGGTGCAGCGTGAGCAAGATGCGCAGTTCACCAGCAAATTCATCACCGCCGACCCGAACGTCAAAAGCCTTGCCGACCTCAAGGGCAAGACCTTCGCCTTTGGCTCCGTGTCATCCACCTCCGGCAGTCTGATGCCGCGCTATTTCATGCTCAAGGACGGCATCAAACCGGAAAGCTATTTCAGCCGCGTCGGCTACTCCGGCGCCCACGACGCCACCGTCGCCTGGGTGCAGGCCGGCAAGGTCGACGCCGGCGTGCTGAACGCCAGCGTCTGGCAGAAACTGGTGGACGCCGGCAAGGTCGACACCAACAAGGTCAAGGTTTTCGCCACCACCCCGGCCTACTTCGATTACAACTGGACCGTGCGCGGCACCCTCGACCCGGCTCTGGCGGCGAAGATCAAAAAAGCCTTCCTTGACCTCGACCCGGCCAACCCCGAGCACAAGAAAATCCTCGACCTGCAAGCCGCCAGCCGTTTCATCGAAACCAGCCCGGACAATTACAAAGGCATCGAGGAAGCCGCCCGCGCCGCCGACTTGCTGAAATGACGCTGCGCCTCAAACAGGCTTTTCTGCACCACACCAATGGCGTGGAGGCCTTGCGCGGCGTGGATTTACAGATCGAGGCCGGCGAGCAGGTGGCGATCATCGGCCCGTCCGGTGCCGGCAAATCCAGCCTGCTGAATATGCTGGCGACCGCCATTCGGCCCAGCAGCGGCGACATCGAAGTGCTGGGCGAGCGCGCCTGGCACTTGTCCGCCCGCCAACGGCAACGCCTGCGTGCGCGCATCGGTCTGGTGCATCAGGCGCCGCCGCTGCCGCCCCGGCAACGAGTGGTGACGGCGGTGCTGGCCGGCAAACTCGGCCAATGGAGCCTGGGCAAAAGCCTGATCAACCTGCTGCATCCGCTCGACGTGCCCGGCGCCCGCGCCGCCCTGGCAAAACTGGATCTGGCCGACAAACTCTTCAGCCAATGCCAGCAACTGTCCGGTGGGCAATTGCAGCGGGTCGGCATTGCCCGCGTGCTGTATCAGGCGCCGGAGGTGTTGCTGGCGGATGAGCCGGTCTCGGCGATGGACCCGGTGCTGGCCGGGCACACGCTGTCGATCCTGTCGCGCCATGCCCGCGAGCACAACGTCACGCTGGTGGCGAGCCTGCACGCGGTGGAACTGGCGCTGGCGCACTTCCCGCGCATAGTCGGTCTGCGCGAGGGGCAAATCCTGTTCGACTGCCCGTCCGCGCAAGTCAGCCGCGACATGCTCGACACCCTCTACGCCAACGAACAACTGCAATCCCCGGCGCCCGCCGTCACCCCACTGATTGTGCAGATTCCGCGATGCTGAGCGCCGACACCCGCGACCCCGCCGCGCTGCCACGGTTGCTGCTGACCGGGCTGGCGATTGCCTTGCTGTGGCCCGGCATCCAGCTCAGTGAGCTGGATCTGGGCGTGCTGTTTCACGCCGACAGCCAGAGTGAAATGGGCCGCTTCGTGTCGATGTTCTGGCCACCGGCCCATGACCGCGAGTTTCTGCAATTACTCCTCAAAGCCACCCTGCAAACCCTGGCCATCGCCACCGCCGGCATGGCCCTGGCGCTGCTGTTGGCCGTGCCGGCCAGCCTGCTCGCCAGCCGCGCCCTGTCGCTGACCGCCGCCTCCCGCAGCGGCCGCCCGAGCCTGTTGGGCCGCCTGCTGCGCTGGCCGGTGCGCGGGCTGCTGATCTTCCTGCGCAGCGTGCCGGAAATTGTCTGGGCGCTGCTGTTCGTGCGCGCCGTCGGCCTCGGCCCGGCGGCGGGCGTGCTGGCCATCGCCATCACCTACAGCGGCATGCTCGGCAAGGTCTACGCCGAAATCTACGAATCCACCGACCAACGCCCGGCCCACGCCCTGCTCCAGGCCGGCAGCGGCCGCCTCGCCAGCTTCGCCTACGGCGTACTGCCCAACGTCGCGGCGGAACTGCTCTCCTACACCGTCTACCGCTGGGAATGCGCCATCCGCGCCTCAGTGGTCATGGGCTTCGTCGGCGCCGGCGGCCTCGGCCAACAGATCGACCTGTCGATCCGCATGTTCGCCGGCGGCGAAGTCGCCAGCATGCTCCTGACCTTCCTCCTCCTCGTCCTCGGCGCCGACCAACTCAGCCGCCTGCTGCGCTGGAGGCTGGCATGAAACGCCTGATCAATTCGGTGCTGATACTCGCCATTGTCGCGGCCGTCATTGCCTCATTTGCCTACCTGGGCCTTGATCTTGAAGAACTCGGCAGCGCTACCAGCCTGAAACAGATGGGCCTGTATGTGGCGCGCTTCCTCAGCCCGGACCTTAGCGCTGACTACCTAAGCGCCATCCTGCGCGGATCGATGGAAACCCTCGCCATGTCCGCACTCGGCACCCTGCTCGCCGCTGTGCTGGGCCTGTTATTGGCGCTCCCCGCCGCTGGCCGCTTTGGCTGGTTTTTTCAGAGTGCCGCGCGCCTGCTGCTCAATGCCCTGCGCGCGATTCCTGAATTGGTGTGGGCTGCGTTGATGGTGCTTGCGGCTGGCCTTGGGCCGAATGCCGGGACACTTGCGCTGGCCCTGCACACCACGGGCGTGTTGGGGCGGTTGTTTGCTGAAGCGCTGGAGAACACACCGCCGGAACCGGCGGATGCGATCCGGTTGCAAGGGGGGAATCCGGTTTTGGCATTCTGCTACGGCACGCTGCCGAATTTGGCGCCGCAGTTGCTGGCGTACTGTTTGTATCGGTGGGAGAACAATATTCGGATGGCCAGCGTGCTGGGGTTTGTCGGGGCTGGGGGGTTGGGGCAGATGTTGTATGTGAGCTTGAGTTTGTTTCAGGAGGCGCAGGCGGGGACGGTGATATTGGCTATGCTGATTTTGGTGTGGGGGGTGGATTGGTTGAGTGGTTGGGGTCGGGGGCGGTGGGTTAAGGCTTAGGTTTGGCAGGCTCCTTATTTTCTCTTCTCCTTTTTTAGATCGCCTCGAGGCAGGGTGAACAATTTATGGAAGGTTCAATTTAGTATGGATCAAGCCCTATCAATCAAAAATCTTAACGAACTACTCAAGCACGATAGAGAAAAAGGGGGCAATCTTGAAGAACGACATATCCCAGAAGCGTTTAAAATAAGAGTAAAACTTTATAAGCTAAACAAACTTTGGTCACTTTCTCGCTACCATTTACGCACAGGAAAAATAACCTCCACTTTTTATGAAAAGCGCGTTACACGTCTGACTTTTGTCATGGACAAGCGCAAAGCTCAGCATACGCGCTTAATTGACGGCGAGTTAGAAGTAATCTCCAAGAGAATAAGCAGCAAGGAATTCAGACTAAACGTGACACTTTTACCTGCATTAATTGGTGGGAAAAGAGTTTATGGTGTTGGCAACAATTTAGATCAAGCCCTCGCAGTCAGGTTCATTCAAAAAACGTTAAAAGTCTTAAACGAAATTCGCATGCCATCACGCGACACACTTGTGAGTCAAATAAAATCACTAGCCTTGGATGGCGTACCAAAATACATTATCAGGTCAGATGTAGAGTCTTTCTACGAGTCGGTCCGACATAAGGAACTGCTAGATGGAATCCATCGATCTCCGGAACTATCAGTATTAATCAAGAGAATACTTACGCGACTTATGAAAGATTACGCTACTGCTTCCGGCGAGACCAATGGTTTACCTCGTGGAATTGGAATCAGCGCATATCTATCTGAAATATATTTATCGAGCATAGATGAAAAAATCAGACGACAAGATGATTTATTCTACTACGCCAGATACGTAGATGACATGGTATTAATGTACGCTCCTCAGCGAAAGGAGCTGGCAACAAAGTATCTATCTACGTTAAGCGAAATACTTCACGACAAGGGATTAAAATTCAACAACAAGACCAAAGCAATTGATCTGCTTGAGGAGCAAAAGGGGAAATTTGACTATCTTGGATATACCTTTGATGTTTCTAACAGCTCTCGAGGCGTTCGATTAAGCGAAAGGAAATTTGAGAAATACAAGTCCCGTATTGATAAGGCCTTCACCGACTATTCGTCAAAATGCTCATTTATACCTAAAAAATCGGCGGAGGAATTGATTCTAAGATGTCTTTTCTTAACCGGGAACATGCGACTATTTAATAGAAAAAGTAACGCTTTCATTGGAATCTACTTTAGCAACAAGCATATAACAGATACGAAGCAACTATCGGGGTTGGACAATTTCTACCGGAGCAAACTCAGAAGCATCACTAACCCCTCACTCACTAGAAAGCTTTCGAAGCTATCCTTTGAAAAAGGCTTCAAGGAGAAACTATTTAGAAATTTTGACTCCAAACAACTTTCAGAGCTTTCACGAGGATGGAAACATGTCTAAAAAGAAAGCTTTGTCTATAAACTTCCCCATAGAGAGAGTCGTATTATCCGATGTGCTCCCATATGAGGTTCCAATAGTCTTTTCAAATAGATACTTTTACAGATTCTTATGTGATCACTCCATAAAATTCACCACCAATAAGATCTTTTGGAACTATCACGACGAAGTGCTAGACAACCTTGTCAAAATGGTATTTGGCATTCAGCCCTCAAAACCTGTTAGGCACGTAACTGAAGGCCACAGGTCTATTTCCATACTTGACTTGGACAAATCAGACTTCGTACACACTGTTCCCTTTATATTCTCCACCACGCATAAGCAAGATCAGTTACGACAATTGTCACTGATGCATCCCAAGGGGCAACTGCTTGTAGTGGATTTCTACGATCAATTTAAAGACTTGATGATTTACTACACTGGCCAAAGCGAGTTCAGCTTGCGCTCGCCAAGGCGTGTGGCGGGCTGTACTTTTATCGATTTTCGCTCGCAGATAGAACGTCAGGACAAATCTGACACGCTGGTAGAAGTAGACGGAGAAAACTATGAAAACTTGAAATCATTCTTCGTTTATGAGCGATTCAGCAATGTTTTTAAATTTTATGAATCCAGAGAGCACCTCCGCAGCGAGCGTGATTTCAGGAGCCTTACTAAGTTTGATATTTCAGGATGCTTTGATAGCATTTACACACACTCGTTAGCGTGGGCGATATATGGAAAAGACTTTTCCAAACAGAACCTCAGACCCATAATTGGCTCATTTGCAGGAAGTTTTGATTCACTCATGCAGAAGCTAAATCATAACGAAACAAATGGAATCCTTATCGGCCCTGAGGTTTCAAGAATTTTTGCCGAAATAATTCTGCAGGCCGTTGACATTGAAATTTCCGCAAAGTTACTTGAAAAAGGATACATCCATAATTCGGACTTCAAAATCTACCGCTATGTAGACGACTACTTTGTTTTCTACAACAATGATGATGTATGCCACCAAATAAAAATGACACTTCAGGAGAGCTTAAAGCTATATAAACTATCTCTGAACAAAGGAAAAGAAGAGACTCTAACCCGCCCGATAATAACGCCAATCTCTATAGCAAAAAAACGCATATCGGATCTCTTCGACCAAACCCTCGCCTACAAAATCTCACCAACAGTTGAGGAAGGAGAAACACTGCCAAGGGGAGAAATATACATTGGAAGATCTTCGCTAATTACGGACTTCAAGTCCATCCTAGCCACCTCTGGCGTCAACTATGGCGAAATCCTTAACTATTCACTATCAGTTATTGAGCGCAAAATCGGCTCATTGATCGACGACTATCAAAAAATAGAGAAAATCGGCAGCACTGACAAAAGCTTTTCCAAGTCAATGGAATCCCTTTTAGGTTTTGTATTTTTTATCTATGCAGTCTCTCCAAAAGTTAACACCACCATTAAGCTATGCCGCATATGCCAGCGCATTCTTTCATTTTACAAAAACGAGCCAATTGGTTTGAGCTACGGCGCACTGATTTCCCAAATAATATACGAGAGATGCCGAAGCGTAATGGATCACCACTCAGATGGAAACGGCGCAAAAATTGAGATCATGTACCTTTTAGTTCTAATGCGCCAGCTAGGTAGAAACTATCGCATAGATGAAAAAGTACTCGGCTACAGCTTTGGTTTCGAGCTCAAAGATGGCCAATTCCAAGCGAAATCTAATCTAAACTACTTCTCTGTAGTAACCATATTTTTCTACATAGAGAATAAAGCTCGTTACTCACGGCTCAGGACAGCTTTGGAAAAGCATGTATTGGAGAGGTTCCATCAGAAGCAGGACTCGCTGGTAGGTGACTCTGAAATGGTGCATTTGGCGCTCGATCTCATAGCATGCCCATTTGTGAGCGATGATACTAAAAAAATAATTTTGCAACTGTATGGCGTTCCTAAAAATAATTTGCAGAGAATTCAAAGATATAGCAAAAATTGGTTCACCAAATGGGGAGATTTTGATTTTTCTAGAGAGCTAGACGCCAAGGTGAGTCAAGAAGTATATTGAGGTTGATGCTTCACGCACATAGAAGACCGTTTGCGGTCGCACACACCAGCATCATGGCTTGGCTGTTCTATGCACGAAAGCCTCGCCTCGTTGAATCCTCGTGAGTTCTTCGGTCTTGACTCCTTCACTTTCCTAATAGCTTAGGCCTACAAGGAAAGTGAAGGAAGCTCGATTTATCCTTCCAAGTATTGGCTTATTGAACGCCAAATTTATCTTTGAGAGTTTGAAATGTCTGTGGAGAGACGTCGCAGTAATTCCCTTGTTATCGACCATATAAAAAATGGGAAAAATCTATTTTATGAATAACGAGTCCGTCCCGTTCCTTGAAGCATGAAGGCATTGTGATAGCATGCTTGCGCCTCCCCCGGAGAGGGGGAATTTTTCTACATCCCGCAAGGAATATGCCCTCGTGAAAGACTTCGTCATCAGCGTCAACAACACCGTCCTCTATCTCTCCCTGGCATTCATCTGGCTGGTCGCTATCGTCGCGATTTTCACCAGCGGGTTCTTGCCGGCGCTGGGTATTTTCGTGGCCGGCACCCTGTGCTGGTGCATCATTTCCGGCTTCTGGTTCGTCCAGTCGGCGACCTACGAAGAACTGCGCAAGCTGAACGCCAGCAAAAACTGAAACATCGGGGTGGAGCCGTAAGTGCCCCTCCCTACCCTGAGCGCTTGGTTCCAGCCAAGCGCTCTCGCCCACCGCGAATGGCTCGCATAAATCCCGCATTTTCCGAAATTCTGAAAATCCCGCCGTTCCCTTTCTGCCAATAAAGCCCAGTACTATCTTTCAAGAAATATCCCCGCCTCTTGTCCTCATCCACTGAGTGGCGAACTCAAGGAGTTTTGGTTTTGGGACATCTTCTGACTGAGCCTCAGCTGACCGACGTCAGAGCTGCACTCTCCTGGCCTTTCAACGATTTTCCGGTCGAATACGATTATGTAGCGGCGGAGGTCAGAGGCATCGATCCTGACGTGCTCTACGAAATCCTTTATTCAGAGGTCGCGCCGGTGTGCTTCACCAACCTTGTGGCCGCTGTGCCTCCGGTATGGACTGGCTTTGATCCGGACTCGCTCAGGGTAATGATCGAGGAAAGGTTGGCAGCGAGGGAGAACAACTGGTTTCGCAGGCAGTTTGATAAGGCGTTGGTTCGCTGGCTGCAATACAACTACGACTACATCTGGAAGGAGATTTCCTCCAGGCTTTGAGCTCTTAAACATCTCCGTTTAAAGCAACCCGCCGCAACTTCCCCAAGGCTACAACGCCTTGCGTCATTGCCTACGACTACGCCAGAATCCGCCGGCTTGTGTGTCTACACCGCGGGTTTTATCGTTTCCGGGTCACTGAAAAACAGTGATCGGGTTTGGTAGCCCGAGATAAACACAAGATGCAGAGCACACCATCGCGGCGGTCAATCGCCTCGGCTTTATGGTGGCCATGCACAGGGCGTCTTCGGGCGCGCCGGTCTCCTTGTGTCCCGGTCTACCAACCTGCGTATGGCCACCACCCAACGTTTGGTAGCGTGTGGGTGATGGCTCCTGATGACGACACAAGGAGTTTCACCATGATCAAACCAACACCTAACCCACCCGAAACCGACCCCACCTCCCCCTACGAATCCCCAAACTCCAAAAAACTCCACGACGCCGCCGAGCGCGCGCTGGATCACTACCTCTTCCCCGCTGCCGGGATCATGTCGTCCTTGAACGAGCCCGAGCGGATGTATCTGGCCAATCCGAAATTCAACACCGAATGCCTGCTGGCCAATGCCAGCGAAAACCTGGGGGCGGCCAGTGAGATGCTGAGCAATTTCGCGGCCACGCTCGATCCCTCGCATCGCAAGACGGCGATCGGTATTACGCAAATCGTGATGATTGCCGAGCTGGCGGTGAATCAGGCGCTGGATCACGTCGAGGTCGCGTAAGTCGGCGATGGCTGTAGGAGCCGTTCGTGGCGGCTTCTACAGCGCGACTTATTGAGTCTCCCGTTGCAGGAAAAAGCGCGGCTCAAGAGGTTATGGAATGCAAAACAGCCCGGGCCGACACCCTCGTTAACGACGAAGGGCGTCGGCCCGGGCTGTTTGCGTTTCAGTAAAGGGCGTTGAATTCGAACCACGAGGCCTAGATCCAATTGCTGCATTGAATGCACATATGAACTGCATTCAACCCGACTAGTGCTCCAAACGCAGGCCTTTAGACTCTTCCCCACGATCAACATAAGGGAGCGTTCAACATGGTCACCAGCGCCGTCATCCATCAAACCGGTGAGCCTCAAGTCATTCAGCTTGAGCAATCCACCGCGCAAGCACCCGGCCCCGGCGAGGTCTGGCTTGAGCAGTTCGCTATTGGCGTCAACCCGCTCGACTTGAGCCAACGTTCCGGTGCCGCGCCACTGGTGTTGCCTTCTGGGTTGGGGCTTGAGGGTGCCGGGCGGGTTGTGGCGGTGGGAGCCGATGTGACCAACGTGGCCGTCGGCGACCGCGTCGCTTATGCCACGGGCCCTGTCGGCGCTTATGCCAGCGCCCGCCTCTACCCGGCCAATCGGCTGGTGAAGATCCCCGACAGCCTGAGTTTCGAGGACGCGGCGGCGGTGCTGTTCAAGGGCATCACCGCGCAGTATTTGCTCAAGTCCACTTACCCGGTCGGGCCGGGTTCGACGGTGCTGATCTACGGCGCGGCTGGTGCGCTGGGGCAGATCATGGTGCCGTGGGCGAAGCATTTGGGGGCGTTGGTGATCGGTGTGGTGTCCAGCGCCGAGAGTGTCGAGCGGGCTAGGTTGGCGGGTTGTGATGAGGTGTTGGTGTTCGATGCGGCGACGCTGGCCGACGCGGTGGTCGACCTCACCCAGGGCAAGAAAGTGGATGTTGTGTACGACCCGATTGGCCGGGTGTCTTTCGAGGCGTCGTTGAATTGCCTGCGCCCGCGCGGGTTGCTGGTGTCGTTCGGCATGGCGTCGGGGGCGCCGGCGCCGGTCGAGATCAGCACCTTAAATGCCAAGGGCTCGTTGTTCCTGACCCGACCGTCCCTCGCCGCCCACACCGCCACGCCGGAGGAATACCAGCAGCGCGCAAAGGACGTGTTGCAAGCGATTGACGCCGGTATCATCCAGCCCAATGTCGGGCGTCGTTATCCGCTGGCGGACGCCGCCCGGGCCCATGCCGATCTGCACCGGGGCGGTTTGCCGGGGGCTATTGTGCTGGTGCCTTGAGTCTTTTTTCGGGTCATCCACGAGGGTTGTCGTTGCATGGATCTGTTCGATAGCCGTCAGGCCGATGAAGTCGCCACCCTGCTGGCCCTGGCCGAGCACGGCTCGTTTGCAGCGGCGGGCCGGACGTTGCAGCGCCATCCCTCGGTGCTGTCGAAACGGCTCAGCGCGCTGGAGTCGCGGCTGGGGGTGCGGCTGATCGAGCGCACCACCCGGCAATTGCGTTTCACCGATGAGGGGCAGCGGCTGGTGGCGCGGTTCGGGCATGCGGTCAGCCTGATCGCCGAAGCGGAGCAGGATGCGCGCGAGGGTGCCGACGAAGTTCGCGGGCGTTTGCGCATCGCCCTGCCGGCCGCCATGGGGCGGCTGTGGCTGGGGGATATCGTTTCGGCGTTTGCCCTGGCCCATCCGAACGTGGCGCTGGAGGTTGAATATGCCGAGCGCTTTGTCGATATCGTCGCTGAAGGTTTCGACGCAGCGATCCGCATTGGCGAGCTGGCGGACAATCGGCTGGTGGCGAAAAAGCTCTGCGATCACCGCCGAATCCTGTGTGCCGCGCCCTCCTATCTTCAACAGCATGGCGAGCCGAAAACGCCGGCGGATCTTGCCGATCATCATTGCCTGGGGTTTACCGGGTTGCATTCGTATCCCGAATGGCGACTGACCCGTGGCGACGAGAAACACACTCTGAAAATTCGCAGCCGACTGGTCAGCAACGACAACGAAGCGCAGCTGTGTGCCGCGCGCATGGGCGTGGGGATTTTGGCCGGCGGCGACTGGCTGATGACCAAAGACCTGCGCGAGGGGCGCCTGGTGCGGGTGCTGCCCGAGTGGCAACTGGATGCGGACACGGGGGTTTATCTGGTGCGGCCTTCGGCCCGGTTCAACACGGCGACCACTACGGCGTTCAAGGAGTGGATCGAGGGCGCTTTTGCCGAGGGTGCGCCTTGGATGACTCTGCCCCGCTGATTTACCAGCCGCGATGGGATATCGTGCCGGCCTCGGAATCGACGTGCATTCATGGAGGAAAAATGCGGATTTATAGGACAGGGGCTTTTTGCGCGGGCGTGTCCATACCGGGACGCCTGAGATTCAAAACATTCCTCATCGCCATGTCAGGCTTCTTTGCCCTCACCCAAACGGCGCTATCCCTCGCCGATACTGCCAATGGAAAAGCCCTCTACTCCCAGCGATGCGCCGTGTGCCACGGAGCCGACATCAAGGGCACCGGGCCGCTGGCCAGGAAAAGCAATCCGCCAACGCCTGACCTGACCACCGCTGCCTTCAAAAAGCGACTGAGTGATTACCCGGGCGTCATCGTGTCCTCGGTAATACTCCGCCCCAACGGGGATTTGATACCAAAGACCTTGCGGGAGAATGGCGTGAAGATCCCCCCGCACGCCTGGAGCGTTAACGACTTTCGCGACTTGCATCAATATATGAGCGGTGTGATTTCCCATACGAACAAATAAGAATGAGGCAGATCTTTAGTCCGGTAACGGGATAACAGGTCTGCCTCATTTTCACGATCAGGCTGCATCCACCATGACCGATACGTTCCAGGGCAGTTGTCTCTGCCGCGCCATCAAATACGAAATCACCTCGCGCCCCAAAGCGCTTTCGCATTGCCATTGCAGTCAGTGCCGCAAAAGCCATGGGGCTGCATTTGCCAGTTATGGCAGCGTGCCGCGCAAGGATTTGCACCTCATCCAGGGTGCTGAGTACATGACGGCTTACCGCTCTTCTGAATCAGGGCTTCGGCAGTTTTGCAGCCAATGCGGTTCGTCGTTGTTCTGGTCGAAAAGCAAAGGCGATCATGCCGATTGGGTTTCCGTTGCACTGGGGACTTTGGACACCGCTTTTACGGCCGAAAAGCAACGCCATGTCGAGGTCGCGTCCAAGGCGTGCTGGTATGAGATTCGGGATCTGTGGCCGCAATCTCAATGACGGCGATGAATCGAAAGCTCGGTTGAATCTACAAACTAATGACTCCCCCTCTGCGCGCACATAGATCAACTACAGTTTGCTTTACCCATCTCCAAGGATTGTCATCTATGGCTGCGGATCAGGATCGTTTTTCACGCGCGTTCAGCTTTGTTCTTAACAACGGCACCGAACTGTTTCCAGTGCAAATGAAGCGCAGGAGTACCGGAATTGTCGCCTATCGAATTTCTCGTGGGGGGGCTAACGGAAACACGCTGGAGGCAGGCGAGGAAGTTGATGAAGCGACAATGGTTCATAAGGTCCTGGACCTTGGTTTTGCCGTTCGCTGCTCATCGCTGGATGGAAAGACCAAAGGCTTGTACAAATCAAATCAACGAGCTGTACGCGACGTACGTCGAAAATGAATCAAAAATGGGGACAGATCTATTTATCCGGTGGTGAAAAAATAGATCCGTCCCCATTCCTGTGGTACTGCATTCCTGACAGGAATGCCCCCATAAAAAACATGAATTTTATTTAAGGCGCTCAATCTTTTAGCGTGGCCATTCCGCATATGGAGATGACGCTATGAATGACTCAAGCCTGCGCCTTTACGTCGATGCTCAATTCACCAGTCCCTACGCAATGTCGTGCTTTGTGGCCCTTCGAGAAAAGGGAATCGAGTTCGAAATGAGTACCCTGGACCTGGACAAACTGGAGAACCAGGCGAGCGATTACGCCCGTCTTTCGCTGACTCAAAGAGTGCCCACCCTCGTGCAGGGCGACTTTGCGTTGTCGGAGTCATCGGCGATCACGGAATACCTGGAAGATGTGTTCCCCCAGACAGCTGTTTACCCACGGCATCCACAGAAGCGCGCGGCAGCGAGGCAAGTTCAAGCGTGGCTGCGCAGTGATTTACTCCCGATCCGACAGGAGCGCTCTACCCTTGTCGTGTTCTATGGTCAGAAATACGGACCGTTGTCAGCGTCGGCTGAGGCTGCCAAGCAAAAGTTGATTGATGTCGCTCAATGGCTGCTTACCGACAATCCGGACTACCTTTTTGGTGAATGGTCGATCGCCGACGTTGATCTCGCGTTGATGCTGAACCGATTGATACTCAACGGGGACACGGTGCCGGCTCAACTGGAGAATTACGCTCAACGCCAATGGCAGCGCCCGACCGTACAAGAGTGGATCAAGCTGCAACGACCTCTAATGTAACGATCCCCATTTTTTGAGTCTTCAGTGTTCACTAGCTGCCGGGAGCCCCCGGCAGCAAATCTGAAAATAAAACTGCCCCCATTTAAATGAAGCCGGACAACAGCCTCCTTCTGCTTCAGCCCGCCTTTTTGTCGGAGCCTTTTATGTTCTCGATCAGGTCAACGACATAGTCTTGATTGAAGCCCGCCACAAATGACCAGAACAGCAACTTGGCATAGGCTGCATACCCCTCCGCGTGTTGGCAAAAGATATCGTTGAAGATTTGCCTCAAACACTGCGGATCGTCGTCTGGAACGATCACCGGAAACAGGTCGCCCTTGATAACGCCGGAAAGGAACAAAAGATAAAGGAGCCCCGCCAAAATCCCGCCTATGAATGAAGGCAGGATCAAGGCGAACCATGATCTGGAGAGGTTTTCGATTTCCGGATCAGTGAGTATCGACAGTCGCCTGTGAAACCCAACGTAGCCCCCGATATTCCCGGCGATACAAACGATAAAGGGCACTTTGTAGTCGGGCAGACTGTAGGTGACGATAATCGCCAGCACCAACAGAGCTATGAAAATCCAGAATATCCGCTTCCAGATGATGTTCAGGTCTTCCTGACGATTCATGATCAGCTCCCTGATCTTGACCCTGTGATGATTTTTTAGACGATAGACGAATCCTGACTCAGGATCAGCGGCTTTTACCCGCTGCGAGACAGGATGAGCAAAGCGATGAATGCCACGAACGGTGCCAACAGCATCACCCCACCGACGGCGACTGCCCAACCCCAGGCAAAACCACGTTCACCCTTGAATTGGCCGCCACTCAGCAAGCCAAGCCCGCAGACCCCGATTCGATGAGCCAAGCGGTTGAGCAAGATATCGAGGATGTAATCCATTCTTTGGCCTCATGCCTCTCTGCACTCTGGAGCGCTACAGCTCCAATGCCTTCGCCATGATGACCGTGCGCTCAGCCCCGTGAAACTCGTCTCGAACCTTTTCAAACCCAAGCGAAGCATAGAAGCCCTCTGCGGTAATTGAAGAAGGCACACGCAGCCGTTCCAGACCTGCATTGATGGCAAGTGATTGAAGCCTCTCCATCAGCTGTCTTCCGATACCCTTTCCTTGATAGCGCGGGTCGACAAACACACTTCGGACAATGTCGTGATCCAGACTCGCGGTTGCAACGATATGACTGCAGGCTGTAGCCACCAGGACTTGACGCTCAGTCAACAGATGAAGAATCGACGGGGGAGAAAAGCTTTGCGCCACTTGCTCGATGATTTCGGCGGAGTAGTCCTGAACGTTCGACTCGCGCAAAGCACTGAGGATCGTTCGACTGATCGCTGGCGCATCTGCATTCGTAGCGTTTCGAATCAGGTAATCCATCAAGGGCCGCTCCTTGCGCGTCTTCACTTGATCGTAGCGAAAAATGGGGAGTGATCCATTAATCCGTGGATCAGTCCCCTACTTTTTGAAGCGTGGACAGCGACGGCTATTACCCCAACCGCATCGACACCTCAATATCATCCGCAAACGGCACGCTCACGTAACCGTTCCCCGGCGAACGCACATGCGCCAGATACTCCGGGCAATAATCGGTGTTATCCGCCACCACCAGCGCACCCGGCCGCAGGTGTTTTTCAACCAGTTTCAGCACGTCGCCATACAGCGCTTTCGCACCATCGAGCAGAAGTAAATCCACAGTCGGTGGCAGGTCGCGAGCCAGCGTCACAAGCGCATCCCCTTCCCGAATCTCAATCAGATCACTAACCCCGCCCTCAACAAAATGACGCCGAGCCAGTTCAATCTTCGACGGTTCGAACTCGCTGCCAATCAGCACACCGCCACCGTTGTCCCGCAGCGCTGCCGCCAGGTGCAGGGTCGACAGACCAAACGAGGTGCCGAATTCGACGATGGCTTTGGCCTTTGTACTGCGCGCCAGCATGTACAGCAGTTTGCCGGTGTCGCGGGAGACCGGCAGCCACAGGTCTTTGAGCATGGCGTAGAGTTCGCGGTATTCGGTTTTGCTGTGCATCAGGCGTTCGCGTTCTTCGCCGGATACGTTGTTCAGCGCCGGGCTGGTGGCGGCGCTGGCCTGGGCGTAGAGGCGTTCGATCAGGGTCGCCAGCGGTTCGGTGGTCAGGGTTGTCATGATGGTTTTCCGTGGGTTGAGAGCTAATATGCGAATGATTCGTCGCATTTAAATGATGCAAGCGAATGGCCCTGTTCGCTATTCGCATTCCAACCCGACGCCCGAGCTAGCCATGACCGATCGCCAGACCGCCCGTATTTCCTCACGCAAACAGCCGCAGCAGGCACGCTCCGCCGAGCTGGTGGCGGCGATTCTGCAGGCGGCTATTCAGGTTTTGGCCAAGGAAGGCGCGGCGCGTTTCACCACGGCGCGGGTCGCGGAGAAGGCTGGCGTGAGTGTCGGCTCGCTGTATCAGTACTTTCCCAACAAGGCGGCGATTCTGTTTCGCTTGCAGAGTGATGAGTGGTTGCAGACCACCGGGATGCTGCAGCGGATTCTGGAAAATCATCAGCAACCGCCGCTGGAACGCCTGCGCACGCTGGTGCACGCGTTCATTCGTTCGGAGTGCGAAGAAGCGCAAATGCGCGGCGCATTGAGTGATGCGGCGCCGCTTTATCGCGATGCGCCGGAGGCCCATGAAGTGCGGGCGGCGGGCAGGCGGATCTTTGCGACGTTCATGGAGGAGTTACTGCCCGGGGCCAGCGAATCCGTTCGCACGCAGGCCTGCGATCTGATCCTGGCCACGCTCAGCTCGGTGGGGAAGGAATTTTCACTCAGCCCGCGCACCGACGCGGAAATTACGGATCGAGCCGAGGGGATGGCGGACATGTTCAGTGCTTATGTGGTGGCGCTCGACGCCCGCTGAAGCTGCTGATACGCCGTCACCAGTTGCGCTTGATTAAACGCCAGGTTACGGCCGCTGGGGTTGGGCAGAATCCAGACTTTAGCGCCGCCGAACGTCTCCTCTTGCAGCCCCCACTCAATCGACTTCTTGCCGGATAACCCGGCATACGCCGCCTTACCGAGGAACGCCACGAAGCGCGGCGCGTAACGAGCGATCTTGCGTTCGAAGCTGGCGGCGGCTGCGGTGAATTCCTCCGCCGACAGTTGATCCGCACTCGCCGTCGGACGCTCGACCACGGCGGTCAGGCCGCAGTGGAATTGCAGGATCGAGCGGTCGTCTTCCGGGCGTAACTCATGAGGCGTGAAGCCGGCCAGATGCAGCGTGCGCCAGAAGCGGTTGCTGCGTCCGGCGAAGTGATGGCCCTGCTCTGCCGCCACCAATCCCGGATTGATTCCGCAGAACACCACGGACAGGCCTTGCGTGAGGATGTCCTCAAGCCCGTTCAACCGCAGATCACCTTCACCGCATCGCGCGCCTGCCCGGCCAGTTCTTCGCGGGATTTACCGGCGCGGGCGCGGATCGAGATGCTGTGCAGCAGCGATGACGCGAGCATGGCCCGCGCGGCTGCGTCCACATCACCGTTCAGTTCGCCGGACTCGATCGCCCGTTGCAGACGAGCTTCGAGATCGGCATCGAGCTGGCTCAAGCGCTGGGACAGCACGTTGCGGATTTCCGGGTCCTCGACCGCTTCGGTGGTCGCGGTGCCGATGGCGAAGCAGCCGCGTGGCTGGCCGTCGCCGGAAAAATAGATCGCCAGTTGCCCTTCGTAGAAACCGGTCAGGGCTTGTTGCAGGGTCAGGCTGCTGTCGTTCAGCGCGGCCTGCATGGCGGCGTGGGCGGTGGCCCAGTATTGGTCGAGAGCCTTGATGTAGAGCGCGTGTTTGTCTCCGAACGCGGCGTACAGACTGGGGCGGTTCATGCCGGCGGCGCTGGCGATGCTGTCCAGTGACGCGCCGGAATAGCCGGTGTTCCAGAACACGCCAAGCGCCTGTTGCAGCGCGGTTTGCGGGTCATAGGCCCGTGGACGGCCACGGCCTTTTCCTTCTGTCGGTTTATTTTGTGCCATGTCGTACAAATTCCTTGCGGGGAAATGAAGTCGCTCATATTCTTACACCATCGCACAAAATTAAGGAATCAGAAATTCCTTGATCGGCAGGTTTGTTGTAACAGCGCTCGAACCGGGTCCCGCGGCGACGAAAACAGCGGTACGGAGTGATCCTCCCCCACCGCGAATGGATTTGATGACTCACGCATTCAATGCCGTCCAGGCGCCCAGCCTTTTGGAGAGCCGTTCATGACTCAGCAATTCGATCTCACCGCAGGACAAGCCCGCGCGCACCCCGTCGACGCGCCGCCGAAAATGCCGCTCAAGCAGAGACTGCGCCCGGTCTTCATGTGGGGCGTCCCCGCGCTTTTCGCCGCGATTGGCTACGGCCAGTACGTCGCCAACGAGCCCTTCGTTTCCACCGACAACGCCTATGCCCGCGTGGCCAAGGCCTCGATCAACGCACGGATTTCCGGGCAAGTGGTCGAGATCGCGGTCGACGACAACCAGCCAGTACGCAAAGGCCAGGTGCTGTTTCGCATCGATCCCAAGCCATTGCAAATCGCCGTCGACCGGGCCGAAGCGCAACTGGCCAACGCGCGCCTGCGCATCGACGGGCTCAAGGCCAGTTATCGCCAGCAGCAAGCCGAGCTGCAATCGGCGAAAGCCTCGGCGGAATATGACCAGAAGGAGTTCGCCCGCAAGAAAGCCTTGATCGCCACCGAGTTCGTGTCGAAGGCGCTTTTCGAGCGCGCCGAAACTGACCTGAAAGTCTCGCGCCAACGCATCGCGTCCATCGAGCAACAGATTGCCAACACCGTCGTCGCGTTGAACGGTAACCCGGACATCGCCCTAGACAATCACCCGACCGTGCGCGAGGCCAAGGCTCAGCTCGATGAAGCGCTGCTGTATCTGTCTTACGCCACGGTGACGGCGCCGGACGACGGCATCGTCGCCAGGGTCGATGATTTGCAGGTGGGCAACTACGTCAACAACGGCGCACCGGCGTTTGCGCTGATTTCCGACCGGGAAATCTGGGTCGAGGCCAACTTTCGCGAGACCCAGTTGACGCACATGCGCCCCGGTCAGACCGCGACAGTCACCCTCGATACCTACCCGGATCGCCCGTTCAAGGCACACGTGATCAGCATGAGCCCCGGCGCCGGTGCCGACTTCGCGCTGTTGCCGCCGGAGAACGCCACCGGCAACTGGGTGAAGGTGGTGCAGCGAGTGCCGGTGCGTCTGGAACTGGACGATAGCGACCCTGCCCTGCCGCTGTTTTCCGGTACCAGCGCCACGGTCAAAGTCGACACCGGGCATCGCTCGCCCTGGTGGCAGCCGCTCAAATCGTTGTTGTCTGCGGGTAATTCGTGATGAACAGCTCAGCAGCCGATGCGCGGGCACTGCGGTTTGTCGCCCTGCTCGCCACCTATATGCAGTCGGCCAACCTGCCGTTGCCGAACGCCGCGCTGCGGTTGATTCAGGGCAGTCTGTCGATGACCGACGATCAGGCCGGATGGATTTTCACCTCTTATCTGGCCGCGAGCGCGATCACGATGCCGGTCGCGCAATGGCTCGCCGGACGCTTTGGGTTGAAGCGGGTTTACCAGACAGCACTGGTGCTGTTCGCCCTCGGTCTGTGGCTCGGCACGCTGGCCGGCACACCGCTGGAATTCATCGGCGCACGCCTCCTGCAAGGTCTGGCCAGCGGCGTGATTGCGCCGTTGTCGATGGCCATCGCCCTGGAGACGTTGCCAGCAGCAAAGCGCCCCGCGTTCGGTCCGAAATGGACGGCGCTGGTGCTGTTCGGCATCGTCAGTGGCCCGAGCATCGGCGGCTTGATCTGCGAGTACTTCGACTGGCGCCCGATGTTCTACCTCAGCCTGCCGCTGACTGCGTACATCCTGATGGTGGTGACATTGCTGCTCGTCGAGAAGAAAGCAGACCCGCGTCCGACGTTCGATTTCTTCGGTTTCGCCAGTTTCACGGTCGGCATGATCAGCCTGCAGATGTTGCTCGATCGAGGCGAACGGCTGGACTGGTTCGACTCGCCGGAAATCTGGATCGAAGCGCTGGCCAGCGCCCTCGGCCTGTACCTGTTCGTCGTCCATGCGCTGACCCGCAAGACCCACTTTCTCAGCAAGGGCTTGTTCGGCGACCGCAACTTCATGTTGTCGACGGTGATGTTCTTCGCCCTGGGATTTGTGTTGCTGTCGACCATGGCCCTGACCTCGCCGATGCTCGATGAAATCCTCGGCTATCCGCCGGACACCACCGGGTTGCTGACCGTCCCGCGCGGCATCGGACTGGTAGGCGCATTTTTGCTGATGATGCGCGCGCCAGCATGGATCGACGCTCGGCTGTTTGTTGCCGCCGGCATCGCGCTGGTGGTGTATGCCAACTGGCTGATGCTCGGGTACTCGCCGCTGATGGACTGGACGCCCGTGGCCGTCACCGGGTTTATCCAGGGCGTCGGTCTGGGCGTCTTGATGCCGGCGCTGAGCAAGACCGCGTTCAGCACCATCGACCCGAAACTGCGCCCGGAAGCCACCGGTTTCTTCAACCTGATGCGGGTTTACGGCAGCACCCTCGGCGTGGCCGTGGTGCAGATTTTTTTCTTCAACAACACCCAGGCGATGCACTCGGCGCTGGTCAGTCAGCTGACGCCTTATCGCGTGGCCCTGCCGACCTCCTTGCCGGCGCTCGAAGGCCTCAACCATCTGGTCACCCACCAGGCGGCGTTCGTCGCGGTGATGGGCCAATTCAAGATTCTGATGCTGGCGATGCTCGTGGCGAGTCCGCTGGTGATGTTCCTGCGCAAACCTGTTGCGGCCAACTAATGACGTGGAGTCTGAACCATGAAAGCTTCTATGCGCTTCACCCCGCTGGCGATGCTGGTGATGTTGTCCGCCTGCACCGTCGGCCCTGATTTTCAGCGGCCTGCCGAGAGCCCGTCGCAGCATTACGATCAAGCAGCCGAACAGCATTTTGCGATGGGCCGGCGGCTCAACGGCGATTGGTGGTCGGCGTTCCGTTCACCAAAACTCGATCAGGTTGTGCGCCGCGCCATCGACGGCAACCTCGAACTGGCCGCCGCTGACGCCACCCTTCGTCAGGCCGCCGCTTCAGTCGCGGCGGCGGAAGGCGTGTTGTATCCGCAGGTTGATTTCGCTGCTTCTGCCGGGCGCCAGCGCACCCACAATGGGCCAGAGCCGGTGGTCTCCAATTTCTACGGGATCGGGCCACGGGTCGCGTTCGATCTGGATGTTTTTGGTGGCAACAAACGCGCGGTCGAGCAACAACAAGCGCTGACCGATCTGCAAAAGCATCTCTACGAAGCAGCCTGGCTGACTTTGACCGGCGACGTCGCCAGCCAGGCATTGCTGCTGGCCTCGGCCAACGCGCAGATCCAGGCCGTGGAAACCCTGTTGGCCAACGACGCGAAAAACCTCGATCTGGTGCGCCGGGCCCAGGCGAGCGGCAGCACCACACAAATCGATATCTCGTTGGCCGAAACCCGGCTCGCCCAGGATCGCACGCTGCTGCCACCCCTCGCCCAGCAGCGCGATGCAGCGCGTCACGCATTGTCGATTCTGGCCGGCAAGGGCCAGGCGGACTGGATTGCGCCGGACTTCAGCCTCGACGAATTCGCCCTGCCGTCAAACATCCCGGTCAGCCTGCCTTCGGAAATGGCCCGTACCCGCCCGGACATTCTCCAGGCTGAATCCGAACTGCACATCGCCAGCGCGGCGGTGGGTGTCGCGACCGCCAATCTTTACCCGCATGTCGAGCTGTCGGCCTCGCTGATGCAAGCCGCGTCGGGCAATGGCGGCGCCGCACTCTGGGGATTTGCCGCCGGCCTGACGGCGCCGATCTTCAATGGCGGCACCTTGAAGGCTGAACGCGAAGGCGCCGTCGAAGGCTACAACGCGTCACTCGCCCGCTATCAACAGACGGTGATTCAGTCCTTCGGCCAGGTCGCGGACACCTTGCAGGCGCTCAACCACGGCGCAGAGCAAAACCTGGCGCAGGACGACGCCTTGCAAGCAGCCGACACCAGCCAGCGTCTCAATCGCCAGGCCTACGCCCAGGGCGAAACCAGTCTGTTGCAGGTGCTGGAAGCCGAACGCGCCTACCAACAGGCGCTGCTCGGGCAGATTCAGGTGAAGACCGCGCGTTATCTCGACTCGGTGCGCCTGTTCGTGGCGCTCGGCGGCAACTCGGTGGGTGTGCTCGACCAGAAGCTCGCCACCCGCAAAACCTCATTCCTTCTTTAACGGCAGATACCGGAGACACGACATGACCTACGAAGCCTTTCACGATGAACTTCGCAACACCCGCCTACCGCTGAACAACGGCGCAGGCTCGATGCCGGCCGTGGGATTCGGCACGTTGTTTCGCGACTTGAGCACCACCACCGATGCGGTCAAGTGCGCGCTGGAAGTGGGCTTTCGCCACTTCGACTGCGCCGAGCGCTATCGCAATGAAGCGCAGATTGGCGAGGCTTTTGCGCAGGTGTTTTCGGCGGGCAACATCCGCCGCGAAGACGTGTTCGTCACCAGCAAACTGTGGAACACCAACCATCGCCCCGAGCGAGTAAAACCGGCGTTCGAAGCCAGTTGTCAGCGGCTGCAAGTCGACTATCTCGACAGCTACCTGATCCACACGCCATTCGCCTTCCAGCACGGCGACGATCAGGACCCGCGGGATGTGTTCGGCCACGTTATCTACGATGGCGAAACCCGTTTGATCGACACCTGGCGAGCGCTCGAAGCGCTGGTGGATGAAGGACGCTGCAGGTCCATCGGCCTTTCCGACATCACCCTCGGTGCACTGAAGGACATCGTCGCCGCCGCACGGATCAAACCGGCGGTGGTGCAGATCGAATCCCATCCGTACCTGCCGGAGTGGGAGATGCTGGAATTCTGCAAGGAGCACGGCATCATCCTGCTCGCCTTCGCCCCATTGGGTCATGGCATGGAGCCGAATGTGCTCGAGGACTCCGTACTCACCGGAATCGCCCGGCACGTACAGAAAACCCCGGCGCAAGTGGCCTTGGCCTGGGCGGTGCAGCGTGGGACGGCGTTCCTGACGACCTCGGCCAATCCGAGCCGGATTCAGGAAAACTTCGATATCGCGACGTTGCCGCACCGGGCGATGCGCGAGATCAAGGAAGAGATCACGACGCGAATCCGCTTCAACTCGGTGGTCGAGACCGGCGTACCTGGTTTCATCCCCCGTAAAAAGTGACACATGGCAAAGGGGCGGCCTCCTGTGAGGTCGCCCCTATACTCTTTCCACCTGACTGTTGAGACGACACCGATGGACGTCTTCCAAAGCATGCGCTTCTTCATCGCCGTCGCCCAAAGTGGCAGCTTCACCGCCGCCGCCGAGCTGCTGGACACCAATACCACCAACGTCTCCAAAGCGATCTCTGCTCTCGAAGCACGTCTGCACACGCGGCTGATCAATCGCACCACCCGCCGTCTGGCCCTGACCGAAGCCGGTGTGCGCTATCTGGAACGCTGCGAAAAAATCCTCGATGACGTGCGCGAAGCCGACGAAGAAGCCGGCACCGCCCAGACCCTGCCCGTCGGCCGCTTGAAGATTCACACCATGTCGGCCATCGGCAACCACTACGTGATCGACGCCATCGCCCGCTATCGCGACATTCACCCCACGGTGATGTTCGATCTGACCCTGACCAACCGCGTCCCCGACCTGCTCGAAGAAGGCTTCGACATGTCCATCGTGCTGGCCCGCGACCTGCCGGATTCCGGCTTCGTCGCGCAACGTTTGGGCATCACCTACAGCATTCTTTGCGCCTCGCCCGCCTATGTGGCCAAACGCGGTCTGCCGCAAACACCGGGCGAGCTTTGCGAACACGAGTGTCTGCGCATCGTCAACACGGTGATGCCGGTGGAAAACTGGACATTCGAAGGGCCCGAAGGCATGGAAACCATCAGCATTCCCGTATCACCCTTCCACATCAACACCGCCGACGGCATGACCATCGCGATCAGAAAAGGCATGGGCATCGGTATTCAGCCGATTGCTTCGGCCGTGGATGGTTTGAGGGCGGGAACTTTGGTGCGGGTGTTGCCGGAGTACCGGCTGGAGGAGTTGAACCTGTTCGCGATCTATCCGTCGCGCAAGTTCGTCGATGCGAAGATCAAGACCTGGGTGGAGTTTCTGAAGCAGTCGATCCCGCAATTGCTGGCATCGGATGAAGACATCGTTGGAAAGAAAGCGGTTTGAGTACCGCAGACATGGAGTGTCGACCCTCCATCCCCTGCGCCCGACTCAACTGGAACAGCCAGTGCCCATCACTTGATATTGCAGAACGTGGCGCTCGCCATGGGAATCTTCGTAGGTCATCTGCACCGGCACCGGGGCGCATTCGTTGGCCGGTTCGGTGATGGAGATGACGTGTTCGATGTCCAGATTGGTCGAAGAACTGTAGGTCTCGACCGGGATGTTCGCCGCGTCCGCGTTATCGGCGTAAGCGTGCGCACCGAAACTGCCAAGCATTAAAACCAGCGCGATTTTCTTGAGATTCATGATGTTCACCGTCTCGTTGAGGACCGTGTTTGTTCACGGATTGGAGACGATGCTAAGGGTTCGGGTAGTGCTGAAAAATCGGCCAGCTGAACAAACACTGTTGCCGGATTTCGTATGAATACTGTCTGAAACATCAAAGCCGACTACGCTCCAGCCACCCCCTCTGGAGTGAACGCCATGATCCGCGCCCTGCTCACCGCTTCCCTGCTGCTGGTCATGAGTGTTCCGGCCCATGCGGACGTGACGCCCTTCCCCGCCTCGTTCCGCACTCAGGACATCGCCGTCGACGGTGCGAAAATCCACACGCGCATCGGCGGAAAAGGCCCGGCGGTGGTGCTGTTGCACGGTTTCGGCGACACCGGTGATATGTGGGCGCCGCTGGCGGCGGATCTGGCGAAGGATCACACCGTGGTGGTGCCTGATTTGCGGGGCATGGGCCTGTCGTCGATCCCGGCCGATGGCTACGACAAGAAGACCCAGGCCGGTGATATCCGCGCGGTGCTGGCTTCGCTGGGCATCGAGCATTCGGTGGTGGTCGGCCACGACATCGGCACCATGGTCGCCTTCGCCTACGCCTCGCGGTATCCGCAGCAGACCGATCGCCTGGTGGTGATGGACGCGCCCGTTCCGGGGATCCCGCCCTGGAACGAAATCGTCCGCTCGCCGATGCTCTGGCATTTCGATTTCGGCGGGCCGGATGCAGAACGGCTGGTGGCCGGGCGTGAGCGCATCTACCTCGACCGCTTCTGGAACGAGTTCGCCGGCGACCCGAAAAAAGTCGACGAGGCCACCCGCCAGCACTACGCCAAACTCTACGCCCGCCCCGGCGCCATGCACGCGGCGTTCGCCCAGTTCCGTGCGATTCGCCAAGACGCGGTGGACAACGAAACGTCGATGAAAACCAAACTGAAAATGCCGGTACTGGCGGTGGGCGGCGAGAAGTCCTTCGGCAACAACGAAGCCATGGTGATGCGCAATGCCGCCGACCACGTCACCGAATTGGTGATCGCCGACGCGGGGCATTGGCTGATGGAGGAAGCGCCAGTGGAAACCACTCAAGCGATTCGCAGGTTTATTGCGCAGTGACTGACAAGCAGGTTGTTGTCATCGGTGCCGTTCAGCGCATCTCAGGCCACCGAGCTCAATCATTGACTACATCAATAACAACCATTAATTCAATGAAGTTCTCATATCGAATCCAAAGCGTAGGATCTGCTCCATACCAACCCACTGCACACGGAGTACAGAACCATGAAACGCCAAACTATCCTCGGTATCGCTTTCTCACTCTTCGCCCTGAATGCTTTTGCGGCGACCGAGACTGACCCACTGTTCAGCGATGCAGTTGCCTCTGCGACTCAGACTGATCCACTGTTCAGTGACGCCGTAGCCGCGACCGAAACCGATCCACTGTTCAGCGATGCCGTAGCCGCGACCGAAACCGATCCACTGTTCAGCGATGCCGTAGCCGCGACTGAAACCGATCCGCTGTTCAGCGATGCCGTAGCCGCGACTGAAACCGATCCGCTGTTCAGCGATGCGGTTGCCGAAGGTGGTTCTGACCGTCTGATCGAACGTCGTAACGTCTGAATGCGGGGTTTTACCGCAGCACTCGACAAAAGCCCGGCCTTATCCGCCGGGCTTTTTCATGTCTGAAGGGTATCGCCCTGTCCTTTGATGCGAATCACCTCCGCCAGGTTGTCAGCAGGCTGCGAACCGGTACTCAACACCACATCCCGGCGTGCACTCAACTCGATAGGGTATGGCCCGCCCTGCGAGAGCGCCGACCGCGTCCTGGCGGTAAACGCTTCATCGTTTTGCGTATAGAAAATCCACTCCCGCTGGTGTCCACCCGTCACCGTGCAGACCCACTTCGCCAGTTCCTTCTCCTCTACCGCCGGCACTATCAACTTCTCCATATCAGCCATGCGGATGGCGTCCCGACGCTCCGGTATCACGCCTGTCGATGTGTACTTCCAGACGATCCTGATTTTGAAAGACAACGCTCGTTTCTCAGTCAGCGATATCGAGTCCAGCCCCTTGTAGATCATGGGTGCGGGGGACTCTGGAAAATCGGATGGCTGATACTTGCTTTCAGAGGCCTCGACAATTTGCTGCTGTGGGGGATAAACGAATTTGTCGTCGAGAAGCGCTTCGAGCGCCGCCCTGCTTCTGCGTTCTCGATTCGCTACACAATTATCGTAATCAACACTTTTGGCCGGACCAGCCGCCAGGCACGCGTCACGCTCGACCGGAGGCGGCGACTTGGAGCTGGAGCAGCCAGCAACGACTACGCTGACTATCGCCAGCAAGCGGAAGCGGTTTGTGGCGTGCATTACGCCAAAACCGGACCTCATCAGAGAGCGCCCGGTTTTATCAATGACCATGAATAGCTTTTCCTTTAAACCTTGACCTGCGGCTGCAAACCAGCCCCGCTGGCTTCAATTTTTATTGCGTCCGTGATGTCCTCCTGAAAATAGATCGGCAGGTGTAAAGCTTCTTCAGGACGTAACAGTTGTCGTCATCGCGAGCTTTTTCTGAAGATCGGAGAACCGGCTTAAAGAGGACGGATCTTTTGTCGGGGGAGAAGAACCTGTCACCTCTGTGCGCGACAATACAACTGTCACTCATAAAACTTTCCAGCGAACAGAATCGCTGCACAGCGCTGCCATACATTCGATTGGGCATTATCGTCCAAAGGAGATCGGTTGCTGGCATGCGCCCATGCAGCTGCCGCATCGAGAAACGCATTAACCGTTCCGTTTTCCCATTCCTGGCTATCTGATCGATCTATTGATGAGGGAGCGTTATGTTCCAACAAACGTTCACTGGCAAAATCAGCCCCCAGCGCCTCGACAAATCGAATGAACGACTGCTCATCTCTGACAAGCGCTAACAATTCATCAAGATCTACAGGCGTGTGCATAGGTTTTCCGGGTAAGGCGTTTTGAGTGAATGCATGCTGCGACAGGGGAACGCGAACGGTCAACTCACCGTCGGACGGAGGGCTGCTCGCAAGAACTCAGCAAATCATTGAGCGCCATCTGAAGCCCAAGCGCCTTTATATCGGCCGCTTCGGTCATGAACCCGGTCTTCCCCTCCATTTCCATTTCATACCGGTCTATGCCTGGGTCGAAGACCTGTTCTGGAAAGACTCCCGCTTTCGCCTGCTCGAATCTTTTGCCTAGGTCGAGAATCCTTTGCCATCAACCGATGGTGCAGAACTGACGCTGTTCGTTTGGCGAGAATTTGCCGAGAACCCCAAACCGCCGGTGATCCAGGGACGCTCTGTTGAAGAGGTGATTGAGGAACTGCGCAGCGCCTTCAAATGATCAGTTCATCGAGTCGCCCGCTGCGCTGATGACTCAATCGAAGGCGCCATTGAGCACTTCATAAATCAGCCCGGTGGCCAGCGCGACCAGGATCAGATCGGTACCGACCTGCTGCCATTCGTAGCCGTCGTAGTGCGGCAGTCTGCCGACCAGTCGACCATCGAGCTTCTTCGCAATACCGGGCGGCAGCGGTTTGCCCCGCGCCAGGTTCTTCTGGATGCCGGGCGGCAACGCCGGGCCCGGGGTCCAGTAGCCACGATAGCCGTCCACGATCCCGATCACCCCGCCGCGATCAATACTCGGGCCGTGCCCCTGATAACCGCCCCCGCCTTTTTTCCCCTGATTGCCATGATCCTGGCTGTTATGCGGGTTGCCTTTGCCCTGCCCCTTTCCGTTGCCAGGATCGGCCAGCGCGGACACCGAAGTGCTCAACAGCGCAATACAGGTCGTGGTCGCAATCAACGTGCGTAAACCGGACATGGGTCGTTCCTAGAAAGAATGTGTGTGTGGATTGTAGTCAGTTTTTTTTACAGGCATGGAGAGATGGCCCTGTCATCGCGGTTTGTGACGATTCTCGATGCGTGCAGCTTTCGGTGCTCCCCGATTCGCGCTTACCATGCGCCCGACTCGTATTATCGCGGGAAAGAAGTCTGGCACCGCCGCCCCGACTTCAACGAAAAGGAATTCACCCCATGTTCGAACGGAACAAACTGGTTCCAGAATTGATGGTCACGGATCTGCAGGCCAGCCTCGCGTTTTGGGTCTCCTGCCTGGGCTTCAACATCGCTTATCAACGCCCGGAAGAGGGCTTTGCCTACCTCGACCTGAATGGCGCTCAAGTCATGCTCGAACAGGTTGATCCGGATGCAGGCCAATGGCTGACGGCGGAACTGAGCAAGCCCTTCGGAAGAGGCGTCAATCTGCAGATTGACGTTGAGGCGGTTGCCCCCATCATCGAAAGACTGGGCACCGCTCAGGTCTCACTCTATAAAACCTGCAAAGACACCTGGTATCGCGCTGATGATGTCGAAGTCGGCCAGCGTGAATTTCTCGTTCAGGATCCGGACGACTATCTCGTAAGACTGGTAGAACGTCTGGGCGAACGTCCCGTTTGCCCGATTTGATCAAGGACGATAAAAACAATGAAAAACGGCAATTTGGCACGGTTTCGAAGGGGCGAATTGCAGTCGCCGGCCATTCCCCTGCTCGAAGAGGACTCGCCCGGCGACGGCATCATCTGTGCGGACGGCGGCGCTCGTTCCCGTGAGGTGATCCAGCAACAGGTGGTTGCGTTAATTAGCCGGTCGGCGCAGAACTGATCGCGGTCTTGCCTGCGTATCGTTCATCCGTCAGGATCCCTCCCTTTTTTGACTGGCAGCAGCAATCGTGGAACGTCTTTTCGTTTATGGAACCCTGGGTCCTGGCCGACCGAATGAGCATGTGATGCCGAAAATCGGCGGCACGTGGCAGGCCGCTTCGCTGAAGGGGCGTCTGTCGCAGGCCGGATGGGGCGCGGCGATGGGTTTTCCCGGTCTGGTGATTGCCGAGGATGGCGATGTGATCGAAGGCTACGTGTTCGCTTCCGAGAGTTTCCACGAACACTGGGCGGCACTGGATGAGTTTGAAGGGGCTGAGTATCAGCGGGTGTTGACCAAGGTGAAGCTGGATAACGGAACGACGATGGATGCCTATGTCTACGCGCTCAAATAGTCGGCCTTCGGCCTTTTCTCGACGGATGAAAATCTTCCTGGCCGGGCTAGTGTTTTGTGTTGGGCTATGGGGTGCTTCCGAGTGGTGGGAGAAGGCGTTGGCGAAGCCTGACTACGCAGCTCATATCAGCCCCGATGGCTGCTTCAGGGTGCAAACTTTCAGACCTTTCTGGTTACTGCCCAACTTCCTTCACCCGCAGGCGCCTCCAGACGCCCCCTTCGAAACTCAATGGTTCGTCCGCTGGGAATCTCCCGCGTTTTTCCGTTTGTACGACAATCGCGATGATCAGCTACTTGGCGAAAGCGAAATCTATGATCTTGTGAGTTACGGGAACCGATTGTCTTGGGGTTACGGCAGCGATACCGAGGTTCGCGTTGGCTTGATCACGATCGGCAATACTCGCCCTGATTGTACAAAGGGAGACTGATGAAGCCATGACGAGCCGCGAACTACTCCATAGCAAAGGCTACACCCTGCTCTTTGGAGCAGTTCCGACCATGTGGCTGGCCGCCCTTCGCCTCGCTTTCGATACCGGTATCAAACCCTCAAACGAATGGCCCGTGCCCCGCGGCATCGATTGGCGCCATTCTCAGCTGGACACTGACCCGGTTGTTCAGGCCCTCTGCCGATTGCCACCACTGCTGGCGGTGGTGGGCGAGTTGATCGGCGAACGCTTCTTCCTCTCTCAGGTCGAGGGCCGCGAACCGCTCATCAATGGCGGCCACCAACAACTGCACCGCGACTTGTCGGCGCAACGCCCCGGCGACACCGTCAACGCGCTGGTGTACCTCGACGATTACGGCCCGGAAAACGGTGCAACCCGCATCGTCCCCGGCAGCCATCGCCCTGCTCTGAGCGAGCCCCCATTCGATTTCACTGACGAGTCCCGATCCGTGCAGCTGACGGGCAGCGCGGGCGACATCCTGATCTTCGATGCCGACCTGATCCACGCCGGCAGCTTGAACTCCAGCGGTGCAGCCCGACGAACCCTGTTGATTACCTGGTTTTCCGAATCGCTCTACTCAACGCATCTGGAAACGGTGAGCCTCAGAAACATAAAAATGGACACGACCGAGCGGTTCGATCCGGGAGACTTTGCGTTCGGGATCGTGGAATCATTCATTTGACTTGATTGCCTTAGGCAACTATATAGTTGCCTAAGGCAAATATATGAGCATACCGTAATGTCCACAATCACCGACCGCGCCGACATCGTTCGGCAATTCAACCGCTTCTATACTCACCAGATCGGCGTGTTGCAGGAGCATCTGCTGCAAAGCGATTACTCGCTGACCGAGCTGCGCATCCTCTACGAACTCGCGTCCGGCGGTGACCTCACCAGCGCCGACCTGCGCCAGATGCTCGGCCTCGACGCGGGCTACATGAGTCGCCTCATCAGCGGTTTCGACAAAAAGGGCCTGATCCAGAAAGTCCCCTCCGCCACCGACGCCCGCGCCAGTCAATTGCACATCACCGACCTCGGCCGCGAAACTCTCGCCCCGCTGGAACAGGCCTCGCGACAAGAAGTCATCACCCTGCTCGAACGCCTGTCTGAACCGCAGCAACTGCAACTGATCGCCTCGATGAAGCAAATACAGACGCTACTCGAGGGCGGCCAGTCGACGACCTATCTGTTGCGCGATCCGCAGCCCGGTGACATGGGCCTGGTGGTGCATCAACAGACCGCAATCTACAGCCGTGAATACGGCTGGAATTCAGAGTTCGAAGCGCTGGTGGCAGAGGTTGTTGCCAAGTACCTGCGCGAATTCGACCCCAGCGGCGAGCGCTGCTGGATCGCGGAAAAGGACGGCAAGGTGGTGGGTTCGGTATTCGTCATCCGCCACGACGAAACCACCGCGAAACTGCGCATGCTCTACGTGGATGCCAGCGCGCGGGGCCTGGGGATCGGCAATCGGCTGGTCGAAGAATGTCTGCGTTTTGCCCGGGATGTCGGTTACAAGAAGATGATTTTGTGGACCACCAGCAATCTGGTGGATGCCCGCCGGTTGTATCAGCGGGCGGGGTTTGAGTTGGTCGAGGAAGAGCCGATTCACAGCTTCGGCAAAGAGCTGGTGAGTCAGACATGGGCGATCGAGTTGTGAGGTTTATGCTCGCGGTGAGTCGTCGTAGTCAGGCAGGACAATAGCGTCCTAAGGCACCTCTGAATCGACCGCCATGGGCGTAGGGACTTGCCATGAAGGTTTTTGGTCAACCTGACTGTCGAAAGCACGACGTGCCTTGCGAATGTCGTCGACGTTTTCGACCACCCACGTCCACACAGGCGACATACGGACCAAAAGTCCCATGCCCAGTGGCGTCAGCTCGTATTCGACACGTGGCGGAACTTCACCGAACTCCCGTCGAATCAGAAGACCATCACGCTCCAGTGAGCGCAGCGTCTTGGTCAACATGCGCTGAGTCACGCCCCTCATCTGTCGCTTGATCTCGGCATGGCGCATCGTGCCGTACACACCCAGCGCGTGCAGGATGCCCAACGACCAGCGACTGCCGGCATGCGTGAGGACTTCTCGCCGGACGCCATCATCATCGTCTCTGAGCGTCTGGCAGATCCTCTCTGCCTGGCCAAGAGTCTCTTGGTCGGTCATTTCTCCTCCCGGTATCACACGTGTGCCTTCTTACTGGTGCTGGCGAATGGTGCAAGTATTTGCCCATCTTACAGACAGCAGGTTTCAGGAGACATCATGACCGAAGTCATACCGCTTTCCCCCCAATCGATTCTCGTACTGGGCGCCGGCGAACTCGGCCTGCCGGTTTTGCGCAATCTCGCACAGGTCGCAAAACGCGCACCCGGTTCCACAATCAGTGTCCTTCTCAGAGCCTCAACCATCGGTACTCAGGTGCCCGAGAAAAAGGCAGAAATCGATGAGCTGCGGAGTCTGGGTATTCAAATGGTCGCCGCCGATCTGGTGAGCGATTCGATCGATCAACTGGCTGAAGTTTTCGCACGATTCGATACCGTCATCGGCTGTGCAGGCATGGTCGCGGGTCGGGAAACGCCGATGAAGCTTGCCACCGCAGCGCTCAAGGCCGGCGTGAAGCGCTACTTCCCATGGCAGTTTGGTGTGGATTTCGAAGTGATCGGGCGAGGCAGTCCTCAGGACCTGTTTGATGCTCAGCTCGATGTGCGCGAGTTGCTTCGCGCCCAGGATAAAACCGAGTGGGTCATCATCTCGACGGGCATGTTCACCAGTTTCCTGTTCGAGCCGGTATTTGAGGTCGTGGACTTCGACAACGACGCCGTGAACGCATTGGGCAGTCTCGACAACAGCGTGACGCTCACGACACCGCAAGACATCGGCAGGTTGACCGCCGAAATCGTCTTCTTCGAACCTCGTTTTCGCAATCAGATCGTCTACCTTTCCGGTGACACCGTGACCTACGGACAAGTGGCGAGCATCCTTGAACGGGTGCTGGAACGTCCGTTCAAACGCAACGTCTGGACTGTCGAGCACCTGATCCTGGAACTCGAAAAAGATCCCACCCACCACATCAAAAAGTATCGCGCCGTGTTTGCACAAGGCAGAGGCGTGGCCTGGCCGAAAGCTGGCACGTTCAACGAGCAGCAATCCATTCAGGTCACCAGCGCAGAACAGTGGGTTCGAGAAAACCTCGCAGGCGACTGAAATCACTTCGCGCTCAACGGTTCTGCAGGACTGATGAGCGCACCTCATAATGCCTCGTCGATGTACCCGTCCAGTCCTCTCCCTTGCGCTCGCTTACTGTTCATCCGCGCCGCTTACGACATCATCGACCACTGGTACTACAAACAGAGTGAACTGTTACGCAGCGAGCCCGTAATGGGTATGGCTTATGACGAATTCCCTCTGTTCTATGAGCGCGAGTCAACGCACAAAGGCTATCGCAAGGCACTGCTGTTTTCGGTGCGCACGCCGTGGATTTTCGCGTCATTCTGGGTGCTGCTCGGCTTTTGGGGTGTGTACATCCAGGTGGCCTGATCACATCGACCTCCCCTCGCGCAGGGGCTGAAATAGATAAGCCCGGCATTGAGCCGGGCTTGTGATTACGCAGCAGAATCATCTAATTGTTCAGGCTGCCATATTCGCCCCGCCGAGGCTTTTCTTGAGTGAAGCCTTCATCACTTCCATTTCCTTGCCCAGCTCCTCGAGCTTTGCCTTGCCCAGCAGCTTTCTGGCCTGAGGAAACATCTCAGTTTCCTCTTCCTCAATATGGTGTTCCAGAAGCTCTTTGACCACCTTCACGCGGCCGGCAAACTCAGGTGTAGAAGGATCGGTGGATTTCAGGTCAGGCAATACCAGTGAATCTACCGTGCGGTGTTCTTCTTTCGCCTCGTAGTACATCTCATCCTGTTCCTTATCGCCTGCCTCCTTGAAAGCCGGATACAGAATCTGCTCCTCGAGCTGAGTATGAATGGTAATTTCCAGTTCAAGCTTGTCCAGCAACTCCGCACGCTTTTTTAATGCGCGATCGGTGGATTCACTGAGTTGATTCAGAATGCCTTTAACTTTTTCGTGGTCAGTTTTCAGAAGGTCGATGGCGTTCATTTCAGGCCTCTATCACGGATGATTGTTCGCCGATCAAGGTCGGCAATTCTCGCGTTATTCCGGACAGATCTCGCATATTTTGTGCCAGCATCACAGCTTTTAAATGGCATTAAATATCAAGGAGTTGCGCAATGTGATGGCAAAATATAAGCATGCACTCTGCATGAGTAGGGGGTGAGGTGATTGCAAATAGCGGAAGTGAGTCAGTAATCGGCAATTGCTGCGAGAGGTAATAATGATTGGAAATACAAGCGTAGGACGCTAGGGCGAGTAGCCCTAGCTGATATCACTTTTTCTTGTTCGCCGGTTTTTCTGCTTTGTCTGACTTTTTAGCCTTGGTTGTCTTGCTGTCAGTTTTTTTTGCAGATTTTTTTGGTTCGGCATCTTTTTTCTTGTCTTTCTTTTCGGGCGATTTGGCAAGAGCCGAGGCAGCCGCTGACTTTTTCGTTGGGGACGATTTCTTGTCTTTCAATTCCTTGGCATTTTTCGAGGACTCACCTTTATTTTTCTTCTCTTCTTTAGCCACGTCGACCACCTCTCGAAGTGCCGGTATTGGCACATTGCCTGTGAAATTTTCCACAAGCTGATCATTAGGCGAGAGCGTCCTGAAGCGGTTCAAATTATTTGATACCGTTAAATGGCTTCATATATAACCGAACCAACAATTCGTCTTTCAAAACATCAACGGAGATATCCATGAAAACCGCCCTGATCTCCGACACCCACAACCTCCTGCGCCCCGAAGCCCTTGCCGCGCTCCAGGGTTGTGACCAGATCGTCCACGCCGGCGACATCGGCAACCCGGACATCCTCGCCCAACTGGCAAAAATCGCCCCCGTCCACGCCGTGCGCGGCAACAACGATCTCAACAGCCCGTGGGCCGAAAACCTCCCCGACCTCCTGACCTTCATCCTCAACGGCTGGCCAGCACTCCTCGTCCACGACATCGCCGACGTCCCCGCCGATCTCGATCCGGGCATCAAGCTCATCATCACCGGCCATTCCCACAAACCCCGCATCGAATGGCGCGGTGATCGTCTCTACGTGAACCCCGGCAGCGCCGGCCCTCGGCGTTTCAAATTGCCGGTCACGCTGGCGATCCTCGAGATACAACCCGACCACATCGAACCGCGCCTGATTTCCCTGCTGGATCCCCCTGCCTGAAACCGCTACCGTTCCCGCATCCAGTACCGGGAACCTACGCGCCATGTCCATCGCCGACAATCTCCTCGCCTTCACTTTCGCTGCCACGCTGCTGACCCTGACGCCCGGTCTCGACACCGCGCTGGTGCTGCGCACCGCCACCGTCGAGGGCAAACAGCAGGCGTTGCGAGCAGCATTGGGGATCAACGCCGGTTGTCTGTTGTGGGGCGCGGCGGTGGCGTTTGGGTTGGGGGCGTTGATTGCGGTGTCGGAGCTGGCCTACAACCTGTTGAAGTATTGCGGCGCGGCGTATCTGGCGTGGCTGGGGTTGAACATGCTGCTGCGCCCTCGTCGTTCGCTGGCACCGGCCGAGGCCGACGGAAAGCCGGGGGCGAACTGGTTTTTCAAGGGCATGCTGGGGAATGTGCTGAATCCGAAGATCGGGATTTTCTACGTGTCGTTTCTGCCGCAGTTCATTCCGCAAGGTCAGCCGCTGGTGCCGTGGACGTTCGGGCTGGTGAGCATTCATGTGGTGCTCGGGCTGATCTGGTCGCTGGTGTTGATTGGCGCGACGCAGCCACTGTCCGGGTTCCTGCGGCGCGAGAAGGTGATTCGCTGGATGGATCGCACCACCGGGATGATTTTCGTGTTGTTTGCTGCGAGGTTGGCGTTCAGCAAGCGTTGAGGCGCCTGCGCTAAACACACCTTCGGTCGAGAGCTGCCACCTCATCAAACTAAGGCTTGCCCAGCACATATGGATATCCGTATATTCGGACAACCATATGTACTGAAGACATCGTCATGCTCAACCCCGCCTCCGTTTTCAAATGCCTCGCCGACGAAACCCGCGCCCGGGCCACACTGCTGATCACCCGTGAAGGTGAGCTGTGTGTCTGCGAACTGGTCTGCGCGCTGGACGACAGTCAGCCGAAAATCTCCCGCCATCTCGCGCAGCTGCGCACATGCGGTCTGCTGCTGGATCGTCGTCAGGGCCAGTGGGTTTATTACCGGCTCAACCCTGATTTGCCCGCATGGATTCGCACTCTGCTCGATACCACGCTCGCCGCCAACACCGCCTGGCTGGAAGAAAACAGCGCGCGGCTGGCGGCCATGGGCGATCGCCCGCTCAATACTTCCGCTTGCTGCTAAGCCTCAGGCTTTCGGGATTCCCATGTTTTTTGCTTTTGCTATTTTTCTGTTCA
The DNA here is from genome assembly GCF_030209075.1 of Pseudomonas sp. lyk4-R2A-10. NCBI lineage: Bacteria > Pseudomonadati > Pseudomonadota > Gammaproteobacteria > Pseudomonadales > Pseudomonadaceae > Pseudomonas > Pseudomonas sp. lyk4-R2A-10. The sequence goes on along the minus strand of NZ_JARVSR010000010.1, from coordinate 138,285 downwards.
CGATTGTGCTGGTCATCTGGCAGCCGAAGGGGCTGGGTGTCGGCTGGAGTGCGACGCTCGGCGCGGTGCTGGCGCTGCTCAGCGGGGTTGTGACCCTGGGCGATATTCCCACGGTGTGGGGCATTGTCTGGAACGCGACCGCGACGTTCATTGCCGTCATTATCATTAGCCTGTTGCTCGACGAAGCCGGTTTTTTCCAGTGGGCCGCGTTGCACGTCGCCCGTTGGGCAAAGGGCGATGGCCGGCGTCTGTTCGTCTTTACGGTGTTGTTGGGCGCGGCCGTTTCTGCGCTGTTTGCCAACGATGGCGCGGCGCTGATCCTGACGCCGATTGTGATTTCGATACTGCTCGCCCTGCGCTTCTCGGCGGCTTCCACTTTGGCGTTCGTCATGGCGGCCGGTTTCATCGCCGATACCGCGAGCCTGCCACTGGTGGTGTCCAACCTGGTCAACATCGTTTCCGCCGATTATTTCGGCCTTGGCTTCAGCGAATATGCCTCGGTGATGGTGCCGGTCAACGCGGTTGCCGTGGCCTCCACTCTGGGGGTGCTGTACTGGTTCTTCCGGCGTGACATACCCACACATTACTCACTGGATGACTTGCAGGATCCGCGACTGGCCATCCGCGACGGGCTGACTTTCCGGGTCGGCTGGATCGTGTTGGGGCTGCTCCTGATCGGTCTGTTCGCCCTGGAACCGCTGGGCATTCCCATCAGTGCGATTGCCGCAGTCTGCGCGGCGCTGCTGTTCGCGGTGGCGGCGCGGGGTCATGTGATTTCGACCCGGCGCGTGCTGCGCGAAGCCCCTTGGCAGATCGTGATTTTCTCGCTCGGCATGTACCTGGTGGTGTACGGGCTGAAGAACGCCGGGCTGACGGATTATCTGGCGACGGCACTGAATTATCTGGCCGGTACCGGGCTCTGGGCCGCGGCGCTGGGTACGGGATTTCTGACCGCCCTGCTGTCGTCCGCGATGAACAACATGCCGACAGTGTTGGTGGGCGCGTTGTCGATCCAGGCCAGTGATGCCGTCGGCGTGATACGCGAGGCGATGATCTACGCCAATGTCATCGGCTCGGACCTGGGCCCGAAAATCACCCCCATCGGCAGTCTGGCAACGCTGCTCTGGCTGCACGTGCTGGAGCGCAAAGGGATCCGCATCACCTGGGGTTATTACTTCATGACCGGCGTGGTGCTGACCCTGCCGATTCTGTTCATCACCTTGTCTGCCCTGGCCCTGCGCCTGAGCGTTTAACGCCTGTCTGGAAAGAGGAATCATCATGCGCGTTCTATTCATGTGCACCGCCAACAGCTGCCGCAGCATTCTGTCGGAGGCGATGTTCAATCACTTGGCGCCGGCCGGTTTCGAAGCAGTCAGTGCCGGCAGTTTCCCCAAGGGCCAGGTGCTGCCGCGCAGCCTGACCACGTTGCAGGCGGCCGGCATTTCCATCGCCGGGTTGAGCAGCAAGGGCAACGAGGCCTTCGAAGACAATCCGCCGGACATCGTCATCACCGTGTGCGACAAGGCCGCCGGTGAAGCCTGCCCGGTGTATTTCGGCCCGGCCCTGAAAGCCCATTGGGGGCTGGAAGATCCGTCGGATGTGGTCGGCGATGAACGCACCATTGATGCCGCCTTCCGCGCCACCCTCGCCCAAATCGAAACCCGCTGCCGGGCCTTCCTCGCCCTGCCCTTCGCCGAACTTGACCGTGATGCCCTCAAGCGCGAGCTCGACCGCATCAGCACGCTGTAACCGGAGCTAACATGACCAACTTGCCCAACCTCGATCCTTCACTGGTTCAAACAACCACGTGTGACGAAGGCGCCCACAAGCCGCGCATCCTGTTGCTGTACGGTTCGACTCGCCCGCGCTCCTTCAGCCGTTTGCTGGTCGAAGAAGCCGCCCGCCTGCTGGAGCACTTCGGTGCCGAGACGCGAATCTTCAACCCTTCGGGCCTGCCGCTGCCGGACGATGCGCCGGGCGATCACCCGAAAGTCCAGGAACTGCTCGAGCTGATGCAATGGTCCGAAGGCCAGGTCTGGTGCTCGCCGGAACGCCACGGCGCCATGTCGGCGGTGTTCAAGGCGCAGATCGACTGGGTGCCGCTGGCCCTCGGTGCGGTGCGCCCGACCCAGGGCAAGACCCTGGCGGTGATGCAGGTCTGCGGCGGCTCGCAGTCGTTCAACGTGGTCAATCAACTGCGCGTGCTCGGCCGCTGGATGCGCATGTTCACCATCCCCAATCAGTCATCGGTGCCCAAGGCTTATCTGGAATTCGACGAAGGCAACCGCATGAAACCGTCGGCGCTGTACGACCGGGTGGTGGACGTGATGGAAGAGTTGGTGAAATTCACGCTGTTGCTGCGTGATCGCCCGGAACTGGTGGATCGCTACTCGGAGCGCAAGGAATCGGCAGAAGAGTTGATGCAGCGGGTCAATCAGCGGTCGATCTGATGACCAGACCTCACAATAAAAAACCGGTGCGAACGTTCGCACCGGTTTTTTTTTCGTCGCCGGGTTACGGCTGGATGGAAGCATCGTCGCTTTGAGGTGACTTGTTTTCAGCGGGCAACCGTCGACGGCGCATCAGGCGATACGCCGCCGGTATGACAAACAGGGACAACAGCGGCGCCGTGACCATGCCGCCGACCATGGGCGCGGCGATGCGGCTCATGACTTCGCTGCCGGTGCCGCTGCCCAGCAGAATCGGCAACAGGCCGGCGATGATCACGGCCACGGTCATCGCCTTGGGGCGCACGCGTTGCACAGCGCCTTCGCGAATCGCCGCGACCAGCCCGCGTTCGGAGTGATCACCGAGTTCTTCGCGCTCGGCCCAGGCGTTCTTCAGGTAAAGCAGCATGATCACGCCGAACTCGGCCGAAACCCCGGCCAGTGCAATAAAGCCCACACCGGTCGCGACCGACAAGTTGTAGCCCAGCAAATACAGGAACCACGCACCGCCGCTCAATGCGAACGGCAACGTGGCCATGATCAGCAGCGCTTCATCGAAGCGAGCGAACGTCAGATAGAGCAGCACGAAGATAATCAGCAGCGTGGCCGGCACGACCAGTTTCAGCCGCGCATTGGCCCGTTCCAGAAACTCGAACTGCCCCGAATAGCTCAGGCTCATACCGGGCTGCAATTTCACCTGTTCATTGACGGCGCGACGCAGATCGGCCACCACCGAAGCGATGTCCCGCCCGCGCACGTCGATGTACACCCAACCGGAAGGCCGGGCATTCTCGCTCTTGAGCATCGGTGGGCCGTCCGTGACCTTGATCTTCGCCAGCATGCCGAGGGTGATCTGGCTGCCGGAAGGCGTGTAGATCGGCAATTGCTCCAGCGCGCCGGGCGAATCACGCCACTCTCGTGGATAACGGATGTTGATCGGAAACCGCGCCAGCCCCTCGATGGTTTCCCCGATGTTTTCCCCGCCAATGGCACCGGAGACGATGGATTGCACATCGCTGATGTTCAGCCCGTAGCGGCCGGCGGCGTTGCGGTCGATATCCACGTCGATGTAGCGGCCACCGGTCAGGCGCTCGGCCAGTGCCGAACTGACGCCGGGCACACCTTTGGCCACCCGCTCGACGGCCTGGGTCGCGGCGTCGATCTGGGCCAGATCGTTGCCGGCGACTTTCACGCCGATGGGAGTTTTGATCCCGGTGGCGAGCATGTCGATGCGGTTGCGGATCGGTGGAATCCAGATGTTGGTCAGGCCCGGCACGCGCACCACGCGATCCAGTTCTTCCACGAGTTTTTCCGGGGTCATGCCTGGGCGCCATTGATCGTGGGGCTTGAACTGGATCGTGGTTTCGAACATTTCCAGCGGTGCCGGGTCGGTAGCGGTTTCCGCACGACCAGCCTTGCCGAATACATGCTCGACCTCGGGCACTGACTTGATCAGCCGATCGGTCTGCTGCAACAGTTGCGCGGCTTTTTGCGCCGACAAACCCGGCAAGGCCGAAGGCATGTACAGCAGATCGCCCTCGTCCAGCGGCGGGAGGAATTCGCCACCGAGCTGCGAAATCGGCCAGGCAGCGCTGACAAACACCAACAGCGCCACCAGCAAAGTGAATTTCGGCCGGCGCAACACCGCATCCAGCGCCGGTTGATAAATCCGGATCAACCAGCGGTTGAGCGGATTGTGGCGCTCATCCGGAATCCGCCCGCGAATCCAGTAGCCCATCAGCACCGGTACCAGCGTCACAGAAAGTCCCGCTGCTGCTGCCATGGCGTAGGTCTTGGTGAACGCCAGCGGACCGAACAGCCGCCCTTCCTGGGCCTGCAAGGTGAACACCGGAATGAACGACAGCGTGATGATCAGCAAACAGAAAAACAGCGCCGGCCCCACCTCCGCTGCCGCGTCGGTCATCACCTGCCAATGGCGCTCGCCCTTGAGCGCCTGCCCCGGATTGGCCGCGTGCCACGCTTCGATTTTCTTGTGGGCGTTCTCGATCATCACCACCGCCGCATCGACCATCGCACCAATGGCGATGGCGATCCCGCCCAACGACATGATGTTGGCGTTCAAGCCCTGATAACGCATCACGATGAAGGCGATCAGCACGCCCACCGGCAACGAAATGATCGCCACCAGCGAAGAGCGAAAATGCCAGAGGAAGATCCCGCACACCAGCGCGACGACGATGAACTCTTCGAGCAGTTTGTGGCTGAGATTTTCCACGGCGTGATCGATCAGTTTGCTGCGATCGTAGGTGGTGACGATCTCGACGCCGGGCGGCAGGCTGCTTTTCATGTCATCGAGTTTGGCCTTGACCGCCGCGATGGTCTCGCGGGCGTTCTTGCCGCTGCGCAGGATTACCACACCGCCGACGGTTTCGCCCTGGCCGTCCAGCTCGGTGATGCCCCGACGCATGTCCGGCCCGGTCTGAACCGTTGCGACATCGCCGAGAGTTACCGGCACCCCGCCAGCACCGAGCTTTAACGGGATCGCCCGAAAATCATCAAGCGTCTTCAGGTAGCCGGAAGCGCGCACGATGAATTCGGTCTCGGCCATTTCCAGCACCGCGCCACCGGTTTCCTGATTGGCCTTGCCGATGGCTTCGCGCACCTGCGCCAGAGTGATACCCAAACTGGCCAGCCGCACCGGATCGGGCTGCACCTGATACTGCTTGACCATGCCGCCAACGGTAGCGACCTCGGCGACGTCGGGCAGGGTCTTGAGCTCGAACTTGAGGAACCAGTCCTGTAACGCCCGAAGCTGCGCCAGATCATGCCCGCCGCTACGATCCACCAGCGCGTACTGATAGATCCAGCCGACGCCGGTCGCATCCGGACCCAATCCCGGTTTGACGCCGGCAGGCAGGCGACTCTGGATCTGGCTCAGGTACTCCAGCACTCGCGAGCGCGCCCAGTATTGATCGGTGCCGTCTTCGAACAGCACGTAAACGAAGCTGTCACCGAAGAACGAATAACCGCGTACGGTTTTCGCCCCCGGCACCGAGAGCATGGTGGTGGTCAGCGGATAGGTCACCTGATTCTCGACAATCTGCGGCGCCTGTCCGGGGTACGGCGTGCGGATGATCACTTGCACATCGGACAGATCCGGCAGCGCATCGATCGGTGTGTTCTGCACCGACCACACGCCCCAACCCGTGACGAACAGCGTCGCCAGCAGCACCAGAAAACGATTGGCGACGGACCAGCGAATCAGCGCGGCGATCATGGCTGGCTCCCCAAAACGTTCCCGCCCGATTCAAGCGGCTCGGCGACGATGCCCTTGAGACTGGCCTCCGAATCGAGCAGGAACTGGCCGGACGTCACGACGCTCTGCCCTTCTGCCAGGCCCTCGAGGATCACCGTTCTGCCGTCGCTTTCCTGACCGAGGCGCACCTCCACCGGGCGATAGTGCCCCGCGTCCTCGGCGAGCATGACCAATGCCCGCTTGCCGGTGCGAATAACTGCCTCGCTGGGCACCGACAAACTGTCTTGCCCGGTCGATCGGTTCAACCGCACTTGCGCCGTCATCCCCGGCCGCAATCGACCGTCGGCATTGGTCAGCTCAACCCTGACGCGCAGGGTTCGGCTGTCCGGGTTGGTGTCCGGCAGAATCGCGCTGACCGTTCCGTTGAACACTCTGCCGGGAAAGGCCGGCAGGCGTGCTTCGACGGCCTGCCCCACGGCAACCGAACCGGTCTGCGATTCCGGCACCGCCACAGCGAGCCAGACACTGTTCAGCCCGTTGACCCGCGCCAGGGTTTCACCGCTCGCCACGGTCATGCCCGCCCGCACGTCGAGTGCTTGCAGCACACCGCCCAAAGGGCTGGTGACCGTCAGTTCGGACTGCACCTTGCCGCTGCGCTCCACTTGAGCAATCAAGCTTGCTGGCATCCCGGTCAGCCGCAAGCGCTGGCGCGCCGCCGCGATCAGGTCGGCATCGCCGCTGCGTCTGAGCGCCAGAAACTCGCTCTGGGCCGCCGTCCATTCCGGCACGAGAATGTCTGCCAACGCCGTGCCAGCCGTGAGCACGTCCCCCGGCGCACGGGCGTAAACCCGCTCGACAAACCCATTGGTGCGCGCCTGGATCACCGCGACATCGCGCTCGTTGAACCCCAGCACACCGCTCACATCGAGGCTTGAGGTGAAGGCGCCGCGACTGACCGGCGCCACACGCAGACCGAGGTTCTGACTCAGCCCCGGATCAATGCTGACGGTCGCACTGCCCTCCTCGCCGCTGGCGTATCGGGGCACCAGTTGCATGTCCATGAAGGGTGACTTGCCCGGTTTGTCGAACTTCTGCTGCGGGTACATCGGGTCATACCAGTACAAGGCCTTGGGCTCAGTGCTCGGCGCTGGGGCTGGGGCTGAAGCCGCTACTCCGTTCATTCGCTGATAAGCCAATCCGTAACCGCCACCCACGCCCACCGCCAGCGCGAGGCCGGCCAGCCACACGCCGTTCCATTGTTTACGGTTCACAGGCTGGTCTCCCCATAAGCGAAATGCAGACGCGCAGCGGTCAGCGCGCGTTGTTCTTCCATGTCGATCTGTTTGAGGCGGGCCTCGATGAGTTCGCGGCGGGCGTTGACCACCGCGTTCAAATCGCCCTGGCCGGCGCGATAACTGGCCAGGCTCAGATCGACTTTCTCTCTGGCCAGCGGCACCAGGCTTTCTTCGGTGCGGCGTACGGCCCGATCGAGGCGCTGGTAATCGGCCAACTGGTTTTCCAGTTGTTCGGTGTGCTCGCGGGACAGGGCCTCGCGCTCGGCTTGCAGTTGGCTGACCTCGGCCTGTCTGGCGGCGATTTTCGGGTTCTGCCGCGTCTCGGGAAACAGCGGCAGATCCCAGGAAAACTGCACGCTGACCATGTCGCCAAACTCGCGCCCCCGGTGCTGGTAATCTACCTCCCAGCTCCAGTCGGACTTTTTCTCGGACACCGCCTCTTGCACCCTGGCCTGGGCTTCGCGGGTCATGGGCGCGAAAGCAGCGAGTTCGGGATGGTGTTGCAGTTGATGATTGAAGGTCGAGGCATCGACCGGCCACACGGGCAAACCGCCCTCGGGCTTGTCGTTGGCGGCGCTGCCGATCCAGCGTTTGAGCGCGGCTCGGGCCAGAGTACGCTCGAGGGTCAGGTTGTCCTGTTGCTCGGCGAGTCGGGCCGCTTCCTGCTTCGGCGTCACCGCGTCGGCAGGTTGCGCGCGGCCACCGGCGATCTGCGCCCGGACGGTCTCACTCAGCAGGCGATTTTCCTTGAAGAGATCCCGGAACAGCGCTTCCTTACGCTCGACCGAATAGCCGCTGATCCACGCCAGCGCTGTCGCCTGACGCACCTTCAAACGCTCGACCCTGCGCTCGGCCGCCGCGCGCTCAATAGCGGCGTCGGCAACTTCGATGCGCGCCTTGCGTTTGTCTGCGTTGGGCATCTCCTGCCGGTAACCGACCATCTGCATGGTCATGAAGTCCTGATCGACGCTCCAGCGATCCGGGCCGCCCACGGGGTAGTTCTGCAAACCGAGCAACAGCTTGGGATCGGGCAACTCGCCCGCCGGAATGGCCGCGCTGCTGGCGGCCTGGATTTTCTGATCTTGTGCGGTCAGCGACGGCGCATTGTTTTCGGCCAGCCGCAGCGCTTGATCGAGTGTCAGCGCGGTGGCGAAACCCGGCCACGCGAGCACGCTTGCCGCAAGGCCGGCCACCAGAGGCCAACCCGTGCAATTGCACTTGAATGTCATGTTTACGATTCCTGTGATCGTCCACTGCGCGCGGCGTAAAACACGCGCACAGCCAAATCACTCCGCCTGGGCGGAATGAGCTTCAAGGGGAGACAGGAATCAGGTGCGGGGCGGTCGCCAGACCCCGGACGGGGCCGCTACGGGCAGGGAATCACTGAAGAACGAATGCGTGACGGGACTGAACACGGTAACGGGCGGCTTGAGGATCGCGACTTGCAGCAGGCCGCCGGTCTTGCACTCCTGGCCGGGTTTGCAGGGGGAACCATGGTCGGCAGGACTCTTCATGTCCTTGCAGCAATCCATGTTCATGCCGTCCATCATCGCCATGCCCATGATTTGCATCGGGCACGGTTCTGTCGGTGCCTGCACGCCCGCCATCCCGCTGAGGGGAAGCGCCAGGCTGATCAGGAAAACGAGACAAAACCGCAGATAGCGTTTCATGGCCGGGAGTCTAGTCGTGAAAACGGGCGCCTACAATCGGCCGCCCGGCGATCTCACCGGACACGCATTAAGCCAGGATTAGCAGCAGAAAATGATGCAGCAGGCGCCCGATCACCTAACCTCAATGCTTGTGTGATCAACCGGAATCGCCCAGTCCCATGCGTAATGCATTGAAGTCATTGATGTTCATCGCTTTGATCCTGCTCGGCTCGGGGTTCGTGGCGGTGTCGGCCGCCGACCTGTCCGGCACAGCGGATGTCAGCACCGGCGCCCCGCTCCCCGGCGTCTCGCAAAGCGATCTGCAAGCCTTGCAACTGCGCCTCGACGGACTCAAGCAGCAGATCTCGTCCGCCAACAATTACAACCAGCTCGAAGGCCCGCAGGATCGGGTGCAGACGTTCATTCTGGACATTGATCGGCTGTCGGCGTCGCTGTTGCCGCAGCAGGCGCAAATGGCCGTGCAACTGGGCGTGCTCGGTGCCGCGCCGGCCGAAGCGGTCGCTGCCGAACAAGCCGATATCGCGGCGCAGCGGGCGACATTGATCGAGCAAAAAACCAAAGTCGATACGGCGTTGAAGAACCTCGCCATCCTCAAGCAAAGCGCCACGGAGCTGATCACCCAGATCGCCGGTATCCGCCGCACCTTGCTCGAAAGCGAACTGACGCTCAGCACCGACAGCATTCTGAATCCCGGTTTCTGGGCTCCCCTTGTCAATCCGTCAGCGGACGACCGCCAGCGTCTGCGCTTTTTCGTCGAACAGGTGCAACAGACCGGTGCCGAAGCCTGGCAACCCGGCCAGCGTTTTTACACCGCCCTGCTGGTGGTGCTGGCCTTCGTCGTCTGGACGCTGGGCCGGCGGCTGGCCGATCGCTGGCTGGCGTGGGTGTGCATCCACCGCATGCCGGAGGGTCGACTGCGCCGCAGTTCACTGGCGTTCGCCTCGGCACTGGCGACACTCGCGACCACCGCCATCGCCCTGCAACTGCTCTATTACGCCTGCACCCGTCACGTGCCGTTGCCGCCGATGCTGGCGACATTTTCCGATGAGTTCGGGAAAGTGGTTTATGCCTGCGTGTTGATCACAGGGCTCAGCCGCGCCCTGCTGTCCACCGAGCATCCGTCGTGGCGCTTGCCGGCGGTGGCTGACGAGGTGGCAAACGCGCTGCAGCCATTTGCGCGGATCCTCGCCGCCGCGCTGCTGGTGCTGGTGACGGCGGTGCAGGTCAGCAATGCCTCCGGCATGAGCAGCCAGATCGTGCTCGCAGGCCGAGGCATCATTGCGCTGGTGGTGCTGGTCATCGTCACAACGTTGCTGATGCGCGTCGGTAAAGTGCGCAAAGTGTTGGCGGCGGCCGGGGATACGCAGGTGGCGGGCAACACGTTTGCCGGGGTGATTTACACCGTGGCCACCCTGGCCATGGTGCTGTCGTTCGGCACCCTGCTGACGGGGTATGTGTCGCTGGCGCGGTTCATCACCTACGAACTGGTCTGGGCGTTTATCGTGTTTTCCGGGTTTTACCTGCTGATGCAGTTGCTCAAGGACAGCTGCGAGTACTTCTTCTCGCCCCGCCACTCCAGCGGCAAGGCGCTGAAACAGCTGCTGGGGGTCGGCGACCGGCGTCTCGAACAGGCCTCGACCCTGCTGGCCGGTTTCGGTCGGGCTGCGCTGCTGCTGTTGGCCGTCATCACGCTGTTTGTCGGCGGGATCGGCACCACCCTGGGCCAACTGGCCAACAACATCGGCACGATCCTCGGCGGCGCCGGCCTGCGCAAACTGAACATCGTCCCCGGCCATTTGCTCAACGCGATGCTGGCGCTGCTGATCGGCATCTACCTGATCCGCGCCCTGCGCCGCTGGCTCGACAACGAGTTCCTGCCCAAGACCGACATGGACCCGGGCATGTGCGCCTCACTCAGCACGCTGTTTTCCAACATCGGTTATGCGGTGGTGATCCTGCTGACCCTGTCATCGCTGGGCGTGCAGTGGACCAACCTGGCGTGGATCGTCAGCGCCCTGTCGGTGGGCATCGGCTTCGGCTTGCAGGAGATCGTGAAGAACTTCGTCTCCGGGCTGATCCTGCTCACCGAACGGCCGGTCAAGGTCGGCGACCTGATCAGCATCAGCGGCGTCGAGGGCGACATCCGCCGGATCAACGTGCGCGCCACCGAGATCCAGCTCAGCGATCGCTCGATCGTGATCGTGCCCAACTCGCAACTGATCTCGCAGAACCTGCGCAACGTCACCCTCGGCGGCAGCGCCCAAGGCGTGGCGACGCTGGAGCTGATGTTCCCGCTGGACATCGACCCCGAACAGGTGCAGAACCTGCTGTTCGACACCTACAAGGAACACGAAACCATCCTCGAGAAACCGGCGCCGTTCGTGCGCTTCAGCAAGCTGACGCCGGACGGGATTACGTTGACGGTGACCGGCTATGTTGCGAGCCCGAGGATTGTCGGGACGACCAAGAGTGATCTGTTGTTCGAGATTCTCAAGCGGCTGGGGGCAGCGGGGATTGAGCTGGCGAAACCGCCGAGTACCTGAGGAAAAACCTGATGGGGCCTGTACCGCTGCGCGCCTGCTTGATCAGGCCTCAGGGGTGTCAGTTGACTCTGGAACCACTTCAGTCGCCAGTTTCAAACGATCCGCCTTACTGATGTACCTCGGCTTGTTGCTCTTGGGTGCCAGTTTGGCGTTGGCCTTTCTGGATTTTTCCTTGAAGAGCTGTTGCAGTTTTTTCTGACGGTTCATGGTGTTTTTTGGCCTGCTTGAAAGTGGTTGGATGATATCAGCGTTGGGCGTGCTTCACCCCAGCACGTCAGTGATCCAGCGCACTTGCTGCGTCAGATCCTGCACCTTGCGCTCGCAAACGCCATGCCGTGCCCGCCCAAAATTAGCCAATGTCTGCTGCTTGTGCCGCAGCCGGTGCTGCCACTTACTGACAAACGCCGGACTGCGTGCCTGCAACTGCAGCGGCCCGAAGTACAGTTCCTCGGCGGTATAGGAAACCGGCCCGCCCCGCTCGGCCACGATGATTTCGTAGTCGAAGCGGTTCTCCCGAAGGATTTCCTCACAGAGGATTCGGTAGTCGTTGTCCATCAACCATTGGCGCAGCGGTTGCTCGCCGCCGTTGGGTTGCAGGATCAGGCGTTCGCGACCGCTCAGGCGCGCCTTGCCGGCTTCGAGGATGTCGCGGATGGTTTCACCGCCCATGCCACACACGGTAATTGCCGTGATCCCGTCTTCCGGTTCGACGGCCATCAAGCCATTGGCCAGGCGCACGGTGATCTGCTGCTCAAGATCGTTGTCGCGCACGGTGCGTTGCGCCGAACGGAACGGCGTCTCGGCCATCTCGCCCGCCACCGCCGCCGCGATCGCGCCACGGCGCATCAGGGCCACCGGCAGGTAACCGTGATCCGAGCCGATATCGGCCAGCCGCGCATCGGCGGGCACGTGCGCCGCCACCCGCTCCAGGCGCATGGACAATGTCTGTTCGTTCAACCGCAACCCCTTTCACTCTGAACGCCCGGCGCTGGTGGCCGGATCGGGGCGCGATTCTGGGGGGCAACGGCGGGCATTTCAAATTTATGTGACCAACCGCGATGCCTAGACCAACACCGCCAACCAGGCCGACAGCAACAACAAAACCGCCAGCACGGCATTCATGCGCCGAAACGCCCGTGGCGAGCCAAAGAACCGCGCGCTGCCCACGCCCAGCAGCGCCCACGCCGTCATGCACGGCAGGCAGACCATTAGAAAAACCGCCGACAACAGCAGCATCCGCGCGCTGTCGTCGCCGTTGCCGCCAAACACACTCACCACCGCCACGGCCATCATCCAGACCTTGGGGTTGATCATTTGCAGGCCCGCGGCACCGACAACGCTGAGGCCGTCATCAGCCGCTGTCGCCGAGTCCAGCGACGGCGGCGTACTGCGAAAGATCTGCCACGCCAGCCAGCTCAGCCACAACACCCCGGCCCAGGCCATCGCCTGTTGCACAAGGGGATAGCGCAACAAGGTTTCTCCCACGCCGAGTCCGACCACCAACACCACCAGCGCCGCCGAAACACACGCGCCGAAGATGATCGGCACGGTGGCCGTCAGACCGCGTCGCGAGCTGTGGCTCATCACCAGAATATTGGTCGGCCCCGGGGTGATCGAGGCAACGAATGAAAACAGCAGAAAAGGCAGCAACGATTCCATGACAGGACTCCCGAATCAAAACAGGAGACCATGGTCGCGGTTGCGCGGGGTTCAGTCTGGAAGGTTTGAGCAGCGCTTGCGGTAATCCGCCGGTGTCAGGTGATAGGCACGGCGGAACCAGCGCCCGAGATGGCTTTGATCGGCGAAACCGAGGGCGCTGGCGACGGTGGCGGGGGTTTCGCCACGCGCCAGCAACTGGCGGGCGCGGGCCAGGCGCAACTGGATCAGATACGCATGCGGCGCCAGTCCGAAAGCGGCCTTGAATGCACGGGTCAGACGAAAGCGATCGACCCCGCAGGCTTGGGCCAGGTCGTCCAGCCCGATGTCCTCAAAGGCATGAGCATGCAGATAGTCCCGCGCCACCTGGGCCACGCGTGGCAGGCGCGGATCGAACGGTTGACGCTTGCGCCAGTCGAGGTGGGATGTCAGCGCGCCGAGCAAGGTGTCGATGGCGGTCTGACGCACGATGCGCAAGTCGCCTTGATGCAGGGCGTTGAAGGCCTGATTGATGGCCGTGGACAGGCGCGAATCCTGACTCAGGGTATCGGTGAACCCGAGCTGGCTGTTATCCGGCGCATGCTCGAACAGCACGCGCAATTCACGCTCCAGCCAGTGCGGGTCGAGGTAGAGCATGGAATAGGTGAAGCCCTCCTCCGTCGGCGCGTGCCCGTCGTGGATCTCCCCCGGCTCCAGCATGAAAATCTTGCCTGGCGTACTCAGATGGCGCACGCGCCGGCAATGAAACTGCTGCACGCCCTGCTCGGTGACGCCCACCAGAAAGCTGTCATGCCAGTGCGGATCGTAGGCATGGCCCTGGAAATGGGCACGAATCGACTCGATCCCGGTGTCGGCATCCTGAGACAAGTCGATCCAGTTGCGTTTGTCCACGCAAGGCTCCGAAGGCAGTGGTTGTTCGTCAAGGACGTCTAAGTTACCGCGACTTTGCCGATGGGTTTAGAACATTTGTGCACGTGAGCCAGGCAGGCCATCCAGCAAATTTAATGAACCCTGAGTGCCACGGCCCGCCTAAGCCAGAGACCATCAGGAGGTAGCTCATGCAAATTGAAACCACGTGGATCGTACTGGCCGTCGTGCTTTTGCTCATCGAATTGTGGGCGATCAACCGGGTGCGCAAGAGTGAGGGGAAAGCCAGCAACAAAGGCGTCTGGATCGTATTGATCGTATTTGTGCCGCTGTTCGGGCTGATCGCCTGGGCACTGGCCGGGCCCAAGCACGTCACTCAGGCCTGAAGCCCAAGGTCAGCGAGAGCCCCGAACATTCGGGGCTTTTTGTTGGCCGCTGGTTTGTATCGCAGTGTGTACGAACGCCTCCCGGATACATGCCCGCGCATCAGCCATCGGAAACGGAAACAGCGCAGATACGTGGCCAGTCTTTAATGGGCTCCAGATTCGAAGGGTTCAGCCAGAACCCGGCCCTCGCCGATCATAAGGAGACTTGCCATGAAGCACGCACCACACGCCACCGTCACCACCGGGAAAAACCGTCGTCGCCTGCTGGGCCTGTCGATTCTAGCCACCGCGCTGCTGCAATTCGGCGCCTTCGCCCAGGCACAAACCGCAGCCCCCGAGCCGGTCAAGACCGAAGCCGCCAGCGTCAAGGCCGATCTGCCCTTCGGCCCGCTCAAGCATGTGAAGGCCGGCCTGCTGGACGTGGCCTACGCCGAAACCGGCCCGGCCAATGGCCCGGTGGTGATTCTGCTGCACGGCTGGCCGTATGACATTCACAGCTACGACGACGTCGCGCCGCTGCTGGCGGCCAAGGGTTATCGGGTATTGATGCCGTACGCCCGGGGTTATGGCGACACGCATTTCCTGTCCGACAAGACCGTGCGCAACGGTCAGCCGGCGGCGCTGGCCAGTGACGTGATCGATTTCATGGATGCGCTGAAGATCAAGCAAGCCGTGCTCGGTGGCTACGACTGGGGCGCGCGCTCGGCTGACATCGTTTCGGCGCTGTGGCCGGAGCGGGTCAAGGCGCTGGTGTCGGTCAGCGGTTACCTGATCGGCAATCAGGCCGCCGGCAAGAACCCGCTGCCGCCCAAGGCCGAACTGCAATGGTGGTATCAGTTCTACTTCGCCACTGATCGCGGTGAAGCAGGCTACGCCAAGAACACCCATGATTTCGCCAAGCTGATCTGGCAACTGGCATCACCGAAATGGGCCTTCGACGACGCCACGTTCGACCGCAGTGCCAAGGCGTTGCAGAACCCGGATCACGTCGCCATCACCGTGTTCAACTACCGCTGGCGTCTGGGCCTGGTGCAGGGTGAAAGCCAGTACGAGGCACTGGAACAGAAACTCGCCACCGCACCGTCGATCAGCGTGCCGACCATCACCCTGGAAGGCGATGCCAACGGCGCACCGCACCCGGCGCCCGAGGACTACGCCAAACGCTTCACCGGCAAATACCAGTTCCGCCTGATCAACGGTGGCATCGGTCACAACCTGCCGCAGGAAGACCCGAAAGCCTTCGCTCAGGCGATCATCGACGCCGATCACCTCTGAAGCGGCACGCCAAACGGCTCGTCATTTGACGAGCCGTTTTTCTTTGGATGGGCGATAACCGAAATAGGCGCTGTAGCACTTGCTGAAATGGCTCGGCGACACGAATCCGCACGCCACCAGCACGTCCACCTGAGACAGTTCGGTGTGTTGCAGCAGACGCCGGGCCTCGGTGATGCGCAGCTCCATGTAATAACGCTGCGGCGTGGTGCCCAGTTGTTCCTTGAACAGCCGTTCCAGCTGACGCCGGGAACGCCCGGCATATACCGCCAGTTGCTCCAGCTCCAGCGGTTCCTCCAGATTGGCGTCCATCAGCTTCACCACTTCACGCAACGGCGCGCTGACGCAGAGGTTCTCGGTCGGCTTGATCCGCCGGTAGCGCGACTCCTCGAACGCCAGAATGTCTTCGATGCCTTCCACCAGAGCCTTGTCGTGCAGGCCTTTGATCCAGTCCAGCGCCATGTGGAACGCGCCGGACGGACTGGACGCGGTCAGCCGGTCGCGGTCGATCACGTAGGGTTCGCTGCTGACCTGGGTCGCCTTGGAAATCTCCGCCAGCGCCGGCCGATGCTCCGGGTGAATCGCACAGCGGTAGCCTTCCAGCACCCCTGCCCGACCCAGGAACCACGCGCCGTTCCACAGCCCGGCCAGTATCACGCCGGCCTCGGCGGCCATTTTCAGCAGGTTGATGAACTCGTCGCTCGCCTTCAATTCCGTGCGGTAACCGCCGCAGATCACCAGCAGATCCAGTTCCTGCAACACGCTGGTTTCCAGACGCGAGTCCGGGCGGATCACCAGCCCCAGATCGCTGATCACTTCGCCGTCGCTCAGGCCAAAGGTGCGCGTGGAAAATAGACCGGGGCGCAGCAGATTGGCGGTGACAAGAGTGTCCAGCGCCTGAGTGAAGGCCGGCAGGGAAAAATGCTCCAGCAGCACGAACCCGGTGCGGGTCATGCGTCCCGGCCCGCTGGCGGGCTCGTTCAGGTAGCGAAGGTTCTTGCCTTTCATGCCACCGCTGAATTGGCGTCGTTCGATCAAGGTGGGGTCCATCGTCTCGTTGTTATGGCGCCATGCTAACCGGCGCCGCAGCAAATTACTCGCAAACGACGCTAGCACCCATCCAGAGATCGCTCCCACGCCGTTGACCTTGATCGTTCCCACGCTCTGCGTGGGAACGATCAGTCAATGCCCTGGGGTTATCGATCCGGCCTGCGTCCCAACGTCGCAGGCCCGGAACCTTGGCAAACGCCACACAAGGCTTAAAATCGCGCCTCCTCTTGCAGTCGCCCGACCGGCGCCTGCCCGCAGCCATGACAACCCTCAGGTTTGAACAGCCGGCCACTTTCACGAAGTGCGCCAGGCTCAATCGCCCTGCCCGTTCGGCGGTCGTTTGTCTTCAACACACTTCGGCTTGGCACTCGCATGCGCAGAGGCGCACGTTCCGCTGTTCGATCACTTGAGGTTTTTATGACACCGCGTTTGCTGGCCATGGCGCTGGCGCCCCTGCTCGGGCTGTTCATTGTTGCGCTGGGCAACGGCTTTCTGTCTTCTTTGACCACCCTGCGTTTGGGCGCTGCCGGCGAATCGGCGACGATGATCGGCATCGTGTCCTCGGCCTATTTCATCGGCCTGACGCTGGGCGCGATCTTCAACGACCGGCTGATCCTGCGCATCGGCCACATCCGCGCCTACAGCAGCTTCGCCTCGCTGATCGCCGCGACCATCCTGTTGCAAGGGCTGTTTTATGACACCTGGGGCTGGGTCGTGCTGCGCCTGATCAACGGCTGGGCCACGGTCGGCGTGTTTCTGGTGATCGAGAGCTGGCTGCTGCTGGCCGGTGACGCGAAGATTCGCGGCCGCCTGCTGGCGCTGTACATGATCGTCCTCTACGGCGCCGGCGTGCTGGGTCAGGCGTTTTTGGGGAAAATCACCGGGCTGGGCGACACCGCGCCGTTCATGGTCGCCGGCATGCTCGCAACCCTGTCGGTGCTGCCGATCGTGATCCTGCCGCGGGTTTCGCCGCTGCTGGAACAGGTCGAACCGCTCAAGCCTCGGGCCTTGCTTGGCGTTTCGCCCACCGGGTTGGTCGGCTGCTTCGGCTCCGGCGTGACCATCGCGGCGATCTACACCCTGCTGCCGCTGTACCTGCAACGCATCGGCCTGAACGTGGGCGAAGTCGGCAGCATGATGGCGTGGACGATCCTCGGCGCAATGCTGCTGCAATACCCGGTCGGGCGCTGGTCCGACCGCAAGGATCGCCTGCAAGTGCTCACCGTGCTCTGCGCCGCGTGCACCGTTCTGTCGCTGGTGATCGTGCTGGTGCCGCTGTCCTCGGCCCTGCTCGCGGCGATGCTGTTCCTGTTAGGTGGCGGCGTGTTCGCGCTGTACCCGGTTGCGGTCAGCCATGCGGCCGACCGTGCGCCGGTCGAAACGTTGGTGCCGATGATTCAGGGCATGTTGCTGATCAACTCGCTGGGCTCGGCGATGAGCCCGCTGCTGATCTCGCCGGCGATGAATGCCCATGGCGAAACCGGCCTGTTCTGGGCCTTCGCGCTGGTCAACCTGGCCATGGTGACGTTCTTCTTCTGGCGTCGCGGCAAGCGTCCGGTGCCGGCCAATCCGGCACCGTTTGCGGCGGCAGCGACCTTCTCGCCAACCGGCGCAGAGCTGCGAGTGACCGAGGATCTGCGTCAGGCCGCGCAGGACCATCCGCCGATGGTCGATGCGTTGAGCGGCGAAGCGGCGCCGGCAACGGGATCGCGCTACGAAGCCAGTTGAGTTTCTGGCAGGCATAAAAAAACCGGTGACTTTCGTCACCGGTTTTTTATTGCCTGCTAATCAGTGTGGAGCCCGAGGAATGGTCTTCATCAGGTCTTCAGGGCTGATATGCCCCACCACGCTGCCCGGCTGCGGCAGATTCAGGATGTGGCCCTTCATCTTGCCGATCACGTGCATCTCGCACGGCTTGCAGTCGAACTTCAGGGTCAGCACTTCATCGCCGTGAATCAGCTGCATCGGCGCGACCTTGGTTTTCACGCCGGTCACGCCTTTGGCCTGTTTCGGGCACAGGTTGAAGGAGAACCGCAGGCAGTGCTTGGTGATCATCACTGGCACTTCACCCGCCTCTTCATGTGCCTCGTACGCCGCGTCGATCAGCTTCACGCCGTGACGGTGGTAGAAGTCGCGGGCCTTCTGGTTGTAGACGTTGGCCAGGAAGGACAGGTGCGCCTCCGGATACACCGGCGGTGGCGTGGTCTCGGCCTTGCGCGAACCGCGCGGATGAGCGGCAACGCGCGCGGCGGTCAGCGCTTCGATCACTTCACGGCGCAACGACTTGAGCTGCGAGTTCGGAATGAAGAACGCTTGGGGCGCATCCAGTTTGATCGAGGTCGCGTGGTACTCGGTGGTGCCGAGCTGACCGAGCAGATCGTGCAAGGTGTCCAGCGCCTGTTCCGGTTTGTTGGCGACGCCGAACGGGCCTTCCAGCGCAACGCTGGCACTGATGCCCTCTTCGCTGGTCACGGTCAGTTCCAGACGCTCTTCACGCAGCTTCGCCAGCCAGCTCACGCCGATCCGACGCTCGGCAGAAGTCTTGAGCAAGGCCTGCTGCCAGTTGTGGTCGAGGTTGCGGTTCAGCGGATGGTTCGGGCGCAGCTTGTACAGGCCTTCCGGCATTTCGTTCGGCTCGACGCGGTAGCGGTAGCGCTTCTCGCCCTCTTCCTCGAACTCGCCCTTGGCTTCGGCGATGTTGGCGCGGAAACCCACCACTTCGCGCTTGACCAGCACGTTGAGGCCGTCGCCATTGGACAGCGGCTCGTGGGTGATGACCTGCATGTCACGCTTGCCGACTTTCTCGACCACGCCCACCGCCAGACCGGTGAAGGTCGGCGAATCGAACGCGCCGATGTCGATCTTGCGCTCGCTGACGAAGTAGTCGGTGCTGCCACGGTGGAAGGTCTTTTCCGGGTCCGGCATGAAGAAATGCGCGGTGCGACCGCTGGAGGCGCGGGCCAGGTCCGGGCGGTCGTTGAGCACGTCGTCCAGGCGCTGGCGGTAATAGGCGGTGATGTTCTTCACATAGCCCATGTCCTTGTAGCGACCTTCGATCTTGAACGAACGCACACCGGCCTCGACCAGTGCGCGGATGTTGGCGCTCTGGTTGTTGTCCTTCATCGACAGCAGGTGTTTTTCGTAGGCGATCACGCCACCCTTTTCGTCTTTCAGGGTGTACGGCAGACGGCAGGCCTGGGAGCAGTCGCCCCGGTTGGCACTGCGCCCGGTCTGCGCGTGGGAAATGTTGCACTGACCGGAAAACGCCACGCACAGCGCGCCGTGAATGAAGAACTCGATGGCGGCATCGGTTTCATCGGCGATCGCGCGGATTTCCTTGAGGTTCAGTTCACGGGCCAGTACCAGTTGCGAGAAACCGGCCTGATCGAGGAACTTCGCCCGCTCAAGGGTGCGGATGTCGGTCTGGGTGCTGGCGTGCAGCTCGATGGGTGGAATGTCCAGCTCCATCACGCCCAGGTCCTGGACGATCAGCGCATCGACGCCGGCATCGTACAACTGATGGATCAGCTTGCGCGCCGGCTCCAGTTCGTTGTCGTGCAGGATGGTGTTGATGGTGGTGAAGATGCGCGCGTGATAGCGACGGGCAAATTCCACCAGTTCGGCAATTTCGCTCACCTCGTTGCACGCGTTGTGGCGCGCACCGAAGCTCGGGCCGCCGATGTACACCGCGTCGGCGCCATGCAGGATGGCCTCGCGGGCGATGGCCACGTCACGGGCGGGGCTGAGCAGTTCCAGGTGATGTTTGGGCAAGGACATATATAGTTTTTAGTCAGGCTGTCACGGTCGAGGCGCGCATTGTAGCCGCGAAACGCGTGGGCGGCACGCCTGTGCTGCCGGGTGGCAGTTGCCAACAATGCCGTTAGCACCGCATTCCCTGTGGGAGCTGGTTTGCCAGCGATAGCGGTATATCAGCTAGAGGTGTATTGGCTGACAGGACGCTATCGTCGGATCGCCGCCCGGGGCAAGCCCGCTCCCACAGGGTTTTCAGCAGGGCTGAAGTCAGGCCTTGGCGGCCATCGCCGTCACTTCCACCTTCATCCCTTCAACCGCCAGCGCCGCCACGCCAACCGCCGCGCGCACCGGCCATGGCTTGGCGAAGAAGCGCTTGTACACCTCATTGAACGCAGCACGATCAGCCATGTCGGTCAGATAAATGGTCAGGTGCAGCACCCGATCCATCGAACTGCCGGCCTTTTCCAGCGCCACTTTCAGCGCCTGCAACGTGCATTCGCTTTGCGCGGTGACGTCGCCCAGTTCCAGGCTGCCGTCGGCACGGGTCGGAATCTGGGTCGACATCAGGATGCCGTTGAATTCGGTGACGTCCGAAGAGATCGAGTCTGCATCCGGATCCGGGGTGTAGGTGATGTCTTGGTTGGCCATGAGAAAGTCCTTCGCTGGCAGTGAGGACGGCGCCATCGCGCGCCGTTTCGGGCGGCCAGTTTACAGACCCGGTCGCCGGTGGGAAGTCCCGACGCGGTGTGTCAGCCCTGCGCCAGTATCCGCCGCAGCTCCAGCGCATTGCCGAGTGCCGCGCCGCTGGCGGTGTTGTCGAAAATGCACCAGGTATCGATGCCATCGACAGCCGCCACCTGCAAATCGCCGGCGAGCGTTTCCAGATACGCCGAATCATAGGGGCTGTGATAAATCCGTGGCGAACCGTGCAGCCGCCAGTAGCGCACGCCCGGCCAGCCGCACGGAGCCGTGTCGGTGCTGATGCGCGAGGGATCGACCACCGCTTGTGCGATGCGATACGCCATCAACAACAGTTCGGCGGCGGCCCAGGATGCGTGGCGCGGCTCCAACACCACGGCCCCGGAATAACGCTGGCGCAAGCCGATGAAAAAGGCCTCTGCAAGCGCTTCGTCAAACGTCAGCGACGGCGGCAACTGCAGCAGCAGGCAACCCAGATGATCGCGCAGCCCCGAGCACTGTTCGAGAAAGGCGTCGAGCTCACGCTCACAGTCCCGCAGGCGTCGCTCATGGCTGATCGACTTTGGCATCTTCACGCAGAAGCGAAATCCGTCCGCCACCGACTCGGCCCATCGGGCATAGGTTTGCAGCTTGTGCGGACGGTAAAAGGAGCTGTTGATTTCCACACCATTGAGCAGCGCGGCATAGCGTTGCAGGTGGGTGCCCTGCTCCGGGAAGTCCGGCCAGTATTCGCGGGGCAGGCTCCAGCCGGCGCAACCGATGAAGATCGACGACGCAATCAAAACAGTACCCTGCCCGTTTGGATTGGTTTACCCATCAGGAAACTGGCGAGCAGCCATTTGAACAGGGCTGATTCGTTCAGCGGATGCAGGTCGATGTGCAAGTCTTGGGTGTTGATGGTTTTGGTCATGCAGCTTTTGAGCGAGCGTCGGCGTGATGAGTGCGAGGCGGGCGACGAATGGCTTTGGGGCGTAAAGCGTCAGGCTTCTCCTCCTTGGGTGAGGATCGATAAACAGGTTTGAATCACGCCGTTTAAAGACATGTCGGAATGCTTCCGGATGCCTACAAATCCTTGCGCCAGAGCCTACCGCTACGCCAGAATCCGCCGGCTTGTGCGCCTTGGGGGCGGTCGGTAACTTGGATCGGGTCACTGATTTCCAGTGATCGGGTTTAGCAGCCCGGTTCATCTACCACGGTTGCACATCTCACCTTGTCAGGTTTTTACCTGCATTTTGCGGTGGCTGTGCGCATGGCACCTTCGGGTGCGCCGGGTTTGGTGATGACCGGTCTGCTAACTTGCGCACAGCTGCCACCTTCCGTTTAGCAGCGAGACGGTTGCAGCCTCAACGAGGCACATCACCATGTTCAAAGTAACGCCGAATCCTCCGGTCACCGAACCGTCCAGCATCACCGACCCAACTTCCCCCTACGAATGCCCTGACTCCAAGAGATTCAACGAAGCCGCCAACCGCGCCCTCGACTACCACCTCGGCCCGATATCAGCCCACATGATGGCCGCGCCCTACTACCCCAACCGCCTCTACCAGGCCAACCCGGCCAGCAACAACGAATCCCTGCTCGCCGACGCCGTCGAAACCCTGGGCTCGGCCAACGTCATGCTCAACAACTTCGTCGACCTCCTCCAAGGCCCCCACCGCAAAACCGCGCAGGGCATCGCGCAAATCGTGATGCTGGCGGAACTGGCGGTGAATCAGGTACTGGATAACGTTGTGCCAACGGAATAAGGCCCTTGGCGGCAGGTCTCTCCTGCCGCCCCCGCAGCAGTCGATCAATCCCCGCCACTGGATATCCCCCCAATCCCAATTATGCTCAATGAAACCCCGCCCTCCCGCGAGGTCGTGATTCTGTGCACGCTCCACGAAATACCTGAACCGGCATCCGCCACAGGCCTTGGGTACGCGACGTTGATGAAGTGCTCCGGCCTACAAAAACAAGCACGACGGAGAACACCCATGGCAGTACTCGACAGCATGTCCACCGGCAGTGCCCCGCACCACAGCGTCAGCCGAGAGGAACGCAAGGTCATCTTTGCGTCGTCCCTCGGCACGGTGTTCGAGTGGTACGACTTTTATCTCTACGGCTCCCTGGCGGCGATCATCGCCAAGCACTTCTTTGCCGGGGTGAACGAGACCACGGCGTTTATCTTCGCCCTGCTCGCCTTTGCCGCCGGTTTTGCGGTGCGGCCGTTCGGGGCGATTGTTTTCGGACGCTTGGGTGACATGATCGGGCGCAAGCACACGTTTCTGATCACGATTGTGATCATGGGTGTGTCGACGGCGATTGTGGGTTTCCTGCCCGGTTACGCGACCATCGGAGTCGCGGCGCCGATCATTCTGATTACCCTGCGCCTGCTGCAAGGCCTGGCGCTGGGCGGCGAGTACGGCGGCGCGGCAACGTATGTGGCCGAGCATGCGCCCAAGGGCAAGCGCGGTTATTTCACTTCCTGGATTCAGACCACCGCGACCCTGGGTCTGTTTATGTCGTTGCTGGTGATCCTCGCCTGCCGTACCGCGCTGGGCACCGAAGCGTTCGAGGCCTGGGGCTGGCGGATTCCGTTCCTGCTGTCGATCCTGCTGCTGGCGGTCTCGGTGTACATCCGGTTGCAGCTGAACGAGTCGCCGGTGTTCAAGAAAATGAAGGAAGAAGGCAAGTCGTCGAAAGCCCCGCTGACCGAGTCCTTCGCCCGTTGGGACAACCTGAAAATCGTGATCATGGCCCTGCTCGGCGGCACCGCAGGCCAAGCGGTGGTCTGGTACACCGGGCAGTTCTACGCGCTGTTTTTCCTGCTGCAAACACTGAAGATCGACCCGCAGACCGCCAACCTGCTGATCGCCGGTTCGCTGCTGATCGGCACGCCGTTCTTCGTGATTTTCGGCAGCCTGTCCGACCGCATCGGGCGCAAGGGCATCATCATGGCCGGGTGCATTCTGGCGGCGGTGACCTACTTCCCGATCTTCCACGCGCTGACCCAGTACGGTAATCCCGACGTATTCGTCGCCCAAGAGAAGAACCCGGTCAAAGTGATCGCCAACCCCGACCAGTGCTCGTTCCAGTTCGATCCGGTGGGCAAGGCCAAATTCACCAGCTCGTGCGATCTGGCGAAAACCATCCTGGCGAAACGGGCGATCCCGTACGAAAACGTGGTGGCGGAACCGGGCACCGTGGCCCAGGTGCGTATCGGCGACAAAGTCATCGAAAGCTTCGAAGGCACGACCCTGCCGGCCGCTGACTTCAAGACCCGTAACGACGCTTTCACCGCCAGCCTCGGCGCCGCGCTGAAAGAAGCCGGTTACCCGGAAAAAGCCGACCCGGCCAAGACCAATTACCCGATGGTGCTGCTCCTGCTGACCGTTCTGGTGATCTACGTGACCATGGTCTACGGTCCGATTGCCGCGTGGCTGGTCGAGCTGTTCCCGGCGCGCATCCGCTACACCTCGATGTCGCTGCCGTATCACATCGGCAACGGCTGGTTCGGCGGGTTCCTGCCGACGGTGGCGTTTGCGATGGTCGCGGCCACCGGGGATATCTACTACGGCTTGTGGTACCCGATCGTGATTGCGGTGATGACGGCGATTCTGGGGATCTTCTTCATGCCGGAGACCAAGGATCGGGACATTCATCACACCTGACCCAACTCCGTTCGATGCTGTGCGTGGCGTTCACGCACAGCATCGAACGTTGTCACATCGGCGTCATTCTCCCTTGGTAACGTCGTCGCGCCCCGATGCCCCGACCACCAAGGTGACCCTCCCGGTGTACTCAAGCCCGACGCGCCAGACCCTCATCCTGCGATCCGACAACATGGCCAGTGACGACTTCGGCGCCCTGTTCTCGCGAATGTTCGGCAACCGTTATGGCGACACACCACCGCCGCCCAAAGACATCATCATTGGCGGCGTTAACGGGCGGTACGAAGGCGTGAGTTTCCGGCGCATGCATTACCGGGGCGATTTCACCGTCGCCTTCCCCGAGCCGTTCGATGAAATCACCTTCGTCATTCCCACCGCCGGCAAGATCGTATTCAACCATGATTCCGTGGGGCTGAGCGATGTAGGGCTGGCCATCGACAAGGCTGACCTGCGTTCGATGCGTTTTATCGACAATCATGCCCAGCACGGCATGTCGATCAGCCGTGCGGCGCTCACCGAACGGCTGTCGACCCTGCTGGGCAAACCGATCGTGCACAAGCTGCATTTCGAGCCGAGGGTGGATCTGAACAGCCCGGCGTTTCAGGGCATTCGCGCGCTGATCGATCTGGCCACCGGTGCGGAATTCGATCTGCTGTTGAACGCTGGCTCGCTGATGCCGTCACGGCTGCGGGAGATGCTGGTGGACGCGGTATTGGAAGCCTGGCCGCACAATTTCAGCCAGGCCTTGCGCCGTCCAGAGGCATTGATTGCGCCCAGGCATGTGCGGCAGGCGATCGATTACATTCAGGCGCATCCCGAGATTCAGATCAGTGGCACGGATCTGGCGCGGCTGGCCAACGTCAGCCTGCGCGCATTGCAGGAAGGGTTTCGACGGTTTGCCGGGATGTCGATTGTCGGGTATCAGCGGCAGGTGCGGCTGGAGCGCGCTTACGAAACGTTGCGTCAGGGCGTTTCGCCGTCGGTGACTGAGGTGGCGCTGCGATTGGGCTTCAGCAATGTCGGCCGGTTCAGCCAGTATTTCCAGAATGCCTACGGCGTGAGCCCGGCCGAGGTTCGAAAAGGATTGCGCTGAGGCAATCCTTTTCCTTCACCTTCAGTTGATCAGAACTGGTAACTGGCCTTGAGCCCGCCGCTGAAACCATGGCTGTCGCCGCCACCGCTGGCACCGACTTCCGCACCAAGGCTCAGAGCACCGAGGTTGGCCATCAGGTTGACACCCCCGCTGAACTGATCGCGGTTATCGAACGCCGCGCGCTGCTCGATATCCAGCCCCAGCAGGTGCCCTTCGCTGTCGACCTGATGATCGCCCAGCACATGCTCGTAACCGACCCGCACGCCCGGCACCAGTTGCCACGCGCCCATCGACATCGGGGCGAACGAGACGTCGAGATTGGCCACCGCACTGCGGCGGGTTTCCTGAATGTCATCGACATTAAGGGCCAATTCGCTGCCCTTCTCCTGGAAGCCTGACAGGTCCAGACGGCTGACCCGCACGCCAAGGCTCGGCTCCAGAACCACATCGTTCATCGGCATCCGATAACCGAGTGCCAACGTGGCGCCGCTGAGATTGCCGTGGGTGTCGCCCTTCGCCGAGCCGAGGCCGCCACCGAGGTCGCGTTTGCTGTCGTAGTCGACGTAACCGGCGCTGATATTGGCATCGACAAACAGGCCACGTTCCAGGCTGGTGAAACCATAACGGGCGCCAAGGTCGAGGAAGGTGAAATTGGTGTCAGCCTCGCCGCCTGCGCCGCCCACCGAGCCTTTGCTGTAACCGATGCCGCCGCGAGCGCTGAGTTGTTCGGAGAAGCGCTGCGTGACGCCAACCATCAGGCCCTGACTGTGTTCGTTGCTGCTTTGCGCATGGGCCGAACCGTCGGTGCCCAGGTAACCGGCGAGCGCGGTGCTCCACAAGCGGTATTGACCGACCTTGAGGTCAGTGCCGCTGGCGAATGGCGCGGCGGCCTGTTCGATCATTGCGTTCTGACGCAGCAGATAACTGGCCGCATCCGCATGTACCTGACCGCCGACCGTGGACTCGACGCCACTAAGGGTGCCGGCGTCGATGGCCGATTGCAGGTAGTAGTTGTAGGCGCTGTAAGTGCCCGAGAGCTTGCTGTTCTGCAATTCCTGCAACAGCTGCGCACCGGCGGCGGCGTTGCCGATCAGCCCCGCCTGACCCGGCAGGCTGTTGTACTCGACCATTTTGCCGCGCAGTACATAAATGGTTTCCTGGGACAGACCCAGCCCCTGCTTGAGGTAGTTGTCCATGCTGCCGTACTGCGCGGTGACCTGATCCAGACCCGCTTGCAGGTAACTGGCCTCGACGCCCAGCAGCGGCGCGTAGATCGCGGCCATGCTCGGCGGCATCATCGCCAGGGTTTTGGCGACCCGCGCGGCGGTGTAGTCGTTGGTCGCCAGGTAGTTGCTCATGATCGTGGCGTTATCCACGCCGGCGATGCTCAACAGAACGGCAGCGGTCCAGCCGGTGCGGTCCTTGCCGGCGGTGCAATGGAACAGCGCGGCGCCGTCGACACCGGCCAGTTCATTGAACAGCGCACCGAACTGACCACGCATACCGGCATCGCTGACGAACGCGCGGTTGGTCTCCTGCATCATCGCAATCGCATCGGCTGCGCTTTTGAACGACACGGTGGTGATGTTCGCGCCGGAGGTGGTGCTGCCGATGATGTCGATGTTCTGGTAGGTCGCACCGCTTGGCATCGTGTCCGGCGTGCTGGCAATTTCGCTGGGCGTGCGCAGGTCGTACACCGACTTGATCCCCAGACCGTTGAGGGTCGCCAGGTCCGCCGCCGTCGGCGTCAGGGCATTGGAGCGGTAGAACACACCGGCGCGCATTGTGCCGTCATGGGCCGTGGAATAGGGGGTTGTGGTGCCTGCGATATCCCGAAAATTGTCGATGCCTGCCAGGCGCGGGGTATCGAGATCGGCGGCCTGGGCGGCAGCAATGGACAGACTCAGCACGGACAGCGAACACACAAGACGTTGATACACGGGGCAGCCTCACTGGAAACAGGTTGGGCTGCCCACTATCTGCATTGAAATGTGACGGAATATGACAAATCGGCGAAGCCCGGAAATCATGGCGCGATCTGTCCATTGGCGGCGTTTTTTGTCCGTCAAACGTTCACTAACCGTTTAAATACTCGACGTGCTTTGACGTTTTTTTTGCAAGCACCCACGTAAACTGCAGTCTTCGCCCCTTCTGGAACCCGTCAATGAACGACGCAGATGATGAAATCCTGACGCAAGCGGCGCACTGGTGCATGCGCCTGCAAGACGAAACCTGCACGCCCGACGAACGCCAGGCGTTCCAGCAGTGGATTCAGATCGACCCGCGCCATGCTTTCGAATACGCAAAGATGCTCGAGGTCTGGGAATTGAGCGATCAACTGCCGGACGAGCGCGACAAGTCAAAAAAACGCAAGGCCACGACGCTGCCCTGCAGTTTCGAAGAGTTTCAACGCAATCTGGCGCAACGTGGCTGATGCGCCCCGATACGCCGGGATTGTTGATCTGACGTAAAGCTGCCCCCCCTGGCTCGGCCAGTCCCGCGCCTTTTGAGCGAACAATCGCATTGATCGAGCTGCGTCCTTTATTCGGGGTTAGAATCCGCCCGGTTCGGCTAACAGTTTAAGGATGACCCCAGCATGTCCACCCAAGACACCTCCCTGCAAGACACCGCCGCCCCCGAGGGCGTTTGTTTCGGCTGCGGCAGCAGCAACCCGCACGGCTTGCACATCAAGAGTTTCTGGCACGAAGACGGCGTGCACGTCATGGCCGAGCATGTGCCCGAAGCCAAATATTGCGGCTGGCCGGAGCTGGTCTACGGCGGCCTGATCGCGATGCTGGTGGACTGCCATTCCAACTGGACCGCGATGGCTTATCACTACCGGGCCGAGCAACGCGAACCCGAAAGCCAGCCACGCATCAACTGCGTCACCGGCAACCTCGGCATCAAGTTCATCAAGCCAACGCCAATGGGCGTGCCACTTACGCTGAAAGCGAAAGTCGAGGGAGAAGTCGGACGCAAGACCCGAGTGATCTGCGAGGTCTACGCCGGGGATGTGCTGACGGCGGTGGGTGATTCGGTGTTCGTTAGGGTGGATACCGAGCAGTTGGCGGCGGCCGCGCACGGTCGCTGAAATCCGTCACTGAAGGAAAACACGATGCCCGATCGCAAAATCATCATCCCCGACTCCATGAAAACCATCGTCGAACGCGCCGGCTACGCCCCGGCGGTTCTGGTCGGCGACACACTTTATTGCGCCGGCCAGGTGGGCCGCACCGCGGATCTGCAAGTCATCGAAGACCCCGAGCAGCAATTCATCCGCGCCTGGGAAAACCTCGAAGAGGTGCTACAGGCCGGTGGCTGCACGTTCAACGATGTGGTGGAGATGACCACTTATCACGTCGAGATGAGCCGGCACATGCCGGTATTTCGTGAAGTGAAAAACCGCGTATTCCCCAAAGGCTTCTGCGCCTGGACCTGCATCGGCGTCAGCGAACTGGCCCATCCGGGGCTGCTGGTAGAAATCAAATGCGTGGCGGTGCGCAGACGCTGAGCCTTACGCCGGCTGGTGACTGGTCACGCAGTGAATCCCGCCACCGCCGGCGGCGATGGCGTCGATATTGATCTGCACCACGTCGCGGTTCGGGTAGAGCTTTTTCAGCAGGTCGAAGGCCTTCTTGTCGGCGTCCTTGTCGCCGAACTCCGGGGCGATCACGGCGCCGTTGATCACGAAATAGTTGATGTAACCGGCCGCAAAATCGTCGTTGTCCTTGTTGAATTTGGTCTTGCGCGGTTTCAGCGGTGGCGACACGGTGTGGATCTGCAGCGGGCGACCGTCGGCGTCGGTGGCCTTTTTCAGGATTTCCAGGTGCGCCAGGGTGACCTTGTTGTCGTAGGAGCGCGGGTCGGTGTCGAGGTTGGCGATCACCACGCCGGGCGTGACGAAGCGCGCATAGAAATCGACGTGCGCGTCGGTGATGTCCTTGCCCTTGATGCCCGGCAGCCAGATGATCTTGCGCAGACCGAGGCGTGCTTTCAGTTCCGCCTCGACGTCGGCCTTGCCCCAGCCGGGGTTGCGGTTTTCGTTGATCCAGCAGCTTTCGGTCATGATCGCGGTGCCGTGGCCGTCGACTTCGATGCCGCCGCCCTCGCCCACCAGTTCGCTGCGCTGGTAGGTCGCCTGCGCATCGGCCGCCACGCGCTTGGCGATCTTCGCGTCTTTCGAATGCTGTTGCTTGTTGCCCCAGCCGCTGAAGTTGAAGTCCACCGCGCCCAGGCCGTTTTTTTCATCGATGACGAAGTTGGCGCTGATGTCACGCATCCAGATGTCGTCGAGGTTGGCGATCTGGTAGGTGATGTTGGACGTGCCGCAAATCTCTTCGGCCAGGCTGCGTTCGCTGCTGCGGCAGTAGATGGTGAGCGGTTCGTAGCGGGCGATGGCGCGGGCGATCCGGCCCAGCGCTTCCTGAACGTCTTCGGTGAAGTCTTCCCAGATCGCATCCTGCGCGCCGAAGGCCATGTAGGCGCGTTCGTGTTTGTCGCCCTCGTCGGGCATGAACCAACGCCCCTCACTGGCCGCCAGCACGCGCGCCGGGGACAGGCCAAGGCCCATGACGGCAGCGCCTACGCCGGCGGCGACTGAAACCTGTTTGATGAACTCGCGACGAGTCGGCATGTGTACGTTCCTGATGGGTAAGGGGCCACCAAGGCAGCCCGGAAAAATCACTGTGCAGTGGCGGTCTTGAATTTGGTCCAGGTGCGCATGCGGGCGCGCATGTCGGCCTGGGGAATATCCTTGCCCGGTATCAGACGAGCATAGGTCGCTTCGTCGAGGTAGATGTCCGGGTTGTTGCGCATGGCCTCATCCACGTTCGGCCGGGCCTTGGCGTTGGAGGTCGGGTAACCGGTGAAATTGCTGATCGCGGCCATGTTCTCCGGGCGCATCACGAAGTTGATGAATTCGTAGGCGTATTCCGGGTGCTTGGCATCGACCGGAATGGCCATGGTGTCCATCCACACCGTGCTGCCTTCGCGCGGCACGCGGTACTGGAAGCGGGTCTGCTTGCCGGCGCTGTCCGAAGTGCGTTGGGCCTGGGTCATGTCGCCGCTGTAGCCGAGGGACAGGCACAGGTTGCCGTTGACCAGATCGGTCACAGGTTGCGACTGGAACTTGCGGATGTACGGCCGCAGCTTCATCAGCAAGTCACTGGCCGCCGCCAGATCCGCAGGCTTGGCGCTGCGCGGGTCGCGGCCCAGATAGTTGAGCACCACAGCCAGCACTTCGTCCGGCGAGTCGATCATCGAAATCCCGCAGTCGGCGAATTTGGCCGCCAGCTCCGGTTTGAACAGCATGTCGAGGCTGTTGACCGGCGCGTCGGCCATGCGTTGCTTGATCTGCTCGGCGTTGTAGGTCAGGCCGATGGTGCCCCAGGTGTAGGGCACGGTGGCCTTGTTCGAATGCTCGTAATGGCTGCGCAGTTTCTGCAGGCCGGGCTCGATGTCGTTCACCGCCGTGACTTTCGAAGGATCCAACGGCAACAGGCTGCCGGCGCGCATTAGCCGTTCGGCCACGGTGTCGCCGGGGAAGATCAGGTCGTAGCCGCTGCCACCGGAAAGCATCTTGGCTTCCAGGGTTTCGCTGCCGTCCATCACGTCGTAGATCACCTTGATCCCGGTTTCGGCGGTGAATTTGCTCAGTGTGTCTTCAGCGAAATAGTCAGCCCAGTTGTAAAGCCGTAAGGTCTTGTCTTCGGCGTGCACGGCCGGCATCAGGCCGGCCAGCGCCAGGCCCAGAGCGCCCAGCAACCACTTGTGTGAAGTAGGCATATCAGACTCCTTGAGGATTCCAGCGGGCGTTAAGGTGACGGCCGTCCTGGCTCAGCAATGCGCCGTACATTTCCGGACGACGGTCGCGGTAGATGCCCCAGCTCAGGCGATCTTCACGCATGGCTGCCAGATCCAGGCTTTGCACCAAGACACCGGTGCTGGCGCGGTCGGCTTCGGCGAGCATTTTTCCCTTGTGGTTGCAGATGAACGACGAGCCGTAGAAATTCATTTGCAGCGTCGCATCGGTGCCGGCCACTTCGCGGCCAACGCGGTTGGAGGCGATCACCGGCAGCAGATTGGCAGCCGCGTGGCCACGCATGGTCATCTGCCAGTGGTCGCGCGAATCCAGATCCGCGCAGCCCGGTTCCGAGCCGATGGCGGTCGGAAACAGCAGCACTTCAGCGCCCATCAAGGCCAGGCAGCGGGCGGTTTCCGGGAACCACTGATCCCAGCAGATGCCGACGCCGAGGCGGCCGAACGCGGTGTCCCAGACTTTGAAACCAGTGTCGCCGGGGCTGAAATATTCCTTCTCCTGATAGCCGATGGCGTTGGGGATGTGGGTCTTGCGGTACACGCCCAACAGGCGCCCGTCGGCATCCGCCACGCTCAGCGAGTTGAAGTAGGCGTTGCCGGCCTTCTCATACCAGCTCAGCGGCAACACCACGCCCAGTTCACGGGCCAGTGCGGCGAAGCGCGACAGCACCTGACTGTCGCGGTACTCCTCGGCGAGCGCCATGTGATGGTGGCTCTGCTCGATGCAGAAATACGGCGTGGCGAACAGCTCCTGCAACAGGATCACTTGTGCGCCCTGTGCGGCCGCTTCACGCACCAACTGCTCGGCGCGGTCGAGGTTGCTTTTCAGGTCCCAGGTGCACGGCATCTGGGTGGTGGCGACTTTGAGCAGTGTCATCAATCAACCCTCCACCGGCCAGGCGGGCTGTTGCTGGGTGATGCAGTGCACACCGCCTCCGCCATGGGCCAGGTGATTGATCCGCACCGGCACCACTTCGCGCCCCGGGAAGGCCTTGGCCAAGGTTTCTGCCGCGACATGGTCGGCCTCGATGCCGTACGCCGGCATGATGATCGCGCCGTTGGCAATGTAGAAGTTGGTGTACGAGGCGCAGAACACTTCGGCTTCGGTGTCCACCGCATCGGTGGCTTCGTACAACTCGATCAACTCGAATGTACGGCCTTGGGCGTCGGTGGCCAGTTCCAGTGCGCGGCGGTTTTCCCGCACCACTTCGGCGTACACCGAGCTGCGATCATGAGTCGCATCCACCAGCAACACGCCGGGACGGGCGAAGGCGCAGACGCCATCGACGTGGCCGTCGGTCATGTCGCCGGTGACGTAATCCGGATCGCCCGGCAGCCAGATGGTTTTCTTCACGCCGAGCAGACGACCGAAGATCTCTTCCATCTCGGCCTTGCTCACGCCGGGGTTGCGGTTGGGGTTGAGCAGCACCGATTCGGTGGTGATCAACGTGCCCTCGCCGTCCACGTGGATCGCGCCGCCCTCGTTGCTCAGCGCAGTGCCGAAGCACTCGCCGCCCAAGTGATTGAGCACGCGGCGCGCCAGGCTTTCGTCCAGATCATGGGCCGACTTGCCGCCCCAGGCGTTGAACCGCCAGCTCACGCCCGCCAGACCTTGCTCAGGGTGAACGACGAAACTCGGGCCAGAATCGCGGCACCAGCTGTCGTTGACGGCCAGCGGAATCAGTTCGATGTTCGGCCCGCACAAAGCTTTGGCACTGGCGATGGCCGACGGATCGACAACCATTTTCACCGGTTCGAACCGGGCGATGGCATTGGCGACGCGGGCGAAATCTTCCTGCACCAACGGCAACGTGACGCCCCAGCCCGACTCCCACAGGGATTGATTGTGGGGCCAGACCATCCAGGTCGCCGCGTGCGTCACCCACTCTGCCGGCATCATCCAACCGCTGTTGTTGTTTTTGTTCTGCTGCATGGTAAAAAGCCCTTTGAGTTAAGCCATTGTGTTCAATGAAAACAGCCTCGGCGGCGTTGACGTGCATGCTAATGGCGGCCTGAAGGGCAAACAAACGATGGATTTAGCGGAAAACTGATTAGAGGAACTTATCGATCATGCTGAAACACTGGCCACCCCTCAGCTCGTTGCGCGGCTTCGAAGCCGCCGCAAGGCTGGGCAGTTTTCACAAGGCCGCCGAGGAACTGAGCCTCACGCAGTCGGCCATCAGCCAGCAGATTCGCAGCCTTGAGGCGTACCTCGAGCAACCGCTGTTTTTCCGCAGCGGACGCAGCGTCAGCCTGACCGACGCCGGCCACGATCTGCTCAGCACCACCCAGGCCATGCTGCAGCAACTGTCGGTGGGCATCCGGCGGCTGGGGCAATACCAGAAACCCAATCAACTGGTGCTCAACACCACGCCGGCGTTTGCCCGGCACTGGCTGCTGCCGCGCCTGGGGGATTTTCGGCGACAGCATCCGCAGGTCGATCTGTGGATTTTCAGCACCGATGAGGTGCCAGACATGGCGACCCAGACCATCGATCTGGCGGTGCGCGACGACATCAGCTCCCAGGCTGAATGCAGCTTCAAGGTGTTGCACGCAGACCGCCTCTATCCAGCGTGTCACCCGAGCCTGCTGAGCGTGCCGAGCGCGCAACGGACGACGCTGCACGGCGAGCGGGAAATGGACTGGAGCCATTGGGCGGTTGAATCAGGGATCGATGTCGGCCAGCAGGATCAGGGTTTGAATTTCTCTGATCCGGGCCTGCTGCTGGACGCTGCATGCGGCGGGCTCGGCATCGCGCTGGTCAGCCAGTTGCTCAGCCGCAAGGCTCGGGCTGACGGGCTGTTGCAGCCCTTGGTGGACGAGACCATTCGCGGCCCGAACTGGGCGCTGCTGACCCACCGCGACAGCGAAAACGATCCGATGGCCCGCAGTTTTACCGAATGGCTGCTGGCGAACCTGAGCGATCCATGACCGGTGCGTGGCGGGCCATTACCTCGGCGATCCAGTCGATGAACACCCGCAGCTTGCGGCTGATGTGGCGGTTCGGCGGGTAGGCGAAATAGAGCGGCATCGGATCGAGGCGCCAGTCTTCGAACAGCGGCACCAGATTACCGCTCGCCTCGTGAGCCTTGGACATGTACTTGGGCAGCCACAACACGCCCAGCCCCGCGAGGCCCGCCGACAGATAGGCATTACCGTCATCGACGGCCAGCACATGGCGGCCCTTGATCTGCAGATCTTCGTGTTCGTTGTGCAGGGCGTAAGGCACGGGTTTGCCGGTGCGCGCCCAGAGGAAACCGACTACTCGGTGATGGCTGTCTTCCAGCTCTCGGGGATGCGCCGGGGTGCCGGCACGGGCCAGATAGCTCGGCGCGGCATACACGCCAAGTTGAAGATCCGCCACTTTCCGGGCCATCAGTGACTGATCCCGCAGCTCGCCCCCGCGCACCACGCAATCTACGTTCTCATCGATGATGTCGACGATTCGGTCGCTGACGCCCATGTCGATCTGGATCTCCGGATACCGCGCGCAAAACTCGGGCAGAGCCGGCACCAGAATCAGATTGGCCAGGGGGCTGGGCACATCGACCCGCAAGCGTCCCTTGGGCTGCGCCGCCGCACCGGGAAGACTGGTCTCGGCGTCGTCCATGTCCGCCAGCAACTTGATCACCCGCTCGTAATAAACCGCGCCGTCCGCCGTGGCGTTGACCTTGCGCGTGGTGCGGTTGAGCAACTTCACTCGCAGCCGCGCCTCCAGTTGCTGAATAAGCTGGGTCACGGTGGTCTTGCTCATGTGCAGGGTCTCGGCGGCCTTGGTGAAACTGCCCGCCTCCACCACCCGGGCGAAAGCTTGCATCGCGTCAAAACGGTCCATATCCCACCTCTGACAGGGGCTCGATTGTTTGGTATTTGCAAACAGTGATCGCCAAGGTTGCGCGTTTATCGCGCCGAGGCAAGTCCCTACAGTTGCTCCATCACCGGTTTTCAACCCATTGAAGGAGAAACCCCATGACCCTTGCCCAGCCAAAACGCGACGTGGTTTTCCCGCCCGGACGCCATGCCCTTTACGAGCGCAACCGCTATTCCCCGGCGGTTCGTTCCAACGGTTTTCTATTCGTCTCCGGCCAGGTTGGCAGCCTTGAGGACGGCTCACCGGAGCCGGACCTGAAACAACAGGTGCGACTGGCCTTCACCAATCTCAACGCCATTCTCGGCGCGGCCGGCGCCAGTTTCGATGACGTGGTGGACGTGACCGTGTTCATGGTCGACCCGCAGTCGACCTTCGAAACCATCTGGGAAGT
Source organism: Pseudomonas sp. lyk4-R2A-10 (assembly GCF_030209075.1). Lineage (NCBI taxonomy): Bacteria > Pseudomonadati > Pseudomonadota > Gammaproteobacteria > Pseudomonadales > Pseudomonadaceae > Pseudomonas > Pseudomonas sp. lyk4-R2A-10. The sequence continues at coordinate 102,608 of NZ_JARVSR010000010.1, read as the reverse complement.
GGTGCCCGAGTTCTGGGGCGAGGCGCCGCATCCGACCATCACGGCGGTCGGCGTGACCTGGCTGTATGGCTTTCAGTTCGAGATCAAGGTGATTGCCAAGCTGCCGGAATGACCTGATATCGCGTCGATTTGCAGCACGGGCCGACAGTCTTCAGACTGTCGGCCCGCATTCCTTTTGCGATCCATCGCCATGTCCGACACCTTGTTGAAGCCCAGTCTGCCCGGCATCGCCCTGCGTCGCTGGCGAGTGCTGCACCGCGTCAAGCAGAGCCATGCCGCCGAGTTGTTCAAGGTCACCCAGTCGACGATTTCCCGCTGGGAAAGCGGCGTGCAGGCGATGGATCCGGACGCCCATCTTCAGCTCGAACGGCTGCTCGCAGCACGACTCGAAAGCGCCGCCGATCAGGCCCTCGCGCGACTCAAGGCTCATGCAGGCCTGGAGTTGCCGGGGATTCCGGCGGAATACTTTCAGGCGTTGGCGTTTGACGGAGAATTGCCGGTCGGAGTCGTCAGCTACCACGAGGCTTTTGACACCACCGAGTAAGGCCCGAAACACTTAGCGCACCCACCACCGCGCCATCAACCGCGAACTCTGCGGCATCAGCCAATACACCATGTTGAACGAGATCAACCCGGCGACCAGCATCTTGAACAACCACCCCGGCAATCGCAGATCCGCCAGTTCCAGCAGCGCCGCCAGTGCCCATGGCATGGACACCGACAGCGGCCACACGATCAGCCATGACACCAGCCATTGCTTCCAGCGGGCGCCGGCCTCGGTGGTCATGGTTGCTGGCGCCGCAGCACGGCGCGCTGGTAGATGCGGTCGCGGGCCAGGGTCATCGGGTCGCGGCTCAGGGCGATGCCGTCGAGCAAACGGCCGGGGCTGAAGTCGAGGCGTTGCTGGGCGGCTTGCTGGTCTTCGGCGGGCACCAGCGAATCGAGGGTGAAGAGGCCCAGTTCGACTTCGCGGCGGTTTCTTGGCCATGGGATCGAGCCGTCTTCGACCACGTCGCCCGACGCCGCCAGTTGCGCGATCAGACGCATCTGCGCGGGGCCCCTCGCCAGTCGTGCCGTCATTTCATCCTGCAAATAATCGGCTGGCATGCGGGCGGCTTGCTGGTCGCCGATAAGCGATTGGCCGGTCAACGGTTCGATGCGATAGCGAACGATCTGCTCCTGGTTTTCATGGTTGCTGAAAACCAGCGAATTCACGCCGAAGTATTCGATGCTGGTGTAGCTCGACGGCGCCGGTTTCGGCGTTTCCAGAAAGTGTCTGGCCCTCGGATGCTCTGCCAGAAAAGCCTGCAACGGCTGCGGATCCGGCGGTGTGGCGACCGTTGCAGCGATGCCTTTCAGGAAGCCGAGAAATTCCAGAGGCGTGGCCACCGGAAAACCGTCGAACGAATGGCCGACAATGTCGGTGAACTCGCCGTTAGGCAGCTTGAAACGCACCGCGACCCCGCGCGGGCTGGCCATCGGGTCGCCGTCAACCGTGGCCGGCACGCCACTGAAGTTGGAGAACCGCAGGACCACCGGCACCGGTTTCCCCTGCAAATGGGCCGCACGGCTGAGACTCGCCGCCGCAAGTGAAGCCGTGAAAGTCCCGTTCACCAACAGACCTTTGGCATGGGTCGCGCGAAAGCCCGGATGCTTGCCGAACGTAGCGTAAAGCGCATCGAGCAGCGCGTCGTAGAGTTTGTCCTGAGACACCGGATCAGTCCTTGTGAAAGTCAGCGGTTGTTCGCCAGCGGCATAGGCCGGGGACGCACTCAGCGCCCCCGACAACAGCGCGACGATCCACGGTCGGGATAATCGCATCGCGGTCACTCCTGACGCCGACCGGGATTGAGCGCGATGTGTTTGTACTCGACAAAATCATCCATCGCTGCCACACCGTTCAGACGCCCCTGCCCCGACTGTTTGAAACCGCCCTCCTCGAACTCGTCGTAGACCACCGCCCAGTCGTTGACCCACACCGTGCCGGCCTCCAGCTCACGGGCGACCCGCAGCGAGCGGTCGATGTCGCGGGTCCAGACGCTGGCGGCCAGACCGAATTCGCTGTTGTTGGCCAGTTCAATGGCCTCGGCTTCGCTATCGAACACCTGTAGGGTCAGCACCGGGCCGAAGGTTTCGCGCTGGACGATGGCCATCTCCGGATCGCTGACCCGTAGCAGCGTCGGCCGATAGAACGCGCCCTTGGCCAGCGGCCCTTCAGTCACCGGCCCACCGCGCACGATGACTTGCGCACCGGCAGCAATCGCCTCTTCCACCACCTGATTGACACGCTGCACGTTCGGTTTGTCGATTAGCGGTCCCATGTCGCTGTCCGGATCCGCCGCCGGCCCGACCCGCACCGCTTCAAGTCGAGCGGCAAGGCGCTCAGTCAATACGTGGGCGATGTCGCGCTGTACCAGCAGGCGCGAACCAGTCATGCAGAACTGTCCCGAAAACACCGTGAGCGCCTTGACCAGCGTCGGCGCCACGGCGTCGAGGTCGGCGTCGTTGAACACCAGCATCGGCGTTTTGCCACCCAGTTCCAGGCCGAAACGCTTGAGGTGTTGCGCCCCCGCTGCCGAGATCGCCCGCCCTGTGCCGGTGCTGCCGGTGAAGCTGATGACCGGCACCTTTGGCGACTCCACCAGATGAATCGAACCGGTCGCGCCCTGCTCGCTGAACAGGTTGATCACGCCGCGCGGCAGCGACGGTGCTTCACTCATGATCCGCGCCACCAGCGCGTTGGTCTGCGCGGTCTGCCCCGGCATCTTGATCACCGTGGTGCAACCGGCGGCCAAGGCCGGCGCCAGCGAGCGGATCATAAGCACCACCGGCGAATTCCACGGCACGATGATGCCCGCGACACCGACGGCCTGGCGGATCACCAGGGAGATCTTGCCGGGCCGGGGTTGCGCGGCGCGGCCATATTCGGTGCGGGCCAGCGCGGCGTAATAGCGCAATTTGGACGGCACCATGCCGACTTCAAAGGCGGCCTCGGGACGGATCTTGCCGTTCTCCAGCGCCAGGGTGTCGATCAGCTCGGCGGCGTTGAGTTCAAAGACGTCCGCCAGTTCCAGCAGCACTTGGGCACGCAGTTGACTGTCGTCTTTCCATGGGGTCTGCGTGAAGGCTCGTTGTGCAGCTTCGATGCCTTGCTGCGCTTCGGCCAGTCCGCCTTCGGCGTAGCGACCGATCAGCTCATAAGTCGCTGGGTCGATGGAGTCTTTGTAGTCACCGGAATCCAGCCACAGGCCGTCGATCCAGTTCAAAACCTTGGTGTTGTTCATGGCGAAAGCTTCCTTGGATTCAGGCGTAGAGACCGGCGATTTTTTCGGCGGTGGCGATCACGGTGAGGTTGGTGGCAACGGACGGCACGTCCGGGAAGATGGAAGCGTCGACCACCCGCAGGCCCTGCACGCCGATTACTCGGGCTTCGAGGTCGACCACGGCCATGGCATCGCCCGGCCGGCCCATCGGCGCGGTCGAGGTCGGGTGGTGATAGGTGTCGAGCGTGGCTTTGACGCTGGCCAGCAAGGCGTCGTCGGAGTCGTTGCCCTGCCCCGGATTCAGCTCCGAGTGAATCAAACCCTTGAGCGGCGCGGTCGCACCGATCCGCCGTGCCAGACGAATACCGTCCAGCAGGCGCTGGCGGTCCATGGGCTCGGCGAGAAAATTCAGATCGATATTCGGCGCCACCGACGGATCGCGGCTGGCCAGCGTAACCTTGCCTCGGGACAGCGGCCGGGTCAGCGCCACCGCGAGCACGAAGCCCACCTGGGTCGGGCTCTGGTCATGGGGGAACAGGTGGGTCGCGGTGATGTGAATATCCAGATCGCCGTGCTCGGCGCTGCGGCTGTGGGTCCAGAGCTTGGCGCCGATGGCCGGCGACTGGCGACCGATCAGGTCGGGTTTGGCGGCGTAGGCATTGTAATAGAACGGGTGATCCGCCAGGTTCTGCCCGACCGGCAATTCGGCGACCGGCTCAATGTCCAGTGCGCGCAGATCGTCGCCAGGGCCGATACCGGAGCGCAACAGGATCGCCGCGCTGCCGTAACTGCCCGCCGAAAGAATCACTTCGTTGGCGCGTAATTGCTCGCCATTCGCCAGTTGCACACCCACCGCACGTTTGCCGTCGAACAGCACCTTGTCCACCAGGCTGTCGGCGCGAATCTGCAAATTGTCGCGGGCGCGCACCTCGTCCGTGAGGTAAGCCATGCCGGTGTTGACCCGCACGCCGTCGACGATGTTCATCGGGTACGGGCCGACGCCGTTGGCATTCGCGCCGTCGAAGTCGTCGATCATCCGGTAACCGTTGGCGACCGTGGCGTAGATGAAGGCTTTCTGCATTGGTGTGACGTCGGCGCTGCCGAGCTGACGCACCGGCAGCGGCCCGTCGTGGCCATGCAATGCGCTGGCTCCGCCGCTGTGGTTTTCCAGTTTTTTGAACGAGGGCAGCAAGTCCTCAAAGCTCCAGCCCGGCAGATTCCAGCGCTGGAAGTCCGTGGCTCGGGCGCGAATCGCCACCGCGCCGTTGATGGCCGAACTGCCGCCCAGCACTTTGCCGCGCAACGCGCCGATCGGGTGTTCGACATAGCCCGGCCGGGAGGTGTAACCCCACTCGAACTGGCGATTGCCATTGGCACCGACCACATCGCTACTGGCGACGATTTCGGGGTACTTGCCCGGGGCAAAACTCTGACCCGCCTCCAGCAACAGCACCTGGCGCCGGACGTTTTCACTCAAGCGACGGGCCAGTACCGCGCCGGCGGAACCGCCGCCCACCACGATCGCATCGACCGGGGCACGCTGGGCAGAATTAACAAGGGTATCGTTCATCGGTTTCTTCCCTGTCAGGCGTCAAAGCGCGCCTGTTGAGGAAGAGCTTATTGAAGGGTTCGAGGGCTCATAAGCCGGGGAAAAACGAATCGCGGTTTCGCTTTTCCCGAACGCCTTAACCGGCCGAATGAGCCCCGAGCAATTGCTCCCACACCGGCGGATTGCCGATCTGTTCGCAGAGAAAATCGGTCAACGCCTGCAACTTGGGTGAAGCCCGCTGGGAGCGTCGGTACACCGCCGAAATATTCCCGCCTCGGGGCGCGTAAGGCGCCAACACCTCCTGAAGTTCACCATCCACGATAGCTTGCGCCGCCAGAAACGTCGGCAGAATCGCCAGCCCCATACCGGCCTTCGCCGCCTCCATCAACTGATGGCCGTTGTTGGTGCGCATCCGGCAGCGCACACGAAACGATTCCAGCGCATTGTTCACCGGCAGCGTCCACATGCCGTGGGGTTCGCGGTTCACGTAGAGCATGGCGAAATGTTCAGACAGTTCTTGCGGGGTTTGCGGCGTGCCATGAGTGGCCAGATAGTCGGGACTGGCGCAAATGATATGACGATTGGCGGTGATGGTTTTCGCCACCAGCGAGGAGTCCGGCAACTCACCGATGCGGATCGCCGCGTCGTAGCGTTCTTCGTGTAGGTTGACGTGGCGATCGTCGAATTCGATGTCCAGGCGCAACTCGGGATAGCGTACCGCGAAGGACGACAGGATCGGCGTCAGGTAACGAATGCTGAACGCCATCGGCGCCGCCAGCCGCAGGCTGCCGCGCAGGCTCGATTGAAAGGCCAGCACCGCGTCTTCCGCCTCTTCGACCTCCGACAGAATCCGCACGCAATACCGATAAAACACCTCCCCGGCCTCCGTCAGCCGGGCCTGCCGCCCGCGTTCGAGGACGATGCTGCCGAGTCGTTTTTCCAGTTGCGCAATCCGCTGGCTGACCATGGATTTGGCGGTGCCCAGTTGCCGGGCTGCCTCGGTGATACTGCCGGTGTCGACCACCATGACGAACGATTGCATCTCGCAAAGCTTGTTCAAGTTCTACATCCAGTGTGTGCAAGGTTCGGACGGCGCAATCTACGGCTCGCCCGGCATCGCCCACCAGAGCCGAAAACGGGCCGCTGCTTCCCACACAATGGACAATCGGGCTTGTATAGTTGGCGTCCCTTTTCCAGCGAATCTCGCCCCGTGCTAGACCTCAATGACCTGCAGTATTTCGTGATGGTGGTGGACCACGGCGGCTTTGCGCCGACGGCGCGGGCGCTGGGGATTCCCAAGTCGAACCTGAGCCGGCGCATTGCCTTGCTTGAGGAGCGTCTGGGCGTGCGCCTGATCATCCGCAACACCCGGCACTTCTCGGTGACGGAGCTGGGCCAGACCTACTACGACCATTGCCGGGCGATGCTGAAACAGGCCGAGGCCGCCGAAGCCGCGATTGCCATGACCCGCGCCGAACCGGGCGGCGTGTTGCGCGTGACCTGTCCGACGACGCTGCTGGAAGAATGCGTCGGCGGGATCATCACGCGCTTCATGGCCATGCACCCGCGCGTCGAAATGCATCTGGAGGCCAGCGACCGGCAGGTCGACGTGGTGGCCGAAGGCGTCGATCTGGCGTTGCGGGTGCGGCCGCCGCCCTTGCAGGATTCCGAGCTGGTCAGCCGGGTGCTGTCGCAGCGGCCGCAGTGCCTGGTCGCCAGCCCTGCGCTCTTGAGCCGGCTGGGTGAACCGAGCGAGCCGGAAGACCTGTCGCGCTTCCCCAGCGCTCACCACGGCAGCCCGCAGCAGGTTTACAGCTGGACGCTGTTCCATCAGGACGGTTCCGAGTTCACCCTACAACATCGCCCGCAATTGATCACCAAAGGCCTGCCGATGCTGCGCTGCGCGGCCATCGACAGCGTCGGCGTTGCGCAGATGCCAATGTCGCTGGTGCATGACTTCATCGAACGCGGCCAATTGGCGGTGGTGCTGCCCGACTGGGCGCCGCGTACGGAGATGATCTACGCGGTGTTTGCCAGCCGTCAGGGCATGCTGCCGTCGCTGCGGATGCTGATCGACTTCATGGCCGAGCAGTTCGAGTTGCTGGACGATCCGCTGCGCGGAATGCGTACAAAAGCCTGAGGCCATTACTCACAGTTCGTGTTTAACCGCTTCACCAATGCGCTCTTGATGGCATTTCTGCGATCAATATTCTGTCCTCATGTTGTTTTTGCCCCGGACAGAAAAGAGCGCAAGCCATGCCCAGCCCGAGAACGCTGTACCAGAAGCACATCGACAGTCACACCGTCTGCACCCTCGATGATCAGGGCCACGTGCTGCTTTACATCGACCGCCAGGTCGCCAACGAATACACCAGCCCGCAAGCCTTCAGCGGCCTGCGCGATGCCGGGCGTACGGTGTGGCGGCCTGCGGCGACGCTGGCGGTGGTCGATCATGTGAACCCCACCGCACCGAAACGCATCGCGACCATGCCTGACGCCGGGGGTGCGCGTCAGGTGTCGTACTTCGAAGAGAACTGCCGTGACTTCGGCATCGAGCTGTTCGATGTGCTGGATAAACGCCAGGGCATCGAACACGTCGTAGCGCCGGAACAGGGTTTCATTTTGCCGGGCATGGTGGTCGCGGCCGGTGACAGCCACACCACCACTTACGGCGCACTGGGAGCGTTCGGTTTCGGCATCGGCACCTCGGAAATCGAGCACCTGCTGGCAACCCAGACGCTGGTCTACAAACGTCTGAAAACCCTGCGGGTGACGGTCAACGGTGAGCTGGGCGCAGGCGTCACCTCCAAGGACATCATCATGGCGCTGATCGAAAAGATCGGCGCGTCCGGCGCCACCGGTTACGCCATCGAGTTCACCGGCCCGGCCATCAGCGCCCTCAGCGTCGAAGCGCGCATGACCATCTGCAACATGGCCGTCGAGGCCGGCGCCCGGGGTGCGTTCATGGCACCGGATGACAAGGTGTTCGCCTACCTGCAACACAAGCCGCGTGCGCCCAAGGGCAAGGTCTGGGAGCAGGCAATCGAGCGCTGGAAAACCCTGCACAGCGACGAGTGCGCGGTGTTCGATCGCGAAGTCATCCTCGATGTCGCCGAGCTGGAACCAATGGTGACCTGGGGCACCAGCCCCGATCAGGCCGCGCCGATCAAAGGGCGCGTGCCGGACCCGGCCGCCCAGCCCGATCCGATCCTGCGTCAGGGCCTGCAGCGCGCCCTCGACTACATGGGCCTGACACCCGGCATGCCGCTGGACGAAGTGACGATCAGCCATGCCTTCATCGGTTCCTGCACCAATGCGCGGATCGAAGACTTGCGTGATGTCGCCCGCGTGGTGCGCGGCAAGCGTGTGGCGGCCCACGTGCGGGCGATGATCGTTCCCGGCTCGACGTTGGTGCGCAATCAGGCCGAGGACGAAGGCCTGGCGCAGATCTTTCTCGACGCCGGTTTCGAATGGCGGCAATCGGGTTGCTCGATGTGCCTGGCGATGAACGACGACGTGCTCGCGCCAGGTGATCGCTGTGCGTCGAGCACCAATCGCAACTTCGAAGGCCGTCAGGGCGCCGGTGCGCGCACCCACCTGATGAGCCCGGCGATGGTCGCCGCCGCCGCCATCAGCGGCCATTTGACTGACGTGCGCACCGTCGCGCTGGAGGCTTGAACCATGCAACCTTTCGACACCGTCAGCGGCAGCGCCGCGCCGTTTCTTGCATCCAACATCGACACCGACGTGATCATGCCCAAGCAGTTTCTCAAGGGCATCGATCGTCAGGGGCTGGATCGCGGGCTGTTCTTCGATCTGCGCTTTCTCGCCTCCGGCGAACCCAACCCTGAATTCGTGCTCAACCAGCCGGCCTGGCAGGACGCGGCGTTTCTGGTGACCGGCCCCAACTTCGGTTGCGGCTCCAGCCGCGAACACGCGGTATGGGGCTTGAAGCAAGTGGGAATCCGGGCCTTGATCGGCACCACCTTCGCCGGGATTTTTTACGACAACTGCCAGCGCAATGGTGTGTTGGCGATTCAGCTGGACGACGCGCAGTTCAAGCGTGTAGCCGAGGCGATCAGCGTTCCGGCGACCGCGCGGATCAGCGTTAACCTGGCGCAGCAGACCCTCGAGCTGGCGGACGGTACGCTGATCGAATTCGAGATCGATCAGTTGCGCAAACAGTCGTTGCTGCTCGGGCTGGACGCCATCGGCACCACGCTGCAACGCACCGAGCAGATCCGCGCCTTTGAGGCACGGCATCTGGCGGACAATCCCTGGTTGGGTTGATGGCAAAAAAACGGGCGGTTCATTGAACCGCCCGTTTTCATTCCACGGACAAATCGCGGAAGTACTCTTCCAGAAACTCCACGCATACCCGCAGCTTTGCCGACTCGCTGAGCCGGGTCGGATAGACCGCCCAGACGTTGGCGCTCTGGGTGTAGCCGTCCAGCACCTGCACCAGCCTGCCCTGCTCGAGCATCGGTTTGACGTCCCACATCGAGCGCAACAGGATCCCGCCGCCGCTCAGCGCCCACTCCAGCACAATCTCGCCGCTGTTGGAGGACAGCGGGCCATTCACCCGCACCGTCTCTTCTTGCCCGTCCTTGCTCAGGGTCCAGATGCCGAACGCGTTGTTGCGCTCCTTGAGCACCAGACAATCGTGGTCTTTCAGGTCTTCGAGAGATTGCGGCGTACCCCGGCGTTCGAGGTATTCCGGCGTGGCGCACAGCACGCGCCGATTGCTCACCAGTTTGCGCGCCAGATGCTGGCCCGGCAGGTCATCGCCGACGAGGATTTCCAGGTCGAAGCCCTCGCCCACCAGATCGACCACCCGGTCGAACACGTCGAGCCGAATGTCGAGTTTCGGGCACGCCCGGGACAACTGGCTGATCGCCGGCGCTACATGATTGCGGCCGAAACCGAAACTGCTGCAAATGTGCAGCGACCCCGCCGGCTGGTGTCGGGCCTGGGAAATCTCGCCGAGAAACTGATCGAAATCTCCCAGCAATTTCTCTGCCCAAATTCGTACGCGCTCGCCGTCATCAGTCAGCGCGATGCGTCGGGTGGTGCGGTGCAGCAGCTTGCTCGCCAGCGTGGTTTCCAGCACCGAGATGCGCTTGCTGACGTAGGCCGGTGAAAAGCCCAACTCGTCGGCGGCGCTGGCAAAGCTGTTCTTGCGGATGACGGTAAGGAACACCTTGAGGTCTTCGGGCAAGGGAAATTGGTCACGATTCGTGTTCATAGGCCGCATGCTTCCGCTGTTTATCACGCATTTTGCGAAGGATACCATCGAATCACCGCCTCGCCACCCGAGCCCGGTGCACCGTGGTTTCCCGTCAATCCTCGATAAAAACAAACATGAGGACATGCGTCATGAGCGACTCCCTTGAGCAATCCCTGAACGTCGACGGCCCGCGCGCCGACGGCATCATCCAGCGCCTGCGCACCTACGAGATCGGCGTCATCCCGCTGCCGATCTTCCTCGGCATCGCCGTGATCGTGTTTCTGTCGGCCCACCTCGGCTTTCTGCCGAAGAACATGATCGGTGGACTGGCCGTGATCATGACCATGGGCGTGTTCTTCGGCCAGATGGGCTCGCGTCTGCCGATCCTCAGGGAAATCGGTGGCGGCGCCATCCTGTGCCTGATGCTGCCGTCGGTGCTGGTGTTCTACGGCTTCTTCGGCGCGCCGACGATCGACGCGACCAAAATGCTGATGAAGGAAGCCAACTTCCTGTACTTCGTGATCGCCAGCCTGGTGGTCGGCAGCATCCTGGGCATGAGCCGGTTCATTCTGGTCCAGGGCATGATCCGCATGTTCATCCCCTTGCTGGCCGGCACCCTGGCCGCCGTCGCGAGCGGGCTGATCGTCGGCAAGCTTGCCGGCTACAGCGCTTACCACACGTTCTTTTTCATCATCGTGCCGATCATCGGCGGCGGCATCGGCGAAGGCATCCTGCCGCTGTCCCTGGCCTATTCGACGATCCTCGGCGGCACGCCGGACATCTATGTCGCGCAACTGGTCCCGGCGGCCGTGGTCGGCAACATTGCAGCGATCATCTGCGCCGGTTACCTGGCACGGCTGGCGCTGAAACGCCCGGCCATCAACGGTGAAGGGGCGCTGATTCGGGCGAAAGCCGAAAACGATAAATTCAAGGTCAAGGATGAGTCCGCCACCGCCATCGACCTGCGACTCATGGGCGCTGGCGTGCTGGTCATCTGTGCGTTCTTCTTGCTCGGTGGCCTGCTGGAAAAGGTCGTCGGGATTCCGGGGCCGGTGATGATGATTCTCGCGGCGGTGCTGTTCAAATACGTGCGCGTGCTGCCGGAGAAGCTGGAAAAAGGCGCGCAGTCTTTCTACAAACTGGTTTCCGCCGCCTTCATCTGGCCGGTGATGATCGGTCTTGGAATGTTGTATGTGCCGCTCGACAGCGTGGTGAAGGTGTTTTCGATCGGCTATGTGCTGGTGTGCCTCAGCGTGGTGGTGTCGATGACCGTCGCCGGTTTTTTCATTGGCAACCTGATGAAGATGTACCCCATCGAATCGGCCATCGTGACCTGCTGCCACAGCGGTCTGGGCGGCACCGGCGACGTCGCGATCCTGTCGGCGTCGAACCGGATGTCACTGATGCCCTTTGCGCAGATTTCCACCCGGATCGGCGGCGCCTCGACGGTGATTCTGGCGACGCTGTTGCTCGGTTTCTTCGCCTGAACACTGGATGAATGCCAAGTGATAGCGGTTGCGGTGGCGCACACCGCAACGGCCAGAATGACCGTTCGGCGCTTTTTCTGGCAGCCCTGCACAAACGGGTCTAGGGTTGCGTGGCTGGCAAAATGCTGGCCACTTGGCAAACGTCCTCGACGAGCGCCATCAGCGGCACTGGAAGAAAAATCAGGGATGGTTTTTGTGCTTGCGCGGGTATTGCACTCTTGAAGAGTGAACGACCTATCCCTGTGTTTCGTTGCTTTCTATCAAGGACAGAAAGATGACCAACGTACAGGCGAGATTTCCCCATTTGCCCTTTCGGCAAACCCCTTCATTGACGCCCGAGGTCAGGCCCGACGGTTTTGGCTGACGACGCTTGCGCGTGAGCCGGCGCTGCGGCGTCGCCCCTGCGCGAACCCTGTTTGCGAATTGATCAGATCCCGACGGATCAGGTTGTCACGTCGCCGAGAATCCCGGTTGCCGGTGGTTCTGGCGGATGTCGTTCGCCTGCCTGTCAGGAAAGGCGCCCCTTCTGCGCAAGGGGTCGAGCGGCACACACCCACGAGGAAGGCCTCGATATGACCGGTTCAAACCACAACATCCCGCCCTACGGCGTCGCCATCCAGAGCGCGATCACCGGCGGCGATCTGCAACAGATGAAGACTTTGTTGAAGCAGCGCGATTCAACGAAGCCGGAAGCGAAGGAGCTACAAACCGCGTACGAAAAACTGGCCAAAGAAGTTTCTCGACTGGAAAAACCCTAAGGCCATTTCCCACATTGCAATGGAGGCAATCAACATGTCAGCAACTCAGCAAAATGTCGGCTTGTTCCCGGTGAGCTACCGGATCGGTACGGGCCAGCCGGGGGCGCAGAGTCTTGCGCTGAACCTGCTGGTGTCCACGCCACAGCAGCAGGTCACCGGCAACGCCGCGGTGACTCAGGCGACCAATCCGCCGCTCGACATCGACTCGGACGTCTGGGGCGAATACACCTACATGACGGTGATGAAGCCCGGTGTCAGCAAGATCCTGATCACCGCCCAGGGCAACCATGGCGGCCCCGGTTCCAACTCCATCATCAACTTCAAGATCCATCTGGTGATCGGCACCGACTGGCGCGAAGGCGTGGCCAACTATGAGTACTTCGACGGCCAGCGCTGGCACGAACTGAACAACGTGCCGGCGCATCTGGTGGAGGTGCCTTCGAACGTTCTTCAGGCTTTCAATCCCGGCCCGGTGATCGAGCCGCACAAACCGGTCCTGCCGCTGTATGCCGCGCCGATTCAGGGCGCCATCGCCAGCGGTGACCTGGCGCAGATGAAGAGTCTGTCCGCACAGGCCAGACAGCAGCTGGAGCAATTGCCGCAATTGCGCATAGCGGTGGACGCCGCCAAGACAGAAATCAGCCGCTCGCAAAGTCGCTGATCGGCTACAGGAACCATTTCTTTCACAAGGGAGCAGCATCATGTCGATCGGACTTTTTCACACCCGCCTCATCGCCAGCAATTCACTGCTGGGCGCACCGGTTCTGACCCTCGATATCGTGGTCGATACTGTCCGCAAAAAAGTCAGCGGCACCGCGAGCGTGTTTCAAAGCACCTGGCCTCCGGTCAACTTCCATGCCCGGGTCTGGGGCGATTATTCCGAGGCCAGGCTGACGCCGTCGGCCGAGAATTACATCATTCTCACCCTCGACGGCAGCCCGAGCGGTCCGCTGAGTCAGATCGCCCAGACCTTCCACCTCAAAGGCATTCTGGGCGACTGGACCAGCGGCTTTGTCGATTACCGCTACAACGAAAGCGGCCAGTGGCAGGACGTGCGGCACGTCGCCGTGCATCAGGCACCAAGTGTCGAGCCACTGCCGCCCGAGCATCACGTCCAGCCGCTGTATGCCGTGGCCGTGCAAACGGCACAGGCCAGCGGTGATCTGGCGCAGTTGAAAGTCGCCGTGCAGCAAGGCGAGCAACAGCTGGCCCACGAGGGCGCCTTGCGCAGTGCCCTTGAGCAGTTGAATGCGGAAATCGCGCGACTGGAAGCACGCTAAGTCGTACGGCCCGGGCGCGGTCCTGGGTGACCGCGCCCGGTCTTCCTGCCCATCGAGGTCAGTCCAATCGTGCCGCGCACAGGCCCGTGCGCAAGGATCTCCCATGACAGACAACCGCCCTGCCCGCTACCTCAGCGACACCGATCTCAAACGCTACGTGCCGGTGCACGTGGTCTGGGAAATCACCCTCGCCTGCGACCTCAAGTGTCTGCATTGCGGCTCCCGCGCGGGGCATCGGCGTCCCAATGAACTCAACACCCGCGAATGCCTCGAGGTGATCGATTCCCTCGCCGCCCTCGGCACCCGCGAGATCACCCTGATCGGCGGCGAAGCCTATTTGCGCAAGGACTGGACGCAACTGATCCGCGCCATCCACGACCATGGCATGTACTGCGCGATCCAGACCGGTGGGCGCAATCTCACACCGGCGAAGATGCAGGCAGCGGTCGATGCCGGGCTCAACGGGGTCGGCATTTCCCTGGACGGCCTCGCGCCGCTGCACGACAAGGTGCGCAACGTGTCCGGTTCGTTCGACAAGGCTGTGGACACCCTGCGCCGGGCCAAGGCGTCGGGGCTGGCGGTGAGCGTCAACACACAGATCGGCGCGGCCACGTTGCCGGACCTGCCGGAGCTGATGGACACCATCATCGAGCTCGGCGCCACCCATTGGCAGATCCAGATCACGGTGGCCATGGGCAACGCCGTCGACCATCCGGAACTGTTGCTCCAGCCGTATAAGCTGCTGGAAGTGATGCCGCTGCTGGCCCGGTTGTATCGCGAAGGACTGGATCGCGGATTGCTGATGAACGTCGGCAATAACATCGGTTATTACGGCCCTTACGAACATCTGTGGCGCGGCTTCGGTGATGAGCGCGTGCACTGGAGCGGCTGCGCCGCCGGCCAGACCGTGCTGGCGCTGGAAGCGGACGGCACGGTGAAAGGTTGCCCGTCACTGGCGACCGTCGGTTTTTCCGGCGGCAACGTGCGCAACATGAGCCTGCACGATATCTGGCACTACAGCGAAGGCATGCACTTCGGCCGCCTGCGCTCGGTCGATGATCTGTGGGGCTACTGCCGAAGCTGCTATTACAACGACGTCTGCCGGGGCGGCTGCACCTGGACGTCGCACTCGCTGCTGGGAAAACCCGGCAACAATCCTTACTGCCACTACCGAACCCTGGAATTGCAGAAACAGGGTTTGCGCGAGCGCATCGTCAAAGTCGAGGACGCCGCCCAGCGCTCGTTTGCGGTCGGACGTTTTGACCTGATCACTGAACGCATCGACACCGGCGAAAAAGTCAGCAGCGTCAGCGACAGCGGGCAAGTGATCAAACTGGCCTGGATCAATCAGGGCCAGTCGTCCCCCGAGGAAGGACGCCTGCCGACACAACTGGCCCTGTGCCGCGACTGCCTGCAATACATCCACCCCCACGAATCGATCTGCCCGCACTGCCGCGCCGATGTCGCCGCCGCCGAGGCCCGGCACCTGAACGACCGGGCCCGGCAGCAGGCAATCATGAAGACGCTGACCGGTTTACTGGCGGGAGTGCCGAGTTCATTGAGTTGAGACGGCGGCGGGTGCCGTTCGCCCGTCTTTCGGGCTTCTTCGGTCGCTCTGATTCTCGGGGCCATCGCTGAAAAAGCCCGGAAAGTCTGACCGGCGCTGCCGTCCGGGAAATAAGTAGCTGTTTTCCCTGAAATTTATTTGTTTCAGGGGTTCACAGAATGGAAGAGCGCTGGTAAAGTGCCGCCCACTGTTGCAGAGGTCCTCCCGGGACTGAAACCAATAGCTACAGGGGCGTCGCCAAGCGGTAAGGCAGCAGGTTTTGATCCTGCCATGCGTTGGTTCGAATCCAGCCGCCCCTGCCATTTTTTTCCTCGTTTCACCCTCCTCCGTTTCACCTCTGCCTCAACGGCATATCATTTTTTCAAATTCAACGTAATAGCCGAACGCACCAGCGCTTTCAGAGCCTTGGTATCGATCTTGTCGTCTTCGTGAATATCAATCGCCCGCCGGGTATTGCCCTCCAGACTGGCGTTGAACAGTCCTGACGGATCCTCCAACGCCGCGCCTTTGGCGAAGGTCATTTTCACCACGGCCTTGTAGGTTTCCCCGGTGCAGATGATGCCGTTGTGTGACCAGACCGGAACGCCGCGCCACTTCCACTCCTCGACGACCTCCGGGTCCGCCTCATGAATGATCGCGCGGATTTCGGCCAGCTTCTGGCCGCGCCAGTCGTTCAGCTCCTTGACTCTTGCGTCGATCAGCACAGAGGGATTCTCAGTCGCCGCGCCGCTGCTGTCCTTCTTCATATCCTTGTAATCCCGAAACCTTTTCCGCTATCCAGCGTAGCGCCGACTGCGCCAAACGCCGGGCAAAAAAAAGCCCCGCAAGGTGCGGGGCAAAGGAATTGGTTGGTTGCGGCCAACCAAAGGAGCATCGTCAAAAAGCGTTAACCGTCAGGCGTTACAGGCACTCCTGGGCAGCCCGTTCAAAACTCGACGGCATGAAACTCGAAGCCAGCAAGTGGCGCTCATACAAAAACACCTTGCCGCCGTCCTGTGCCTTGTAGGCTTCCAGCACGTTGTCCGCCGCCACCTTGCTCGGTACCACGATCCGGTAGCTGCGCTGGGTCTGTGACACGGTCGGGTTCAGCGCGCTGCCCTGCAGCTTGGGCACCACGCATTCGGCGTACTGGGCAGGCGTCTTGTGCGTCTGCAGGGTCAGCGTCGGATCGTTCGGCGCAGAGGCGCAAGCGGTCAGCAGCAAAGTGGCAGACGCCATGGCAGGGATAAAAAAGGCACGCATGGGTAAAATCCTGAAAATAAAAGGTTCGGTTCTTCGGCAACGTTCAGTGTCACGGGCACTGCCGTTGCCGTTTTTGCTTCAGGTGTTCAGCCTGCACTCACCAGGGCTTTGAGCGAGTCATCGAACTGCTTCAAGGCACTGAGTTGCAGGTCGCGCTGCTGTTCAATTCCGGCAGCGATTTCGGGCGCTGCCTTGTTGTGTACCCACACCGACGGCAGTTGCTTCTCCACCGCGCCTTCGGCCTTGCCGATGTATTGCAGGTTGGCGTCGTAGAAGCGTGCGGCGAAACGCGCTTCGACCTGGCTGTTGCGTTGGGTCAGCAGACGGTTGTGGGTGTCGAGCATCACCACCACGTCCGGATGAGCCTGCACCAGTGCATCGAGGCTGTCGTAGACGGTCACCGAGAGAAACTGCTGTTGCAGCGAACTCATCAGCCAGTCGATGGCCAGCTCCGGGTCGGAGCTGTCGACGAAGGCATCACGGATCCGCGCATCGAGTGCATTCCTGGCGCCGTTCACCGCCACATCGTGGTAACGCTCGAGGTATTGCAGGTTGTCCAGAGTGTTTTCGCTGTACAGCACACCGACGGTTTGCGAGTGCTGCAGCGCGGCGCTGCTGGCGGCGACGGGCAGAAAATGGCACGAGTTGGCATCGTCTGCATAAGCCGGAGCCACGGTGGTGGCCACCCCGCCCATCAGCAGGGCGACTACAGCCAGTCGGGTCAAAGTCTTCATCGCGCAATTCCTTCAGCAGCGTGTTCGATGGAGGCGATTTTCCGCCCATCGGCGCCAAAGCAGAACTTGCGTTTCTTGATGGTCACTATTACTTGAACCGATAGTTGCGCGGCGTGCAGACTGCTGCACACTCAATCACAACGAAAACAGATGAGGATTACCCGTGCGAACCTTTGATCTGATCCGCGATGCCGTCCTGCCCGAATTCCGCGACCGGGTGGCCGAATACCTGGTCGAATACGAAACCGTGCTGGGCCAGTCAGCGAACGATTCAGAGTCGGTGCGGGCCGTGGCCAATCAGTTGCGCGGTTATCTGCGCGGCCTCAATACCACCCGAGTGCTGGGCATGGCGGATTGGGAAGAGCTCGACCGGCGCGTGCTGAACACCTGGCTAGCGCCCGCTTGATGACACGCTAGACTCTTCAGGCTGCGCCCGCAGCGCCAGACCTGGAGGTGTCCCATGAGCAATAGCACCGAACCCACGACATTCACCGGCTGGGCCGCCACCTCGGCCGGCGCGCCGCTGGAGCGCTTCAGTTACGACCCCGGCCCGCTGGGAGATGAAGAAGTCGAAGTCGCCGTGGAGTACTGCGGCGTCTGCCACTCCGACCAGTCGCTGATCGACAACGACTGGGGCATCAGCCAATACCCGTTCATTCCCGGCCATGAAGTGGTCGGCCGCATCGTGCGTACAGGCCCGCAGGTACGTGGTCTGGAAGTCGGCCAGCGCGTGGGTATTGGCTGGTACAAGGGCAGCTGCATGCACTGCTCGTCCTGTATCGGCGGTTCGCATCACCTTTGCGCCACCGCCAGACCGACGATCATCGGCAGCCATGGCGGATTCGCCGATCGGCTGCGCACCCACTGGGCGTGGGCGCTGAAACTCCCGGACAATCTCGACCCGGCCCTCGCTGGCCCGCTGTTCTGCGCCGGTTCCACGGTCTTCAATCCGTTGGTGGAATTCGACATCAAGCCGACCGACCGGGTCGGCGTGGTGGGTATCGGCGGCCTCGGTCACCTGGCGCTGCGGTTTCTCAATGCCTGGGGTTGCGACGTCACGGCCTTCACCTCTTCCCTGAGCAAACAGGACGAAGCCAAACGCCTCGGCGCCCACAAGGTCGTCGCCTCCACCGACAGCGAAGCGCTGAAAGCGATTGCCGGCACCCTCGACTTTCTGCTGATCACCGCCAACGCCAACCTCGACTGGACGGCCATGCTCGCCACCCTGCGCGGCAAGGGCCGGCTGCACTTCGTCGGCATCGTGCCCGACGCGATTCCGGTGCACGTGTTCAACCTGATCCCGCAACAGAAATCCCTGTCAGCCTCCCCGGTCGGCTCGCCCGCCACGGCAGCGACCATGCTGGAATTCTGCGCGCGGCATCAGATCCTGCCGCAGGTCGAGGAGTTTCCGATGAGCAAGGTCAATGAAGCCGTCGACCATTTGCGCAGCGGCAAGGCGCGGTACCGGATTGTGTTGAACGCCAGCAAATGAAGGATTTGGCGCGCCGACTGCCATCGGCGCGTCACTTGCCTCACATAGAAGCTGATGGCATTAATAAATAAAAAAACAGTATTTATCGTTATAAAAGTCTCGGCGTACTCTCAGCTCATCCCGTCATTGAACACAGTGAAGTGCGCCATGAAACCGACTGACAACCTGATCGACATCGCCGTCTACCGCAAACGCCGCCACGCCCAGCAACAGGCCCGGCTGATGTGGGAAATGTATGCGCGCAATGCCGGTTATCAGGCTTGGCAGTGGGTGCAGGCCGCGCGTTCCAGCGAGACGCGTCAAGCGTGAACGCGCGTGAACCCTCGCGCTTTCTGGCGAGCGCCGATGAACCTGTGCTGGACCTGAACAACCTCGAATCCCTGGAAGAAGACCCGATCTGTGAACGCGTCGCGCAGAACCTGCAACGTCTGCGCGGCAAGCGGCATCTGTCGCTCGATGCCCTCGCCCGCCAGTGCGGCGTGAGCCGGGCGATGCTGGCGCAGATCGAATCCGGGCGCAGCGTGCCGTCGATCAAGGTGCTGTGCAAAATCGCCAAGGGTTTGAAGGTGTCGGTGGCAGCGTTTCTGGAACATCGCGCGCTTGAAGGCGTGGCCGTGTTGTCGGCGAGCCAGAGCAAGCGACTGGTGAGTGCCAGCGGCGCGTTTGTCAGTCGCGCCTTGTTTCCATTTGACGTGGCGCGCCAATCGGAATTCTACGAACTGCGTCTGAGCCCCTTGGGCGAAGATCAATCCGAAGGCCACGGCCCCGGCGTGCAGGAAAATCTGGTGGTGGCTCAGGGCGTGCTGGAGATCAGCGTCAACGACGAGCGCTATCTGCTGTCGACGGGCGACTCGATTCTGTTTTACGCCGACCAGCCCCATCGTTACCGCAACCCCGCCGACAGTGAAGCGGTGGCGTATCTGGTGGTGACTTACCCCGAACGCCTGGACTGACAAACAGACAACAAAAAGCCCGACCGGGAATTTCCCGGTCGGGCTTTTTCATGCGCTGGCGAAAATCAGCAGGTGCAGCACATCATCGGCATGCCGTTGCAGCTCATCATCATCGGCATGCTGCAGTCGTTCATCATCTTCATCATCAGGGCGCAGCAGTTTTTCATCATGTCCATGTTCATGCCCGGCATCGGCATGATTTTGCACATCATGCAGTCGGCCATCATGGTGCATTCCATCACGCACTTCATCGATGGCATCGGCATGCCCATCATCGGCATCATCATGTTCATCATCGGCATGGCCATGGCCGCCGGGGACATGCACATCATGCTCATGTTGCCGCAATGCATCATCATCGGCATGCCGCAGTCCATCATCATCTGCATCATTTCAGCGCTGTTCTTGAACATGGCCATGTCCATGCCAGCGGCCGGCATCATCTTGCACATCATGCCGTCGTCCATCATGTCGCAGCTCATGGTCGCCATCATCATCGGCATGCCCGTCATCGGCATCATCGGCATGTTGGCGTTCATCGGCATTTGCATCTGCATGGCGTTCATCATGGTGTAGCTCCCTGAGGATTAAGAACTGGATGAGAAGTTGATGGAGCGGATTCTAAGGATTGGAAAATCCGCAACAAGCTGTCCATCGAGCATCAAAAACTGCTGTTCAAACGCTTCAAGTGCAGCGTTCCGTGCGACTTGAACCGTTGCAGCAGCAGAGTAGGCGCAATGACAGATCCGGCAAATGCGGGAACAGGTTTTTAAATGCCATGGATATGCGATCAAACACCAAGCAAATAACTTAAAGAAATAATCGTTCTAACCAGCGGGCATTATTTTCATTGTGTTTGCTTATTCCATTAGTTCAGCGACGATCCACTTTTTAATCTTTTATTGCTATTAACCGCCCCCTCTATAATTCGGGACAGTTCTTAACAATAAGGAAGTTCCATGCCGCAACGTTTACTACTGGCAGCACTGTTCCTGGCGGTCGCCGGGTGTGCCAGCCCTCCTCCGGTTTCCGTGCATACCAAGGATCCCGTCAGTTCGACCCTGCAAGGCGATGCCACGCGGCCAGCGCAGGCGCAGTGGGTGCGCACCGAGTTGTATTTCTCGGTGGGGCCGCTGGAGGGCAAGGAAGGTGTGGTGAGCCCGGCGCGCTGGCGCGAGTTTCTTGATCAGGAAGTGACGACGCGGTTCCCGGACGGGTTCAGCGTGTTGGATGCGTATGGGCAGTGGAAGGACCATGACGCGAAAGTGCCCGAGCGGCTGGCGACGAAGGTGATTGTGATCCTGCACGAAAGCGGGCCGAAGCGTGAGAGTGACATCGAGGCGATTCGTTTGGCGTACAAGCGGATTACGGGGGATTTGTCGGTGCTTCGTTTGTCCCAACCGGCGGTGGTGTCCTTCTAATCTACGCTCCGTTGCAGAGCCTGCCGAGGTGTCGACACCAGGCGGCTCAACCCGGCCAGCAATAACGCCCCCACCAGCAATACCCCAATCCCCAGAAAAGCGCCGAAACCAACCACCGTCACGCTGGAATACAGCATGTAAACGCACAACCCAAAAAACAGCAGCGGCAAAACCGGATAAAGCGGCACCCTCACCGGCCGGGGCACCTCAGGAAAGCGCCTGCGCAGAATGATCAACGCGAGACTGCTCAAACTCAGAAACAGCCAGTACACCGGCGTCAGATACTCAACCATGGTGTTGAAACCGCTCTGGGTAAAACTGCCAAACAACACCAGCAACAACGCCACCGCCCCCTCCGCCAACAACGCCTTGCGCGGGACGCCATCGCGCTCATCCCACTCACCGAAGCGGCGCAGTTGCGGCACATCGCGGGCGGCGGCGTAGGTGGTGCGGGCGCCGACCAGCAAGGTTGAGTTGATAGTGGCGATGGCCGCGATGCCAACCATCAACAGAATCAACAACACGCCGGGAGCACCGAAGGCGCGGTTCAACAATTCCACCGCCGGCGCGTTGCTCGCCGCCAGGCCTTCGAATCCCAGCCCTTGGACGAACGCCCAGTTCAGCGCCAGATAGATCGCCATCAGCACCGTCAGCGCACCGAGCATGGCGATGAAGATCCCGCGTCGACCATCGCGCACTTCGGCGGACAATGTCGCTGCATCGCTCCAGCCGCCGAAGGCCAGAAATACGAAGATCATCGCCGCTGAAAATTCCGCCGCGCCCGTGTGTTCGGGCACCACCGGATCACTGGGCAGCGTCGGTTCGATCCCTTGCCACGCCAGCCAGACCCCGGCGCTGGCAATACTCAGGAACCCGAGAGCAAGCAGCCCGACCAATACCGTCTGCGTCATGAAACCAATGTGCTTGCCCGTCAGATTCAGCAGCACCAACGCGACAATGATCGCGCCGGCAAACAGCCCCGACCCGTAATGCCCCAACGGCACGACAGCATTGAAGTAGTCGGCAAACATGAACGCCGACAACGCGATCCACCCGGTGTGCATCACCGAGAATCGCGACCAGGCAAACAGGAAACCCATGCGCTCGCCGTAAGCGGTGCGCAGGAAATGATAGTCACCGCCCGGATGCGGGAAGGCGGTGGCCATCTCGGCAAAGCACAAGGCCCCGGCCATCGACGCCAGTGCGCCGAGCACCCAGACCCAATAGAAATGTTCCGGCCCGACGTTCAAGGCAACGGTCGGCGCGGTTTTGAGAATATCGGTGGTGATGACCATGCCCAGCGTGATCAGCAATGCCTGGAACACCGGCAGGTGCCGCTTGGGGCCATTGGTTTGAGTCATGAAGGTTCCCGCTGATGATCCGCCATCCATGGCGGAAAAGACTCAGAAGCCGTAAGTCGCGGTGGCGTAGTAATACGCGCCGTTGGTGCCGATCGGCGACAGCACGTCGTACGGCAGGTTGCCGCCGTAGTTGATGGCCGAGCCGGAGCGTTCCGGGTAGTTGTCGGTCAGGTTGTTGCCACCCAGGGCGATGCTGAATTTCGGGGTGAATTTGTAGGTCACCTCGGCGTCCAGTTGCCACACCGCGCCGTAGGTTTGCTCAGGCTGCGAGTCGCCGAAATCGAACACCCGAGTAGTTTCGCCCTGGCGGGTCAGACGCCCGAGCAGGCCCCAGTGTTCGCTGGTCCAGTTGGCGGAAAACACGAAGCGATCCTTGGGCGCGGCGTCGGTCAGGGTGTTGCGTTCCTCGACGCCGACCAGCGCGTCATTGCCGATCCCCAAGGCGGTCAGTTGCGACGGCGTGCCCTTGGTGCTGGTGACCTTGGTGTGGTTGTAGGTGTACGCGGTGGTCAGGCCCAGTTGCCCGTCGTAGAACGGCTGATGGTAGTTGAGCACCAGTTCGGCACCGTCGGTGCTGGTGTCGGCAGCGTTGGTGAAGAAGTTGACGTCGTGCACGCCCGGCACGCCGAAGTTGTCATTGATGTAGCTTTCCAGCGCGTCGCTGCCGATTCGCTGCGACAGGGTGATGCGGTCTTTGACGTCGATACGGAACACGTCGAGCGACGCATCGAAGCGTTCGTTCAACTGGAACGTCAGGCCGAGGCTGAAGTTCTTCGAGGTTTCCGGATCGAGTTTTTCCGCGCCCAGGGCACGGGCAATCGGATCGTTGACCGACAGCACGCGGATATCGGTGAGCGTGCCGCCGTCGCCGAAGTTGCTGGTGGTGTTCTGGAAGCCGCTCTGGGCCAGCGACGGCGCGCGGAAGTTGTTCGACACCGCACCGCGCAACGCCCATTGATCGGTCAACTTGTAGCGACCGCTGAGCTTGCCGGTGAGTTTGCTGCCCGCATCGTCGTAATGTTCCCAGCGCGTGGCGGCATCGACGAAGAAACGGTCGGTGAGATCACCGGACAATTCGGCGTAGGTGCCGAACACGTTGCGATCCAGATCCGACTCCTCACTCGGGCGCAGGCCGTTGGCGCCATCGGCCCCGGAACCAATATAGGAAGCCTCGTCCCCGGCAAAGGTCAGGTAGTTTTCGTAGCGATATTCACCGCCCACCGCCAGCACGAACGAGCGGCCACCGAGGCGCAATTCGCGGCTGAAATCGAGGTTGGTGGTGGTCTGGCGCAACTCATAGTCGCCAGTGTCGAAGCGGGTCGGCGAGTCCGCGCCGAGGCTGACGTTGAGGGTGCGACGGGTTGCCGATTCGAAGCGGTTGCGACCGTGGGTGACGCTGCTGTCGAAATCCCAGTCGTCGCCGATCAGGCCTTTGTAGCCGGCGGTGGCGGAGATGTCGGTGTTGTCGCCCAGCGATTGCGGCAGATAGCCGTTGGGGTAGAACTGCGGCTGCTCGGACGGGTAGCGGTAGAACTCGGCGCCGGTGGTGTGGCGTTCGTTGTAGGTGCCGAAGCTGTAGGCCTTGCCGCCGGCCAGCGGCAATTCGCCGTTGAACCAGGCGTTGACGTCCCGCGCCACGCCGTCGCCCATCACGTAGTTGCGCTGGCCCGGGGTGTCGGCGAAACCGTCGTAGCCGGCGCGGTTGGTCGGGTTGCGATCCTTGAACTCGGTGCCGCCGCGAATGAAGCCGCCCTCCTCGCCCAGCCGCATGCCGATCTTGGCGGTGGTCACGCTGTTCTGGCCGTCGGTGGTGGTTTTGCCGATCGCGTCCTGATGGGTGTGGTAGGCGCCGTAGCTGGTGGACACTTCGCCGCCTTCGGGGGCATCGTCGAGGATGATGTTGATCACCCCGGCAATCGCGTCCGAGCCATACTGCGCACCCGCGCCGTCACGCAGCACTTCGATGCGTTTGATCGCGCTGATCGGGATCGAGTTGAAGTCCACCGGCGCCGTGCCGCGACCGATTTTCGACGAGTCGTTGACCACCGCCGAGGTGTGCCGGCGCTTGCCGTTGACCAGCACCAGCACCTGATCCGGGCTCATGCCGCGCAGCTGCGCGGCGCGCACGTGGTCGGCGCCGCCGGAGTTGGACTGACGCGGAAAACTGAACGACGGCAACAGCGTCTGCAACGCCTGGCCCAGCTCGCCGCCACTGGCGCCGGCGGTCTTCAGGTCCTCGGCGGTCAGCACATCCACCGGCACCGGCGAATCCAGCACCGTGCGTGCGGTGCCCCGGGTGCCGGTGACCAGCACGGTGCCCAGCCGTGTGTCATCGTCGACGCGCGCGGAAGTCTCTTCGGCTTGCGCAGGAAGTTGCCAGATTGCACTGACAACAGCGATGGCGAGTAATGAACGCGAACGGTGAATCATGCGACAGCTCCTTGAATCGCAGTTAATAACCGGCCGCTGCCGAATCATGAAGTCTCGGCAATCAGTGCACGGCAATTTCTGCTGTAGTTTTGATATTCAGAAAGGCAGCCAACTGTGTTGAGCAACTATCGGCTGTTAGAGCGCAAGAACCCCAAAGTTAGTAGAACCCCCTGTTTACCGATGCTAGACGAGCGGTCGCCTGCCGCAAAAGAACCAATAACGCTTAGGTTATGCCCGACGAACGGAGTGTTGCCTGAGCAACACTTGTGTTTGCGCAACAACATGAACACCCAACTAACCAACAACTAATCACGCACAAAAACGCACTCCACGTTGTTGTAGAGAGCGTTATTAATCTGTGGTTTTTTTCGGTGCGAAGTTAGATGCCGTCAGTCGAAGTCCTTTTCCCGCCAGGCATCTTCGGCAATGTCCAGCGCGTCGCCGCTGAAGCGCTGCTCAATGAACGGATCGGCGTGCAAATGAAAGCCGTTGCGCTCCCAGAAGCCCGGTTGTTCCTGATCGGTGAATTCGAGCCCGCGCAGCCATTTCGCGCTCTTCCAGAAGTACCGCCCCGCCACCACCAGCCGCAGCGGCCAGCCGTGTTGCGCGGTCAGCGGCTGACCGTCGTAATGGGTGGCCAGCAGGCTGTCCGGATGCAACAGGTCATCCAGGCGCAGGTTGGTCTGGTAATCGTGATCGGCGTGGGCCATGACGAAGGACGATGTCGGCCGGATGTCCAGGGCCTGCAACAGGTCTTGCAGGTGCACGCCGCTCCAGCGGGTGTCGAACTTCGACCAGCGTGTCACGCAATGAATGTCGCATTGCAACCGGCGTTGCGGCAGCGCTTGCAGATCGGCGTAGGTCAGCTCGACCGGGTTGGCCAAAGTGCCGAACAGGCGCAGCGACCACGTCGCCAGGTCATACGCCGGCACCTCGCCCTCGTGCAGGATCGGGAAGCGCTCCGTGAGCACCTGCCCCGGTGGCAGCCGTTCGCCCAGCGCCACATCGGCTGTCGGCGAACGGCTCTTGCGCAGGCGCGCAGCCTTGTCGTGCATGTCGGTTCCTCAGTTCGCCACGGGAATCCACGGTGCCCGCGCGACATTGGCGGTGTCACCGAAGGCCGGCAGTTTTTGCCCCAGATCCCGTACGTTTTTCACGTCCAGATCCAGCAGTTGCTGACGGGTGATCAGGGTCGGCGGCACCAGCACCTTGTGCCCCGGATTTTCCCCGGCGATCAGCATCGCCAGGCTGCGCACGCTGATCGCGCCGGCCACTTGCGGATTGACCGCAGCGGTGGCGGCCCAGGCGCTGTCCGGCTCTTTCATGATCTGGATGTCGGCGGTGGAAATGTCGGCGCTGTAGATCTTCACCTTGCGGCTGAGACCGGCCTCATCGACGGCGATCTTCGCACCTTTGGCGAACTCGTCGAACGGCGCGAAAATCACGCTGATCCCCGGATTGGCCCGCAGCACGGCGCTGGCCTGATCCGCCACCGAGTTGGCAATCGGCGGATTGAGCGTGCCGAAGCGCGCCTTCTCGATGATCCCCGGATTGCTCGCCTTGACCTGGCTCCAGATCTCGTCGCGGCGCTCCATCGGCGTGAAACCACTGATGTAGACGTAACCGGCATCGAAACGGGTGCCGTTGTCCTTGACCGCTTGATCGAGTGCCAGCCGCGCCAGCGCATGGTGATCCTGCTCGACCTGAGTCACTTGCGGCGTGTTCAGGTCGACGTCGAACGCGACGACCTTGATGCCTTTGGCCAGCGCCCGCTCAATCGGCCCTTTGAGGGTTTCCGCGAGACCCAATTGCACGATGATCCCGTCGACACCGAGGTCGGCAGCCTGATCGATCATCTCGCCCTGACTGGCGGCCTGTTGCCGCGCGTCGAACACCCGCAGGTTGGCGCCCAGCGCTTCGGTCTGTTTTTCCACGCCGCGCAGATAGGCTTCAGGGAAATCCCCGGAAAACAGATAGCCGACCAGCGCGATCTGTACCTGACCTTTATCGAACGGCGCCGGTGCACCGGGCAAGGCCTTGGCTTGCGCATTGAGGGCCAGCGCCGAGAGCAACGCCCCGGCGAGGCAATGACGTGCGAACTGCTTGATTGAACCGTGCATGGATCTTTCCTTGAAGCATCAATAAAACGGCTCAGCGCGCCCGATGCGCGAGGCCGAAGGTGAACATCAGGGCCAGCACCAGCACCAGTCCCTTGACGAAATCCTGCGCGTAATACGGCGCGTTGAGCATGGTCAGGCCGTTGAGCAACGAAGCCACCAGCAACGCGCCGACCAGCGTGCCGAACGCGTTGGGCTTCTTCGCCCCGAGTACGGCAAAACCGATCAGCGCAGCGCCCAGCGCATCAAGCACCAGCCCGTTGCCGGAGCTGACATCGCCGCGCCCCAACCGCGCCGCCAGCAGCAAACCACCGAGCGATGCGAGCAGCGCCGACAGCACGTAAGCCAGCAACTTGAAGCGCTGCACCGGCGCACCGGCCAGACGCGCCGCCTGCTCGTTGCCGCCAATCGCATAGAACAACCGGCCGATGCGCGTGCGTTCGAGAAACAACCACACCGCCACCGCGACCACCGCCGTGATCAACACCGGAACCGGCACGATGTCCCACAGCCGTCCACGACCCAGTGCCAGAAACAGCGCACTGAACGATCCTTCGGCTTCGTCGCCATTGGGCAGGGTCATGCCCACCGCAATCGAGCGGCCGCCCGTGGGGATCAGTTGCACGCCGATCACCAGAAACATGCTGCCGAGCGTGGCGAGAATGTCCGGCACGCGCATCTTCACGATCAGCCAGCCGTTGAGCAGCCCCACCAGCGCGCCACCGGCCAGGCTGATCAGCACCGCCGGCACCGCGCCCCAGCCGAGCACCACCATCACGTAACTGGCTATCATCAGGCTCATCGCCGCCACCGCGCCGATCGACAGATCCAGTCCGCCGACAGCCATGGTCAGCGTCACGCCCAACGCCAGCAGTGCAACAATCGACACCGACTGCAGGATGCTGAACAGGTTGCCAACGCGCAGAAACGCCGGTTCTGCCACACTGAAAAACACCACGATCAACGCCAGCACCCACAGCAGGCCGTAGCGGATCAGCGCTTGCACGAAGCGCTCGGTCGGCGCCGGGGCGGATGACAACAGGGAACTCGAATCAGGCACTCGCTCTACTCCTTGGCGCGGCGTGAACAATAGAATTTTGCGGATCGCTGCCGGCCAGCGCGGCGACCAGGGTGGCGCGATCCAGCCCGGCACGCGGGTACTCGGCCACCACCGCGTGATCGCGCACCAGCAGAATGCGGTCGGCGATCTCCAGCGCTTCATCGACGTCCGAGCAGATCACCAGCGTGGCGCGGCCAGCGGCGCTGTCGCGCAGCAACTGGCCGATCTCGCGCCGGGCACGCACATCGACGCCCTGAAACGGCTCGTCGAGGATCAGCACCCGGCCCTCGCCGAGCAGCCAGCGACCGAGCACGACTTTCTGCTGATTGCCGCCGGACAATGCACTCATCGGCACATCGATGCCGGCGGTCTTGATTCCCAGCGCTGCGACTTGCGCCTCCACCGCCGCCGCTTCGGCGCGGTTGCGGATGAAACCGCCACGGGTGAAGCGTTCGAGGAACGGCAAGGTCAGAGTTCGGCGCAATGAAAAGTCCGCCACCAGCGATTGGCTCGCGCGATCTTCGGCGGCGAAGAACACGCCATTCTGGATTGCCTGGCGGGGCGAGCCCGGTTGCCAGTCGATGCCGTCCAGCTGCAGAGAGCCGGACACCGGTTTGCACAGCCCGAACAGCACTTCGGCGATCTCGCTTTTGCCAGCGCCGAGCAAGCCGGTCAGCACCACCACTTCGTTTTCGTGCAGGGACAGATCAAAAGCCTGAGTGCGCGGCAGGATTTTCACGTCCCGCAGTTTCAGTACTTCGCGCCCCGCCGCTCGCGGTGTGTAGACGTGGGCTTCCAGCGCCTGACCAAGCATCGCTTCCAGTGCCTCGGGCAATTGCCGGGCACTGAACTCACCGGCCAGTTGCCCGTCTCGCAACACCACGGCGCGGTCGGCCACTCGTTGCAGATCGGACAGGCGATGGGAGATGTACAGAATCGCCACACCACGGCTGCGCAAGGTGTCGATCAGCCCGAACAGGCGCTGCGCTTCGGCGTCCGACAGGGCCGCTGTCGGCTCGTCGAGAATCAGCAGGCGCGGTTGCAGGGCGAAGGCGCGAGCCAGCACCACCAGTTGCCGCTCGGCCTGGCCGAGGTGCTCGATCGGTTGCTCCAGCGGCAGCACCAGACCGAGCCCGGCGGCGATGCTCGCGGCGCGTTCCAGCAGGCGTTTGCGATTGAGCCAGAAGTCGGCGTCGGGGCGGCACAGTTCATCGAGCAGCAGGTTTTCCGCCACGCTCAATCCGGGCGCGATGCCTTCGTTAATCTGCTGATGAACCGCGACAATACCGAAACGGCGGGCCGACAGCGGCGAACTGAAATGCCGGTGCTGGCCATCGATCCGGATCTCGCCGCCATCGTGGGTCTGGCTGCCGGCGAGGATCTTCACCAGCGTCGATTTGCCCGCACCGTTGGCGCCGAGCAGCGCCACCACTTCGGCGGGAAAAATATCCAGGCTGACCCGGTCCAGCGCCCGGTTCGAGCCAAAGGTCTTGCTCAGTTCACGTACACGAATCAGTGGCTCGGAGACCACAGCGACAGGCGCACCCATAAAATTCCTTAACGTCGATGAGCCAGCGAACGCACCAGTCGATCGCCCAGGCTTTGCACACCCTGGACGAGGATGACCAACACCACGACGGTGGCGACCATCACTTCATTGTTGAACCGTTGATAGCCGTAGCGGATCGCCAGATCGCCGAGTCCGCCGCCACCGATGACCCCGGCCATGGAAGAAAAGCCGATCAGCATCACCAGCGTCAGGGTGATGCCCGCCAGCAAGGCCGGCAGCGCTTCGGGCAACAACACTTTGAAAATCACATGGCGGATGTCACCGCCCATGGCGAGGATCGCTTCGATCCGGCCCTTTTCGACTTCGTCCAAAGCGTTCTCGACGATCCGCGCAAAAAACGGAAAGGCGCCGATGGTGATCGGCACCACGGCGGCGGTGCTGCCCAAGGTGGTGCCGACCACCAGCCGGGTCAGCGGGATCAGGGCAATCAGCATCACCACGAACGGCAGCGAACGCCCCAGATTGATGATCGCGCCCAAGGCTTGATTGAGCCTCGGCAACGGGTACAGGCCCTGACGCCGACTGATGAACAGCAACACCCCCAGCGGCAAACCGATCAGCAAGGTGAACAGCCCGGCGAGCAGCACCATGTACAGGGTTTCGCCGGTGGCGTTGAGCACCAGTTGCAGGATTTCATTCCAGTCGATCACGCGGTTCATGAGTGGGCCGCCCGTACGCCGTATTGCCGCAGAAAACTCAGGCCGGGCGCGTCATGCCCCAGCGGCAAGCCGCAACTGGGGCGCAGTGAAGCACCGAGGGCGGACTGCGGATCGGCGAGCAATCGGGCCACCGGTCCCGCCTCCACCAGTTTTCCATTGGCCATGGACGCGGCGTGATCGCAGATCGACTTGACCACGTCCAGTTCGTGGGTGATCAGCACGATGGTCAAACCGAGCTGGCGGTTGATGTCGCGCAACAGTTCCAGAATCGACGCGGTGGTTTCCGGGTCGAGGGCGCTGGTGGCTTCGTCCGACAGCAGATACGCCGGCCGCGCCGCCAAGGCCCGGGCGATCCCGACCCGCTGCTTCTGCCCGCCGGACAGTTGCGATGGAAAGGCTTCAGCCTTGTCGCCCAGCCCCACCAGATCCAGCAGTTCCCGAACCCGTTCATGGCGCTGTAGCTTGGCAACCTTGGCGATTTCCAGCGGCACCGCGACGTTGTCGAACACGTTGCGCGAATGCAGCAGGTTGAAGCCCTGAAAGATCATGCCGATGCGCTGACGCTGGCGGCGCAACTCACGGTCGGACAGCGCCGTGAGGTCTTCGCCGTCCAGCAGAATCCGCCCGGCATCCGGGCGTTCGAGCAGATTGAGGCAACGCAGCAACGTTGATTTACCCGCGCCGCTGCGCCCGAGAATCCCGTAGATCGCGCCATCGGGAATGCTCAACGACACCTGATCCAGCGCCGGGATCGACGCTGACGGATAGGTCTTGCTCAACTGCTCGACGACGATCATGGCTTGGCATCCGCCACCGGGATCACCGAACCCTTGAAGTTCTCGGCGATGTATTTGGCGACTTGCGGCGAGGTCAGGTCCTTGGCCAGTTGCTGAATGCGCGGATCATTTTTCAGTTTCGGCGTGGTCACCAGAATGTTGGCGTACGGGTTGTGCTCGGCCTTCTCCAGCCCCAGCGCATCCTTGGCCGGCACCAGCCCGGCTTCCAGCGCGTAGTTGCCGTTGATCACCGCCAGGTCCACGTCATCCAGCGCACGGGGCAGTTGCGGCGATTCGATTTCGAGGATCTTCAGCTGTTTCGGGTTTTCGGCGATGTCCTTGGGCGTCGCCTGATCGGCCGCCGGGTCATTGAAGCCAGGCTTGAGTTTGATCAGGCCGTTGTCCTGCAACAGGTACAGCGCACGGCTCAGGTTGGTGACGTTGTTCGGCACGGCGACCGTACCTTTGTCTGGCACCTGGGCGAAGGTTTTGTGGCGATGGGAATAGATGCCCAGCGGTTCGATGTGCACCGTGGCGGCCACCGCGAGTTTTTCGCCAAGGGCCTTTTCCTGGGATTGCAGGTACGGCAGATGCTGGAAGTAGTTGGCGTCCACATCGCCGTGCACTAAAAGTTCGTTGGAGTTCACGCCCTGCGGGATTTCGATCACCTTGAGGTTGAGCTGCGGATCGAGTTTCTGGATGTACGCCAGGATCTGCGCGTGTGGCACCGGGTCCGCTGCAACGCGCAATGGTTCGAGCGCCTGGGCACTGAACGAAGTCACCAGCGCGCCGAGGACGGCCAGGGTCAAGCCTGCTTTTTTCAACATGGAAAGAGTCCTTCTGCGAGTGATGGATCAGGCGTTGGCGGTCTTGCGCAGCGGTGTGCTGGTATTCGACGCATCGGCATAAAAACGCTGCGCGACATCGGGATGGGAGCGCAGTCGGCCCTTCAGGTAATTCCAGCCGACATCGCGAAACAGCGGATTGAGCGGATCACTCGCCGGGCCACGCGCCTCACGCAACAGCGCCGTCGGCAAGGGGTACAGCGGCACTACCGCATCCAGTTGCGCGCCGAGGAAAAACGCGATGGACAATCGCTCGCTGCCCACCGGCGGCGACACCACCCGATGTACCGTGGCACGCAGGTAACCGTTGGTGGCCAGCTCCAGCAGCTCGCCGATGTTCACCACCAGCGTATTGTCCCGAGGCAGCGCATCGATCCAGCGCCCCTCTTCGATCTCCACTTGCAGACCGGCCTGCTGGTCTTGCAGCAGGAAGCTGAGAAAACCCGAATCCTTGTGCGCGCCGACGCCCTGATTGCTCGCGGTCGAGGCTTGCCCCGGATAGCGCATCAGCTTGATGTGTTCGTTGGGTTTGTCGCCGTACAACCGGTCGAAAGCGTCTTCCGGCAAGGACAGCGCCTGAGCGAATGCGCGCAGCAGGCGCAGCGACATTTGGGTCATCGCCTGCTGCCAGTCGAGCAACAGCGGCTTGAGTTGCGGCAACGCTCCGGGCCATTGATTCGGCCCTTGCAGCCGCGCCCATAACGGACTGTCAGCGTTCAACGGCAAGACGTCGCGCTCGGCGCCCAGATCGAATTGCTCACGCTGATCGGGCTGGCCACGGGTGATCTCGGAAGCGGCGCGGTTGTAGCCGCGAAAGTGCGGTGAATTGATCATGCCGACGGCGGTTTTCTCGCTGTCAGGCAAGGCGAAGAACTGGCGTGCGTAGTCCTGCACTTGCTCGAGCAGGCCGGCGTCGATGCCATGGCCGGTCAGGTAGAAAAAACCCACATCGCGGGCGGCGTGGCGCAAGTCATCGAGAAAGGCCTGGCGTTGCGACGGTGTACCGTCGAGCAGGGAGAGGTCGAGGATGGGTAACGCGGTGATGTCTGAGGTGTGCGGCATGATTCACTCCCGTGTGAATCAAACCTGAAGAGTCCGTGATCGATTCAGCGTGTGCCGTCATGGCAATCGGGAGGTCTATCGGTTTGATGCTTTTGATTCGTCTATGAAACAAAACTAAACGATATTAAAAACACCGAACAAATATCTTTTTTGCATTAGCTTAGTTCGGTCTATCGAGCGGCTCGACTGACCTCAGGACCGACCACGGCAATCGGCTTGCCGTTACCGTCGGCCCTGAATCAGCTGACGGCTACAGACCGACGCGCTTCAACCCTTCGCGCATTCCCTGATCCGCCTGTTCGCACCATTGTTTGAGGGTGAGGTTCGGCGGCAGGTTGCTTTCCAGACTCTTGTATTCCCCATCCGTGAACACTTCGCCTTTACGGCCAGACTGTTCGTTCTTGTCGCCGTCACGCTTGTCGAAATCGCCAGGCATGTTGCCCACGAATGCGGCCATCTTGTTGGCGTTCTCGGTGCTGTCCGCTTTCAGAAACCCCTTGTCGACGCAGCTTTTGATCAGGCCTGACATGTTGCGACCGTTGTCGTATATCCCTTTCAAAGTGGCGGCGTCTTGCCCTTCGGCGTAGGCAAGCGTGCTGGTGCCAAACGCGGCTGCCATGGCGAGAATCAAAGAAGCGGTCTTCATATTTATTCCTTTAAATGTTGGAGCGTTTTGAGCTCTTTTTGAGGTGAAGCATGTTTTGGGTGAAGCATGTCTTGTTCAAATAACGCGCCGAAAAGGCCGCGTCATGGAGACGGCAATTACAAATATCGATTTAGCTGACAACGGCCCCTTTGGGCCCGCTGGCAATCAGCGCCGCCCCACAGGCTGTTTTCATACCGTCCAGCGCAATGGGTGTGCCATCGACGGTGTAGGTGCTGCTGCCCTCGGCAATCGGAAAAATCCCTTTGCACAACGGGCAACTGACCTTGTGACCGACCCCGGCAATCGGCTTGCCGTTGAGATCGGTCCGGGAGAAGGCTTCGAGGACTTTGCCACCGTGGGTGGTGGAGTCGCCGAGGCGGATTGCGTCTTTCATGTTGTCTCTCCTTTGACCTGACTTCTGGCATGCCAAATGGCGCCGTGGAATCCATCAAACGTGAAAACGGCGGGCCTTGAGTCGTATCAGGGGAAGTAGCTATCGATCTCGGGATACTCATCCAGGAACTCATCACTTCGAATAAAGGCGTCAAGATCCGGGGACTTCTTCGCAGCCGCGACAATCGCCTTGATCTTCTCTGCGTTGTCCGAGTTCACGACACGACCGATCAGAATAAGAGGCCATTCCTTGCCACTTGCCTGTCTTTGCAACGTTGAGAAGTTCACCGCAAGCCTTTCAGCAAAAACGCCCGCTTCAGCATGATCAAGAACACCCACCACGCGCTCTTGCACACCGTAGTCGTCTTCATCGCAAAAGGTCGACAGTAGTACATCAATGGTTTTTGCATCGAGTTCGTCGCGGACACTGCTCACGAGCGCCGAGAACTCACGAGCATCTTCCGGGTTCTCGTAGCGATCCAATGAAACCAGTTTATCTCGCCACATTTTGAACGCTTGATCATTCATGGTTTCTCTCACTTATCCAGAAATTTACGGCACTTGGCATACGCCAGCATTTCTTGCATTGCTTCATTGTACTTTCTGGGTTGTCCGACCTGAGTGGCTACACGGCGCACATCTCTGATCTCCATCGCCATTGCACCTCTCATGTCTCCCACTTCGATTTTTGACTGAACCTGAGCTCGATAGGCTTTTCCGGGATTACCCTGGTGGCCGTGACTCATTGTTTGGCTATGGTCATAGGGCTCCATTTGTATTGCTGGCCCCTGGCTTCTCTTAATCGGACTGGTGCTGTCTGCCGGCATGTGATGCGACTCGATCCCCGAGGCCGTGGTGCCTCCGTAAGATCCACCTCTGAATGGCCCGGTTCCTTCAGGGTTGCCTTTCTTCAGATCGGCACACGGACATCTTGCCAAGCCTAGCGGGTCAATCCAGCCCAGTGGACTCGGCGCATATACAAAGAGGTTCAGCCCACCGTCATAACCGATGGGATCTTTGCTGATGAAGCGTCCAATCAACGGATCGTAATAACGATAACGATTGTAATGCAGCCCCGTTTCATGATCGTGATATTGCCCCTGGAGGCGAATCGGGTTGCCAATACCCTGTTGCTGCGCCATTGGCGAACGCTGCTCAGACACGCTCCCCCATGCCTTGTACTGAGCGCTCCAGGCTATTTCGCCATTCTGGTCGGTCAACTCCAGAGGCGTCCCCATTCGGTCGCATTGATACCAACTCAACACGTCGATTGGCAGTGCCACAGGTACGTGGTTCCACAGCGGGTCGTCCTCCAATTGATACTCGCCGCTGAAGTCAGGCTGCCCCATCAGAATGATTGGCTGGTGTCGCAAAGCTTGCGCAACCGGAATGTAAGTACCCGGCTCATAGATGTAATGCACCGTGCGTCCGGGATCACCATCCAGCAGAGCCGGACTGCTCTCCCAGGCCAGCGTATCGCCGTCCCAGCCATACAATGTGAAACCACAACCCGACTCTCGCTGCTTGCGGACAAACTCATTGTCGTTCCACTGTGATCCGGCTTCAGGCCGTCGCTTGAAATGCGCAGTCGAGTTCTTGTAAAGACGGCGTCCCAATACATCGTAGGCATACTCGACTTCCAGTCGGGCATCATCAAAGTGAACCAAACGGTCGAACAAATCCCAGCGCATTCTGGCGATACTGCCGTTGTGCCAACGCTGTATCAGATTGCCTCGATCATCGTATTCATAGTGGGTACCCGAGTACTCGCGCAGCAGGTTGTCCACCCGCTTGCTACGCATCGGGTCCTGATCCAGAGGTCGGCGCATCTGTTCAACCGGCTCATCAAGCAAGTTACCGGCAGGATCAAAGGCGAAAGTTTCCACACCCTGTCGACTCGCCGCCTTGATCAGGCGCCCCACCGGATCGTACTGATACGTCAGCGGCCCGCGTCGCGTGTCGTTGAGAAGGATCAGTTGGCCCGCAGGATCATATTGATATTCACGCTTGAGCAACGTGCGCTTGTCATCGCTACGACCCAACAATTGCTCCTGCAACTGCCCAGCCGGGTCCCACTTCTGCGTCTGCAATAAATGGTTGCCCTGATGACGGGCGATTTCGCGATGCAGATCATCACGCTCCCAGGCCAGCAACTCGTGGTCATCCACTTTCAATCCCAGCAAGTGCCCGCTGCCGTAGGTCATCCAACTGACTCTTTGGCCATCCGGACGCACAGTCGCTACTCGCTGATTCAGGGCATCGTATTCATGTTGCCAGACTGCGATCCGAGGCTGCTCCAGACTCAGATAATGCTGATGTTCACGCAGCAGGTTGCCCGCCGGATCGTGGAACCACTGCAAGCGACTGTGATCATTTTCAGCCAGTGTCATATTGCCGTTGCCATCGTAGGCAAATGTTTCACTTTGTACCTGTTCGCCCAGACTCGCACGGCGCTCTATCAGACGGCCCATCAGGTCGAATTGGAAAGCCACTCGCCGCTCGCCATCAAGCTTGCTGCTCAAACGACCTGATTCAGTGTCGTACTGGTAGCGCGTAATATGGCCGTCGAAACCTGTTTCCTCCAATAACCGCCCCATCGGATCGTAGTGAAAATGGGCGCTACGCTCATTTTCGTTCTCCAAAGCGGTCAAACGACCGAGACGGTCCCAGCGATAGCGCAACGTTTGCTCAGCCGCATCCACTCGCTCGGCGATAAGGCCGGCGGCGCTGTAGTTCCAGGTGGTGCAGCGGTTCAGGCCGTCGACATGGGCCAACAGTCGCCCTTCGGCATCGCGACTGAAACGCTCCTCAGACTTGTCCGGATGCCTGATCAACACCAGTTGACCTGCCACATACTCATACTCGGTGCTTTGCCCTGCCGCATCGGTAAAGCAAATCAACTGACCCAGGCCGTTGTACTCCCAGGTACTGGTTTTGCCGGAACAATCGGTGTACCCGGTCAACTGACCGGCATCGTTGTATTCGAATTTCTTCTCTGCTCCGTTAGCATCCTTGACGGTCTCCGGATAACCGGCAGATGTGTAGGTGTACTCCGTCTTGTTACCCAGAGGATCGACAGCTTCCACAAGATTGCCGCTGTCGTCATAAGCTCTGGTCCACTGTCCGCCCTCTGCATCACTAACCTTGATCAGTTGGTCCAGATCATCGTATGCGTAATGCATTACGGTGTTATCGGCACGGATGTGTTCGAGAAGATTGCCACGCTCGTCGTAGCTGAACCGATCAACGCTTCCATCGGTGTGGACATGTCGCACGACATTTTTGGCCTCATCGCGGAACAACCACTCCGAACGCTCATCCGGATGACGGATACGGTACGTGTAGCCAAGAATGTCGTAGTAGTGCCAGGTCTCATTGCCGTGAGCGTCAGTGACGTAGGTCAGACGAATGTTTTCGTCCCACTCAAGTCGAGTATCGAAGCTTCCATCATCCGCCCATTCACGAATCGCTTTGGCATCGGAGCCGTCCCCCTGCCATTGCAAATTCATGCCCCGCCCGGTCCGGTCGGTGTATCGCGTGATCAGATGGCTGCGAAATTCATAATTCCAGGCATAACCGTTTTCATCCCGTGCCTGAACCAGATCGCCCAACGCATCATAGTGATAGGCACACAGTTGGCGCTGAGGAATGCCATCGGCGATCTCCCACAAACCTGTCAGACGTCCGTGGTCATCGATCAGTGTTCCGAGTTGTAGATGAACCTTTGTAACGTCCCCCTGATAGGTGAGCAGGTCAGAGAGCACCGGCTCATCACCATGCATGTGCTCATAGTGCAGCATGATTCCAGCACCGCTGCGCAGCTCGATGCCGGCGAGCAGAAAGCGTGCCCCACGACGCACGTAGGTCTCCTTTCGCTCGACGCCGCGGCACAGCAGCAATTGATTTTCACCTGAGCGAATCAGAGTCAGGTTTTCAATCGGGTCATGATGGGCTTCGCCGACTTTGGGCAACGCAAACTCATGACTTCGGCCATCGGCCGCATGAAAGACCAACCCGTCATCCACATAATCGAAACAAGTGGTGAACTCGTTGATCCAGCGAGCACCCAGGCTGCCTTTGTCGTAGGCCTCCAGATTCGAGTAATAAGTACGGTTCCAGACGACGGGAAACGGGCCCGGCAAACGGAAATCCGTGTGGGTGATGGTTTCCGTGCCGCGTGCAAAGCTGATGTTTCTTTTCGTGCCTGTCGGGACGCGATTCTTGCAATCACTGGCATCAGAACGGGCTCGAGCCTGGCTTTGCTGCAACTCCAGTTGGCCTTTGCCGGCGCGTTGTTCTGCCTTGCTCGTGGCCCCCGGTTTGACACTGGCGGCCTGACCATGAGAGCGACGTTTGCGCCAAGTTACTACAGAGCCCGCCAACATCTGCAACAGCCAGCCGATGGAATGCTGAACGCCCGGGTCACCAAGCTTTTTCATCTGGGATTGCAGCTCCACCCCCAGCGTGCGAAGCATCGATGTGTTGCTCAGTACCAGAGCCTTGGCTTTCTCCGGCAGCAAGTTCTTGGCGGCACTGTTGGCAACGCCTTTGCCTGCAGCCTTGTAGGCACTGAAAGCGGCACCGAAAATGTTGCTGATAGCCGCCTTGGGGTCATGCAACAACTGACCGCGCGCCGCCGTGATTTTCGAACCGGCCGCATTGAGGTCTCCCTTCGCATCGAGCTTGCCGTTGACCACCTTTTCCAGGCCCTTGGCGATCTCGTTCACCGCGCTTTGACCCAGTTTTCCAGCGTCGTCGAGAATGCCCGCCAGTTTGGGTTGTGCCTGTTTGACGAAGTCATCGATGGTGCCGACGATGGTCGCGTTCAGATGCCCGATCAACACTTCAATCAGAGAGTCCCCCAGCAGCATCTTGGCGCTGTTACGCAGTTCCTGACGCACCAGCCCCAGGGTCGGGCGTAGTGTCATGCGCGCAGAAGCCATGGTCGGTGGCGCAGGCAATACACCAATCAGGTTGATACCCAGGCTGACCCAATCCAGCACTTGACGCTGTTTGCTTTTGGCCAGGGTGACGATGTCTCCGAGGGCATCAACCAACGCCATGATGTTGCCCACGACAGGAAGAGCACCCGCGACGTTCTTGACCCGATCGAGTGTGACGACACCGCCGCTGATGGACTGCAACCAGGCATCGAATTTGGCAGCGCCGCGTCCGACATCCTGAATATCGATCGTGTTGAGGGGTACCACCGCGACTTGCGGCTCACGCTGTTTCGCACCACCGCCCCCAGTTGTCATGACAGCACCTCACCCGCCAGCAATTCCGGAGTATTCAAAGCAGGTTTTGGAAGCGTCGGCACCGGCAGACTCGGCAACTTGCCCGCCTTGCTCGCCGCCCCGAGGATTCCCGACGCACTCGGCATCGCCGCACTCGCCAGTTTCGGCAGCCCGGCCACCCCGCCCTGCACCACACCTTTCACCTGCTGCGCCGTTTGCATCGCGCCTTGTGCGGTCTGCATTGCACCCATCCCTGTCTGTGCCAATTCCTTGCCCTTCTCCAACATGTCCCAGTTCTTGCTCGGCAGCGCCTGCGCCACCATCGCCTGCACCTGACTCGGAATGTCTTCGGCCCCCGGCGGATTCAACGGCCATTCCGGTTTACCGATGTAACTGCCTTCACTCCAGGTATCCGCCGGATCCTTGCCGAACAGCACCCGCGCCGGCCCCGGTGCGGCGCCGGCGACGCTGGCGAAGCCCTTCGCGTCGAGCTTGCCCTTGATGCTTTTGCCCAAGGCATCGATGACTTCGTAATCGCCGTCCTTGATGCCCTGACGCCCGGCGTACTGGTTGAACAATTCAAGGTTGCCCTTGCCCGGTTTCGGCGGTTCCGGGAAAACGCCCGCCAGGGATTTCGCCCCGGTATAAGCGAAGTTCGCCGCGTGGGCGGTGTACGGGCCGCTGGTGGCGTGGGTGATGCCGCCGGCGTTGTAGGTCGTGGCGCTGCCGCCACCCTGGATCACCAGTTCGGTCTTGGCGGTGATGGTGATGCGGTCGGCGTTCGCGGTGATGTTGAGCTTGGCCAGCAGGTTGATGCTGTCCTTGAGTGCCTTGACGTCGATGTCGCCGGACGCCGCCACCAGCCGCCAGCCCATGCTCTGCACGAACAGGCGCATGCCGCGACTGGCGCTGGCCAGCAGGCGTTTGCCGATGGAAAAACTGGTGTGGCCGGTGCTGCTCAGCGCCAGGTGTTCGCCGGTGGCGATGTGGCTGGAGCGCGGTGTGGTCAGGGCGATGCCGGCGGGGCTGGCGAGTACCAGATGCGGCTCGGTGAATTCGGGGAATTCGTTGGCGGTGAGGTTCGCAGGTCCCGAGCCGAGCACGCCTTGATGCTGCGCGTGCAAGGCCTTGGCCACGTCGTCCTGATCGCCGGCTTCCTGGGCCTGAAGCTCTTTGGCCTGCGTGGCGAAACCGTCCTGTTGATCGCTGGCGGTGGCCAGGCGTTCGGCGGTTTCCGGCAGGTCCTTGTGGTGTTTCGATTCGTTCGGACGCGGTTCGGTGGTAATCAGCAGACCGGCTCCGGCACGCACGGCGCCGTGGCGGTCGGTTCTTAACTCAAAACCTTCACCCCGAGGCTGACCGCCGCTTGGGCGCGGGTGGGTCAGGTAACCGAGGTTGATCGCGCTCGCGCCGTGATCGCTGCGCAGCGCGATGCTGATCTCGCTGGTGGTGTCGTCGATGCGCAGTTCATTGGCGCGGCTGCCCTTGTATTCCTTGCTCTTGACCGTGGCCAGGGTCTTGAAGTCCGGCAGTTTGTACGGCGGCAGGTTGGCGCCGTGGTACAGGCACCCGGTGATCAGCGGCTGGTCGGGATCGCCTTCGAGGAAGGTGATCAGCACTTCCATGCCGACCCGCGGAATGTTGATCGAACCAAAGGTCTCGGCGGCCCAACTGGAGGCCACGCGCATCCAGCAGGTGGTCTTGTCGTCGTGCTGGCCTTCGCGGTCCCAGAAGAACTGCACCTTCACCCGACCGTATTGGTCGCAGAAGATTTCTTCGCCTTCGGGGCCGGTGACCACGGCGCTTTGCGAACCGAGGACTTTGGGTTTCGGGTGGTCCAGCGGCGGACGGTACGGCACGTCCCACGGGATCGCGTTGAAGCGGTTGCGATAGCCCTGGTGGAAATCGTCCTTGTGATCGGTGGTGTCGCTGGTCACCGACTCTTCCAGCACTTGCGGCTGCTTGCCTTCGTGGAAGATTTCGGTGAGCAGCCACAGATCGTTCCACGTCGGATTGGCGTGGTCGGTCAGGGCCAAAAAATGCCCGGTAACCAGAACCGGCTGGTCGCTGTTGCCCTCGGCCAGGCGATAGTCACTGCGGTGGCGTTCGAGATTGCGATTGGCCAGGTGCTTGCCGCGCTCGCGGTCCACGAAACGGCCCGGGTAGTCGTAATCTTCCAGATCCGGCTGGGCGCTGCTCTTGGCGTCGCTTTCCAGCTCGATCTTCGGTTTGACGAAGTCGTAATCGCGCCGCGTGGTGCGGCTGGTGCGGGTGGCCAGGCGCAGGCCGAAACGCTTGACCACCGGTTTGTCCGCCACCAGCCCGGAGTCCTGCTGATAGGCCACCGGCGCCAGTTTCGGGAACACCGTCTGGTCATCGCCGAAGGTCAGTTTGTGGCCGCTGGACGTGTGCTGAAAGTGGTAGTGAATCCCCTCCTCTTCGCACAGGCGCTGGACGAAATGCAGGTCACTTTCATCGTACTGCGTGCAATAGATGCGCTCGGGGTAAACCGCGCTCAGCTGGAAGTGGTAATCGCTGGCGAGAATGCCGTGTTCTTCCAGCACCTGGCTGATGATTTGCTGCACGGTCATCTGCTGGAAGATGCGCTGGTTGAAGCGGTGCGCGAGGTATGAAAGCTGCGGGCGCAGGGAAATCCTGTAGCGGGTCAGGCGCTTGCCCGCCTCGCCCTGGGCGATGCTGTAGATCAGCCCGTGAATACCGGTACCGCTCGGCGAGAGCTGAAGAAACGCCAGTTTGTGCAGCAGGCTTTCGAGGTTGATCGAGGCCTTTTCACTGACCAGTTCCAGCTCGAATTCGAAGGGCGTGTTGAGGGCTTCCCGACCGGTGAACGACAGCACCTGAAAATCGCTGTCCGCGCCATCGATGGTCAGGTTGAAATGAGCCTGGTTGGCCGGTGAGAACATTCCCTTGTCCCTCGTGCTGTGCTGCAGCGCACGCCAGATCAATAAGGATCTGACGCTGAAAATTCTTTGAGTAGTGAAGGTGCCTCGACCGGCGAAACCGGCCGAGGCGATACAACCATCAGTCGCGATTAAACGACCGGAGCACGCCAGTCATCGGAACCCGAAGTACCGGAGACTTCGTGGGTCCAGGTGATTTTGCGGTAGGTGAACTGCACTTCTTCCAGATGAGTGAAGTGGGCGTTCGCCGGGTCCTGGCAGTTGTGCATTTTGTTGTTGATGGCGACGATGATCGCGTCTTCCAGTTTGGTGGTGTAGTAGTGCTCCTGGGTGCCTTGCGCCGAGGTGCGGTACCACTGGATGACGATTTCGCTCATGCGCTCGCCGGAAGTCAGAGCCGCTTGCAGCAGCGGCGAAGCCTTGTCGTAGACCTTGGTGATCACAACTGGCTTGTGCACGCGCTGACCGGTTGGCTGACCGGATTGCGGGTCACGCGGGATGATCACGTCGTGGGTGAACGCCTGAACCATGACTTGGTCTTCATGACCTTCCTGGTAGGTGTTGCCAACGGAGTCGGCGGTGAACGCGCCGGCAGTGATCAGGCCTTGTTTTTCGCCGGTAACCGACATGTACGCTGGTGTTGCCATGGGGTGTGCTCCTTGCTCAAAAGACAGGACCGGACGGCGTGATTGCCTGCCCAGGTGGCCAAGGAGATATCAAAAGTCGTGCCAGCCACATCAGGGCTTTTACCCATCAAAGACTTACGATGCTTGCGTGGGATAAGTTCGTTTTTGGCTGTAGGAAACAGCGAAAAAGTGCGCAAGAAGTTGCGCAGTGCTGTGCAACTTCTTGCGCACTTGGCTGTAAGCCCCGATATAGAGAGCTTGCCGTGGCTTTCACCGTGATTTTATTACGGGCAACTGCGCAACTTTTTGCGCAGTTCAGCCAATCCCATCAGAACTCCGAAATCAGGCTTCCTGCAACGCCCGTGGCCGCTGACTGCGCTGTTGCGCCGCCGCATCCGGCGCCTGCTGCAACTGGAAGTCGAACTTCAACTCGGCTCGGCGTCCCGCTGCATCCTCCAGAAACTCGACCTCCCCGACCAACCCTTCACGGGTCGCATACGCGAAGTCATCCCACAGATATTTGTCCCCGGACAGATTGATCTGCGTCGTCAGATGCCGGTGTCCCGGTGCGGAAATGAAGAAGTGAATATGAGCCGGGCGCTGGCCGTGGCGGCCGAGCAGGTTCAGGCATTCCTGGGTCGGGCCTTGCGGGTCGCAGCCGTAACCGGACGGCACGATGCTGCGGGCGCGATAGCGGCCTTCGGCGTCGGTGATGATCCGCCGGCGCAGGTTGTATTCGGACTGGCTCTGGTCGAAGAACGAGTAAGTACCTTTGGTGTTGGCGTGCCACAGGTCGACCGTGGCGCCGGCGAGCGGCTGGCCTTGCGGATCGAACACCTGACCTTCGAGCAACATCAGCGTGGCGATGCCCTCCTCGCTGCCGTCGTCCATCCGGCATTCCCCTTCGTACAGCGGCGCGCCGGCCACGTACAACGGGCCTTCGATGGTGCGCGGCGTGCCGCCGGTCAAGCCGATCTGCGCGTCCTTGGCGTCCTGCAGCAGGTCGAGGAAATGCTCGAGGCCGAGGCCGGCCACCAGCAGCCCGGCTTCCGAGCGGCCGCCCAGACGGTTGAGGTAATCGACGGCTTTCCAGAATTCGTCTTCGCTGATCTCAAGGTCTTCGATGATCCGGGCGGTGTCCTGCAACACTCGCAGGACGATGGTTTTCAAGCGCGAGCTGCCGCCATCGTTGGCAAAACCGGCGGCTTCTTCGAAGAATTTTTGCAGTTCGGCAGTGTGGGCAATCTTCACGGTCATGGTGTTCACCTCATCTTGTTGTTGTGTTTACTCGGCTCTCTCGGATCAACCACATTCCCTGTGGGAGCTGGCTTGCCAGCTCCCACAGGTTTCAGCGGTGGATTCATTTTTGGGCTCAGCGGTCGTCGGTGTGGATCGACGAGGGATGGCGGCAGAGGCCGTCGATCTCGATTTCCATGTAGGGAAACAGCGGCAGCAGCATGAGGGTGTCGTGCAGCGCTTCGACGCTGGGCACGTCGAACACGCTGTAATTGGCGTAGTGCCCGGCGATGCGCCATAGGTGGCGCCACTGGCCTTCGCGTTGCAGGCGCTGGGCGAGTTCCTTTTCGTCGGCCTTGAGTTTTGTGGCAACGGCCTGATCCATGTCGGCGGGCAATTTCACGGTCATTTTTACGTGGAACAGCATGGCGTTCTCCTTAGGGGTCAGTGCCGGCGAAAACGCGCCAGACGCTCTTCATCCAGTGTCAGGCCCAGGCCCGGGGTGCGTGGAATGTGCAGGTGAAAGTCGCGGTATTGCGGGCGCTCGGTGACAATGTCTTCGGTGAGCAACAGCGGACCAAACAGCTCGGTGTCCCAGGTCAATTGCCTGAGCGTAAGGAACGCATGGGCCGAGGCCGACGTGCCGACGGAGCCTTCGAGCATGGTGCCGCCGTACAGGGCGATGCCGGCGGCTTCAGCGATTTGCGCGGTGCGCAACACGGCGCGCGGGCCGCCGTTCTTGGCGATCTTCAGGGCGAAGACGCTGGCGGCGCCGTCGGCGGCGAGGCTGAACGCGTCCTCGACGCTTTCGATGGATTCATCGGCCATGATCGGTGCCAGGCTGCGCTGGTTCAGACGAATCTGACCGGAACGATTGACTCGCGAGATCGGCTGCTCGATCAGGTCGATACCGTTGTCGCCGAGCACCCGGCAGCCGCGAATTGCCTGGGACTCGTCCCAATACTGGTTGACGTCGACCCGCACACTGGCACGCTCGCCCAGGGCTTTC
Source organism: Pseudomonas sp. lyk4-R2A-10 (assembly GCF_030209075.1). NCBI lineage: Bacteria > Pseudomonadati > Pseudomonadota > Gammaproteobacteria > Pseudomonadales > Pseudomonadaceae > Pseudomonas > Pseudomonas sp. lyk4-R2A-10. The sequence goes on along the minus strand of NZ_JARVSR010000010.1, from coordinate 57,687 downwards.
TTGATCGCCACCACGTGTTTCAGATCCTGCTCCAGCGGGTTGGCGCCGATCTTCAGTTTGAAGATCCGGTGCCGCCGCGCTTCCAGCATTTGTTCGGCCTCGGCGATGTCGCGGGCGGTGTCGCCGCTGGCCAGGGTCCAGGCCACTTCGAGGCTTTCGCGGACCCGACCGCCGAGCAGTTCGCTCACCGGCAGGCCGAGGCGTTTGCCTTGGGCGTCGAGCAAGGCGCTCTCGATGGCGGACTTGGCGAAGGTGTTGCCCTTGGCAATCTTGTCGAGCTTCTGCATGGCGACGTTGATGTTGTCCGCGTCCATGCCGATCAGCGCCGGCGCCAGGTGCGCATCGATGTTGGCCTTGATGCTTTCCGGGCTTTCATAGCCGTAGGCCAGGCCGCCGATGGTGGTGGCTTCGCCGATGCCTTCGACACCGTCGCTGCAACGCAGGCGCAGGATCACCAGCGTCTGGTTCTGCATCGTGTGCATCGCCAGTTTGTGCGGGCGGATAGTCGGAAGGTCGACGATGATCGCCGACAGGTTTTCAATCAGGATCCGGTTCATTTCAGTGTCCATTCAAGCGTGATCAACCGAGGTCTCCGCCACCGACCGGCAGGGTTACACCGGTGATGTAGGAGGCGTCGTCCGAGGCGAGAAACAGGATCGCGCCGACCTGTTCGTCAATGGTTCCGTAGCGTTTCATCAGGCTGCTATCGAGGGTTTGCGCGACGATTTCCTGATACCAGGCCTGCTCCTGCGCGGATTGTTCGGCGGCGTTGCGCGGGATGCGCCGAGGCGGCGCTTCGGTGCCGCCGGGCGCGGTGGCGTTAACCCGGATCCCGCGCTCGGCATTCTCGAAGGCCAGACAGGCGGTCAGTGCATTGATCCCGCCCTTGGCCGCGCCGTAGGGAACACGGTTCAGGCTGCGGGTCGCAATCGACGACACATTGACGATCGCCCCGCGATCCTGCTTGAGCATGTACGGCAATGCGGCGTGGCAGCACCAAAGCGTCGGGAACAGCGAACGGCGCACTTCGGCCTCGATCTGCTCGACTTCGTAGTGCTCGAACGGCTTGGCCCAAATGGTGCCGCCGACGTTGTTGACCAGCACATCCAGACGCCCGAACGTATCGACGGCGGCGCTCATCACCCGGGCGCAATCGGCGTATTGCTCAAGGTCGGCGGTCAGCGACAGCACGCCCTCGCCTTGCAGTTCGTGAACCAGTCCGGAGCGGTCGACGGCAATGACCTGCGCGCCCTCCTCCAGGAAGCGCTCGCACACCCGGCGACCGATGCCCTGCGCCGCGCCGGTGACCAGCGCGACCTTGTTGGCGAATCTGTTGTTCATGACACCCTCGCAATTCAGAAAGAAGATTCAGGCCGCCGCGAATTTCTCGTAGTAGAAGTTCGCCGGCGTGATGCCCTGCTCGCGGATGTACTGGCTGACGGCCTCGACCATCGGCGGCGGGCCGCACAGGTACACGTCGACATCGCCTTCGTTGAGGTGGCGCGGTTCAATGTGCTGAGTGACGTAGCCCTTGAGCGGGTGCTGGCTCTGCGGATTGGCCACGCAGGCGCCGAAGCTGAAATTCGGGATGCGCGCGGCGAAGGCTTCGAGGCGGTCGAGTTCCACCAGATCGAAATCGTTGGTCACGCCGTAGATCAGGTGCACCGGATGTTCGCTGCCCTGCTCGGCGATCTTCTCCAGCATCGCCGTGAATGGCGCCAGCCCGGTGCCGCCGGCCAACAACAGCAGCGGCCGCTTGATCTCGCGCAGGTAAAAACTCCCCAGCGGCCCGGCGAGATTCAGGCTGTCGCCGGCCTTGGCCAGCCCGGTGAGGAAGCTGCTCATCAGGCCGCCGGGGACATTGCGGATCAGGAAACTGACCTCGCCGTTCTTCTGCAACGAGCTGAAGGAATAGGCGCGCGATTGCTCGCTGCCCGGTACTTGCAGGTTGACGTATTGCCCTGGCAGGAACGCCAGTTTGCTCAGGGATTCACCCTTGAGCGACAGCGCGATGGTGCTTTCGGAGAGCTGCCGGACATCGCTGATCGCCGCTTGATAACTCGCCTGTTCGGTCTTGCACACCTGCGAGCCGACCGGCACCCGCACCACGCAGTCGCTTTCAGCGCGCATCTGGCAGGTCAGCACATAACCCTGGGCCAGTTCGTCGTCACTCAGGGCGTCTTCGATGAAATTGTCGCCCATGGCGTAACGCCCGGCTTCGGCGAAACACTTGCAGGTGCCGCAGGCGCCGTCGCGGCAGTCCAGCGGGATGTTGATACCTTGGCGATACGCCGCGTCGGCAACGGTTTCGTGGCCCGAGGCCTCGATGAAACGGGTGACCCCGTCTTCGAAATTCAGTGCGATCTGGAAACTCATGGTGCACCTCGCTCACAGCGTCGAGCCCGGCTCGGCGCCGTCTCGATCAGATGTGATAGATGTCGATGACCTGACGGACGTAATCGTTCTTCAGCACGACTTTCTTGGCCTTGATCAGCGGCTGTTCGCCGCGCAGGTCGAGGGTGTAGAAGCTGGTGCCGAAATAACTGTCGGTGACCTGATAGCGAAAGCTCAGGGTGTGCCAGTTGAAGCGCACCTGACATTGCCCTTCGCCCTGCTCGACGATCTCGATGTTGCTGAGGTTGTGCGAGGTGCGGGTGTCGGGGATGGTCGCACTGGAGCGCTCGGTCTTGATCCGGAACACCCGGTCTTCGAGACCGCCACGGTTGCCGTACCAGATCAGCGAGATTTCGCTTTGCGGGTCTTCGGTCAGGGTGTCGTGGTCGTCCCAGGCCGGCATCCAGAAACTGGCGTCGGCAGCGTAGAGCTCCAGCCACTGATCCCACTGTCCGTCGTCCAGATAACGTGCTTCGCGGTAGAGAAAATCGCGCACGGTGTCGTAGAGGTTGCTCATTGCACGGCCTCCACGGGGATCAGGTTTTTATCGCTGGCGGTGGCCTTGAGCATGGTTTCCTGCCAGTACTTGTGTTGCAGCACGAACAGGCCTTCGTCCTCGGTGCGCATGCCGGACAGCAAGGGCTTGAGGTCGATTTCCTCGGCCGCCGCGTCCGCGCCTTCGACCCAATGGGTCGCACCACGGGACATGTCGTTCCAGCCGCGCCCGGCGCCGTAACCGGTCTGGCATGAGCGGAACTCTTCGAGGTCATCCGGGGTGGCCATACCGCTGACGTTGAAGAAGTCTTCGTATTGGCGAATGCGCTTGGCCCGGGCCTCGGCGCTCTCGCCTTTGGGGGCAATGCAATAGATGGTGATCTCGGTCTTGTCGACGGAGATCGGCCGGGCGATGCGGATCTGCGAGCTGAACTGATCCATCAGATACACGTTGGGGTACAGGCACAGGTTGCGCGAGTTCTCGATCATCCAGTCAGCGCGAGCCTGGCCAAAGTCCCGGACCAGTTCATCGCGACGCTCGTAGGCCGGACGGTCCTCGGGGTTGGCCCAGCGGGTCCAGAGCAGCAAGTGGCCGTGGTCGAACGAGTAGAAACCGCCGCCCTTCTTCGCCCAACTGCCGGCGCTCATGGTCTTGATTTCTTCGCCAGCGTCGCGCTGCTGACGCTGGTTCTGAGTGGCGGCGTAGTTCCAGTGCACGGAGCTGACGTGATAGCCATCGGCGCCATTTTCGGCGGTGAGTTTCCAGTTGCCTTCATAGATGTAGGAGCTGGAACCGCGCAGCACTTCCAGGCCTTCAGGGGACTGATCGACGATCATGTCGATGATCTTGGCCGACTCGCCCAGGTGCTCGGCGAGGGATTTCACATCGGCGTTCAGGCTGCCGAACAGAAAGCCGCGATAGGACTCGAAACGCGCGACTTTGGTCAGGTCATGGGAGCCTTCGCAGTTGAAGCCTTCGGGGTAGCCGGCCTCGCTCGGGTCCTTGACCTTGAGCAGTTTGCCGCTGTTGTTGAACGTCCAGCCGTGGAACGGGCAGGTATAGCTGGAGCGGTTGCCGGACTTGTGCCGGCAAAGCATGGCGCCGCGATGGCTGCACGCATTGAGAAAGGCATTGAGTTCACCGGCCTTGTTGCGGGCAATGAACACGGGGTGGCGGCCCATGGTGGTGGTCAGAAAGTCATTGACGTTGGGGATCTGGCTTTCATGGGCGAGGTAGATCCAGTTGCCTTCGAAGATGTGCGCCATCTCCAGTTCGAACAGCCGCGGATCGGTGAACATCTCCCGCTTGCAGCGGTAGGCCCCCTTCTCGGGGTCCTCTTCAAGCATGGCATTGAGGTAGTCGATTCCCAGGGACATGGCCGGGGCCTCCATTGTTATTGTTCAGGCCAGGTCAGATTAGGGAGGCAACGCGGGCGGCAATATCCGAATCCTGCAGAGCGCTATCCGTTTTGTGCAGGACGGCGCAGCAGGTGCTTCAGATTGTTTCGAGGCGGGAATTCAGTGGCGGCGCTTGAAGGTCACGGACGGCAATTCGCCGAACTGCTGGCGATAGCTTTCGGAGAAACGCCCGAGGTGCAGGAAGCCGTAGTCGAGCGCCAGTTCGGTGAGGTTGCGCACCGGGCAGCTCGGGTCGCTGAGACAGGCATGAATGCGCTCCAGCTTGCGCTGGCGGATGTATTGCATCGGGGTCACGCCGAGCTGGCGTTCGAACAGCGCGTACAGTGAACGCGGGCTCATGTTCGCCTGGGCCGCCAGGTGTTCGGCAGGCAGATCCAGCTTCAGGTTGCGCTCTATATAGTCGAGGATCCGCTCGAAACTGACGCTCGGCGAACTCAGGCATTCACGGCTGACGTTGGTGTTCATCAGCGAGATCAGTTTGCTGCCGACGATCTGCGCATAATGCTCCTGCACCCGCAGCAACGGGTCACTGGCTTCGGCTTCCTGGCAGATCATGCCCAGCAGGCTGGTAAAACCTTCCAGTTCGTCGAGCCGGTAATGATTGCGCAGGAACCGGATGCCCCCGGCAGGATGCAGCCAGCGCTGTTCGTCGCACACCGATTCCAGCACGCTGACCGGCACCTTGAGGATGAATTTCTCGCAATCGTCGGAATAGGTCAGGTCGACCGGATCATCCGGGTTGATCAACAGCAATTCGCCCGGCACCAGGTGATGCTCGCGCTTGTGCCCGCGCCACAGGCAGTTGCCTTGCAGCAGGACTTGCAGGTGATACACGGTTTCCAGCGCCAGCGACGTCACGCGAACGCTGCCGCCATAGCTGATGCGGCACAGATCGAGATCGGCGAGTTTGCGGTGGTTGAGGCTGGCTTGCGGGTGGGTGGTTTTGGACAGGCCGATGAAATGCTGGCCGACGTGCTGGTTCACATAGTCGGAGACGGCATACGGGTCAGCGTGGCGAAACACGCTGCTGCGGTCGCTCAGCAGGCGGCTGTCCATGGGCAAGGCACTCGATCTTGTCGTTATGGTGATGGTCACGGTTTGCGCCATCACCGGTCACAGTACGCCGGCGAACAAGATCGGGCAATTGGACGAAGGTTCGGGTGTCCGGTGACCGAACGGTTTCATCGAGCAGATATGTTCAGGCCAATGTATGCCAGTAGAAATGAATGAATTCGTCTTCATATTCGGCGAAAAGCGAGACGATGAAATCTGTTTTCATCGAGTACATCAATAACGCACCGATGAAACCGGAAGGCTCGTGCAGTGGTTGCTTGAGCGGCACGATCAGTTCGACCGCCCGTTCTGCCACCAACTGGTTGAAAACCTCTTCGGAAATCGGTTCAAACTGCGCGCCGCCAACGTATTCCGGGAAGCTGTGATCCCCACCTGGTTGACGTTCGTGCCACTCGGCATTCAGCCACACATTCAAGCCGTTCGTATGATGCGATTTGCTCACGCGGGTGATTCGAATGTACTCCTGACCGCAGGGGACGAGGAAGGCGCTCGATGGATACGTCAGGTAGTAAAGACCGGGACAATCGTTGTGGCAGGGCCAAAAAAGCAGCTGTTGTCGCGTGAGTTGGTCAAAGTCGTTTCTGTCGAACATGGGAACCTTTGGCTGATAAGGGGATGAGCATACATTTGCAGCGCCAAAATGTTTTTCAGGTGGCAGGACAATGCGGCTCTGCAAGGTGAACCCAGCCCCTCAAAGCAGACTCCACGACACCCCGACATACATCGCCATGCCCTCACCCGGTGTGGAGCGTGCGGCGTCCAGTCCTTTATCGTCATAGCCCGGCGTAACTGTAGCGGCGTAGTGTTTGTCGGTCAGGTTGCGCATGTCCAGCCAGGTCTGCCAGTCGCCTTTCGGTGCGTTGTAACCGAGGGTCGCGCCGAAGGTGGCGTAAGGATCGGCGTAATAGCTGTTGGCGTAATCCACTGCGGTTTTCGAGACCAGTTGCGTGTTGACCGCCGCGAAGAACCCCTGCGGGAAGTCGTAGCGCAGTTCGCCCTGGTAGTAATGCATCGGCAGGCCCGGCAAGCGGTTGTCGCCGAAGCGGTCGTCGTCGCGGTAGTGGAAGTCGCTGAAGGTATAGGCCTGGCGCAGGCTCAACTTGCCGCCATCGTTTGCTGACCACAGGTTGCTGAGCAGGCTGGCTTCAATACCTTGGTGCACGGTCGGGCTGGCATTGAGTTCGTATGGCGTTGTGGTGTTGGCGTCCGGCAATACCGAAAGCAATTCGTGGCGCACTTGAGCGTAGTACCAGGCCAGGCTCCACTCGCCCAACGCGCTGTCGCCGCGGCCGCCGAGTTCCAGGGTGGTCGCGGTCTGGTTCTGCAGTTTGACCGGGTCGCGCTGGGTGCCGGTCGCTGCGCCGCTACCGGCCGGGAAGCGTACGTTGGAGCTGTAGATCAGCGACCACGGATGCGGCGCTTCGACCGAACGGCTGAGGTTGCCGAACAGTTGCAGATCCGGCGTCACCTGATAGCGCAGGCCCAGACGGGGCGCGTAGTCCCAGTCGCCGAGGCTGGTCTTGCCACCGCCTTCCGGGTAGGTCACCGCGCTTTCACGGCGAGTGTAGATCGCGGCGAGGCCGGTGGTCAGCCACAGGTCGTCAGCGATTTCCAGGTCGTTGCCCACGTGCAGGACAGAATCCGAACCCTGATAAGTGAAGTTGCGCATGTGGGTGCCCGGCGCATAGCCAGCGGTGTTGCCGGTGGGAATCCGCACCCGTTCGCTGGCACCGTCGTTAGGCAGGTGCTTGGTGACTCGCAGGCCCACGGTGCTGTTGCTCTCCATCCCCCAGAGCGTGTCGCGACGCTTGTAGTCGAACGTGCCGCTGACATCGGTGTACGCCACCTTCAGGCGGTTGGGGCCTTCGCGCAGGTCCATCGGGTAGTCGTGATAAACCAGACCGGTCTGAATGCTCGAATCGTCATCGATGTAGTACGTGGTCTTGTTGCCGATGAAGGTGCTGCCGGGCTGATCGCGGCTGTCGTTGCGCGTCACGTAGGCCGGGTTGGCCGCGCGCGGATCATGCTCGATGGAGTGTTTGGTCACCCGACCGGCGAGGTCATTGTCGGTCTCGCGGTGACGAATGTAGAAGCGGGTTTCCAGATTCGGATTGAAGCGATAACCGAAGTTGGCGATCACGCCCTGGCTCTTGCTCGCGGTGTGATCCTGATAACCGTCGGAATGCGCATCGGTCATCGACAGGTAGTAATCGAAATCGCCCAGCACCTGACCGGAGCTGACTTGTCGCTGGGCATAACCGTGGCTGCCCATGACATAGCGCACATTCAGCAGTGGCGCGTTGTAGCCGGTGTGGCTGACGTAATCGACCGCCCCGCCGAGAGCCAGCGAACCGCGTTCAAATCCGTTGGCACCGCGCAGCACTTCTACATGGTCGAGCCACAGCGGCTCCAGTAATTCGTAAGGCGTACCGCCGGGGCCGGTCAGCGGCAGGCCGTCGAGCATCGTGTACAGCCCCGAAGCGTGGGCGCCGGGGGCACGGTTGATGCCCGAGCCACGGATCGAGATTTTCGTCCCTTCGTTGCCCGCTGACTGGGCATAAACACCGGGCTGATACGCCAATACGTCCTGATTGCTCGCGACCCGGCCCTGCAACGGACGGCGCATATCGACCACGTTGGTGCCGCCGGGCACCTGCGCAAGCCGCGCCTCGGCCTCTTCAACCGACGCATCCTCCCCGCTCCGGTCCTCGACGCCGATCAGCACCTGCCCCAACTCCAGGCGCTGGCTTTCAGCCAGGGCCGGACAGGCCAGGGCCAGCCCCAGCAAGGCAGTGGGCAGGGTTTTGAACGCGGGCATCGAGAGCACTCCAGACATACGGAAACGGGCAGTGAGAACTGCGACGTATGAAGGGACGAACGGAGCACATGGGGATTTGGGTTTTGCCCGCGAGGACTCAGTAATACCGCCGTGGATCCGAGTCGATGAGGCTCGCCAGTTTGGTCAGGGCGAAGCGCAGTTCTTCCTGGCTGGTCGGCGACATCAGCACCAGCCGCACGCACCGGGTGATCCCTGAGCGCTCCGCCTGGAACTGCGTGCCGCTGAGCACCAGCACACCGTTGGCCCGGGCGAGCATGGTGAATTCGTCGGCGGTCCAGGGTTCGGGCAGCGTCAGCCAGACGTGGTACGAGTACGGTTGGGTCTTGAGTTCGAAGCCGGCGAAGATTTCCTGGGCGATCGCCTGACGGCCGGCGGCCTCGTTGCGCTGGATGCGGATCAGTTTCTTGTCCAGGCCTTCGGTGATCACATTGCTGGCCAGTTGCGCGGTCAGCGGCGACGGCATCCACACGCTGCTGCGCACCATCGAGGTCAGGCGCGACAGCAGTTTCGGCGGACTGTAGAGATAGCCGACGCGCAACGCCGGCATGACCGATTTGGACAAGCTGGTGAGGTACACCGAACGGTCCGGCGCAAACGCCGACAGCGGTTTGATCGACGGATCGGTGGCCAGAAAACCGTAGATGTCATCGTCGAGAATGATGAAGTCGAACTCTTCGGCCAGCGCCGCAATCTGCGCCCGGCGCTTTTGCGACATGATCGACGCCGTCGGGTTCTGACAGGTTGCCACGCACACCAGCATCGCCGGTTTCTCCCGCAGACACAGCTCGCGCAACGCTTCGGGAATGATCCCTTCGTCGTCCATGGCCACGCCACGCAGACGGCGCTCGAGGCCATGGGCCAGGGAAATGATGCCGGGGTAACAAAGCTCTTCGCAGAGCACCAGGTCGCCGGCATTGGTCAGGGCGCTCATCGCGACCATCAGGCCATGCTGGGCGCCGGCGGTGATTACCACTTGCTGCCATTGCGCGTCGGGCAAGGAATGACGCAGCCACTGCGCACCCGCCTCGCGATGGGCCGGGTGACCGCCGTCCGGGGCGTAATCAAGGGCCCGGGCGAAATCCGTGCTTTTGGCCATGCCCACCAGCGCGCCGCGCAGCCAGTACTCCAGCGTCTCGCTGTAGGGCTTGATGATCGACAGATCAAGCAGCTCCGACTGCCCCAGATTCAGCGGCGCGGCGCTGTTGCTCGCCGGCAGCTCCAGTTGGCTCTGGCTCAGCACATACGTCCCGCGCCCCACCTCGCCCTGCACCAGACGCCGCCGATGGGCTTCGCTGTAGGCCCGGCTGATCGTGCCCGGCGTGACATTCAGAGTGGTGGCCAGCTCCCGCAGGGTCGGCAGGCGATCGCCTTCGTTCAACACGCCATTGCTGATATCGCGCGCCAACGCATCGGCAATCGACAAATACATCGGCTGGTTGAACTCGCTTAGCTGGGGAACCCACATGAATGATCACTGCCCATCGTAGAAATGATGAATATCCGAGCATATCACACGGAGGTTAGGCAACTAATAAATCAACCCAATCGATCAATTGAGTCGATTGATGCCACGATTGAATCGATACGCGTCGTGGCCTTGAAATATTTGCGAAATAATTTATCGGCTTATTAATCAAATACTTAATCTGGCAATAGCGGAAAAACAGGAACTGATAGCAAAAAAACATCTCGTAACAACCCGGCGGACTATTGAATCAACTCAATCCATTCAAATACACTCATCTCGAATCGAATCAATCGACTCAATTCTCCTGACCACTGCGCGACTCCGCCGCGCCAAGCCGAGACATCATGGACACAATCAGAAAGGACCTATCCCTCTCAGCCGTCATTGCGGGCTTCATTGCCGTGATCATTTCCTATGCCGGCCCGCTCATCATCGTGTTCCAGGCCGCCAAGGAAGCACACCTTCCGAATGACGTGGTGTCATCGTGGATCTGGGCCATTTCCATTGGCAGCGGAATTACCGGTCTGTTGTTGAGCTGGCGCCTGCGGATCCCGGTGATCACGGCGTGGTCGACCCCAGGTGCGGCGTTGCTGGTGTCGATGCTGCCGACCGTCACCCTGCCCCAGGCCATCGGCGCTTATATAGTGGCCTCGCTGATCATCGCCATCGTGGGCCTGTCCGGCGCCTTCGACAAATTGATGAGCCGGCTGCCCAAAGCCATCGCCGCCGCCATGCTCGCGGGCATTCTGTTTCGCTTCGGCGCCGAGCTGTTCACCTCGATCAAGCTGCAGCCAGAGCTGGTGCTGTCGATGATTGCGGCGTACCTGATCTTCAAACGCGTCTCGCCGCGCTACGCCATTCTGTCGGTGCTGATTGTCGGCTGCGCCGTCGCCGCCTCGTTCGGCACTCTCAACAGCGGCTCGATCACCATCGCCGTGGCCCAACCGGTATTCATCGCCCCTGAATGGAGCTGGCACGCGATCATCAACATCGGCCTGCCGCTGGCGCTGGTGACCCTGACCGGCCAATACGTGCCGGGCATGGCGGTGTTGCGCACCTCGGGCTACAACACCCCGGCCCGCTCGATCATTTCGGTCACTGCAATCGGTTCGGTCCTGATGGCGCCGTTCGCCTCCCACGGCTTCAACCTGGCGGCCATCACCGCCGCGATCTGCACCGGCCGCGAAGCCCACGAAGACCGCGACAAACGCTACATTGCCGGGATTGCCTGCGGAGTCTTCTACATCCTGATGGGCACCTTCGGCGCGACCCTGGCGTCGGTGTTTTCCGCCCTGCCCAAAGAACTGATCGCCTCCCTCGCCGGCCTCGCCCTGTTCGGCGCAATCAGTGCCGGCCTGACCGGTGCCATGGCTGACGAGAAACAGCGCGAAGCCGCCCTGATCACCTTCCTGGTAACGGCTTCCGGCATGAGCTTCCTCGGCCTGGCCGCCGCGTTCTGGGGCTTGATCTTCGGCCTTGTCGCTCACTTCGTGCTGACCTGGACCCGGGAAAGCAAAGCCGCCGCCATTGCCGAGGGCAGCCGTCCATGACCGCCCGTTACGATTTCATTGTGGTGGGCGGCGGCATCGCCGGTGTCTCGGCCGCTTATGAGCTGGCCGCTCACGGCAGCGTCTGCCTGCTCGAACAGGAACAGCAACTGGCCTATCACACCACTGGCCGTTCGGCGGCGATCTCGATGGAAAGCTACGGCAACCAGCAGATCCGCTCGCTGACCTGCGCGTCCCGACGCTTCTTCGAGAACCCGCCGGAAGGTCTGGCCGAGCATCCGCTGTGGGCACCTCGGGGTGCCTTGATCGTGGCGCAGGCCGCGCGGGTGGACAAACTGGCGGCGCGGTTCAATGCGGTATTGGCGCAAGTGCCAAGCGCGAAGTTCCTCGATGCCAAGCAGGTGCTGGAACTGGTGCCCTACCTTGCCGAAGGCGCCTGGAGCGCCGGGATCTATGAACCCAGCGCTTTCGATCTGGATGTGCACGGAATCCACGGCGCCTACCTCGGCGGCCTGCGTGCCCGGGGCGGCGTGGTCAAACGCGAGAGCGAAGTGCTGCGCGGCGAACGGCGCGCCGGGCACTGGACCTTGCATACTGCTGACGGCCAGCAACTGCAAGCCGCCATCGTGGTCAACGCGGCCGGCGCCTGGGCCGATGAACTGGCCGAGCGCTGCGGCGTGCCCAAGGTCGGCGTGCGACCGTTGCGGCGCACCGTGCTGGCAGTCGATCCGCAGTGCGACGTGCACCACACGCCGTATCTGGGCACGGTCGACGAAGACATTTTCATCAAGCCCGAGGCCGGTCGGCTGATCGTTTCTCCCTGCGACGAAAGCCCTTCGCTGCCCTGCGATGCGTTGCCGGAAGAACTGGATCTGGCGATCACCATGGATCGCCTGCAGAACACCACACGCCTGCGCCCACGCTCGATCATCAATAAATGGGCCGGCCTGCGCACGTTTGTCGCCGACCGCTCGCCGGTGCTTGGCCAGGATCCCGAAGAGGAAAGCTTCATCTGGCTGGCCGCTCTCGGTGGCTACGGCATTCAGGCCGCGCCGGCCATCGCCCGGCTGTGCGCCCACGCCGCGCTGGGTGTTGCCATGCCGAAGGATCTGGCGGCGCTGCAACTCAATTACCAGCACTTTTCCCCGGCTCGCTGCCGCGACGAGGCATTTGCCCGTCTGGCCGTGAAACAGGTTGCCGATTTGCACTAACCCACCACCCACCCAACAAGGATCGTCACCATGCAAACCAACGCTCAAATCCAGTCCGCCGCCAAGCCATTCCTGGGCGAAGAAAACGTGATTTTCACCGACAAGGCGCCTCTGCCGCTGGGCACCTATTCCCAGGGGATCAAGGTCAGTCACGGGCAGACCATCTACCTGTCGGCCCAGACACCCGTGTCGGCGCTGAACAACGAAGTGTTGGCCAAGGATTTCGAAGGCCAGTTGCGCCAGACCCTCGACAATCTGGCGCAAATGGCCGAGGCCGCCGGTGGCAGCCTGGCGAACGTGGTCAAGGTGACGGCGTTCATCACTGACCTGAGCGAGTTCCCGACCCTGAACCGGGTCATGGAGGAGTACTTCACCCCGCCGTATCCGGCCCGCACCACTGCCGGCGCCAGCGCCCTGGCGCGCAATACCCTGGTCGCCATCGACGCCATCATGGTGGTCTGAAACACCGTCTGTCAGCAGTGCCCGCCGGTCCGTTTTTTCGGACCGGCGTTGGCAGGGAATGCACCCGCACAGCGTACTTCCAGGGGATGGCCATGAAGAATTCGTACAGAGAGTATGTGTTGCAGTGTCTGGTGTGCGACCGCAGCTACCAGCCGCACGAGGTCAGTTATTTCTGCCCTCATTGCAAAGTCGATGGTGCCCTTGACGCGCTTTACGATTACCCGACGCTCAGACGTGAATGGCCCAAAGAAAGCCTGGCCCACCACCAGGCCCGTGGCATGTGGCGCTATGACCGACTGATGCCGTTGAGCTCGACGCAGTTCATTCCGCCGCTACTGGTGGGCAATACGCCGCTGTACGCACCGACCGATCTGCTCGGCAAAGGCTCGCGGATCAAGGTCTTGATCAAGGATGAATCGCGCCAGCCCACCGGGTCGCTGAAGGATCGCGCCAGCGCGTTGGCCGTGGCTCACGCCATGCAGTCCGGTGCGCGCACCGTGGCGGTGGCCAGCACCGGCAACGCGGCTTCGGCACTGGCCGGAATGAGTGCCAGTCTGGGCCTGCACAACGTGATCTACCTGCCCCGAAGCGCACCCCGTGAAAAGCGCGCGCAGATGCAGGGCTACGGCGCCGAGATCGTGCTGGTCGACGGTCAGTACGACGAAGCCTTCGAGCAATGCCTCAACGCCTGTGAACGATACGGCTGGTACAACCGCACCACCGGCATCAATTCGTACATGAGCGAAGGCAAGAAAACCGTCGCCTTCGAGATCTGCGAACAACTGCACTGGCAGGTGCCGGATCTGGTGTTCGTGCCCGTCGGCAATGGCTGCATTCTGGGCTCGGTCTACAAGGGTTTCTTCGACCTGCTGCAACTGGGCTGGATCGAGCGCATCCCGCGCCTGATCGGCGTGCAGGCCGAGCACAGCAACTTCATGTACCGGGCCTGGCGCAGTGACCGACCGATGCAGCAGACTGAACGCATCGCCCCCACCAGCCTGGCCAGCAGCATCAACGTGGCGCTGCCCCGCGACCGGCTCAAAGCCATGCGCGCGGTGACCGCCAGCGAGGGCGAATTCATGTGTGTCAGCGACGCGAGCATCGTCGCCGCCGCATCGAAGCTTGCCGCCAGCACCGGCGTGTTTCCCGAAGCCGGCGCCGCCAGTGCCTTCGCCGGCCTGCTGAAGTACGCCGAACAACACCCCGACACCGCGCAAACCGCCGTGATCCTGATCACCGGCAGCGGCTTGAAAGACACCTCCATTTTTCTCTCCGACAAGGCCGCGAGCCCGTCACGTGTGTTCCCTCATCACGTGCCGACCACGCTGACCGAAACGCTTGCACAAGGAATCACCGCATGAGCCTGCAAAATTTCGACCCCGCCATTGCCCGCCTGATCGACCGCGAACGCAATCGCCAGGAAACTCACCTGGAACTGATCGCCTCGGAAAACTACGTCAGTGAAGAAGTGCTCCAGGCCCAGGGCTCGCTGCTCACCAACAAGTACGCCGAAGGCTATCCGGGCCGGCGCTATTACGGCGGCTGCAAGGTCGTCGACGAGATCGAGAACCTGGCCATCGAACGCGCCCGCAAACTGTTCGGTTGCGAGTACGTCAACGTCCAGCCGCACTCTGGTTCACAGGCCAATCAGGCGGTGTTCCTGGCGGTGCTTGAGCCCGGCGACAGGATACTGGGCATGTCCTTGGCCCACGGCGGGCACCTGACCCACGGTGCCTCGGTGAATTTCTCCGGGAAGTTTTTCCAGGCCTTCACCTATGGGCTGGAGAAGGACAGCGAAACCCTCGACTACGATCAGATGGAAGACCTGGCCCGCGAACACCGGCCGAAGATGATCATCGCCGGCGCTTCAGCCTATTCGCGCGTCATCGACTTCCCGCGCTTTCGCAAAATCTGCGATGAAATCGGCGCTTACCTGATGGTCGACATGGCCCACTACGCCGGTCTCATCGCGGCGGGCGTGTACCCTTCGCCGGTGGGCATCGCCGACTTCATCACCTCGACCACGCACAAGACCCTGCGCGGCCCGCGCGGCGGCCTGATTCTGGCCAAGGCCGAATACGCTGCCGTGCTCGACAAGACGATCTTCCCGGTTTATCAGGGCGGCCCGCTGATGCACGTGATCGCCGCCAAGGCTGTGGCGTTCAACGAAGCTCTGGGCGACGAGTTCAAGCATTACCAGCAACGGGTGATCAACAACGCCCGGACCATGGCCGACGTGCTGACCCGACGCGGATTGCGCGTGGTGTCCGGCGGCACCGACTGCCACATGTTCCTGCTCGACCTGCGCGCGATGAACATCACCGGCAAGGACGCCGAAGCCCTGCTGGAAAGCGCTCACATCACGCTGAACAAGAACGCGATCCCCGATGACCCGCAGAAACCGGCGATCACCAGCGGCATCCGCATCGGCACGCCGGCACTGACCACTCGCGGTTTCGGTGAGGCCGAATGCGCCGAAGTGGCCAACCTGATCGCCGACCTGCTGGAGCAACCGGACAACACCGCGCGGGTGGAAAACATCCGCCGTCGAGTGATGCACCTGTGCGAATGCTTTCCGGTGTACCTGCTGACGTGACGAGTAGGCCGGCCGCTCAGTTCTTGCACTTGGCCAGCACCACCTGGCAAGTGTCGGGTGTGCCACCGGAGCGGCCGGCATAACGAATGCAGTTGTTCAGGGATTTCTGTCGGGCGATGTTCAAGGATGAACCCCAGGCCAGCCCGCCTTCGCCTACCGTTGGCAGCGCCTTGGCATAACAACTGTCGCCGACCCCGGACGCGGGATACCGGTTCTTGGCCGCCCGACTGGAGCAGCCGGCGGTCAGCACCAGACTGACGGCAATCAGGCTCGGCAGGATCCATGACGAGCATTGGCACAGCCGCTTTGCGCTCATCGCGTTTCCTCTGCCGCAAGGCCTGTCATGTGATGGGGGGAATGCCCCTATGAGTCTAGTCGTGACGGACCGATACCGACTCAACGTTCCGTCGCCTGCCGGTACTGGCGCGGGGTGAACCCGGTCGATGCCTTGAACTGCCGAGTGAATGCGCTGTGATCGGTGTAGCCGCATTGCAGCGCCACCTCGGTGATCGGCAGCTCGGTGAGCAACAAGCGGTGGGCATGATCCAGCCGCACCTTCTGGATCATCTGCCTCGGCGTCAGGTGGAACACCCGTTTGCAATAGCGTTCCAGTTGCGCCACCGAGATACCGGCGATTCGGGTCAATTCGCTCAATGTCACCCGCCGATTGAAATGCGCGCGGATGTGTTCATCGACCGCCGCCAGTCTCTGGAATGCTGGATGTGTTTCGGCGGCTGATTGCAGATCCACCGAAATCCCCGCGAGGCCGATGATCTCGCCGTCACGGTTGTACAGCGGACGCTTGTGCGTCAGGCACCAACCCGGTTCGCGACTGCCGTACAGGTGCAGTTCCAGCTGATCCTCCAGCACCAATCCCTCTTCCAGCACCCGCCGATCCTGCTCGGTATAACCCGGTCCCAGTTGCGCCGGAAATACCTGCGCACTGGTTTTCCCGAGCAGCGGTTTCAAGTCTTTCAGGCCGCAGCGTTGCACCAGCGTGCGATTGGCCAGGACGTACCGCGCCTGCACATCCTTGATGAAGATCGCCGCGTTCGGAATCACGTCCAGCATCGGCAACAGCGGTGCCACGCCGGCCAGCAGTGCGTCGAGGGTATGCGGCCGATGGCGCTCATCGCCCTGGCACAGGATCGCAAACGCGTTCTGCATGTGAAGGTCTTCCCCGGTGAGTGGATCGGCCTGAAAACGTGCCCGCCCTGAGGCGTTCGCGTGCAGATTGCAGCAACGTTTGCGGCGTGTCGAGCGCCGCCGTCTTTCTTCGCAACTGTGCCGATTTCGTCATCCGCAGCTGCGCAAAACATCAATCGCCCGACGCCCGATGAGTTCACTGTTTAGCCGTTCCAGTGACTCACACCTGCCTATCCAATAACTCACAAGAAGGCGATGCCATGTCAGGCCAAGGCAAGTTCAAAAAACAACTTTCATTGATCGACCTCACCTTTATCGGACTGGGGGCGATCTTCGGTTCCGGCTGGTTGTTCGCGGCCAGTCACGTGTCGGCGATAGCCGGGCCGGCGGGGATTTTTTCCTGGTTGCTGGGCGGGTTCGCCGTGTTGCTGCTGGGCATCGTCTACTGCGAGCTGGGCGCGGCATTGCCAAGGGCCGGCGGCGTGGTGCGTTACCCGGTTTACAGCCACGGGCCGCTGCTCGGTTACTTGATGGGTTTCATCACGCTGATCGCGTTTTCCAGTCTGGTGGCGATTGAGGTGGTTGCCTCTCGCCAATACGCGGCGGCCTGGTTTCCGAGCCTGACCAAGGCCGGCAGCGGTGATCCGACCCTGCTCGGCTGGCTGGTGCAGTTCGGCCTGCTGTGCGTGTTCTTCCTGCTCAACTACCGCAGCGTGAAGACCTTCGCCAAGGCCAACAATCTGGTCAGCGTTTTCAAATTCATCGTGCCGCTGCTGGTGATCGGCGTGCTGTTCACCTTCTTCAAACCGGAAAACTTTCAGATCCAAGGCTTCGCCCCTTTCGGACTCTCGGGCATCGAGATGGCCGTCTCTGCCGGCGGCGTGATCTTCGCCTACCTCGGCCTGACCCCGATCATCTCGGTGGCCAGCGAAGTGAAGAACCCGCAACGCACCATCCCGATTGCGCTGATCCTGTCGGTGCTGCTTTCCACTGCGATCTACGTGTTGCTGCAAACCGCCTTCCTCGGCGGCATCCCGACCGAACTGCTCGCCAATGGCTGGGCCGGGGTTTCCAAGGAATTCGCCCTGCCGTACCGCGACATCGCCCTGACGCTGGGCGTGGGCTGGCTGGCGTATCTGGTGGTCGCCGACGCGGTAATCTCCCCCAGCGGCTGCGGCAACATCTACATGAACGCTACGCCTCGAGTGATCTACGGCTGGGCGCAGACCGGCACCTTCTTCAAGGTCTTCACCCACATCGACGCGAAGTCCGGCATCCCGCGTCCGGCACTGTGGCTGACCTTCGCCCTGTCGGTGTTCTGGACCCTGCCGTTCCCATCGTGGGAAGCGTTGATCAACGTGGTGTCCGCCGCGCTGGTACTGAGCTACGCCGTCGCTCCAGTGACCGTCGCCGCGCTGCGTCGCAATGCCCCCGACATGCCGCGCCCGTTCCGGGTCAAGTGCATGGGCGTGCTGGGGCCGGTGTCGTTCATCATCGCAGCGCTGATCGTTTACTGGTCGGGCTGGAACACCGTGTCCTGGCTGCTCGGCCTGCAAATCCTGATGTTCGTCGTCTACCTGCTTTGCGGCCGCTTCGTGCCGACCTCTCACCTCAGCCTGTCCCGGCAAGTGCGCTCGTCAGCGTGGCTGATCGCCTTCTACGCGGTGACCATCGTCCTGTCGAAACTCGGCACCTTCGGCGGCCTGGGCATCCTCATCCATCCATTCGACACCCTGGTCGTCGCAGCCTGTGCAATGGGCATTTATTACTGGGGCGCCGCTACCGGCGTACCGGCACACCTGCTGCGCCTGGAATCCGAAGAGGATGAAAGCGAAGTCGCTTCGCCGTCCCCCGCCTCCACCGCCAATCCTCGCGCCGCCGGCGCTTACTGAAATCACTTAACGGGACCTGTCCATGAAACGAGTACACGTCATTGATTCCCACACCGGCGGCGAGCCCACGCGTCTGGTGATGAAAGGTTTTCCCGATCTGCCCGGCCACACCATGGCCGAGAAGCGCGATGCCCTGCGCAACCAGCATGACCAATGGCGCCGCGCCTGCCTGCTGGAACCGCGTGGCAACGATGTGCTGGTGGGCGCGCTGTATTGCGAGCCGGTGTCGCCGGACGCCACCTGCGGGGTGATCTTCTTCAACAACGCCGGTTACCTCGGCATGTGCGGCCACGGCACCATCGGTCTGGTCGCATCGCTGCAGCACCTGGGGCTGATCGCGCCGGGGGTGCACAAGATCGACACCCCGGTCGGCCCGGTCAGCGCAACGTTGCATGAAGACGGTGCCGTGACTCTGGGCAACGTGCCGGCTTATCGATTTCGTAAGCAGGTGGCGGTGGAAGTGCCGGGATACGGTCGTTTCCTCGGCGACGTGGCCTACGGCGGCAACTGGTTTTTCCTGGTCTCCGAACACGGCCAGACCCTGACGATGGACAACGTCGAAACCCTGACCGACCTCACCTGGAAAATGCTCAAGGCCCTCGAAGAGCAAGGCATCCATGGCGAGGACGGCGCGCTCATCGACCATATCGAACTGTTCGCCGATGACGCCGAAGCCGACAGCCGCAACTTCGTCATGTGCCCCGGCAAAGCCTACGACCGCTCCCCTTGCGGCACCGGCACCAGCGCCAAACTGGCGTGCCTGGCCGCCGACGAAAAACTCGCGCCCGGCGAGCGCTGGGTGCAGGCGAGCATCACCGGCAGCCAGTTTGAAGGCCGCTTTGAATGGGAAGGCGAACGCATCCGCCCGTACATCACCGGCCGCGCCCACATGACCGCCGACAGCACGCTGCTGATCGACGAAACCGATCCGTTCGCGTGGGGCATCTGAGCCGCTGCGCTGTTTTTTCAACCCCCTCTGAAAGACCGTTCCAAGGAGAACAATAATGAGCGACAACATCTTCACCGGCTGCATGCCCGCCCTGATGACCCCGTGCACCGCCGCGCGCAAACCGGACTTCGATGCGCTGGTGGCCAAGGGTCGCGAGCTGATCGACATCGGCATGAGCGCCGTCGTGTACTGCGGCTCCATGGGCGACTGGCCGCTTCTCACCGAAGCCGAGCGTCAGGAAGGCGTGGCGCGGCTGGTGGCCGCCGGGATTCCGACCATCGTCGGCACTGGCGCGGTCAACACCCGTGAAGCGGTGTCCCACGCGGCCCATGCGGCGAAGGTCGGCGCGCAGGGGTTGATGGTGATTCCTCGAGTGCTGTCCCGTGGCGCGTCGGCGGCGGCGCAAAAAGCCCACTTCGCGGCGATTCTGCAAGCCGCGCCGAACCTGCCGGCGGTGATCTACAACAGCCCCTACTACGGCTTCGCCACCCGCGCCGACCTGTTCTTCGAACTGCGCCGTGAATACCCGAACCTGATCGGCTTCAAGGAATTCGGCGGTGGCGCCGACCTGCGCTACGCCGCTGAAAACATCACCTCCAAGGATGATGACGTGACCTTGATGGTCGGTGTCGACACCCAAGTGGTGCACGGCTTCGTCAACTGCAACGCCACCGGCGCCATCACCGGAATCGGCAACGCCCTGCCCCGCGAAGTGCTGCAACTGGTGGCCCTGAGCAAGCAGGCCGCCAAGGGTGACGCCAAGGCCCGGCGCCAGGCCCGCGAACTGGAATCGGCGCTGGCGGTGCTGTCGTCCTTCGACGAAGGCACGGATCTGGTGCTGTATTACAAACACCTGATGGTGCTCAACGGCGACAAGGAATACACCCTGCATTTCAACGAAACCGATGCCTTGAGCGACTCGCAACGCCGTTACGCGGAAGCCCAGTACACGCTGTTCCGTCACTGGTACGAAAACTGGTCGGCGGAACAGAACTTCGCCTGACCTGCCGCTGCGCTCCAGCCCGCCGCCACCCACGGCGGCGGGCCTTATTCGTGACCTGTTTTATTGATAAGGAATGCGCCATGACCCTGACGGGCCAACTGCTGATCGGTCAGCAAACCCTCACCGGCGACCGCGACGTCATCCAAGGGATCAATCCCGCCACCAACCTGCGTTTGGAGCCGGCCTACGCCGGTGGTTCTGCCGAGCATGTCGAGCAGGCCTGCGCACTGGCCTGGACGGCGCTCGACCGTTATCGCGAGACATCGCTCGAGGCACGAGCCGAATTCATTGAAACCATCGCGGGCGAAATCGAAGCCCTCGGCGACGAACTGATCGACCGCGCCTTGGCCGAAACCGGCCTGCCGCGCCCGCGCCTGCTGGGAGAACGGGGCCGCACCTGTCAGCAACTGCGCTTGTTTGCCCACACCGTGCGGGCCGGTGAATGGCTGGATGTGCGAGTCGACACCGCGCAGCCGCAACGCCAGCCAATGCCGCGTTCGGATCTGCGTCAGCGCCAGATTCCACTGGGCCCGGTGGCGGTGTTTGGCGCGAGCAACTTTCCACTGGCGTTCTCGGTGGCCGGTGGCGATACCGCGTCGGCGCTGGCCGCCGGCTGCCCGGTGATCGTCAAGGCCCACGGCGCCCATCCCGGCACCAGCGAACTGGTCGGCCGCGCTATTGCGCGAGCGGTCAAGGCCTGTGGTTTGCCGGAAGGTGTGTTCTCGTTGCTCTATGGCTTGGGCCGTGAAGTCGGGATTGCGCTGGCCAGCGATCCCCGGATCAAGGCTGTCGGCTTCACCGGTTCGCGCAGTGGTGGTCTCGCGCTGATCAAAGCGGCTCAAGCCCGGCCCGAGCCGATTCCGGTGTATGCGGAAATGAGTTCGATCAATCCGGTGTTGCTGTTTCCGGCAGCTCTGCAAAATCGCGCCGAGGCATTGGCCCAGGGTTTTGTGGCTTCGCTGACATTGGGCGCCGGTCAGTTCTGCACCAATCCCGGTCTGGTCATCGCTCGCAAGGGGCCGGCGCTGGACGCTTTCATTGGCGCAGCCAGCGAACTGATCCAGCGCAGTCCCGCGCAGACCATGCTCACGCCGGGAATTTTCAACGCCTACGAATCCAGCGTGAATGCCCTCGCGGAAAATACCCGGGCGCGTATTGCCGCCGTCGGCCAGCGCGCGTCGGATCCGAATCAGGGCCAGGCTCATGTGTTCGTCACCGACGCCGCCGACTTCCTCGCCGATCATTCGTTGCAGGCCGAAGCCTTCGGCGCCGCCTCCTTGATCGTGCAATGCGCCAGCGACGCTGAAATCCGTCAGGTGCTCGAACAGCTGGAAGGCCAACTGACCGCCACGCTGCACCTGGATGACGAGGACCTGGAACAGGCCCGCGCCTTGCTGCCGACCCTGGAGCGCAAGGCAGGACGCCTGCTGGTCAACGGCTGGCCGACCGGCGTTGAA
Source organism: Pseudomonas sp. lyk4-R2A-10 (assembly GCF_030209075.1). Taxonomy (NCBI): domain Bacteria; kingdom Pseudomonadati; phylum Pseudomonadota; class Gammaproteobacteria; order Pseudomonadales; family Pseudomonadaceae; genus Pseudomonas; species Pseudomonas sp. lyk4-R2A-10. The sequence continues at coordinate 35,774 of NZ_JARVSR010000010.1, read as the reverse complement.
GTCTGCGATGCGATGGTGCATGGCGGGCCGTTCCCGGCGACCTCCGATTCGCGCACCACCTCGGTGGGCACCGCGGCGATCCTGCGTTTCCTGCGCCCGGTCTGCTATCAGGATTTCCCCGACCGCCTGCTGCCGTCCGCGCTCAAACACGCCAATCCACTGTCGCTGCGTCGCTTGCTCGATGGCCAAAGGGAAACCGCGAAAAATGCCGAATAACCCGTACGACATCGCCGTGGTCGGCGCCGGCATCATCGGTGTCGCGAGTGCCCTGCGCCTGGCCCGTCAGGGTTTGCGGGTGGTGGTGATCGACCCGCAGGAACCGGGCCACGGCGCCTCGTTCGGCAACGCCGGACACCTGGCGACCGAGCAGGTGTTTCCGATTGCCGACAGCTCGATCCTCAAACGCCTGCCGGCCATGCTCATGGACCCGATGGGCCCGCTGCGTCTGGACTGGAAATACCTGCCCCGCGCCCTGCCCTGGTTCGCACGGCTGTTGCTGAACCTGCGCTCGGCACCGTTCCAGCGCACCGTTGCCGGGTTGCGCGCGCTGAATGAAAGCTCGCTGGATGCCTGGCACCGCTTGCTGAATGACATTCAGCGCCCCGAGCTGTTGAAGATGGAAGGTTCGCTGCTGGTGTTCGAACGACCCGACTCACGCCCGGCCCTTGAAGCATTGCAGCGACGCATGCAACAGCAACAAGTGCCGGTAGATTGGTGGCAAGCCGGGGAGGTACGCGAGACCGCGCCGCAACTCAGCGAACAGATTCAGGGCGGACTGTTTTTCCCGAACACCGGGCATTTCATCGATCCCTACCGCGTCGTTTGTGAGTTGGTCGAGGCGGCGAAAGCCAGCGGCGTGCAGTTTGTGAAACAGGCCGTTCAGGGCGGGCAACTGCACGAGCATGGCGTCAATCTGATGACCGGAACCGGCGCCCTGTCCGCTCGCCAGGTACTGATCGCCTGTGGCGCCCACTCGGCAAAACTCACCGCTGCACTGACTGGCAAAAAAGTCCCGCTGGACACCGAGCGCGGCTATCACCTGATGCTGCCTCACGAACACAACCGACTGCCCTTCCCCGTCACCTCGCTGGAACGCAAATTCATCATGACCCCAATGTCCGAAGGCCTGCGCCTGGCCGGCACCGTGGAATTCGCCGGCCTAGAAGCCCCACCGACCATGGCCCGCGCCTGGCAGTTGCATCGGTTGAGCCAGGGGTTGTTTCGTGATGAGTTGAGTGTCGAAGCAGCCACACCGTGGATGGGGTTTCGGCCATCGCTGCCGGATTCGTTGCCGGTGATCGATCGGGTGTGTGACGGCAAAGTATTGCTTGCGTTCGGGCATCAACATCTGGGGCTGACGCAGGCGGCGGTGACGGCGGAGATGGTTGGGGGGATGGTATTGCCGTCGGCGCAGGACACGGCGCGTATTCTCCCGTCGAGCGAGCCCTATCGACTGGATCGCTTTTGAATGGCCGTCTATCTGGCGCCCTGCTGATATTCCCGGGGGGTACACCCGAACTCTCGACGGAACACCGTGTGCAGGTACTGCGCGGATTTGAAACCGCACGTGCGGGCAACGTCCGCAATCGGCGTGTCGGTTTTTTCCAGCCCGCGAGTGGCCGCCGCCAGTTTGAAACGCAGAATCTCGTCATGCACGCTGCAACCACGCACCGCGCGAAAGTGCGATTCCAGGGAGGAGCGCGACACACCGACATAGGCCGCCACTTGCGCGGTCTTGATGCCCTGACAGGCATATTGGCGGATGAACAGCAGCGCCTGCATCACGTAGGGGTTGCCCAAGGGTTGATGCAGGCTCGACACCTGCACGTTGATCGCTTCAGGCGGGATCAGGACATGCGCGCCCGTTGACGGTTTGCCGTGCAGCATCTGGTGCAGCAGTTGCGCGGCGGTGCGGCCCATGGTTTCAGTGCCCTGGATGACTGAGCTCAGGGGGACCCGGGTCAGGCTGCGGGTCAGCGGGTCGTTGTCGATGCCGATCAACGCCACCTGCTCCGGAACGGCGATGCCGGCGGTCAGGCAGGCTTGCAGCAACTGCCGGGCGCGGGCGTCACTGACCGCAATGATGCCAATGGGTTTGGGCAGGCTTTGCAGCCAGGCGATCAACTGTTCGACGGCGCTGTCCCACAGCGGCGCGCTGGTGCCCATGCCGCGATAGACCTCGCCGTGCAAGCCGTCCCGTTGCATCAATCGTAGAAAGGCCTTTTCGCGCTCCTGAGCCCAACGATTGGCCTGCGCCTCAGGCAGGCTGAAACAGGCAAACCGTTGCAACCCGGCCTCGATCAAGTGCTCGTAAGCCATGGTGATCAGCGCGTTATTGTCGGTCGCGACGTACGGGATGCCTTTGGGATAGGCCCGCTCATCCTGATAAGAACCACCCACCGCTACCACGGGCAACTTGATATCGGCCAGCGCCTCGCCAATCAGCGGATCGTCGAAGTCGGCGATGATCCCGTCACCTTGCCAACGCTCGATACCTTTCAAGCGGCAGAGAAAATCCTCTTCCAGAAACAGGTCCCAGGACGCGCGCGTGCTGCTCAGGTAGTTGCCGATGCCGCTGATGATGCCGCGGTCATAGATCTTGCTCCCGTTGAACAACAGGGCGATGCGGTGAACAGGCGGTACGGTTTTCATTGTTTTCAGGCTTGTTCCGGGCCCCTTGCCGTAGAGGCGGTTTGCACAGACTAGGCGCGCAGAGGGCGAATCTCAATACGCAAAATCGCACTGCGTGTTGGTGATTTTCGCAATCGGCAGGCACAGGGCCGTTGCTAGTATCGGGACACGCCCAAGAACAACAACCAAGAACAACAAGGACATTGCCAATGCCGTACTTCCCCGATGTCGACCGGATCCGCTACGAAGGTCCTGCCAGCGATTCGCCCCTCGCCTTCCGTCATTACGACGCCGACAAAATCATCCTCGGCAAGCCCATGCGCGAACATCTGCGCATGGCCGCCTGTTATTGGCACACCTTTGTCTGGCCTGGCTCCGACGTGTTCGGCTCCGGGACGTTCAAGCGCCCGTGGCAACACGCCGGTGACCCGATGGAGCTGGCCATCGGCAAGGCGCAGGCCGCGTTCGAGTTTTTCTCCAAGCTGGGTATCGATTACTACTGCTTTCATGACACGGATGTCGCCCCCGAAGGCAATTCGCTGAAGGAGTACCGCAACCACTTCGCACAGATGATCGATCACCTGGAACGCCATCAGGAAGAAAGCGGGATCAAGCTGCTGTGGGGCACCGCCAACTGCTTCAGCAATCCGCGCTTTGCCGCCGGTGCCGCCAGCAACCCGGATCCTGAAGTGTTCGCCTGCGCTGCCGCCCAGGTCTTCAGCGCCATGAACGCCACTCAACGCCTCAAGGGCGCCAACTATGTGTTGTGGGGCGGTCGCGAGGGCTACGAAACCCTGCTCAACACCGACTTGAAACGCGAGCGCGAACAACTGGGCCGCTTCATGCGCATGGTGGTCGAGCACAAATACAAGATCGGCTTCAAAGGTGACCTGCTGATCGAGCCCAAACCGCAGGAACCGACCAAGCACCAGTACGATTACGACAGCGCCACCGTGTTCGGTTTTCTCCAGCAGTTCGGTCTGGAAAAGGAAATCAAGGTCAACATCGAGGCCAACCACGCCACTCTGGCCGGTCATAGTTTTCATCACGAAGTGGCGACGGCCGTCTCGCTGGGGATTTTCGGCAGCATCGACGCCAACCGGGGCGACCCGCAAAACGGCTGGGACACCGATCAATTCCCCAACAGCGTCGAGGAAATGACCCTCGTCACTTATGAAATCCTCAAGGCCGGCGGGTTCGGCAATGGCGGGTTCAACTTCGATTCCAAGGTGCGCCGCCAGAGCCTCGATGAGACCGATCTGTTCCACGGTCACGTCGGTGCCATGGACGTCCTCGCCCTGTCGCTCGAGCGGGCCGCCGCCATGGTCCAGAACGATCAGCTGCAACGGCTCAAGGACCAACGCTATGCCGGCTGGCAGCAGCCCTTCGGCCAGTCGGTGCTGGCAGGCGACTTCAATCTCCAGTCCCTGGCCGAGCACGCCTTTGCCAACGAATTGAACCCACAGGCCGTCAGCGGTCGGCAGGAAATGCTCGAAAACGTCGTCAACCGGTTTATCTATCGCTGATCGCCAATGGGGACCGCGGGCGCTGTGACATTTGCGCGACAAATCTGTAGTCCGTTTCGCCTACTGATTCTCTACAGTTCCACCAGCCCGATATTCATCGTCAGGCCGTGTCTTTCAAACAAAAATAAAAGGACGCACCACCATGAAGAATGTAAAACGCACGCTGCTGGCCAGCGCCCTGGCGCTATTGTCGTTACCGGTTATGGCCGATGCTGCCCACCCGAAAATCGGCTTCTCCATCGATGACCTGCGACTGGAACGCTGGTCCCGAGACCGGGATTACTTCGTTGCCGCAGCGGAAAAAATGGACGCCAAGGTCTTCGTACAGTCGGCCGATGCCAACGAGCAAAAGCAGATTTCGCAAATCGAAAACCTCATTTCCCGAGGCGTCGATGTCATCGTCATCGTGCCGTTCAACGCCACCGTGCTGACCAATGCCGTGGCCGAGGCGAAGAAAGCCGGCATCAAGGTCGTGTCCTATGACCGTCTGATCCTCAACGCCGATATCGACGCCTACATTTCCTTCGATAACGAAAAGGTCGGCGAGATGCAGGCCAGCGGCGTGCTGCATGCAGCGCCCAAGGGCAATTACTTCCTGCTGGGTGGCGCGCCCACCGACAACAACGCGAAAGTGTTGCGCGAAGGTCAGATGAAGGTGCTGCAGCCGGCCATCGACAAGGGCGATATCAAGATCGTCGGCCAGCAGTGGGTGAAGGAATGGAACCCGACAGAAGCGCTGAGCATTGTGGAAAACGCCTTGACCCGCAACGACAACAAAATCGACGGCATCGTCGCCTCCAACGACGCCACGGCCGGTGGCGCCATTCAGGCCCTGGCCGCTCAGCAACTGGCCGGCAAAGTACCGATCTCCGGACAGGACGCGGACCTGGCAGCGGTCAAGCGGGTCATCGCCGGCACTCAAACCATGACGGTGTACAAACCGCTGAAACTGATTGCCTCCGAAGCCGCCAAACTCTCGGTGCAACTGGCGCGCAACGAGAAACCCGCCTACAGCTCGCAATACGACAACGGCAGCAAAAAAGTCGACACCATCCTGCTCACCCCGACTCCGTTGACCAAGGACAACATCGACCTGCTGGAACAGGACGGCTTCTATACCAAGGCGCAGATCGCCGGACAGTAAACACTCGTTGAGTGATGCCCCCGCAGGCGTTTTGCTCCTGCGGGTTCAGTCCCGTATCTGCCGCTTGTGAGTCTTTGCCATGTCCGACTATCTGCTGCAAATGAACGGCATCGTCAAAACCTTCGGCGGTGTCAAAGCGCTCAACGGCATCGACCTCAAGGTCCGGCCGGGTGAGTGCGTCGGGCTGTGCGGCGAGAATGGCGCCGGCAAGTCCACGCTGATGAAAATCCTGTCTGCGGTCTATCCCCATGGCACCTGGGACGGTGAAATCCTCTGGGACGGTCAGCCGCTCAAAGCGCAATCGATCAGCGAAACGGAAGCCGCTGGTATCGTCATCATTCACCAGGAACTGACGCTGGTTCCCGACCTCTCGGTGGCCGAAAACATTTTCATGGGCCATGAGCTGACGCTGCCGGGTGGGCGGATGAATTACCCGGCGATGATCCACCGCGCCGAAGCTCTGATGCGTGAACTGAAAGTGCCGGACATGAACGTTTCGCTGCCGGTTTCGCAGTACGGTGGCGGTTATCAGCAACTGGTGGAAATCGCCAAGGCGCTGAACAAACAGGCGCGCCTGCTGATCCTCGATGAACCTTCGTCGGCCCTGACCCGTTCGGAAATCGAGGTGCTGCTGGACATCATCCGCGACCTCAAGGCCAAGGGCGTCGCCTGCGTTTACATCTCGCACAAGCTCGATGAAGTGGCCGCCGTGTGTGACACCATTTCGGTGATCCGCGACGGTCAACACATCGCCACGACCGCCATGGAAAACATGGATATTCCACAGATCATCACCCAGATGGTCGGCCGGGAAATGAGCAGCCTCTACCCCACCGAACCCCACGACATCGGCGAGGTGATTTTCGAGGCGCGCCACATCACCTGCTACGACGTCGACAACCCCAAACGCAAACGGGTCGACGACGTTTCGTTCAGCCTCAGACGCGGGGAAATCCTCGGCATCGCCGGGCTGGTCGGTGCAGGCCGCACCGAACTGGTGACCGCGCTGTTCGGCGCCTACCCCGGTCGCCACGAAGGCGAAGTCTGGCTGGACGGCCACCCCATCGACACCCGCACGCCGCTCAAATCAATCCGCGCCGGCGTGTGCCTGGTGCCCGAGGACCGCAAGCGTCAGGGGATCATTCCCGACCTGGGTGTCGGCCAGAACATCACCCTGGCCGTGCTGGACAGTTTCTCGAAACTGACCCGCATCGACGCCGAAGCCGAACTGGGCAGCATCGATCGGGAAATTTCGCGCCTGCACCTCAAGACTGCGAGCCCGTTCCTGCCGATCACCAGCCTGTCCGGGGGCAATCAACAAAAAGCCGTGTTGGCGAAGATGCTGCTGACCAGACCCAGAGTACTGATCCTTGACGAGCCGACCCGAGGGGTGGATGTCGGCGCCAAGTACGAGATTTACAAGTTGATGGGGATGCTGGCCGCTGAGGGTGTGTCGATCATCATGGTGTCTTCGGAACTGGCCGAAGTGCTCGGCGTTTCCGACCGCGTACTGGTGATCGGCGAAGGCCGGTTGCAGGGCGATTTCGTCAACCATGAACTCACTCAGGAACAGGTACTCGCCGCCGCACTCAGCCAGCCTGACAGCCATAACAATAAAGATCGGAAATCCGCGTAAATGAATCAGGTCAAACAACTCTTCACCCGCTACAAGATGCTCGCACTGGTGTTTGCCGTGGCGTTGATCTGGCTGTTTTTCAGCTGGCAGACCGAGGGCGGATTCCTGACACCGCGCAACCTCTCCAACCTGCTGCGCCAGATGTCGATTACCGGGATTCTCGCCTGCGGCATGGTGCTGGTGATCATCAGCGGCGAGATCGATCTGTCGGTCGGCTCATTGCTGGGCCTGCTCGGTGGCGTGGCAGCCATTCTCGATGTTGTCTATCACATACCGCTGCTGGCGAACCTCAGCCTTGTGGTGGTGTGCGGACTGCTCATCGGCCTCGCCAACGGCTACATGGCGGCCTACCTGCGCATTCCGTCATTTATCGTGGGGCTGGGGGGCATGCTGGCTTTCCGGGGGATTTTGCTGGGGATCACCGGCGGCACCACCATCGCTCCGGTGTCGCCGGAACTCGTCTACATTGGCCAGGGTTATCTGCCACATGCGATCGGTGCCGGTATGGGTGTCCTGCTGTTCGCACTGACGTTGTTCCTGACCTGGAAACAGCGACGCAATCGCGCCCTTCATGGCCTCGCGGCACATTCACTGGCGCGTGACGTGGCACGGGTGTTGTTGATCGGCGCGGTACTGGCCGGTTTTGTCCAGACCCTCAACAGCTATGACGGCATTCCCGTGCCGGTCCTGCTCCTGCTGATCCTGCTGGGCGGATTCAGCTATGTGACCAGCCAGACCGTGTTCGGCCGACGCGTCTATTCCGTGGGCAGCAACATGGAAGCGACGCGCCTGTCCGGTATCAATGTGCAGGCCGTGAAGCTCTGGATCTTCGGGATCATGGGCGTGATGTGCGCCCTCGCCGGCGTGGTCAACACCGCGCGCCTGGCCGCCGGCTCCCCCTCGGCCGGCAGCATGGGCGAACTCGACGCCATCGCCGCCTGCTTCATCGGTGGCACCTCGATGCGTGGCGGTTCCGGCACAGTCTATGGCGCCCTCCTCGGCGCCCTGGTCATCACCAGCCTGGACAACGGCATGTCCATGCTCGACGTCGACAGTTACTGGCAGATGATCGTCAAGGGCAGCATTCTGGTGTTGGCGGTTTGGGTTGATGTGAGTACGCGGACTGGGCGGCGTTGACAGGCTGCTGTCATCCCAGGCCTTTATCCGAAGCAGTCCAAAGCCTAAATTGGCGTCCATGGCACTGGATCACGCCAGTGTAATTTCATCGATAACCGAGGAAGTAAAGATGGCACGCATTGTCAGGATTCATGAATACGGTGACGCGAGCGTCCTGAAACTGGAAAACGTCGACGTCCCGGCACCTGCGGCGGACGAAGTGCAGATCGAGGTCAAAGCCTTTGGCCTGAATCGCGCCGAAGTGATGTTCCGCAACCACGCTTATCTGCAGGAAGCGGAGTTTCCCAGTCGACTCGGCTACGAGGCTGCCGGAGTGGTGGTGGCGGTTGGCGCCAACGTCAGTGAATTCAACATCGGTGATGCCGTCAGCCTGATTCCGCCGCTGGACATCGCGCGCTGGGGCACTTACGGCGAGCTGGCCAACGTGCCCGCCCACCTCACCGTCAAACACCCGCAGAACCTGTCGTTTGAACAAGCGGCAGCATCCTGGATGCAATACGTCACCGCGTGGGGTGCGCTGGTCGAACAGGCCAAATTGCACAAAGACGATTTCGTGATCGTCACCGCTGCCTCCAGCAGCGTCGGCCTGGCAGCCTTCCAGATCGCGAAAATGGTCGGCGCCACCTCGATTGCCGTCACCCGCACCCGTGCCAAGAAACAGGCCTTGCTCAACGCCGGCGCCGCACACGTGATCGTCAGCGACGAAGAAGACATGGTTGCAGCCGTCATGGCGCTGACCGACGGCAAAGGCGCGCGGGTGGTGTTCGATCCGGTGGGCGGCCCGTCGTTCGAACCGCTGACCCAAAGCATGGCGCGCGGCGGCATCCTGCTGGAGTACGGTGCCCTGAGCCCGGAACCGACGCCGTTCCCGCTGTTCACCGTGCTGGGCAAATGCCTGACCCTCAAGGGTTACCTCTATACGGAGATCGTCTCCGACCCGGCCATCCTGGCGCGCGCCAAGGCTTTCATCGGAGACGGACTGGCTTCGGGTGCGCTGAAACCGATCATTGCCAGGACATTTGCCCTGGATGACATTCAGGAAGCGCACCGTTTTCTTGAGGCCAATCAACAGGTCGGGAAGATTGTCGTCATGGTTTGAGGTGATGAGTCCCCTGCTCTGCTGTTTGCGGTAGAAACGACGAAAGCCTGCTTTTTTCAAAGCAGGCTTTCGTCCATCCGGCATCCGGTTATTTCTGATGCGCCGTCAGTGCGGCATAGCCGTTCATCAAGTTGCGGTAGTTCGGAATGCGCTGGGACAGCAGGTTGCCCAGGCCTTCGATGTCGTTGCGCCAGTCGCGGTGCAGTTCGCAGGCTACCGAGAACCAGTTCATCATCTGTGCGCCGGCCTGGGTCATGCGATTCCACGCGGCTTGCTGCACGGTGGTGTTGAAGGTGCCGGAAGCGTCGGTCACCACGAACACGTCAAACCCTTCCGCCAGCGCCGACAGGGTCGGAAACGCTACACACACATCGGTCACGACGCCGGCAATGATGATCTGCTTGCGGCCGGTGGCCTTGATCGCCTTGACGAAGTCCTCGTTGTCCCAGGCGTTGATCTGGCCTGGGCGAGCGATGTAAGGCGCGTCCGGGAACATTTCCTTGAGTTCCGGCACCAGCGGGCCGTTCGGGCCTTGTTCGAAGCTAGTGGTGAGGATGGTCGGCAATTCGAAGAATTTGGCCAGATCGGCCAGCGCCAGCACGTTATTCTTGAACTCGTTTGGCGAGAAGTCCTGAACCAGAGAAATCAGACCGGTCTGGTGGTCGACCAGCAGAACCACGGCGTCGTCTTTGTTCAGGCGGTTGTAGGTTGGAGTGCTCATGTGTGAATCCCTTTTTAGTTGTGGAAGTGCGTTTGCGTTCAAGATGGGCACAGATTACTGACTCGCCTGAAAGCGATAAATCGTCTGAAAAGCGTTTCACCGTCAACCCAAAACGGACAATCAACTCAAACTGCCAGCCAGTTCACACAGCCGGCCCGACCCTCGCGCCTATCCTTGTCATAATGCTCACCCGCTCAGACCGACCTCCAGGGAAATGTTAATGCCCGGACGCAACACGCAAGCGCCCACGCCAGATCAAGCACCGCGCGCGCCCCGCAAGGGCGTGAAGGCCGGCTCGACCTTTCGCCTGACCGTCAGTTTCATGCTGATGGTGGTCGTGGCTTTTCTGGCGGTCGAGAGCTGGCGGACGTGGCGCGACTATCGTTCGGTCTTTGCCTCCGCGCGTGATTCGGTGACCAACCTTGCTCGCGCCACGGCGCAGCATGCCGAGGACACCATTCGCCAGGTCGATGTGCTGACCGCCGGGCTGGCCGAGCGTGTCGAAGGCGATGGGCTGCAGAACCTGGATGTGGCACGCATTCACAAGCTGCTCGTTCAGCAGTCGAAAATCATGCCGCAGCTGCACGGCCTGTTCATCTACGGCCCGGACGGCCATTGGATCGTGACCGACAAGGAGGTCACGCCCGAAACCGCCAATAACGCTGACCGCGATTATTTCCAGTACCACCGCACCCATGAAGACCGGCGCGTGCGCATCGGTCAGGTGGTGGAGAGCCGTTCCACCCATGACCTGATCATTCCGATCTCGCGCCGTTTGAATAACCCCGACGGCTCGTTCGCCGGCGTTCTGCTGGGGACGGTCAAGGTCAGTTATTTCGTCGATTACTACGGTGATTTCCGTATCGACGACAAAGGCGCGCTGGTGCTGGCGATGCGCGACGGCACGATCCTCGTGCGCCGGCCGTTCATTGCCTCGGTGGTCGGAAAAAGCCTGGCGAACAGCGAGATTTTCAAGACCTACCTGCCCAGCTCCAACCAGGGCATCGCCCAGATCAGGGCGGTGGTCGACGACACTGAGCGCCTTTACGGGTATCGCGCACTGACCACTTACCCGCTGGTGGTCGAGGCCGGTTTGTCCCATGACTCCATCATCGCGCCGTGGCGCCAGGACCTGCTGAAAAACGGCTTCGTGCTGGTGTTCATGATTCTGGTGCTGGCCTGTTTCGGGCTCATCGTGCTGAGCCAGTTGCGCCAGCGAATCGCGATGGAACGGGAGATCCGTTCCGCGCACAAAAGGATGCGCGACATGGCGCTGACCGACAGCCTCACCGGTCTGGGCAACCGTCGACGCCTGGACGCAGCGCTGACGGACGAGATTCGCCTGGCCCGGCGTCAGGGTTCTCCGCTGTCATTGATCATGCTCGATGTCGACTACTTCAAGCGCTACAACGACCAGTACGGCCATGCCGCTGGCGACGACTGCCTGATCGCGGTCGGCGACGGCATCCGCAAAGCGGTCAAGCGGCCTTCGGACCTGGCCGTGCGCTACGGCGGCGAGGAATTCACCGTGCTCCTGCCCAACACCGACAGCGCCGGGGCGATTCAGGTGGCCGAAGACATTCTGCAGACCATTCGCTCGCTGGAGCTTGAACATGCCGGGCATCCGCTGGGGTATGTCACTGCGAGTGCGGGGATTACCACGCGCTATCCGGTGGACGATGCGGTGACCCCGGCTACTTTGCTCAAGTCAGCCGATACCTGTCTGTATCAGGCCAAGCAGCAAGGGCGGAATCGCTGGTGCTCGGCGCAGGCATCCCGGCAAATCCAGCCGATTGCGGCGATGCCGCGCACGGATCGCTGAGCGAGCCCGCGCTTCACGATTTATTTACCGGCTCAACCTTGGAATCAGCCCACACTCCCTCATATCAAGGAACATCTGCGACCCATTCGAGAGGAAGGACATGCCATGACCACTCAAACCGAAACTGCGATTCTCGCCGGCGGCTGCTTCTGGGGCATGCAGGATCTGTTGCGCCGCTACCCCGGCGTGCTGCAGACGCGGGTCGGTTATTCCGGCGGTGACGTGCCGAACGCCACTTACCGTAACCATGGCAATCACGCCGAGGCCATCGAAATCGTCTTCGACCCTGCTGTGATCAGCTATCGGCAGATCCTTGAGTTTTTCTTTCAGATCCACGACCCGAGCACACCCAACCGTCAGGGCAACGACCTCGGTCCGAGCTATCGTTCGGCGATCTATTACCTGAACGAGCAGCAACGCGATATCGCTGAAGACACTGCGGCTGATGTCGATGCATCGGGCCTGTGGCCAGGCCGGGTGGTTACCGAAATCGAACCGGCAGGGCCGTTCTGGGAAGCGGAGCCGGAGCATCAGGATTACCTCGAGCGCATTCCGAATGGCTACACCTGCCACTTCATTCGCCCGAACTGGAAGCTGCCGAAACGCGGTTGAAGGTCCAGCGGGGCTCGGTGCTGTAAGCCGTTCATCTATTGCTGCAGCGACACCTGACTGCTTGTATCCTTGCGCACGATGAGGACGAACGGCTGCCGTTATTGCCTTGATCCAATAGCCTCTGGAACGGAAAAACGGACTTTCCATAAGGTAGTGACGTGAAGCGAGATACACACCTGGTTGTGCTTTTGCTGTTGGTTATCGGCTGTTCCCTGGCCTCACTGACTGTCTGGAAGGTGCTGGCCTCTCGAGAGCGAGCGCTGGAGGAAGTGGACGTTCACGGGTTGAACCTGACCCAGGCGCTTGTCACCTATTCCGAAGGCATTGTCCGCCAAAGTTCGGCGCTTTTGCTCGGGCTCGTCGAACGCCTGGAAACCGAAGGGAGTGGCCCCGTTCAGATCCAGCGGATCAGTTCTCTGATCGACCGGCAGGAGCCGCTGATGCCACAGCTCAGCGGCATCACCATCTACGACAGTCAGGGACGCTGGCTGATGTCCTCCAACCGGCCGATTCCGGCCGGGGCAAATAGCAGTGATCGGGCCTATTTCATTCATCACCGCGATGATCCCTCCCCCGAGACCTTTATCGGTCCGCCCATTCAGAGCCGCACCAATCAGGAATGGGTCATCACCGTCAGTCGACGCTTCAATGATGCTCGCGGTGAGTTTGCCGGTGTGGTCGCGGTGACCTTGGGCATCGAAAACTTTCTACGGCTGTTTGGAAAGATCGATGTCGGCCAGGAGGGTGCCATCGGGTTGTCCTATACCGATGGTACGTTGCTGGTTCGCTACCCCTTCCGCGAGCAGGACATGGGGCGCAACTTTTCAAAGTCACCGATCTACGCCAAGTACCTGGTGGATCACTCTGTCGGCACCGCCTCGTTCACCTCCAGCCTGGACGGTGTGGAAAGGCTCTACGCCTTTCGCAAAAGTGACCGGCTGCCGCTGATCACGACCGTCGCACTCGGGAAACGCGAAGCCCTCGCCGCGTGGCGAACGGAAGCGCTGCTATCGGCCGTGGTGGTGACGGGCCTGCTGGCGCTTACCGGTCTCATCGGCTGGTTTTTGATACTGGATATCCGACGCAGAACCCAAGTAGAAGCGGAGTTGATGGGCACTCAGCAGCAGTTGCTTTCGTCAAACAGGCAACTCGAGTTGTTGGCGATGAAGGACGCCTTGACCGGTCTGGCCAATCGACGCTGTTTCGATGTGACGCTGGACCTGGAGGCGCGACGAGCGCAGCGCGACGGCACGTCCTTGGCACTGCTGATGATTGATATCGACTACTTCAAACTGTTCAACGATTCCTACGGGCATGTTGCCGGCGACGATTGCCTGCAACGCGTTGGCAACGTCGTGGAGACGTGCGTGCGCCGTCCCTCGGATCTTGTGGCGCGGTATGGCGGTGAAGAGATGGGCGTCATCATGCCCAATACCGACAGCGAAGGTGCGCAGATCGTGGCGCAACTGATCCTCGACCGGTTGCAGCAAGCGAACATTTCCCACGAATCCAGCCCGTTGGGACGAGTGAGTGTCAGCATCGGGATTGCCACTGCCGCCGGTTCCCGACTAACCCCTGTGCAAGGTTTGATCGAAGCCGCCGATCAGGCGCTGTACAGTGCCAAGGCCTTGGGGCGAAACAGGTCGGTGAAACTGCCGGGCTTGATCTAGCCTTAAGTGAAACCACGCGGGAGAAAACCACCATGCCCCTCCCCCGAGCCTCTCGCGCTGACAACCCGTAGATGGAATGACTATGTATGGGGCAACGCAAAATGAAAGGGTCGTACACCGAGAGGCCTTTGGCGCGCCCTCCTTTTTGTCCTTGGTCCTTTGCTTGACGCTTGCAGCACCAGCCCAGGCTGACCCATGCCCTGCCGGCGAAAAACAAGTATGCCTCGACAGCTGCATTTGCCTGCCGGATCCGGTGCGCCTGTCTGAAGACCTTTTCCGGATGGCAGCACCGGTCCTGGCGCAGGGCTTGACTCAGGCCCGCGCCGAAGCCGCCAGCACCGACATCAAACCGATTCCCCCGCACATCCGGGAGCAACTGCTGCGCTGGTATGAACCCAGTTTCCTCGATGCTGTGCACTACAAAATCACCAACGACGGCCAATACAACGCCGCCACGGCCATCCTGCAAAACCCGGATGTCGGTGCAGTGACGCTGATCGACATCATTCTGTTCCGCGACGCTGAGACCGCGGAACACAACGTCGCGCTCTGGGCGCACGAACTGAAGCACGTGCAGCAGTTTCAGGAATGGGGCGTCGACGGGTTTGCGCAGCGGTATACGCAGGATTTCAATGCGGTCGAGGCTCCGGCCTACGCGATACAGGGCGAAGTCAGACGTTGGCTGCGAGCCGAAGCCCGGTGATCGGACCTCCCCTGCGTCCATGCCGGGGATAGCCCCACCGTTCAAGCACCAGAAAAACCCTAGGCCTTGCCCGCCGAAACCACCGCCCTCATCTGCCCATGCTGCCGCGTGGTCACCAGTCCGATAAAGGAAATCGTCAGCGCAAGGCCGATGGTCGACGTCACTTCCAGACGATGCTCGGGCGTCACCATCATCACCGCCAGCGCGGCGCAGATGAACGCGATCACCAGCCACGTCAGCCACGGAAACAGCCACATGCGAAACGTCAGCTCGACGTTCTGCCGACGCAGCATCCGGCGCATGCGCAATTGCGAAATCGCGATCACCAGATACACCAGCAACGCAATCGCGCCGGAACTGGCGAGCAAAAACTGGAACAGCCCGCCCGGCATGAAATAGCTGAACAACGTCACCCCGGCACCGATCACGGTGCTGGCAATCACCGCCGCCCTCGGCACGCCCGCCGCGGAGGTCACTTTCAGCGGTTGCGGAGCATCGCCGCGTCGGCCCAGCGAGAACAGCATCCGCGAGGAAATGTAGATCGAGGAATTCATGCAACTGGCCACCGCGATCAGCACGACCACATCGACCAGAAATTTGGCGTTGGGAATGTTCATCAGCTCCAGAGCCCGCTGATATGAGCCGACGGACGCCAGCAGTGGATCGTTCCAGGGCACCACGGAAATCACCACGAAAATCGACAGCAGATAAAACACGCCGATGCGCCAGATCACCGAGCGCGTGGCCTTGGCGATGTTCTGCGCCGGGTTGCTCGATTCGGCGGCCGCGATGGTCACCGCTTCGGTCCCGATAAAACTGAACATGATGGTGATAAAGGCCCCGACCACCGCCGACAAACCATTCGGGGCGAACCCGCCGTGCTCTTCCATCAAGCGGCTCAATCCGCTGGCCTCACGCTCCGGAATCCAGCCCATCAACACCGCAAAACCCAGCCCGATGAACCCGATGATCGCCACCACCTTGGCCATCGCAAACCAGAACTCGAACTCGCCGTATTTGGACACGCTGAACAGGTTGGTCACCACCAGCAAAATGATCGACAGCAACGCGAACAACCACGCATCGACCTGAGGAAACCACTGATTCAACACATGCCCGGCGGCCAGGGCTTCAATCGGAATCACCAGCACCCAGAACCACCAATACAACCAACCGATGGTGAACCCCGCCCAGCGACCGATGGCCTGATCGGCATAGGTGGAAAACGATCCCGTGTCCGGGTGGGCCACGGCCATTTCACCGAGCATGCGCATGACCAGCACGACCAGCAGACCGGAGAAGAGATAAGCAAGCAAGACTGCCGGGCCGGCGGCGGCAATGGCGTGGCCGGAGCCGACAAACAGCCCCGCACCGATGATGCCGGCAATGGAAAGCATGGTGACATGACGCGGTTTGAAGCCCTGCGCCAACTGACCGTTCGAGTCCTTCGAGTTCAAGCTATTCATTGTTTTTGTTGTTCTCTGGTGATCGACGTTTGGGCGTACTGACGACGTGTCAGGCGATCATCATTTCTTCCTGTTGCCCTGCTCCAGAGCGGCGCACCTCAAGCGCTGCAGCGTTACAACGCGGTCGGACAACGACGCAGGGCGATGAAATGATGCGTCACCTTACGTGCCCGGCGTTGATCGCAAATAGCCTGGGAGCGGCATGGGGGCGTCTGATTTCGACATGGTGAATGGCGTTCGGACTTCTGTCAGAGAGCCGATTCCTGCACAATCGCCGGCTTTTTTCGCGACAGGAAGTCCCCATGCAACGGATCGTCATTCTGGGCAATGCCGGCAGCGGCAAATCCACCCTCGCCCGCGCCCTCGGCGAACGCTTCGGACTGCCGGTGATCCATCTCGACAAGCTGTTCTGGGAACCCGGCTGGGTCGAGCCCGACGCCGAGCAGTTTCGCGCCCGCGTACGCCAGGCCGTCGCGGCGGACACCTGGGTCTGTGAAGGCAACTACGCCCGACGAACCTTCGACCTGCGCCTGCCTCGCACCGACCTGATCATATGGCTCGATACTCCACGCCTGACCTGCCTCGTCCGCGTGATCAAACGCAGCGTGATGAACCGCCCTCGCCCGGATCTTGCTGCGGGTTGTCGAGAAAAAATCGATCGGGCGTTTTTGACCTTTCTGAAATTTGTGTGGAGTTTCGACCGGGGCTACCGGCCGGGGATCGACGGAGTGCGCCAGGCCATTGGGCCGGAGATTCCGGTGGTGCATTTGCGTGGGGCGCGGGAGATTGCGGATTTTGTCGAACGGCGAACCCTTCCGAAACTGGTCCGGTTTCCCCCTACAAATCCCCGATTACCGAACCCTTAACGAAGCGCGCTCGATTACTACCTCACACCACAACAACGGGTTATGGGCAGCCACCAGAGGGAGCGATGATGGGGCAGGCAGATGCTTATCTTCATTCGGCAATCGCAGCAAGCCATCGATTTCGAGATAATCCTTGGATTGCCTAACATCTACCTAAACTTCAGGAAGTACATTCATGCCATACCAGCCAGACGAACCGTTTGCTGTCGATGAGCCGGTTGTATCGCGCCTGCGTCCAAAGCAGGTGGTGGTTAGGCTGGCCGCCGAACGAAATCGCTTCCTGGGCGCCCTTTTGCACGGAGACTGTCCGATCTTTCTCGATACCAACGTCTTGTTATGGGGATTCGGCCTTAACGAGCAAGCCTCAGAAGTTTGGCAGAGGTGGCTGTGGCAGCTCCGAAGGAGATTGGTCATCCCTGCTTGGGTCGTCCATGAGTACAACCAACTGTCCGATAAAGCCGAGATTCTTTCGCCTTACAAGACCTTGAGCCGAAAGCTGCAGGTTGTGCTAGATGAGCTGAAGGCCAGCAGTGCTCGGGCGTTGGATGGCGCGGCCGCCGTCAGCGTTGGTTGTACCAGCAAAATTGATTTGGAACGCAGGTTGGCAGAGGCCACGAACTTCATCGTGAATGTGGCCAAGAGCGTTTCTCGAAACGACAGCGGCCATCGCATGGAGCTCTTGAAGTTTTACGAGAATTTGCTTTTAGAGCACGCTCTGTCTTCAGACGTGCATGAGTTATACCGGCAGGCACGAGTGGAGTTTGATGCTCGCTCGGCCGCGCGGTTGTCGCCCGGTGGAGAAGATGCACGCAAGCCGCAGAACAGCTGCGGAGATTTCATCATCTGGAAGGAACTCCTTCAACATTGTGCAGAGATCGGAGCTGGTCAGGCACTCTTCATCAGCAATGATGTGAAAGAGGATTGGTGCTACAAACCAGCCCGGATTGTCCTGGACAACGGCAAAGAGATTGCGTGGTCTAGCGAAGCGGCGGGAGATCTACGACTGCCGAATCCCGATTTGGTAGCGGAGTTCCAGCGGTATACCAAAGGTGAGGATATTGTCTTCGCAACGGTCCAGCAGGTTGTCGATGCACTCGGTTCCACTGACCACAATGTGATCGATGCGGCGACGTACACATACTTGGCTCAAGCAGCACAATCAACCCGAACACCTACGGATAGGGTGGTCGACTGGATTCAAAGTTCCGAGGCCCTCTACATGGAGGGGCTAAGAGGTGTTGCCTTTTGGGATCGCTCACCTGGTGAAGTGGATCAGGAGAAATTTCAAGAATGGTGCCGCGATCGCCTTAACGATTCGGACATTCCGTTTGATAAGGTGGATTGGAGTAATGTTTTCGTAGCGCTCTATCTGTAAGACAGGCGTTCTACACCAGCGCCGGCTGAGTGAATTGGGGCCTCGCTTGCTTGCCTGATACAATTGAGGCCGACTTGTATTCAATTCTTCCCAAGGGCAGCTTTAGAAAAAGGGGAATGACTTATTTCAAAAAAATAAATCATCCCCCTTTTTTGCATTTTCGAGATAGACCCGGGTTCCACCTCGATCCGGAAATTGAAAGGATCTTCTCAAAATTAGCCTGGTACCAAGGAGCGCGATTTGACCGCAATTGATGTGAAACTTCTTCCCGGATACTTCAAGAAGTACCACTGGGGTAAGCACCATGGTGTCTACGGCTACCCAGCCGACACTTTCCCATCGTTCGGCTGGATAAAGACGCTTGAGGAGCGCGGGGCTTGGCTTACCTCGGTGACACAGGTGAAGACGGCTCCGACGAATTTAATTCGTGAAATACTGGATTGGGGCGATGGCGCCGGGCCTCGAATGAAGTTCGAGGCGGGTTTGGGGAATGTTTGTCTGCTCGCGCAAGTGCAGTTGGTCGTCGGCAACATCGATAATCCCACAGTTGCGATTAAAAACGCCCTGCAGATACCTGGTTGCGGTCTCACGTACGCATCCAAATTTTTGAGATTTCTCCGACCAGAGATCCATGCAAGCTTAGATAGCCGGATTCGACGGGCGCTACTGAATGAAAGCCTGTTGAGCAAAATCACAGATGGTCACGATCCGTCTATGATAGATGGTTACGTTGAGTTCCTAGAGCTTCTTACAACCCTCTTAAGGGAGCTAGAGGAAACTAGTGTCCAACGACCCGACTGTGACCTACCCAGAGGTAAGTCCCCTACAGGCTGGCGAGTGGCTGACATCGAGATGGCCCTTTTTGCCTGGGCAGATCAGTTAAGCAAGAAGACCAGGTCTTTTTCGCCCAAAGCAAACAACACGTTCGAACTTGCTGGGTGATTGCACAGACGTGCCCATCCATTTGCATTCGACCTGACCAATCATTTACATCGGATTTGACCATCACACTGCGTGGCCATGAACGGCAGAGAACGGTCACAAGTACACATTTGCGCGGAAAAAAATCGTCCTTAGCTGTGCTGATGATGTTAAAAAAGACACTTTTTAGGGTAGGGCCAAACTATGGTGGGCGAG
The DNA here is from genome assembly GCF_030209075.1 of Pseudomonas sp. lyk4-R2A-10. Lineage (NCBI taxonomy): Bacteria > Pseudomonadati > Pseudomonadota > Gammaproteobacteria > Pseudomonadales > Pseudomonadaceae > Pseudomonas > Pseudomonas sp. lyk4-R2A-10. The sequence goes on along the minus strand of NZ_JARVSR010000010.1, from coordinate 16,229 downwards.
GTAGGGTTTTGTGATTGGTGTCCTTGGTCTGAACGGACAGAACTCGAAGGAAAGAATCTGCCGGGTGTGTACTTCATCGCGCGCAGTAAAAAGAAACCTGATAACTACCGGGTAAACAACGATTTCATCATCTACATTGGCGAGACAACAGGCCAGACACTGGCAGACCGGTTGCGTCAATTCAACACGTCAGCGTTCAGCGAACGCCCCGGACACTCTGGAGGCAATACTTTTAGATTGACACTTCTGGAAACCACGCCACTTGAGCATCTTTGGGTTTCAGCCTGTCCAGTCGACATGGGCCAGCCTTACACCACTGCCTACATTAAACACTTAGAGCGAAAGCTGCTCTGGGAGTATGTGTGCACGTGGGGAAGATATCCAGATTGCAATCGGACCTGACGAGCGAGCTGACTGTTCACGTGCTGACACCTCTCGTAGAAGTCGGGCCTGATCACAATGCTGATGTTGCTGACTTTCCGCTTCTGACCATTGGCGGCCCTATACGAAAATAACAAAAGGGAACCGATTAATTTCGGTAAACGGAATCAGGCCCGCACATTCGACCGAGGTGCTGCAATCTCGGCCGAGAACGCTCTAGCCGGTGTCACCCCTTGGTCAGATCAACCAACGGTGCCTCCCGCACCTCCGTCTCCCGCCCGCCCTGAATGTCGCTCACCTGCTTCAAGGCCTTGTCCACCGCCGCCTTATCCGCCAACAAGCTGTAGCTGATGCGGAAGTTTTTGTGTTCCTTCGGCCCGATGGTGGGCACCAGGTTCAGTGGGCGCTGATAACGGCGGTTGTAGGAAAAACTCGTCCCCGGCTCCAGCCCGGTGACATAACCCTGACCTTGGGTATCGGTGTTCTTCCACAGAGAAAACACCGGCAACGTCTGCGTATTGAAGCCAACCGAAACGCCCAGGCTGCCGGCCTTGTTATGCAACACGGTTAACGTATCGCCCTTGGCATCGGCATACGGCACCACGTTGTAAACCGTTTCGTCGTAGTCCTTGGTCGGTGCGCGGTAGGTTTGCCATTCAGCCAAATCGCCCTTGGCCTTGTCGTTGAACGGCGACACTTGTTTCACCGGCGCGGCGAAACGAGCGCCCTGCTCCAGGAACGGGGTGCTGAAATTACTGTGGTACAGCGCCTGGTATTCCTTCGGATAGTCACCGTTGTTGGTCAGGGTGTCGTTGAGGGCGAACACTACGCTGCCGGGTTCGGTGACCAGTTCGGTGGCGACGGAGAAGTCGACTTTCTTGAACGCCTGCTCCTTCAGTTCACCGCGCAGGGTGATGGCGTACGGTGGCTTTTCATCGATGTGCAGGGTGACTTTGTTCGCTGGAATGTTGGCGGCCCGACCGTGCAGGGTCAGCAGTTCGCCGTTGTCGACGCCGGGGTGGCCGACCCATTCGTATCCGCAGCGGGTCACCAGCTCATTGAAACCCTCCAGCCAGCCCAGACCACCGCGGCCATTGAGTTCGATGAAGGACGGATTGACCACTTCCTTGACCGGCGAATCCCAGCCCATGCGCACATTGCCGACCGAGGCCTGCAAGACGTTCATTCCCCGCGTCGGCACCACCGAAAGTTTCATCGTGCCGTTATCGATGTCGACAATGCTGACGCCCTCCTGCCGACCACCATGCAAGGTGCGCAGGCTGACGCTGAAGGGTTTGTCGGTTTTCACGCCGAGTTGCTGGCTGGTGATCTGCCAGTTCTGCGCGGCTTTGTCGGTGTCGAGCAGAACGTAATCCCAGGCCATGGCGTGGGAGGCAGCGGACAGTGCGCTGAGGGCAACAACGAGTTTGAGCGGGGTCATGGGAGCAGCCTTTTCTTGGAGTTGTGTCGTTTTTATAAACCTGCTGAAACGTTTCATCAAGCTTAAAAAGCGACACGCGTTGGTAGGTGCCAAGAAAGAATGGGGACGGACAGGAAAATTGAAATAGATGTGATCGCGTTATCCCGCAAACGGGAGCCCGCTTGTATTCAGGAGCGGCATGGACGTCTGATTTCGACATGGCGAGGGCGACGTGTTTAAGCGTTTTTTGAATGGTGTTTAGAAACGCCCGGCATTACTTCCCCACGGCTACAGCGTCTTGCGTCATTGCCTACGACTACGCCAGAATCCGCCGGCTTGTGCGTCTGGGGTGCGGGTTTTATCGTTTCCGGGTCACTGAAAAACAGTGATCGGGTTTGGTAGCCCGGATTACCTGTCGCATCGCAACGCCGGATTGCAGGGACTCTTTCGTCCGCTGTTTTATGGTGGCCATGCGTAGGGCGTCTTCGGACGCGCCGGGTATCCAGGTGACCGGTCTACCAACCTCCGTATGGCCACCACCCTCGTTTGGTAGCGAGGCTGATGGCTCCACTTTCTCACCCTGGAGTTACATCTATGTTCAAACCAACACCGAACCCACCGGAAACCGATCCGGTTTCTCCCTACAAATTTCCGGATTCACGGACCTTGAACGAAGCGGCCGAACGCGCGCTCGACCATTACCTCACCCCACAACAACGCATCATGGGCAGCCACCACAAACACGACCCCATGTACCTGGCCAACCCGGCCTACAACACCGAATCCCTCCTGGCCAACGCCAGCGAATCACTGGGGTCGGCCAGCGAAATGCTCAACAACTTTGCGGCGACTCTTGAGCCTGCCCATCGCAAGACGGCGATCGGGATTGCGCAGTTGGTGATGTTAAGTGAGTTGGCGGTGAATCAGGCGCTGGATCATGTTGAGGTGAAGACCTGAAAGCCGACCCCTCTGTCATGACTGATTAGTAGAGGGTCGGAGAAAACGATGTCAGCCGAAGCTGCCAAAATTAATGGCAGCTATCGGCCATTAGCCGACCCGACGTGATTGTAACGTTGGAGCTGACGCTAGGACCTGAAGGAGATTGTAGCAGTAGGCCAAAAACGCCCCCATGAATCGACTAAGCTGAGCGGGGCTTAGCTAGCTCATCGGATGAGATGAGGGAGCTCAGCCTCCAATTCGTCTTGAGTGCGATAATTGCGTAGAACCGATGAATTGCTGTAAAAAAGAGAAGGTATCAAAGGGATGCCAGACTGGGAATCTTATGATCGTAGGTTTTAGCGTTAACGGCTTCAAATCACTAGCCAACTTTAGTCTTGACGAAAAGACGGGACTGGGTAACTTTACTTGCCTCGTTGGATTAAACGGGGCTGGAAAAAGCAGCGTACTTCAACTTCTAGACTTTGCCTCCCACCTAATGCGCGGCGACGTTACCAATTGGCTATCAAAACGCGGCTGGAGCGTTTCGGACTTGCATTCAAAACTGTCCAATAGTTCCAACATCATCATCGGAATAACGGTAAGGGTCAAAAGCGGAAAACTTTTTTCGTGGGTCGGAAGCTTCAACAGGAGCAGCCTTTCCTGCACACTAGAGAGAATATTTGAAGCCGAGGGCGAATATATATTCAATCTTACGAGAGGCCGATATTCCATACTTAACACACAACCATCTAAGATCGAGTTTAACTATGTCGGCTCCATCCTTTCTGCGCTAAAGGATGACGTATTAAGCCCGGAAATAATTGAAGTAAGAAATGCAATATTAAACATTAGATCACTAGAACTCCTATCCCCTCACCTAATGAGAAACTCATCGCGAGAAGCCGCGATAGACATTGGCACCGGTGGAGAAAAGCTTTCTCCGTATCTCTACAATATAAAAGGCAAAGAACGAGAAAAACTCACAGCGCTATTGCGAGAGTTCTACCCTGCCGTACTAGACTTTAAAGTTAAGCAGGAAAGAGCCGGCTGGAAAAAACTATCAATCATTGAAGAATTCAATGGAGAGATTATTGAAACTGAAGCCAAGCACGTTAACGATGGGCTACTCAGGATATTGGCGATTCTTGCTCAAGCGGGATCGGGCAATGCAACACTTCTGTTTGATGAAGTTGAAAATGGAGTTAACCCTGAAATCGTAGAGCGCCTTGTTCATTTACTACAGAATACAGGTCAGCAAGTTATCGTCACCACACATAGTCCAATGATCTTAAATTACTTATCCGATGAAGTAGCTGAGAAATCTGTACATTTTGTGTATCGTACATTTGATGGTGGCACCCGGAGTCGGCCGCTGTTCAGCATTCCGAGAATGCAAAAAAAACTAGCAATAATGGGCCCTGGCGAGGCTTTTGTAGACACAAGCCTAACTAATCTCACTAGTGAATGTGCAAAGCTCGATGCGGATGAAAGCTCTAATTTGGAAAAGGGTGCTATGTGATCGTAGTATGTAGTGGTGAAGGGGTAAGCGATCTCGGGGCATGCATTAATCACGCAGGGTTTTGCCAGGATGAGATGTATAAACTAGGCCCCTTGACATATATCATTGACTACATTATCGAAGAGGTGATGCAGTATAGCCCATTACAGACGCACCTCGGCACCTACAGGTATTACAGCGAAGCATACTTAACACAGCGGCTTGCAGCGAAGAAAAATGAGCGGCGCGGCTTCGTCTTTGCAGGACGTAAACACGGAGTGGAGACTGGGCTTTTCTTTTTCAACGCCTTAATGCTTGGCGAGATATCGAAAGAGTTAGAAGCGGCAGAAGGCGACGTCGCAGTAGCAATACTATTCAGAGATTCCGATGGTACTAACAGCGATCCGAGCGATATCTGGGAGCAAAAAAAAACCTCAATTGAAGAGGGCTTTAGGCGTGCCGAATTCACTAGAGGAGTTCCGATGGTACCGAGGCCAAAATCAGAATCATGGTTCATATGCGCCGCGAAGGAGAATCCATATCAGCATTGCGCTGACTTAGAGGAGCTTTCCGGTAATGATAAATCCCCGAATTCTGCCAAGAAGATGCTTAGCACCATACTTGAAGGGGAAGCTACTAACGAGCGTCTGTTAACTTGGTTAGAAGCCAATGGAATGGACTGCAGAAAACTTGCAGAGGAAATGCCTAGTTTTGCGAAATTTTATGAACGACTAATCAGCGTTTTACACGCGATATAACAAGGATTGGCGGATGCTTGTTTATTTGGCCGACCGTCTTCCTGATCGTCCATATCATCCGCGACCGCTCCTACCGAAAAAATGGGGACGCATATATTTTCGCCCAAGCTGCTATTAAACAAAACGCTCATTCCAGCGCAGTCACCAAGCAGGTTTCGACACCCTCCAACCTCTTGGGCCATTCGTTAATCAGAACGACTGCACCGTCACCTTGATTCAGGTAGATCAGGCAGTCGCCTGTCTCGAAGGCAACTTGAAAGCCGACAAGCCAAACCTCTCCGCCTGCCACTTTATCGACAACACCTTGAACCGCTGTAATGATTTTGCCTTCGAGGAAGAGAGCAGACCTGTTGCGAAGCAGATTTTCCCTACGCCACGAGCAGAAGCTCGCGGCATCAAGTGTGAAGGGAGTGGGAGGTTCCAGATCGGACTCATCAGCTCCAACACATTCCCCATCGCTCAGCAGGTACATCGCAACTTTCTGATGTTCGCCACACCGCCAGAGCAACGGCCCTACGTCAGACAGGCACTTTTCCTCGTTAAAGTAATATTGGTCATGCAATAACTCAGCAAGTCGCTGCCCCTGCAGCAGCTGCGCATTTCTCAAGTCATTCGCCATCCTGTCTCGGGAGGCGGCATAGCGGTTAGACACTGAGCAGTTCCCTATTTATTCGCAATCCAGGCTCTCGGAATCGCCTGACGTCGCCGACAAAATCGCCTGATATCCACCCTCTTCCGGAACATATGAAACGAACTGATTACCCGCGCCCTTCTGCACCCAAAGACGCCCACAGTTCGTGCATTCATAAACATCTAACGTCCGGTGGATGTGGAGGCTCGATAATCGGCTTATCAATTCGTCGGTCGCGTTGACCCAAGGTGCAAACTCACCGAACGCCCCATCGATCACAGCCTTGTCTCCCGACTCGGCAGCAGTCATCAGGGGCTTGAGTTCTTGGTTTACCTCTTCCCAGAATGCATCCTCTACTTCGTCGCGAAGTAAACTCGCCTTGTAGGGCAAGCTGTCAGTCTGATCGACAATCACGTGCCCACATCTGCAACCCAATTTGCTCATTTGCGGCTCAAACCTTTGAGGTTGCCCTCGTCATTAAAAGGCGGACAAGTCTTTGGCGAAAATCTCGATTTGGGCAGGCGTGACCAGCAAGGGAACCTGAGAACACTGCAGCGTCAAACAACACTCTCACGCTGCAAACTGCTCACATGCCCGACACCCGCAGCCTTCAATCGGACCACCAGGTCATCGCGTGCTGCCCGCCCGCCAGCACGAATGTACTCAAGCTCCGACGCGGTGATCAGTACCACCGGAACCATTCTCACAGGGGATAACGGCATGTCATCCAGCCGGGTAGGGAAATCCGGTTCCGGGGCGCCCAGCAAGACACCGGTCGAGTCGTCTTCGGTCACAAAGTGTTTGGGGAATTGATCGCACATGTGATTCGAGAGGCTGAACCCGGGAATTTCAATGGACATCGCACCGTACTTGTCGAGTCCGCGAGTGTAGCCTCCAGCGTCCGCAACCGTTTTGGCAACGTGTTCCACCAGTTCGAATGCCCAGCTGCGCTGGAAAGGATCGACGTCACCCACCGGGCCACGGGCGTGTTCGGGTATATCGGCAGTTTCTACGAACAACTCCATCTCGAAACCATTGCCCATTTCTTCCGCGTCATCGAATGGGTCTGACAGACCTTCCGTGGCGATGATGATTGTGTCGTTACGGCGAACTACCCGGTAGGCCTGACGAGTCGAGGGCCAGTAAGGGCCACCGGAAAAGCTCGGACTGATCATGTAGGCAAGGACATCGCGCTCGATTATGCCGACTGATGCCCAATGACGATCCCGGCACGCTGCGCTGGCCTCTCGGGCAGCCAGATTTGCCGCTTCAGCCTCGGTCATGCTGTCGTAGATATCCTGCTCCTGGACTTCAAGGGGTTGTGATGTGAGCTGGACGTCTTCGGTTTTAGGACGTTTCAATGAAACGAGAAGCTTCTTGAAGAAATTCATGTGCGTTCCTTGCGGGGTTTCGGTTCGCTCCCCATGAAGGGGCGAATCTATTTTCATTAAATGGATCTGTTTTCGAATAGTGGGCACTATGCCTCAAACCGCCCCACCGAAAACAACGAAAGATCCAGCTCACTCTCCCCTCGCAAACACCACTGCGCAAACGCCTCCCCCAACGCCGCCGAGTGTTTGAACCCATGCCCGGAGCACGCCGACACCACCAACGTGTGCTGCAACCGTGGATGCTCATCAATGATGAAATGCCGATCCGGCGTGACGGTGTAGGCGCAAACCGCTGACTTCACTACCCGATCCGTCAGCCCGGCAATGCGCCCCTTCACCTGCTGTTCGTACATCTCGCGTTCTTCCTCGGCCGAGACTGTGCGATCCAGAGTTTCAGGCGTGGACGTGCTGTGATACTGCGCCGTCGCCACTTTCAAACTGCCCTCCCCCGGCAACGCGGGAAACCCATAGAAATCGTCGTCCTGGCCGTGAGTGAAGATGAACGTGGGTGAGTGGCCGACCAGTTCCGCGTCAGGCTCGGTTTCGAACCAGAACAGTTTCTGTCGATAGACGCTGAGCAGCCTGTCGAACGGCGCGCCGAGCAATCCGCCCGCCCAGTTGCCGGCGGTGACCACCAGTTTTTCCGCTCGCACGGTGCGCTGGTCGGTGGTGACGGTGACGCCCTGTTCGTCCGAGCTGATGTGGGTCACGGTCTCGCCCTTGTACAGCGTGGCGCCGTGTTGTTCGGCCAGTCTGAGTTGCACGTCGATGCAGCGTTCTGGCCGTACAAAACCGCCTTCGGGCTCGAAGTAGCCAATGGCGTCGTCGCGCACCTGGGCAAACTGCGGGAAGCGCTGGCGGATCTGGGCGGCGTCGAGGACTTCGTGTTCGATGCCGTAGGTCCGCGCCAGGGCGATGGTGCGCAGGGTGAAGTCGGTTTCGTCGGCGGGATCAAAGTCGGGGCTGGAGGTCAGCACCAGCAGGCCGGTCTGTTCGAACAGGGACTCGCCCGACAACGCCTCCAGCTCGCGCCAGATGCGGTGGGAGTTGCGCACGATGGGCACGTATTGCGCGCCCTCGCCCACGGACAGCCGGGTGATGCGGGTATCGCCATGGCTGGAGCCGAACGCGTGCGGCGGATGGTGGCGGTCGATGCCGACCACGTTGACCCCGGCCTTCGCCAGTTGATACACCGTGGCCGCGCCCATGGCGCCGAGGCCGATGACCAGTGCTTCGCATCGCTCCATGATTGATTTCCGCTCAGGCAAAAGAGCCACAGTGAAGCGGATCAGGCGAAGGAAAACAATCCGCTGAAAGCCGCGCTCTGGCAAAAACGCGAAACACCAAAAGCCGTGCGATTACCGGCCAGACTCGTTTGTTCCGTCTTGCATCGCGGCATACCCTCTGACGCCAATAAAAACCATAAGAGAGAGTCCCGCCTTGATCCGTTTCTGCAAAACCTCGCTGTGCCTCGCCGTTCTGCCTTCGTTCGTTGCCACTGCCAGCCATGCCGCCGATGTGCCCTGGGTCGATAGCGCCGTGAGTGCGGTCAATCAGGAAGTTGTCGATCTGCGCCACACGATTCATCAGCATCCAGAGTTGGGCAATCTTGAGTTCAAGACCGCCGCGCTGGTGGCCGAGCGGCTGAAGGCGTCGAACATTGAAGTGCGCACCGGGGTCGGCAAGACGGGTGTTGTGGGGGTTCTGAAAGGCGGATTACCGGGGCCGGTGGTGGCGTTGCGCGCGGACATGGACGGATTGCCGGTCAAGGAGATGACGAACCTGCCGTTCGCCAGTCAGGCCACCAGCACGCGGCTGGGCAAGAGCGTGCCGGTGATGCACGCCTGCGGGCACGACACCCACACCGCGATGTTGCTGGGCGCCGCGAAGGTGCTGGCCGAGCATCGCGATCAGGTGCGCGGGACGGTGGTGTTTCTGTTTCAGCCGGCTGAAGAAGGTGCGGCCGATGTCGATGAATTCCAGACCGATACCCTGATCGGTGCACAAGCGATGATTCGCGATGGCGCGCTCGATTCGCCCAAGGTCGAGGCGGTGTTCGGGGTGCATGTGATGGCGGGTTATCCGACCGGGCATCTGTTCTACAAATCCGGGACCGTGCTCAACAGCAGCGACTCGTTCCGCATCACGGTCAAGGGTCAGCAGACTCACGGTTCGGCGCCCTGGAGCGGTGTCGATCCGATTGTCGCCAGTCAGGGCATCATCAGCGGATTGCAGACGCTGGTCAGTCGGCGCGTCGACCTGACCCAAGGCATGGGCGTGATCAGCGTCGGTACGATCAATGGCGGTTCGGCGGCCAACATCATTCCCGAGTCCGTGGAAATGACCGGGACCATCCGCACCAACAACGCCGACATCCGCGACACGATCTTGAAAAAGATGCCGCCGCTGGTGAACAGCATCGCCAGCGCCTACGAGACCCAGGCCAATTTGCTGCTGGTGAACAATGCGCCCGTGACCACCAACGATCCCGCCCTGACCGAAGCCATGATCCCGGCCCTCGAGCTGGCAGCACCGGGCAAGGTCGAGCGCCTGCCCGCCTCCCTGTCGCCGAGCGAAGACTTCTCCTACTACGCGCGCAAAGTGCCGGGGTTGTTCGTGTTCCTCGGCGCAACGCCGGAAGGCCAGGACATGAGCAAGGCGCCGAACAACCACAGCCCCTACTTCACCGCCGATGACGCGACACTGGCCACCGGGGTGAAGGCGCATGTGCAGTTTGTGCTCAATTATCCGGGGCGGGGTCAGCGGGGCTGACTAATCCCATTCGCAGTTTTAGCCCCCGATCAGATGACTGATCGGGGGTATTGTTTTGGTGCTTACCATTGATCACGGTAAACGAACGAAATTTGGTAGTCGTAAGAAGATGGATCAATGACATGGTTGAAATTCGGTTGAAGAATGCTCACCCAGTTTGAGAGCACGTCGAATCCGCCGTTGTTTATATTGTTTTCAATTGGTATGCCGAGTGATTCGATTACAGCACCGTCGTCACCGAAATCTTTCGATAATTCCTCTCCCATACCGAGCTCGGTTTCCTTGTCATACCACTCAAGTCTGGCTTTCAATCCCATAAATCCCTCACAAATACTTTTTGATGCTTCGCTTTTTCCCTTTAGGGGGATCTAGTTGCTTACCGGTTCTATGGTCGTACGACCCCAAATGAGTACCGTCGCTCGCGCGATAGGCCTCAAGCTCTCCGTGAAGAAAGTCCCATTCATATATCGTCCTCCCTTTTGCGTCTATCCAGCGATCCCGGAGACCACCCGAGTACGGGGTTTTCTTTTTCGCTCTTCTCAATCCTGGAAACGCTGTGATTTCGTCTGTCTCAGGGGCCGGGTGGTAGGTGTGACCAGCCTTGGCTGTGCCATGGCCGCGTACATTTAAAACAATATAAATCGGCTTAACCCCGGAATCCGCCGGAAACACCAAAATGAAATCCCGATACTCCGGCGGATAAACCGGATTAACCAGAATCCCGTCCGCCGCTTTCGTCGGCGGATACACCCAGATATGCGGCGCCTGCGGAGCAGCCTCCAGCGCAGGAATCCCGAGGATGTCGGAACCATCCACGGCAGGCGTCCAGATCAGCTCAACACCGTCACCGAGGTCTGCAACAAACCGGCTATCGCGTGCCGTGAACTGCACGACATCAACCATCTCCCAATCGCGATTCTTGCCGGTATAGAAGCCGTACCCCTTGAGGCTGCCATCGGCCTGCTGTTCAACGCGCAAGCGCACGCGGGTTCGGGCCTGTTTGAGGGCGAGTAACTGGTCTTCGGTGTACAGCGCGCTATCGCCCAGGTTCGAGGGCATGAACATCGCCACCAGCCCGAGCAACGGGCTGATGACGGCAGCAGAGGCCATCGCGGGCAATGCCTTGAACCCCTCACCGGCAAGGGCGAAAGTGCCCAGCCCCGCAGGAATGGCCGTGCGGCTGATTTTCTTGAGCTCAACCCGACCGCAGTCATCGGCCTCACGGCCACCGAGCAAAATCAGCTCGCCGTAATCCTTCAGACTGTCTGTCGGCACCATCCCCGAAGGATTCGAGTAATCGATGATCGCGTCCGGCAGCTTGCACGACTTGGCGAACACGCAGCCCGCGCGCACCGGCTCAGGCTTGTTCGCCGCGACCTCACGGCTGCGTTCGAAGGCGTCCTGTCTCGCCAGCATGGCGTCGTACTTGTCTTGTCGGTCTTGCTGATCGGCCAGTTCGGTGGCCGTCATGTAGCGGTAGGTGACGTGATGCCCGTCGCCCGCCGGTGGGTTGGGAACCCGGGGAATGTCCTTTTGAACAGCCACTGATTGTCCTTTCGTTCATGCATCGGCAACCCCTCGCAAGAGGCCGCACGACGTTAACGAAGCAGGAAAATCGTGGCTGTAGGACGTATCTCTAAAGACGTGGGGATTGTTCGACGTGAACGGATTGCATCTCGGCAACCACCGCCTCGATCACACACAAAGCCGTCGGCGACAGGCTTCTGCCCTGCAAGCTCACCACGCCGATTTCGGAGTGAAATCCCGGCCTGTCGACAACATGAAGCTCGATCAAACGCCCCACCCGAATGTCTTCAGCCACGGCGCCATGGATGACGCCGAGGATGGTGTCGGTTGAACCTGCGACGGTCTTGAGCAACGCCACATCATCACACTCCAGCACAATGGGCAGCGCCTGACGGGTGGAGATGCCGAGGGTTCGGGCGGTCTCGAGTTTCACGACTTCGGGCAAGCGCGTCGTGGCGATGCCATAGCCTTCCAGTTCGCCCATCTGCACTTTGCGCCCGGCCAGCGGATGCTCCGGACGCACGAAGAAGCCTGCCGAGACCTGGCCCAGCGAACGGATCAGCAGATCGGATTCCGCCGTGAAGTTGCGGATATCGGCAACGAAGAATTCGATCGCCTCAGCGCGCAGCCGCGCCTCGAGAATCTGCCAGTTGTTCACTTCCACGCGCAGGGTGACCGCCGGGTGATCCAGACGCAGTCGCGGCACCACCTGATGCATCAACATCGCGGCCGGGAACGGGCCGACACCGAACGCGAGGCTGCCCAGTTGGCGATCGCTGTAGAGCGCCATGTCCCGCTCCAGCGACCGGGCATCGAACAGCAGCCGCCGCGCCCGCTCGATCAGAAAGACCCCCGCCGGCGTCGGGCGGACGTCTCCGGTGTCGCGATCGAACAGGCGCTGCCCGGTTTCACTCTCCAGCGCCTGAATGCTGCGGCTCAGGGCCGGCTGGCTGAGGTGCACGCGCTCGGCGGCGCGTCCGAAATGGCGTTCATCAGCTAGCGCGAGTAGGTGTGACAGTCGTTTTAGGTCCATTCGCCCGATGCTAGCGACGCATTATCCGGATGTAAACAATGCATTGGATACATCGTTGCCCTGCCCCTAGGCTGGAGCGCATTCGAACTTCGGAGAACAACAAGAATGAAATCGACCCTCTACACGATCCTCGCCCTGACGCTGGTGTCCCTCGCCGGCTGCGACAACAAGCCCAGCGTCGCAGCCGGCGACGCCACGCCCGCCACGGCCGCGCTGATCCAGGCGTCGATCAAGGGCCTGGACCTCAGCGACAACCGTGACATGGAAGATGCCCAGCGCGGTTTCATCGCCCGGCCCACCGGCAAGATCCTTGGCGCTGACGGCAATGTCCTGATCGATTTCGATGCGTACCGCTTCGTCGAAGGCCAGGCGCCGACCACCGTCAACCCGAGCCTGTGGCGACACGCGATGCTCAACGCACAGATCGGCCTGTTCAAGGTCACCGACAGCATTTACCAGTTGCGCGGTTTCGACATCGCCAACATGACGCTGATCGACGGGCAGACCGGCTGGATCGTGGTCGACCCGCTGACCTCCCGAGAATCCGCCGCCGCAGCGCTGGCCTTCGCCCGCGAGCATCTGGGCAACAAGCCCGTCACCGCGATCATTTTCACCCACGACCATGCCGACCATTTCGGCGGTGTGCTGGGCATCACCTCAAGCAGCGAAGTGGCCCAGCGCAACATTCCCATCGTCGCGCCCGCCGGGTTCATGGAGGAAGCCACCAGCGAAAACATCCTGGCGGGCCCGGCGATGGCACGGCGGTCGATGTATCAGTTCGGCAAGAACCTGACGCCGGGCGCCACCGGCATCGTCGACACCGGGCTGGGCAAGAACGTTGCGTACGGCAGCATGGGCATCCTGCCGCCAACGCAGATCATCGACCAGCCGATCCAGCCGCTGGTGCTCGACGGCGTCAGCTTCGTGTTCCACAACATGCCCGGCGCGGAGGCCCCGGCCGAGCTGACCTTTTCGATCCCCGCGCTCAAGGCTTACGGCGGCGCGGAGCTGCTGGCGCAGACCATGCACAACCTGCTGCCGATCCGTGGCGCCAAGGTGCGCGATGCGCTGCGCTGGTCCGAATACACGCAAATCGCCCTGGATGAGCTGGGCGACACCGAGGTCTATTTCGGTCAGCACAACTGGCCGATCTGGGGCAACGAGCGGATCCGCGAATTCATCACCAAGCACCGCGACGTCTACAAATACCTGCATGACCAGACCGTGCGCCTGATGAACGCCGGCTACACCCCCAACGAGATCGCCGACAAGATCCAGCTGCCGGATTCGCTGGCCTCGTACTTCGGCACTCGCGGCTATTACGGCGACCTGCGCCACAACGTCAAGGCGATCTACCAGCTGTACCTGGGCGCCTACGACGGCAACCCCGCGCACTTGAATCCGCTGGTGCCCAAGGAGTCGGCAAAGCGCTACGTCGAATTGATGGGAGGTAACGCCAAGGTGGTCGAAGCCGCGCGCGTGGCCTATGACAAGGGCGAATATCGCTGGGTTGCCGAGCTCCTGGATCAGGCCGTGCTGGCCAAACCCGACGACACCGCCGCCAAGGAACTGCTGGCCCGCGCGTACGAACAGATGGGCTATCAGGCGGAATCGGCAACCTGGCGCAACAGTTACCTGACCGCTGCCATGGAGCTGCGCAACGGCCCCCCGGCCAAGGGCGTCAAACGCTCCGACCTGATCGAACTGATGAAGCAGACGCCCACCGAACGCTTCCTCGAAGCCATGGCCGCGAGCCTCGACGGGCCGGCGGCGGATGGCAAGAACTGGACCTTCAATCTGGTGCTGACCGATACGAATGAATCGTTCGTGCTGTGGATCGAGAACGCCGTGCTGCACTACCGAAAAGGCCCGACGGCGGCGAACGCCAACGCAACGCTGAGTGTCACCAAGGACCTGTTCGTCCAACTGCTGGGCGGCACCGCCGGGCTGAAGGAGGCATTCACCTCCGATGATCTGAAGGTGGATGGCAGCAAGGTCGATCTCGTGAGATTTCTGGGGCTGTTGGAAAAGGCGCCGGGGAATTTTGCGATAGTCGCCCGGGCAGGAAACTGATTCGCCGAGGCCATCGATGACCGGAACAGCGGTCGATGGCCTCTGGACGTTTACCCAAGAAAAATCCAATGAAAACCGGAGGCTCGGGCAAAGTTTTCTATTGGGTTTTTCCGCATCCTGCGCAACCTGATCGCCGCGAAGCCATCCAGCGTATGGACGTAGAACCTGCACCCGAGCGAAACCCCGAATCCATCGTTTTCATCATTGATGATGACGCTCCTCTGCGTGAGGCGCTTGGCAGCCTGTTACGCTCCATCGGCCTGCGGGTCGAGCTGTTCGGATCGGTCGCCGACTTCATGCAATACCAGCGACCTGACCTGCCCAGTTGCCTGGTGCTGGATGTGCGATTGCAAGGCACCAGCGGGCTGGTCTTTCAGCAGGCGCTCGCCGACGCCAACATCCATCTGCCGATCATTTTCATGACCGGGTACGGCGACATCGCCATGACCGTTCGCGCCATGAAAGCCGGTGCCGTCGATTTCCTGGAAAAACCGTTTCGCGAGCAGGCCATGATCGACGCCGTGGTCGCCGCGCATACGCGGGACAGGTCGCGCCGCGAGTACGAACTCCGCCATCATGAATTGCGCACACGCCATGGGACACTCACGGTCAGAGAGCAAGCGGTGATGGCGCTGGCCGTCTCGGGTCTGATAAACAAGCAGATCGCCAGTGCCATCGGCCTGAGCGAGATCACCGTGAAAATTCACCGCGGCCAGGCCATGCGCAAGATGCGCGCGCAGTCGTTTGCCGATCTGGTTCGAATGGCAGAAAGTCTGGGTATCAACCATTAGATTTAACGCCCAAATGCGGCGCACATTACTAGTCGTTTATATACGTTGGTATGACTTCTCCATACGCTGGCAGGATAAAACCAAACTTATGCAACATGGTTGATCCCTACCGCCAACAGTAAAATCCCTCCATCAAATGCGATGGCCGGCAAAGTTATTGACTTCGCGATTTCCTCGCGCGCCGACACTTATCGATCCACTCATTGACTCAGGGATGACTGATCAACATGTATGACTTTTTTGAAGACTCGTACCGCGTGCTGAAGTTGTCCCACGTGTTGCTGGTCGGTGGCCTGGGCATGTTGATGGTGGGGATTTTCCTGGCTTATGTGTTTGATGATCACTTGAACCTGCCCACGCTGGTCGGCGCGCACGGGATGACGATCCTCGGGCCGACCGCGATCAAGCTGGGCTACGTCATGCGCTTGATTGCGTACAACCGTATTCGCCTGGCAGCACAGGAACATGGAGTTTCCCATTAGAAGTATTCGATTGAATTCAAACCTGTCTGGTTGCAACCGGAAGTTCATTAACGAAGTCCCACTACGACTCAGGATGATCACGATGAAAACTATTGGATTGGTATTACCCGTCGCCATTGTTTCAGCCACCTGGATAGTTGCCACTCATGCATTCGGGGCAAGCTGCCTGCCTGATATGCCGGTTGCCAACAGACAGGAAACCAGTGCTCCGGATTCAGAAACTTCATCAGTGCAACAGCACCGGGCCAGAAAGGCGCCGACCCAGATTGCCGAAGGGGGGTCGGATCGGCTGATGGAGCGTCGTGTTGCCGAGGGCGGATCCGACCGACTGATCGAACGCCGCGTCGCCGAAGGTGGCTCCGATCGCCTGATCGAACGTCGCGTCGCCGAAGGTGGCTCCGATCGCCTGATCGAACGTCGCGTCGCCGAAGGTGGCTCCGATCGCCTGATCGAACGCCGTGTTGCCGAAGGAGGCTCAGATCGCCTGATCGAACGCCGTGTTGCCGAAGGAGGCTCAGATCGCCTGATCGAAC